>NZ_JBVISJ010000004.1:38530-508567 GCF_055575575.1 Streptomyces sp. NPDC034049
CCTCCCGGCCTCCCGGCCTCCCGGCCTCCCGGCCTCCCGGCCTCCCGGCCTCCCGGCCTCCCGGCCTCCCGGCCTCCCGGCCTCCCGGCCTCCCGGCCTCCCGGGCATCTCCTTGCCCACCGCCCCCTTACCGGCCCTCCCGACTCGTCCCGCCCCACCGAGACCCATCCCGGCCCACCGCCTCCCTACCGGCCTTTCGGCCCGCCGGGCCTCTTCCTGCCGCCGCCCCTCCCGGCCTCTCCCCGCCCGCCGACCCTGCCCCTGCCGCCCCGCCGCGACCCCTCCCGGCCCGCCGGCCCCACCCAACCCGCCGCCCCCTCCCGCCCCCAGCCCCCCCTCCACCCCGTCCCACCCCGTCCCGCCCCCGACCGTCCCGTTCCAGCCGTCCGGCAGCCGGAAACAGTCGGAAACGGCTCCCCTTCGGCCGTGCCGGGTTGAGAGGGGCCGGTGCTGGTTAGGGTCGTTATGGCTGTTTGCCGACACCGGTACGTACTCCGCGGCGGGAGGAAGCGCTGGTATGAGCGACGACCCGTTGTACCTGGAGCCGCGGCTGGCACCGCCCACAGCGGCGCTCCTGGAGTCGGCTCCCCTCCTCCACACCCTCGTCGACGCGCTCGGCTCACCTCTCAACATCGTCCTGCCGGACCGCATCGCCGACAATCTGCGTCAGTTCCGCGCGGTCTTCGACCGCCACCGCCTCGGCGGGCAGATCTACTTCGCCCACAAGGCCAACCGCTCCAGCTCCCTCGTACGCCGGCTCACCACGACCGACGCCGCCCTGGACGCCGCCTCGCTGCGTGAGCTCCAGCACGCGCTCGGGTCCGGGTTCGCCGGAGACCGGATCATGGCGACGGGCCCCAAGGACCCGGACTTCCTCTGGCTCACCGCGTGCACCGGAGCCGTCCTCAACGTCGACGGCCCCGAGGAACTCCGGCAGGCAGCCGACCTCGTCCGTATCCACGAACTACCGCCCCTGCGCGTGCTGTTGCGCCTCTCCGGATTCGAGGCGGCCGGAGCCAGACGGCTCTCGCGCCGAAGCCGCTTCGGCACCTCGGTGAAATCCCTGCACCTCCTGCTCGACATCCTCGAACGCCACCGGCAGGTCCTGGAGCCGATCGGCGTCGGCTACCACCTCGACACCACCAGCCTCGACGAGAAGGCGGCCGCGCTCGACGGATGCCTCCGGGCCATGGAGGAGTTGCGGATGCGTGGGTTCCAGCCGCGCGCCATCGACGTCGGGGGCGGCTTCGGCATCGACTATCTGGCGCACGCGGCCCAGTGGGAGCGCTACACCACCGAACTCACCGCCGCCGTCATGGGCAGCCGCCCACCCCTGACCTGGGGCGGCCACGGCTACGGCCTACGGGCCGAGAACGGCACCCTCAGGGGCGCGCTGAGCCTCTACCCCGCCCATCGCCCCGTCGCCGGGGCCGCGTACCTCGACGCACTGCTCTCGTACCCCTCGCCGAGCCTGGGGCGCCCCCTGGGTGTCCTGCTGCTGGAGAGCCTGTACGACCTCTACGTCGAGCCCGGCCGCGCCCTGGTCGACCAGTGCGGCCTCACCCTCGGCCGGGTCCTGGAGGTCCGGCCCACGGACACGGGGCCGTACCTGGTGCGCCTCGCGATGAACGCGGGCGACGTCGGCCTGGAGGACCACGGAGTGCTCCTGGACCCCCTGGTCCTGTCCCGAGACCCGACGGGTTCCGGCGACACCCCGACGGGCTCCGGCGACGCCCCCACGGGTTCCGGCCATGAGACGACGGGCGCGGTCGCCGTCCATCTCATGGGCAACCTCTGTCTGGAGGCGGACCTGATCACCCGCCGCACCGTCTTCCTGCCCCGGCTCCCGCACCCCGGCGACCTCCTCGCCTTCGTCAACACGGCCGGTTACTGCATGGACTTCGGCGCCACCCGCGCCCAACAGCAGCCCGTCGCCCGCAAGGTGGCCGTCCACCGGCAGGGCGACCGGTGGCGGTGGTGTCTGGACGAGGAGTACTGGCCGCTCGACCGCACGGGGGGTCCGCAGGGATGAGGTACGACACCATCACCGACGCCATCGGCGACACACCGCTGGTCCGCATCGACCCGGCCGTCCACGGCCTGCGCAACATCGACCTCTACGCCAAGCTGGAGATGCTCAACCCCTTCGGCTCGCTGAAGGACCGGGCCGCGTGGAGCATGACCCGGCAGGACATCGCCGGAGCCAAGGAGCGCGGCGAGACGATCGTCGAGCTGTCCAGCGGCAACACCGCCAAGGCCCTGGCCCTCATCGCCGGACTGCACGGCCTGCCGTTCAAGAGCGTCACCAACCGGATGCGCGTCCCCGAGATCAAGGACCTGCTCCTGCTGCTCGGCGCCGAGATCGAGGAACTCCCCGGCCAGACCGAATGCCTCGACCCGACCGACACCGAGGACCCCCTGACCCTCTTCCACCAGCGCCTGAACCGCCCGGGCGGCGCCCACCTGCACACGGACCAGTACTTCAACGCCCTCAACACCGAGGCCCACGCCACCGGAACGGGCCCGGAGATCATCGCCGACCTGGACGGCCGCGCCCCCGACTGGTTCATCGCCTGTGTGGGCACCGCCGGTTCGTCCACCGGCGTCGCCAGGGCGCTGCGCGCGCACGACCCGGCGGTGCGCGTCGTCGGGCTGGTCGGCCGCAAGGGGGACTTCATCCCCGGCATCCGTACCGTCGACGAGGTGCAGGAGGTCGGCATCTTCGACCCGGCCACCTACGACACGCTGGAGTCGGTGAGCGCCGACGAGGCCATCGACGGCATGCTCACCCTGCTCCGCCGCTGCGGACTGCTCGCCGGCCCGACCGGCGGAGCGGCCTACCACGGCGCTGTCCGTCATCTGGCCGCCGTCGACGCGGAGTTGACGGAGCGGAAGACGGCCGTCTTCATCGTCTGCGACCGGGTGGAGAGCTACCTCGGCTACGTCCGGCAGCGCCGCCCGGACCTGCTGGGCCGCCCCCCGGCGCGCAACGCGCTCGCGGCACCGACCGACAGCGAGATCCGCTCGGCGAAGGTCATCGACGTCGAGGAGGCCCAGAAGTGGATCGCCGAGCAGCGTCCCCTCGTGATCGACCTGCGCGGCCCCTTCGCGTACGCCGCGCTGCACATCGACGGCTCGGTGAACATCGTCGACGAACTCTTCGAGGAACTGGTCCGGGGCGGGCTGCCGTTCGGCAAGCGCCAGCCCGTGCTGCTCGCCTGCCCGGTCGGCGAGAAGTCGGCCCGGTACGCGGCCCTGCTCACCCGGATGGGCCACCCCGATGTGCGCAGCCTGTCCGGCGGCGTCATCGCCTGGCGGGACGCGGGCGCCCCCCTGGTGCGTGACTGAGATGCCCGACCCCGCCAAGGAGCTGGCGGAACTGGCGGCGTGGCAAGGGCCGTTGCGCGCCCAGTTCCCGATCATCGCCGCGCACCCGGACCTGGCCTACCTGGACAGCGCGGCCACCAGCCAGAAACCGCGGCCCGTCCTGGACGCCGTACAGACGTATCTGACCACGACCAACGCCAACGCGGGCCGGGGTTCCTACCCGTGGGCCAACACCACCACGGCGCTGGTGGAGCACACCCGGGAGCAGATCAAGCGGTTCCTGGGGGACCCCGACCCGGAACGCTCGTCGGTCCACTTCACCAGCGGGGCCACGGCCGGGCTGCGGATGATCGCACTGGACTGGCTGCCCGCCTTGCTCACCGACGGGGACGAGATCGTCGTCCCGCACGCCGACCACCAGGCGAACCTGTCGCCGTGGCTGGAGGCCGCCGAGCTGCTGGCCCGACAGGGCGTACGCGTCCACGTCCGGCACCTGCCCTACCAGGCCTCCTCCGGCGACTACGATCCGCGCGCGCTCGCCGCGCTGGTCGGCCCCCGCACCCGCTTCGTGGCCGCCACCCACGTCCACCACGTCCACGGCGTCGACATGAACGTGCACCGGATCCGGCAGGTCGTCGGGCCGGACGTGCCGATCTGTCTGGACGCCGCCCAGAGCGTCGGGCACATGCCGGTCTCGGTGGCCGAACTCGACGTCGACTTCCTGGTGTTCTCCGGCCACAAGACGATGGCCCTGCCCGGCTCCGGCGCGGTCTGGGCGCGCGGCCGGCGCGGACCGGCCCTCCGGCCCGGCGGCTGGAGCGGCACCCCCAACACGGTCGGTGTCGCGGGGCTGGCGGCGGCGCTCGACTGGCTGAGCGCCGCCGGGACGAACCGGATCGAACGCTGGACCGTGGCGCTGACCTCCCTGCTGACCGACGGACTCGCCCGGATGGACGCCTACGAGGTGCTCGGCTGCCGCACGAGCCTCCGCGCCGACACCGAGGTGCAGCGGCGCCGCAGCCTGGTCACCTTCCGGCACCGCGAGATCGGCTCGCAGGACCTCGGGTTCATCCTCTTCAGCCGGGGGTTCATGGTGCGTTCCGACGGCCACTGCCAGGCGGGCCGCGACCCGGAGGACGGCTCGGTACGGGTGAGCCTGCATGTGCACAACACCCCTGAGGAGATCGAAGGACTGCTCACCACCCTCGCCAGTCTGCAATGATTTCCATTAACAGGATGCAGGTTCCGGAGACGGGGGCAGTGCGACAGGCATGGGTCTGAGTACGACGACGGCGGCGCGCTGGGTGGAGCGCTGGGAACGCCAGCAGCAGTTGTACGCGGTCGACCGCGAGGAACGGTTCGAGGTCATCGCGGATCTGGTCGAGCATGTGACACGCGACCGCGCCGTACCGCTCGTCCTCGATCTGGGCAGCGGCCCGGGGTGCCTGGCCGCCCGCCTCGCCGCCCGTCTGCCGACCGCCGACGTGCTCGCGGTCGACGCGGACCCGCTCCTCCTGGAACTGGGCAGCGCGCACTACGGCCCCGCCCTGCGGTACGTCAGAACGGTGATCGGCGAACCCGGCTGGCTCGACGCACTCGCCCTGGAGCGCCCCGTGGACGCGGTGGTGTCGACCACCGCCCTGCACTACCTCGGCACGGAGACCCTGCGGCGCGTCTACCGGGAACTCGCCGGGCTGCTGCGGCCCGGCGGCATCCTGATCAACGGCGACCACATCAGCCCGGACTCCACGAAGGTCTCCGAGCTGGCCCTCGACATCGGCCGCCGCCGCAGCGAACGCACCGCCGTGCCCCTCGTCGAGGACTGGGACTCCTGGTGGGCCGGCGCCGCCGCCGACCCGGAACTCGCCCGCCTCCTCGCACACCGCGCGGACACCGGACGCCCCCACTGCGAGGGCAACGACCTGACCCTCTCCGGCCACGTCACCCTGCTGCGCGACGCGGGATTCGAACACGTCGGCCCGGTCTGGCAGGTGGGCCCCAGCCACGTCCTGGCGGCCCTGCGCTGACCGCGAGCCGACCGCCGGGCAGATGGCCCCCTGGACCACGGCCCCCCAGTCGTTCCGGCGCCGGTGCCGTGACGTGACGGTCGCGCCGAAGAGACACCGAGGACGTACCGAAGACATGCCCCTTCACGGTCGCGATCACCTTCTGCGGCACGCTGTCATGGTTCACAGCGTCCATGGCCAAGACGTACGCCGAGCCGCGCCCGCCCGTTCGGAAGGGGTCAGCGGCTGAGGTAGAAACGGAGGGTGGTGCCTTCGTGGCCGGTGTGGATGCGCACCAGGTCGGCGACGTGGTTGACCAGCAGCAGTCCTCGTCCGCCGGGCCGGTCGGGGGCCTGGGGGCGCCGCCCGGCCAGCGGATCGGTCAGCCGGCCCGCATCGTGCACCTCGCAGACGATCTGCTCGTCCTCGGCCCAGATCCGCAGGGTGCCGCCGCCGGCTCCGTGGATGACGCTGTTGGTGGTCAGCTCCGCCACCGCCAGTTCCAGGTCCTGCAGCTGGCGCCCGTCCAGCCCCAGCCGCTTGCCGCACAGCACGGCGAACTCCCGCACCTCGTGCAGTTCGCCGCTGCCGTGGAACGAGGCCGTCTCGGCCTGTGGCGGTACGGGCAGCGCCTGGTTGTAGCGGGCGACGACCGTCTCCCACTGGTAGGCGGCCGACGTCTTGCCGCCGTCCTCGTCGATGACCAGTGGATGGGTGGCCCAGGCGTCCTCCAGCACCTGCGCGGCGAGGCCGTCGGCGTCGTACGGGCACAGGATCGTCACCGCACGTCCGGTGAACGCCGCGTTGATCAGCGCCTCGTGCTGCACGCACGCCGGATACTCGGTGCTGGTGCGGCCGGGCCAGATCGGCTCACCGATGATCCGCACCCGACCGGTGGTGTGGGCGTCGGCGAACCGGCGGAGAACGTTGGGGATGATCCGCCCGGGGTTGCGGCCGGCCTGGGTCATGTCCACGAAGTGCACCTGCGCGGCCTGCTCGCCCAGACCGTCCCTGATCACTTGCAGGCGTTCCGGCGGAGCGGCCACCGCCACCGGCTCGCCCGCGGCCAGACCCTCCAGCACGAAGGGAACCGTGCCGGCCAGGTACTGCTGCTCACCGCGATAGAACAGCGCCGGATGCACAAACTGATCGTCCTCGGCAACGGTGCGGGTCATGGTGCCACCTCGATCCCGCCCAGACCGGGCCAGAACAGCTCCAGTACGCGTGACAACTGCGGCGGTGGTTGTCGCACCACGATCCGGCGCCCGCCGCGCAGCGACTGCGCAGCCATCGCCAGCTCTGTCACGCCCGCCACGTCGATGAAGATCACTTGGGACATGTCCACATGCACAAGGTCCTCGCCCCACTGCGCGAGCTGACCGAGCGCCTCGCTCCAGATCGGGCGGGTGAGGGCGTTGACTTCCCCGGCCGCACGCACATGGGCACGTCCCGGCAAGAGATGGACCTCCAGCCCGGTCGCGCCGTGTGACGGCGCGTCGGACTGGTTCCCCGCATCGACCGGGACATCCACGCTCTTCCCCTCACCACGCAGCGTCCATCGTGAGCGTCTGCCCAGATCGCAGACGTCGACTCCCCTTATCTATACCAGCCCACCACACAAGCCCCGCACCTCAAGCCCCGCACCTCAAGCCCCGCACCTCAAGCCCCGCACCGGAGCTCGGGCGCGCATCACCGTCTTCTCCGCACCCGCTCGTTGCGGCACGCTAGGTTCTGGTTCGCCCGGACGGACGGCCGACCGTGTGCTGGTCGGCATGATCTGCGGAATGAGGGGTAGGCGCTGCCTCTCGGCGCGCAACCGCGCCAGGGGCCGAGAGCCGGCACAGGGGAAGGGATGAAGCGCATGACGGTGACATCGGTGACCCACTCGGGAGTCGTCGACCAACTCGAGGCTGACCTGCCTGAGGTGGCCGACCCGTTGAGGGTCGCGCCGAACGACGCCCGGTCGCTGTCGAAGCAGTTCTTCCAGCGGCTGTCGCTGCTGGAAGAGGGCACGCCCGAATACCAGTACGCGCGCAACACGCTGATCGAGATGAACACCTCCCTCGTGCGCTACGCGGCCGGCCGCTTCCGCAGCCGCGGACCGCAGGAGATGGAAGACATCGTCCAGGTCGGCACCATCGGTCTCATCAAGGCGATCGACCGGTTCGAGCTGTCACGCGAGGTGGAGTTCACCTCTTTCGCCATTCCCTACATCGTGGGCGAGATCAAACGGTTCTTCCGCGACACCAGCTGGGCCGTGCATGTGCCCCGCCGGCTTCAGGAGGCCCGCGTCCAACTGGCCCGCGCCACCGAGGAACTGCAGTCCCGCCTTGACCGCAGCCCCACGACCGGGGAACTCGCCGCACTGATGAACCTCTCCGAGGAAGAGGTCATCGAGGCCCGCCGCGCCGCCAACGGCTACACCTCCGCCTCCCTGGACGCCACCCTCTCCGGCAGCCAGGACGGCGAGAGCGTCCTGGCCGACTTCATCGGCGCCGACGACACCGCCATCGAACTGGTGGAGGACTTCCACGCCCTCGCCCCCCTGATCGCCGACCTCGACGAACGGTCCCGGCAGATCATCCACTGGCGTTTCGTCGACGAACTCACCCAAGCCCAGATCGGCGAACGCCTCGGCTGCTCCCAGATGCACGTCTCCCGCCTGCTCTCCCGCACCCTGAAACGCCTGCGCGAAGGCATGCTGACCACCGGCTGAAGCCCGTCACCGCAAACCCGCCGATCGGCAGAGAAGTCGATGGACCTTCTCCGCCCGCGCAGCCCGACGCACCGCACGAAGAACCCATGAGCATGACGTTCACCGGGTTCACCACCGCCCCCGCCTTGAATGAGGCGGCCACCCGGTCGCTCTCCGCGTCGAGTTCGCCGTACGCCATCGTGCGGACCGCCGTCCGTCAGGAGTCTGAACCGAGAAGACCGCTCGCGCGCCTTCCGCTGCCCGGGGGCGGCGTCTCCCAGGGCCCGGGCAACGTGGTCCTCGCGGTGACGGCCGCGCCCTGCTCGGGCTCACCGTCGCTCACACCTCCAGCACCAACCGCTCTCCTTCCGGTGCGCGCGAGACGCACGGCAGCATGGCGCCCTCCGCACGTTCGGTCGCCGTGAGCCGGCGGTCACGATGATCGACCTGGCCGTGGGCCACCCGTACCCGACAGGTGCCGCAGAACCCCTGACGGCAGGAGAACGGCATGTCCTGCAGGGCCTCGTGGAGAACGTCCAGGGCGGAGCGGTCGCACGGCACCGGCAGAACCCGTCCGGTCTCGCCCAGCCGCAGTTCGAAGGGACGGCCGTCCGTGATCGGGGGCGGAGCGAAACGCTCGAAGTGCAGGGCTGACGCGCGACTGTCATCGAACGCGCGCCTAACGCCGTCGATCATGGGGGCGGGCCCGCAGCAGTACACCGCACCCGCCGCCGGGCTCAAGCTCAACAGATCGGCTGCTTCGGGCACGCCGGACTCGTCGTCAGGACGGATGCGGACCCGGCCGGGGGCTGCGGCCGCGAGTGCGGCCAGCTCTGCCGCGAAGGGCATCGAGGCGCGGCTGCGGCCGGTGTGCACGAGCCTCCAGTCCAGCCCGCGTCGGGCGGCTTCCCGGGCCATCGGCAGGATCGGGGTGATTCCGATGCCCCCCGCGATGAGCAGGACGCGTGCTTCGGCGGCGAAGGGGAAGGCGTTCCGGGGCGGGGTGAGGGCAACCTGCGCACCCTCTCCGAGGACGTCGTGCACCTCGGCCGAACCGCCTCCGCCGCCTGCGATGCGGCGTACCGCGACGCGGTACCGGTAGCGGTCGGCAGGGTCGCCGCACAGCGAGTACTGCCGCTTGCGGCCGGAGGGCAGGCGCAGTTCGATGTGGGCGCCGGGCTGCCAGGGCGGGAGTACTGCCCCGTCGGGTGCTTCCAGCCGCAGGGAGACGACATCCTCGGCCTCCTGGTGCCTGGCGGCGACCACCAGTTCCCGGATCACGGGCGTCTCGGTGGCCGGCGGGCGCCCAGGAGGAGTGCCGCGCCGCGCGAGGCGCGTGACCGCGTGGTCGCTGAAAGCCGCCAGCCTCTGCATGAAGGAGTCGCCGTGCGGTCTGCCGTACAGGTCCGGCGGCCGGGTGACGGGTGTGCTGATGTCCATGGGGTGCCTCACTGGTCGCCGGCTCAACGGGCTGCCGCTCGGGCGGCGGGGGACGCCGCCAGGTAGGCGACCGCCTGCTGGGTCGAGCCCTCCTGGGTCGGGTGGTAGCTAGGGCGGAAGTAGCGCAGCACCGAGCGGGTGAACTCGCCCGGCGGGGGCAACAAGTCCTTGCGGACCGCGGCCAGGTAGTCGCGGAAGCGGACCTTGACCCGGTCGTCGAGTTCGGGGTCGGCGGCCATCAGGAAGCGGACTCCGCGGATCCACAGCCGGGTCAGCACCGGAGCGGTGACGAGCATGCCGACCACTCGGCGCCGGTACCGGGGATCGAGGTGCACCAGCAGGTCGAACGCGACCGAACGGTGTTCGACCTCCTCCGCGCCGTGCCAGCGGAACAGATCGAGCATGGCGGGGTCCGCACCGGCCTGGTCCAGGCGTTCGTTGCTGAGAATCCAGTGACCCATGTACGCGGTGAAGTGCTCGAAGGCCGCTATGAGGGCGAGCCGTTGGAGCAGGTGCGCGTGTGCGGCGGCCGGCGTCAGCTCCGGCCGGTCCCCGAGCACCCTTCGGAAGATCCATTCGGACTGCAGGGTGTACGGAGCCGGATCAAGACCCTTGGTGAACAGGTGCTCCAGGACCTCCTGGTGCGCCTCGGCGTGCATCGCCTCCTGGCCGATGAAGCCACGTACGTCCTCGCGCAGCCGGTCGTCGGTGATCAGCGGCAGTGCCTGCTCGAAGGTGCGCACGAACCAGCGTTCGAGTTCGGGGAGCATGAGGTGGAGCACATCGATGGTGTGGGTGGCGAAGGGCTCACCCGGCAGCCAGTGCAGCGGGGTGGTGCTCCAGTCGAAGGTGACGTCCCGGGGTTGCAGCACCAGGTCGTGGTGGTCGACGGGCTCGGACCCACTCTTCTGGTGGGCACGTGCGGCTCGGAACACGGCAGGTTCCTCCTCGTCAGCGATCGAAGTAGGGGAAGGCAGTCGTCCAGTACTGCCGCCTGTTGGTCGGTCAGTTCGGGTGCGCAGTGCGGTCCGGACCGCACTGCGCACCGTCTTCGACGCGGTCGGCGAATTCCGCGATCCGGGACGCGACCTCATCGGGGTGGCTGAGTTGTACCCAGTGCCCGGCGTCGATCGGGTGCCGTCGTATCTGGCGCGTCCAGCGCTCCACTCCGTACGACAGCACCGGGGTGACGCAGAAGTCGCTTGTGGGGATGATGAGTTGGACCGGGACGGTGGTCGGTCGGTCCCGGGGACGCAGCAGGCGGGGCAGCATGTTGGCGCGGTAGAGCGCGGTGCCGGACACGGCGTCGCGGACCAGCGTCGGCGCGGGGTAGGAGGTGTGCCCGGGCATGCCCTGGGAGCCGGTGAGGAAGGCGCGCCAGCGGTGTCCCAGTGCTCTCCAGGTCAGGGCGGGCAGGAGGGGGAGGTGGAAGAAGGTGACGTACCAGGACCGTACGCCCTGCCCCAGCATCTTCGGCAGATCCGGATGCCGCGGCCGGACGCGGGCACGGATCAGGTGGCCGACGTGGTCCAGGCAGGGGCCGGAGATGGAGGTGAACGAGGCGATCCGCCCGGCCAGGCGGGTGCCGGTGACCGACTCCCAGGAGTGGATCGATCCCCAGTCGTGTCCGACCAGGTGCACCGGGCGGTCGGGGCTCACCGCGTCGAGAACCGCCTCCAGGTCGGCTTCCAGACGGGACATCCGGTAGGCGCGCAGCCCCCTGGGCCGGTGGGAGGCACCGGCTCCCCGCACGTCGAAGGCGGTGACGTGGAAGCGGTCGGCCAGGCGCTCGGCGACGGGGTGCCACACGACGCTGGTGTCCGGGTAGCCGTGGACCAGCACCACCGGAGGAGCCGTGGGCGCTCCCCATTGGTAGGCGGCCAACTCCACGCCGTCGGCGCCGTCCACGACGATGCGGCGGGCGGCCGGGCCGGTCACCGGCCACCACTGGCTGCGGACCGGCCACCACTGGCTGCGGTCAACTCGCCGTAGTTCAGACCGCCGTGGAAGAAGCTGGGCACCACCGGCCAGTGCCGCTTGAAGCGCGCCAGCTCGGAGGAGGGCAGGATCTGCAACCAGCGTGGATCGCGCCGGCTGGGGTCGGCGAGGGTCTTCTCCTTGACCATGGAGTCGTACTGGTCGAGAGAGTCCTCCAGGGTGTTGGCGTTGGGCACCACCTCATGGCCGTAGAACGCCGCGTGGCGGCGCACCCCCGGGATGCGGGAGAGCTCGGGCTGCCAGTTGTCGGCCGAGATGCCGTTCTCGGAGGAGACCCACACCCCGTCGGGGGTGTTCAGCACCAGGGAGTGGTTGCCGTCCGTATGGCCGGGGGTCCACAGCAGGCTGACGCCGACGCCGAGTTCCACATCGCCGTCGAAGGCGGTGACGCGCTCGGGCGGTACGCCGTCCATGCCTCCGTCGACGTACCAGGCCCACTGCATCGGATGCGTCGATTCGAACGTGCCCAGTTCCCTGCGGTGCACCAGCAAGCTGGCGCGCGGGAACAGCGCTTCGCGGGGCGTCCGTTCGCCGGGAATGGTGCTGGTGCTTCCCATGATCATGCGCACGTCCTGGACGTGCAGGTGGTCGAAGCTGACGAAGTCCACGTCCTCGGGTCGCAGACCGCAGGAGGGCAGGACGGTGTCCGGGTCCTGGTAGTAGCGGGTGAAGACGTGCTCGGTGAGGAAGTCCCCCGCCAGCCGCTTGAGTTGGGCGTAGAACGGGGCCTGCGCCGATCCGGCGGCGACGGTCGGCTCCCACACCAGTGTTTTCAACTCACCGTCGAAGCCGTCGAACTGCACGACGAGCATCCGGTTGACGATGCTCACGAACGGGTTGACGGCGAGCGCGGCGCCGTGGAAGCCGAACCGTGTGGGGTAGGGGGCGGCGGCGATGTCGAAACTGCGGACGGCGTGGATGCGGCCCTGCTGGACGAACCGCTCACGGTAGGCGGTCGCGGCGTTGCGCACGGCGTGCAGCCGGTCACCGCGGGGCCATACGTCGTGGACACCTTCGAATTCGGGGATGGGACGCGGAGCGGCGGCGTCCTGGGCCTTCTCCGCGCCGGGCGCCGGCGTGGGCGTGGTGGTCACGGGCTCAACTTTCGGTCTGGCGGGCGGTCCGGGTGCGCTGCTCGTAGGCCGCGCGGACCGACCGGTCGGAAAGGGCGGCGAGCTGGTCGGGGACAAGGAGGTGATGCAGGGCGTCGCGGGCACGGCCCGGCAGCAGCGCGGCCAACCGGGTCAGGGCGGCTATCTGGCGTGGCACGAAGACCTCGAACCGCGGGCGCAGCACGACGTCGAGCACCGCGTCGGCCACCTGATCCGTCGTCAGGCGCGGGGTGCGGCCGGACGCGGTGCCCACGGCCAGCTCGGTCTCCACGACGCCGGGCATCACCAGGGACACCTGCACGCCGGTGCCGCGCAGTTCGGCGCGGACGGCGGTGCTGTAGCCGTGGACGGCGTGCTTCGTCGCCGCGTAGGTCGCCTCGCCGGCCGGGGCGACCTTGCTGGCGGCGGAGGCGATGTTCACGACGTGGCCGCGACCGCGTTTCCGCATCCGCGGGATCACGAGCTTCATCCCCCGCAGTACGCCGTGGACGTTGACGTCGAACTGGCGCAGGGCGGCTTCCTCCGGTTCCTCCGCGAAGGGGCCCACCCACATGATTCCGGCGTTGTTGATCAGTACGTCGATCGGCCCGAGCCGGCTCTCGACGGTGCGCAGGAAGGTTTCGAAGGAAGGGGTGTCGGTGACGTCGAGAGACAGCCCGAGTACCCGGCCGCCGGGATGCGCGTCGATGGCGCCGGCCGTCTCGACGGCAAGCTCCGCGTCGAGATCGCCGATCGCCACGACGGCTCCGGCCGCGGCGAGCCGGGCTGCGACGGCCCGCCCGATTCCGCGCCCCGCCCCGGTGACCGCGATCACCTTGCCGGTCAGCGGCTGGGTGCGGGGGAGCCTGTCGCGGTCTCTACGGCTGGATGTGTACGGGTCTTCGGGCGGTGCTGCCACGGTCGAGCCCCTTTCTTGCCCTGAGCATGAGCGGAACGCCGAACGCCGAACGCCGAACGCCGAACGCCGAGCGGGAAGCGGCCCCACGCACGTCTGACACGTCGCCATGTCAGATAAACTGACAAGCTAGAGTGTCAGTTCGGAGCACACCGGTGTCAACACCTCTGCGAAGGGGAGAAATGGCCGGCACACAGACCGCCGGGCGGCGCTACGGCGGACGCGACGCGGCGCAACGACAGCAGGAGCGCCGCACCCGCCTCATCCAGGCGGGCCTCGACCTGTTCGGCACGGCCGGATACGCCTCGGTCTCCGTCAAGCAGGTGTGCTCGCACGCCGGGCTGACCGAGCGCTACTTCTACGAGTCGTTCCGCGACCGCGAAGACCTGCTCGCCGGGGTCTACAACGAGCTGGTCGCCACGATCACCGCCGACACCGCGCAGGCCGCGGCCGCTGCCGCCCCCGATGTCGACGCCCAGTTGCGTGCCGGCCTCGACGTGTTCATCCGCGCACTGGCCGGTGACGCCCGTATTGCCCGCCTGGTGCTCATCGAGGTCGTCGGCGCCAGCCCTCGTCTCGAAGTACGGCGCCGTGAGGTCCTGCACGAGTTCGCCGCGATGGTCGCCGGCGTAGTCGGACCGCTCCCCGGCCCGGAAGCGTCCTCCAGCCGGCTCACCATGACCGCGATGAGTCTGGTCGGCGGAGTCAACGAACTCCTCGTGGACTGGACGCTCGGCCACCAGGACGCCACCGTCGAAGAACTGATCGACCTGTGCCACACCCTCTACACAGCGGCCTACCGGGCCGTCAGCGATCAGCCCTGATCACACAGGCCCGGATTCCTTCAGGAGCTACAGGGCTACAGGCCGCCGAGTGCGCCGGGCCGGTGAGCAGAAGGCGGGGCTGCCGTCCGGTGTAGGAGAAGTCGGCGGGCTCCTCGCGGACGGCGGCGCCATGGCCTTCGAGGCCGGCGTCGGCCACCTTCTCCGGCTCTGTCGAGCCACTCCAGCCCGTGTACCCGGCGTCCGCGCCCCACGCCTTGGCCCACTCGGGGTCGTGCCCACCGGCGCGACGCATCGGCCAGGTCTCCGCTGAGGTGATCGTGCCGCGGACAGCGGGAGGCCGGGGTCGGCGGCGCCGTTTCGACTCGTTCGTCGTCGGTGAGGTCGCCGACGGTGTGATCCTCCGGCGTGCCCAGAGGTCTTCGAGCTGGCGGCGCAGGGCGTGGCTGGCGGTGGTGGGCTCGACGGTGGTGGGCTCGACCAGGACGGAGCGTTCGTCGCTGGTGGAGGGGGCGCGGTGGGGCGTCTCGTTCGATCAGGCAAGAGGGGGTGAAGGTCTTCCGCGCGGCCTCCACCCGGCTCGCGCTGGATCAGTTGCGCAGCCCCCGCAGCATCACCTCCAGGTAGCGGCGCCGGGACTCCGTGCGCTCCTGCTGGCTGTCGGCGCGGACGAGGGTGATGGAGGGGCCGGTCGGTCGCGCCTCGAGGGGTGGTGCCGAGGAAGGCGGCCAGGGCGCCCCAGGCCGGCTCCGAGGCGCTGGGTGCTCCAGTGGTGAGGTGGCAACCTACGTCCTGCGCGCGAGCGCGGCGCGCAGTTCGGTCAGGACGGTGTCCGGCAGGTCCGCGCCCTGTGCATGCTTGACGATCTGCTCAGCGATGGAGGACAGCTTGGTGTTGGTGTGCTGGGAGACCTCACGCAACACGGTGAAACCATCCTCGGGCGTGATCTTCCCTACGAGGAGAAGGACCCCGATGGCCTGATCCACGGCCGCGTGGGAGGTGACGGCCCGCCGTAGCTGTTCCTTCTCGATGCGCAACTGCTCGACCTCGTGCACGAGGCCGTCACTACGGGGAGGCGTGTCGGGTCCTTGCCCGGAGACGGAGGAGGCCATGCGTATCACCGGATCTTTCGCGGGGCCGTGGACACCTCACGTCTGCCCGGCCCTGCGTTCAGTATCCGCCCCCTGCGGGGAGCGTGCAGAGCATGGCGGAAACGCGCCGAGCTCCCCGGGCTGACCCGGAGAGCGCGACGGGGGGCTCACTGCCTAACCCCGCACCAGCCGAGTAGCCCAGGAGCGGGATGTCATGCGGCCTTGCCATGCTGCGGGGAGGCCCTGCGCACCTTGCCGCCCGACCTGTGCTCTGCGGCAGGGGGGCCGTTGCTGTGCACCAGACGAAGCTGGCGGCGTCGGGCGTGGCGGGCCTTCGGCGGCCTGGCCCACAGCCGGTCCTCCATTCGGTCCATGGCGCACAACAGCAAACCCAGAGCGGGCAACAGCAACACGGCGACGGCGATCACTCGATTCCCTCTCTCCTGTTCCTCGCCGGGTTCCCTCCGAGCCCCTCTTGGTAGCCGACCTCTGTGAAGGTTTGGTGACCATCGGTGCTGGGCGGTGCGCAATCGCCTCTTGGTGGTCCTGACCTTTCCTACGTGCGATTCGACGTCTGGGTGTCCATGTACTCGCGGATCGTTCTGAACCGCTTGTCGACGGACTCATGCACGTATGCGTAGCGGTCGTCGTATCGGCTCCCCTCGTGGAAGAACCCGCTTCCCTGGGCTTCGACAACCACCCAGGGTTCATCCGCGACGAGATGTCCGATCTCCCACTGGGGCCCGATCTCGTCAAAAAGCGCACGCTCTCTCGGAGAACCCTCAGCATGGTCTCCAGTGTCATCAGTGGGCCGGCGCGGTGCCGGTCAGACGTGCGTGAGAGCGCCCGTCCACATTCCTGAGAGAGCCGTTTTCAGGCGGAGGTGCCCGTGACCGCGGTGCCGGACCTGGTCAGCGTGTACGTAACGATCGCCCCGCTCCAGAAGTGGAAGGTGAGGGTCACGGGGGTGCCGTCGGTGACCTCGTCGAAGAACGCGGTCGGCAAGGTGATCGTGTCTGCGGTGTAGTCCAGGGTGAAAGCCACATTGAACTGCTTGTATGTCGTCCAGGACTGCGGACCGGCGGGGGTGCCGTCGGCGTAGACGGCTTCCATGGTCGCTAGCTTGTCTCCGTTGAACGCGGTGGGTATCACCAGCGAGGTCGTCGTACCCGTCGCGCTCGTCAGGACCGGCTTGTCATAGGTGATGACGTTGATGGCCCAGGGAATTCCGTCCGTGAACCGGAGGGACAGAACGGCATTCGTGCCGTGCTCCTGCGACGCGGTCAGCCGACGGAGGGTCGCCGCTGCGATCGTCAGGGTGCTGCCGCTGACGGTGTAGTCCACGCCCCGGATCAGGGGGCTGGTCCCGACATCGACCCTCATCAGCCTGGTGCCGTTGAGGTTCAGCGTGATCGTCGCGTCCGTCGGGGTCTTGCCCTTGGGCACGAAGAGCTGATCGGTGGACGCGGTGCCGGAGCGCCCGGTCCAGCTGGAACGTATCTGCGCATAGAGGCTCGGGTCGTTCCATTGCATGGTGCGGCGGTTGAAGCGACTGCCGTTGTCCCACAGCATCGTGGTCAAGCCCCGGTGGCGCGCGTAGTAGCCGAGATACTCGAGGTACTTGAGCGTCTCCCCCTGTTCGACCGTGCCGGGGCCGGAGTCCCAGCCGAGCAGCCCGTACTCACCGACGACGACCGGGATCCCCTTGGCCACGAAGGAGCTGTGCAGCAGGTCGAACGTGTTGGTCAGGTCCTGCTGGGTGGCCGCGTTGAAGGTCGTGTAGCCGGCGAGGTTAACGCTGAAGGGCCAGAAGCTGTAGTAGTGGATCGAGGCCACGACATTCGGGTCGTCGAGCGCGGCGAAGGTGGCGAGCAGGGTGTCGATCTTGGCCTGATCGGGAGTGTCCCCCAGGGTCGGCATGACAAGCAGCCGGTCGGCATTGTTCCCGCCGGCCGCACGCACGACGGAGTGGAAGGTCGTGTTGAGCTCGTTCATCAGAACGGCGTTCTGCTCGTCGCCGGAACTGCCGGTGAAGAAGGGCTCGTTGATGCTCTCGAAAAGCAGACGGCGCGGCTCGTCCCGGAAGGCGGCGGCGATCTGCTTCCAGGTGGCCGTGTACTGGGCCAGGACCGCGTCATGCTGGGTCGGCATGTTCGGTACCCATTGCCACGCGTCGCCGTGCATGTTGATCAGAACGTGAAAACCATCGGCCAGGGCCCAGTCGACCACCTGCTTGAGCCTGGCCAGGAACACCGGGTCGAGCGTGTAGGTCGGGGCCGGGCCCTCGTGCTGGCCCCAGGTGACCGGGATCCGGATGCTTTTGAAGCCCTGCGCCTTGAGCCTGCGGAAGAACGCCTGGGTCACCCGCGGGTTGCCCCACGCCGTCTCGTCGGCGCCGATGGCCTCGAAGGTGTTGCCCAGATTCCAGCCGGGCTGCATCTTCGCGACGACGTCCAGGGCGGACGCCGACGCGGCGGAACCAGTGGACCGGGCAGCGGCCTGGGCGGCCGTCGAGGTGGACAACGTCGCGACGGCGAGGGCCGCGGAGGTCGTCATGACCTGGCGGCGAGTGAAACCGGCTGAACTCGGCATAGAACTCTCCATTGAGTCGAAAAGCCTGCCCTGTGTCGAAGACATCCATTGTCGAAGCGCTTCGAAAGGTTGGGGGATCCTAGCGCAACCTGGAGATGGAGTGAACGGGCTGATCCGCGTGGACTCTGCATCGGGTTTCGAAGAGTCGCGCGTCGAAGCGCTTCCCTCAGTAGGGCGTCAGGTGCGGTGTCACGCAAGCTCGTCGGGGTTCCCTGCTCATCTGCTGTCGATGCCGACCGGACCGGCGGTCACCCAGCGGATCTCACGCCTCCTCCGCACCGGGCCCGCAGCAACGGACCGGAAAGTCGCCCTGTACGTCTGGCGGCACCGGCGCCAGGGACCGCCAAGCTTGCGGGAACGCACCGCCCGCTACGGCAAGGGATCTCGGTACCGCGTCGCCGGCATCCCCGGCGTTCGGGACAGGTCGTCCGACACGCTGGAAGACGCCAAGGCGTGGTTGCGCAGGTCGACCACTGACAGCGAACGTGGTGAGTTCGTCGACCCCCGTGACGGCTCCATCACGCACTACTCACTGTGATAGCGCACGCTTCCAGGTGCTGCCGCAGCAGCAGGCTCTCGGGAGGGCCACGCCCACGGTCGAGGGAGGTGGCCGACTGTGATCAGGGCTCGCACTCCTCGGAGCAGCGGCTCTCACCCTGATTACTCAGAGCCAGTCCCGCCGCTTGAAGATGACGTACAGACTGGTGCATACGATCCCCATCAGGGCGATCGCGAAGGGGTATCCGTACACCCAGTGCAACTCCGGCATGTGTGTGAAGTTCATGCCGTAGATCGTCCCCACCAGCGTCGGGGCGAAGAGGATCGCCGCCCAGGACGAGATCTTCTTGATCTCCTCGTTCTGTTCGAAGCCCGCCTCCGCCAGGGCGCGCATCTCCGCGTTCTGTTGCTGGGTGACGAGGGTGGCGTTGACCGTGAGGATCTCCGTGAGGGCCTGGCGGAAGCCGTCGACGCGTTCGCTGGTGTGGGTGACGTGGTCGGCCACGTCACGGAGGTAGCGCTGGAGTTCCTCGTCCGTCTCGTACTTGGTGAAGCCGGCCATCAGGCCGTGGAGCATCCCGACAAGGGGGCGCGTGGCGCGCTGGAACTCGACCATCTCGCGCGAGAGTTCGTAGATGCGGCGGGAGACCTTCGGGTCGCCCCGGAAGACCTCCGTCTCGATCTCGTCGACGTCGTTCTGCACACCGGCGACGACGGGCGCGTACCCGTCGACCACCGCGTCGAGGATGGCGTACAGGACCGCCTCGGGGCCCAGTTTCAGCAGTTCCGGCGTCTCCTCCATCCGGCGCCGCACCGCCGAGAGGTCGGGCGCCGCCCCGTGCCGGACCGTGATCACGAAGTCCGGACCCACGAAGACGTGCAGCTCCCCGAAGTCGACCTCCTCCTGTGCGTCGAGGTAGCGCGCGGCGCGCAGGACGACGAAGAGGGTGTCGCCGTAACGCTCCAGCTTGGGGCGTTGATGTGCCTCCATCGCGTCCTCGACCGCCAGTGGGTGCAGGTCGAACTCGGCCGCCAGGGACAGGAGTTCGGCCTCCGTCGGGCGGGCCAGCCCGATCCACGCCATGCCGGCCGGGGCCTCGCGGAGTTCACGGAACGTGTCCGCGAGCGTGGCCGGGGAGGAGACACGCACCCCGTCCTGGTACACGGCCGCCTCCACCACACTGGCCACGCGCTCGGCCGCGTTCGACGGCGCCGGGTCCTGGTCCGCGCTCGTCGGCCCGGCGGACGGTGGTGTCGAAGGGGGCAGCGCACGGCGCCAGACGGACTTCCGGCCGCCCTTGGGAGCGGGGCCGGTGTTCTTCGCGGGTGGGCGGGCGCGTCGATCGGCCATCGCGGATGCCTCCCGAGGTGCGCGGACTCGTACGACTGTGATCACCGAGCAGGATACGGGGCAGGGTTCCCTCGCCCACGCGGCAGGATATACGGGGCAAACGCCGCGGCGGCGATGCGATGTGCGGCAGGGCCGAACAGGGCCGACTCCCGCGACCTCGGCACCCCCGGCGCCCGATACCGGCGCCCGTCACCGAATCCCGCCCCACCCCCGTCGAGGACGGAAGTTGTCCGCAACGCCCGCTAGCGTGCACAGCATGACGAACAATGCCTCCCGGACCGCCGCTCCCCGGCTCGGCACCCTCGCTCTCAATCGTGCGACCCTGGCTCGTCAACTCCTGTTGGGACGGGCGGAGTTGTCCGCCCACGACGCCGTCGAGCACCTCCTCGGTCTCCAGGCGCAGAACGTGCAGCCGCCCTACTACGCGCTCGCGGCCCGGCTGGAGGGGTTCGCGCCCGAGCAGTTGTCCGTGCTGATGGCCGATCGTCGGGCCGTGCGCATCGTCAGCATGCGGTCCACGATCCACACGCACACCGCCGCGGACTGCCTCACCCTGCGGCCGTTGGTGCAGCCGGCCCGGGAGCGGGAGCTGAACCTGTTCCGCAAGGGGCTGGTCGGCGTCGATCTCGACCGTCTGGAGGCCATCTCCCGCGAACTCGTGGAGGCCGAGCCCCGCACGCTGAAGCAGTTGCGTGAGGCCCTGGCCGTGGAGTGGCCCGACGCCGACCCGTTCGCCCTCGGTCTCGCCGCGCGCTGCCGGCTGCCGCTGGTCCAGGTCACCCCGCGCGGCCTGTGGGGGAGGAGCGGGCAGGTCGCCCTGACCACCGCCGAGCACTGGCTCGGCCGGCCCGCCGAAGAGGCCCCGGCACCCGAGACGGTGGTCCGGCGCTATCTCGGCGCCTTCGGGCCCGCCTCCGTGAAGGACATGCAGACCTGGGCCGGACTGACTCGCCTGCGCGAGGCGTTCGAGCGGCTGCGCCCGGAGCTGGTCACCTTCCGGGACGAGCGCGGCGCCGAACTCTTCGACCTCCCGGACGCGCCCCGCCCCGACCCCGAGACCCCGGCGCCGCCCCGGCTGCTCCCCGAGTTCGACAATCTGCTCCTCTCCCACGCCGACCGTTCCCGGGTGGTCCCGCCCGACCTCAAGGGCCGTTCCTGGCAGGGGAACCAGGCCTACCGCACCTTCCTCGTCGACGGATTCCTGGCCGGCATCTGGAAGCTCGACGCCGACGTCGTGACCCTCGAACCCTTCGGGCGCCTCACCGCTCGGCAGCGGACGGAGCTGGTGGAGGAAGCGGGCCGTCTGCTCCGCACTCTGCACGGCGGCGACTCGTTCGACATCCGCTTCGGCACGGTGGCGGCCACCGGCCGGTGACCGTCGTGACCGCCCGCGCCGTGACGCCGTCACACAGTGGAGAGGGGGCGCCCCGAACCGCTCGTGGCAGGTTCGCGGCGCCCCCTGGTATCACCTGAGGATGTGCCTCAGGAGTCCGTGGGCCGGCTTCTCCCCGTCAGGAGTTGACCTGCGCGGCCACCGTGTTGGAGAAGGTCGTCAGCCGGGTGTAGATACCGGGGTACTGCGCGTCGGCGCAGCCGTAACCCCAGGAAACTATGCCTGCCAGGACGCCCCCGATCATCAGGGGACCGCCGCTGTCGCCCTGGCAGGTGTCGACGCCGCCGGAGGCGAATCCGGCGCAAACCATGGAGCTGGCCACGAACTCGGAGCCGTAGGAGCTGGAGCTGCCGCAGACCGAGTCGGCCACGACCGGCACGGTCGCGGTGCGCAGCTGGTTGGAGGAGGAACCGCCCGAGGAGGTGGTGCCCCAGCCGATGATGCGGGCGGTGGTGCCGGCCGCGTAGACGCCCGTCTGGGAGGCGCTGACATAGGGCGCCGTGGTGTACGGCTGCGCGACGGCGAGCGTCAGCACGGCCACGTCGCTGGTCATGGTGGAGCTGTTGTAGCTCGGGTGGATCCAGATCTTGCTGAGGGTGCTGACGGTGCCGTTCGTGCCGTTGAGGTAGGTGCGGCCACCGACGACGCGGGTGTTGGAGGTCGTTCTGCCGACCATGCAGTGAGCGGCGGTGATCACCTTGGTGGGCGACACCAGGGTGCCGCCGCAGAACTGGCTCTGCGAGGCGTTCGTGATCTGCATGACGTACGGGTACGCGCTCGCGGTGGTGGTGGTGCCACCCACGATGGGCTGGGGAGCGGCGACGGCGCCGGGCGCGGTCAGCAGGGCGCCGGCGGCGGCGACCGCGGTGGCAGCGGCGGCGACCATCGACTTCTTGGCGCGGTTGAACCCGAACATGGTTCTCCTCATGGGGGGTTGCCGGTGGGGGACGCGCGGGTGGGGGGAGTGCACGGAGCCGGCGGTGCCGCCCCCGCTCGGGGGAGCCGAGCGGGGGCGGCGGGCCGGTCCGTGTGCCTGGCGTGCGGCACGGCACAAAAACTAAGAGCGGGAGTGATCCCCTCCCAAGGGGGGATCCCCCTAAGGGAGTTGGGGAGGGAAAACCCTCGATGACCCGGGCCGGGGTTTGAGCCTAGGCTGGAGCCGCAAGGTCGCCGCCCGCACGGATGCCCCCGACACGTGGCAGACGAGGAGCGGACGGGAATGCGACGACAGGGCCCGGGTCCCGGGAGGGGCTCGTCAGCCGGTCCCGGGGAGGTCAGTTCGTACGGTGTCCCGCCGCCAGACGCACGATGTCCACACGCGACCGGATGCCCAGCTTCCGGTAGACGCGCGTGAGGGTCGCCTCGACCGTCTTCACGCTGATGTACAGCCGACCGGCGATCTCCCGGTTGGTCGCGCCCTCCATGACCAGCTCCGCGACCTGTCGTTCGGTCGCCGCGAGCACGGCGAGGGCGTCCAGCGCCGACGGGGCGATCGCGGGCTGCGGCGGGGGCGCCGGGGCGACGGAGGCCTCCTCCACCTGGCGCAGCCACGGCAGGGCGCGGCACCGGCGGAACAGCCGGGACGCCTCGTCGTACGCGCCCGGCGCGGGCGTCCCCCCTGGCCGGGCGGGACCGAGGCTCTGCGGGACGGTACGCAGCCCCGCCAGGGCGTACGCGGCCCGCGCCTCCTCCAGGCCGTAGCCCAGCTTGGCGAGCCGGTCCTGAGCCGACGTCAACTGTCGTACGGCGGCGTCCTGTTCACCCCGAGCCGCCCGCACCAGGGCCTCGGCGCGGTCGAGGACGGCGAGCACGCTCTCCCGGCCCAGCCGCAGCGCCTGCTGCCGGGTGACGTCGACGACGTCCTGCGCCTCCGCCAACTCGCCCACCCGCACCAGGGCTTCGGCGAGGTCGCCGTGCCATCGGCCGCGGGCCGGGTCGTTGATCCCGAGCCCGTCTTCCAACTCCCGTACGCGACGCAGGGACTGGACCGTCCCCGACGCGTCCCCGGCCACCAGCTGGGCGTGCCCGAGGGCGCCCAGCGCGCGGGAGAGGTACATCAGGTCGCCGTCCTGCTCCGCGCGGTCGGCGGCCTCGCGGGCGAGTGCCCGGGCCCTTTCGACGTCCCCTCCGGCGGCCTCCGCGAGCGAGGTGAGCATGGCGGACGCGCCCTCGCCGATGCCGGAGTCCCGGGCGAGGACGTAGCCCTCGCGGGCGAGGTCGAGGGCCCGGCCGCAGTGCCCGGAGCGCAGCTCGGTCTCGGCGAGGAAGCGCACGTAGTGCACCTCGCTCTCGACCATGCCGCGCCGGCGCACCTCCCGCAGCAGCGAGGTGATCGTGGCACGGGCCTCGCCGAGCTGGTCGCTCATCATCAGCCAGCGGAAGCGGGTCGCGCCCGCCCCGTTGTGGTGACAGGCGAGCTGCGGGTCCTGGGGCTCCTTCAGCGCGCGTTTGATCGTCATCGGGGCGTCGGGGTGGCCCATCAGGATCTCGGCCTGCGCCTGGAAGGCGAGCGCGAGGAGTTCGGTGCGCCGGTCCTCGGCGCGTCCGGCGAGTTCCGCCGCGCGCGCGGCCTCCTGGCGGCTCAGCGCGAAGTCGCCCTCCAGGACCAGTGCCCGCCAGGCCAGCTGGTAGCGGACCAGCCCGAGCAGTCGCGGGTCGTCCCCCGCGTCGGCGAGGACCTGTGGGTAGACGGCGTCGACCTCGGCGAGGGACTGCCCGGCCGCGTCGATCACCACCATCCAGGCCCGGACCCGCTCGGCGGGCTCGGTGGCCCGGCTCAGCACCTCACGGGCGATGTCCCGGGCCAGGTCGTTCTCCCCGGCGGTCAGCGCGTCCTCGGCCGCCTGCAACCGCCGCTCGTCAGGACCGGGGGCCGCGTCCGCCGGGGTGTGCCGGGCCGAGAGCAGCCCCAGTTCGGCGGCGACCGAGGGCGCGCCGCGGTCCCGGGCCACGGCGGCGGCCTCGCCGAGCCGTGCGGCGACCTGCGGATCGGTGCCCTGGGTGGCCAGCGCCAGGTGCCGGGCGCGCTCGATGGGGTCGACGGCGGCGGTGGACAGCGCGGCGTGGGCGTCCCGCCGTTCCTGCGCGGTGGCCTCGGCGTACAGCGCGGCCGAGACCAGGGGGTGGGCGAACCGCACGCCGGGCCCCTCCCGCTCCGGCGCGAGCAGACCCAGCTCGACGGCCTGCGCGGTCTCCGCCTCGGCGTTCTCCCGCCCGGCGGCGCGCAGCAGTGCCACCGTGGGCCGGGCACCGGCGCTGGCGACCAGCAGGGTGCGGCGGGCCTCGGCGGAGAGCATGTCGAGCCGGTTGAGGACCAGGGTCCGCAGCGAGGTCGGCACGGGCAGCGGCTCGCCCGGCCGCGGCGGGGTCGAGCTGTCGGCGAGGGCGCGGCCCAGCTCCAGCGCGAACAGCGGGTTGCCGCCGCTGGTGCGGTGGATGTCCCGCACGGTCGAGCGGGGCAGCCCGGTGTAGCCGCGGTTCTCCAGCAGCTCGGCGACGTGCGCGCGGGACAGCGGGGCGACCCGGAGGGCGAGGGTGTCCGGCGGGGACGCGCGTAGATACCTGTCCTGCTCGTGACCGTGGGGGTCCGTCGAGGTGCGTACGGCGCACAGCATCCGCACCGGCATCTCGCCGAGCCGTCGCGCGGCGAACCCGAGCAGCTCCACACTGGCCGGATCCAGCCACTGCAGGTCGTCGGCGACGATCAGCACCGGGCCCTTGGCGGCCAGCGCGCGCAGCGTCGACAGCACGGCCAGCCGCAGGGCCAGCCCGTCACGCTGGAGCGTGGACTCGCCACGGCCGGTGAGCGCGGATTCCAGGGCGGTGCGCTGCGGCGCCGGCAGCTGGTCGGACACCTCGTCCAAGACGAGACCGAGCAGGTCGGTCAGGGCGAGGAACGGCAGATGGGACTCGGACTCGGTGGCCGAACAGCGCAGCACCGTGCGTGCCGATTCGTCGTATTCGGCGGCCAGGGCGCGCAGGACGGTCGATTTCCCGATGCCGGCGGAACCGTGCACGAGCACGCTGCCGCCCCGCGACAGCTGTTCGCGTGCCCCCGCGAACAGCTCCTCCCTGCCTATGACCAGGTCGGGGCGGGGTCTCCCAGGCTCCTTGAACTCCCGTCGCACGGGCCACCGCTCCCCTCGAGTGTCGTGTCCGGGCCAATATTAGGCGTCCGGTCTTTGAATTTCGGAACGCGGCCCGGTGTGGGAAATAACAGGAAGGGTACGGCATAGGGAATTTCACATGCGCGTTACATGAATGTCCCCCGGCAAACGCGACCGAGCCAGGCGGGGCCGGGACCGCAACCCGCTACGGCAACAGCCCCGCCCGCCGAGCCGCCACCACCGCCTCCCACCGGCCGTGCGCCCCGAGCTTGCGCATGATCGAACGCAGATACGCCTTCACCGTCTCGGGGCGCAGCCCCAGCCGGTCCGCGGTGACCCGGTTGCTCGCCCCCGTCGCGACCGAGGCCAGCACATCCGTCTCACGCGGCGTGAGGGTGACCCGGGGCACACCCTCCGGCGCGGCGCTCTTCCCGCCGGTCACCCCGGCCAGCCGCCCGCACACCCGCAGCAGCTCCGCCCGCAGCTCCGGATCGTCGACGCGTGGAGCGAGCGCGCGCAGCGCCCCGTGCGCCCCCCGGACCTCCTCCCACGCCTTGGCCGAATCCTTCTCGGGCGGCACGGTCGCCGCCAGCAGGGTCCGCACCTCGTCGCGCACCACCAGCGCCTGCTCCAGGTCCCGCGCCGCCTCCAGCGCCGCCCCGACCGTGCGCTCGCCCAGCGGCTGGGCCGTGCGCAGGGCGCCGTACAGCACCCCGCGCACCTGACGCCGTACGACCACGGGGACCGCGAGAACGGAGCGGATGCCCTCGGCGGCGACCGCGGCGTCGTACTCGTGGCTGATCCGGCGCGACACCGAGTAGTCGGTCACCCCGCACGGGCGGGCGAGGGCCACCGCCTTGCCGCCCAGGCCGTTCCCGGAGTGCACGGCGAGACCTTGGAGCGAGATCGTCCGGTTGCCCTGGAGTTCGCTGATGCGCAGGTGCCCGGAGCCGGGCTCGACCAGCCCCGCGAAGGCGAGCGGCAGGCCGGTGGCCTGTCGCAGCCGGTGCAGCGCGCCGCGCATGTCCGCCGGGCCCGACAGGGCCGTCCCGACGGAATCCGAGGGATCCGGTGCCACGAACTCGCCCCTTCCGCGCGGCGCACCCCCGTTCGGGGGTAGTGAGACGTGTATCACGCATTACACGATGTCAGGCAACGGTCCGGCAATGAGGAGGACACATGTCGGCGAGGACGAGCGCCACGGACGAGTTCCGGGCGGCCCGGGACTTCTTGCTGGCCCATCGCGAGGACTACGCCACGGCCTACGAGGGTTTCCACTGGCCGCGTCCCGAGTACTTCAACTGGGCGCTCGACTGGTTCGACGTGATCGCACGTGGGAACGACCGCACGGCCCTGCACATCGTGGAGGAGGACGGCACCGAGACCCGGCTCTCCTTCGCCGAGATGTCCGAACGCTCCTCACGCGTGGCCAACTGGCTGCGGGACCGGGGCGTTCGCGCCGACGACCGCATCCTCGTGATGCTCGGCAATCAGGCGGAGCTGTGGGAGACCGCGCTCGCCGCGATGAAGCTGCGCGCCGTGGTCATCCCCGCGACCCCGCTGCTGGGCCCCGCCGATCTGCGGGACCGGGTCGAGCGCGGCCGGGTCCGGCATGTGATCGCGCGGGCCGAGGAGACGTCCAAGTTCGCCGACGTGCCCGGCCGTTACACCCGCACCGCGGTCGGCGGCACGGTCGAGGGCTGGCGGCCCTACGAACAGGCCTACGCCGCCCCCGCCCGCTTCGAGCCGAACGGCGCGACCAACGCCACCGACCCGCTGATGCTGTACTTCACCTCGGGCACCACCGCCCGGCCCAAGCTGGTCGAGCACACCCATGTGTCGTACCCCATAGGCCACTTGGCCACCATGTACTGGATCGGTCTGCGCCCCGGCGACGTCCATCTCAACATCTCCTCGCCCGGCTGGGCCAAGCACGCCTGGTCCAACCTCTTCGCGCCGTGGAACGCGGAGGCGACCGTCTTCATCCACAACTACGCCCGCTTCGACGCCGGTCGGCTGCTCGCGGAGATGGACCGCGCGCGTGTCACCACGTTCTGCGCCCCGCCCACCGTGTGGCGCATGCTCGTCCAGGCCGACCTGACCCGGCTGGGGGCCCCGCCCCGCGAGGTCGTCGCCGCCGGGGAGCCACTGAACCCCGAGGTCATCGAGCAGGTCCGCCGCGCCTGGGGCGTCACCGTCCGGGACGGCTTCGGCCAGACCGAGACCGCCGTGCAGGTCTCCAACAGCCCCGGCCAGAAGCTGAAGACCGGCTCCATGGGCCGGCCCGCCCCCGGCTACAAAGTCGTCCTGCTCGACCCGGTCTCGGGCGCCCCCGACGCCGACGAGGGCGAGATCGCCCTCGACCTCTCCAACCGCCCTGTCGGCCTCATGACCGGCTATCACGGCGACCCGGACCGTACGGCGGAGGCCATGGCCGGCGGCTACTACCGCACCGGCGACATCGGCTCCCGGGACGCGGAGGGCTACCTCACCTACGTCGGCCGCGCGGACGACGTGTTCAAGGCCAGCGACTACAAGATCAGCCCGTTCGAGCTGGAGAGCGCCCTGCTGGAGCACGAGGCGGTCGCCGAGGCGGCCGTGGTCCCCGCGCCGGACGAGGTGCGGCTCGCCGTGCCGAAGGCGTACATCGTGCTGGCCGCCGGCTGGGAGCCGGGCCCGGACACCGCGAAGGTGCTCTTCGAGCACTCCCGGACCGTCCTCGCCCCCTACAAGCGCCTGCGCCGCCTGGAGTTCGGAGACCTCCCGAAGACGGTCTCCGGCAAGATCCGCCGCATCGAGCTGCGTGAGGCCACGGCCGCGGGCTCGGACGCGGAGTACCGCGAGGAGGACTTCCGGTGAACTCATACACGCACGGGACGAGCGGGACCGCGCTGCTCGGCGACACCATCGGCGCCAACCTCGACCGGGCCGTCGCCGCCTGGCCCGACCGTGAGGCGCTGGTCGACGTGCCGTCCGGGCGGCGCTGGACGTACGCCCGATTCGCCGCGGACGTCGACCGGTTGGCGTACGCGCTGGTCGCGAGCGGCGTCGCCAAGGGCGACCGGGTGGGCATCTGGGCGGTCAACTGCCCCGAGTGGGTGCTCGTGCAGTACGCCACCGCCCGCATCGGCGCGATCATGGTGAACATCAACCCGGCCTACCGCACCCACGAGGTCGAGTACGTCCTCAAGCAGGCCGGGATCTCGTTCCTGTTCGCGTCCCCGCGCCACAAGACGAGCGACTACCGGGCGATGGTCGAGCAGGTGCGCGCCGGCTGCCCGCTGTTGAGGGAGACCGTCTACTTCGGCGACCCCGGCTGGGACGCGCTGGTCGCGCGCGGGACGCCGGTGCCGTACGAGGACCTGTCCTGCGACGACCCGATCAACATCCAGTACACCTCGGGCACCACCGGCTTCCCCAAGGGGGCGACCCTCTCCCACCACAACATCCTCAACAACGGTTATTTCGTGGGCGAGTTGCTCGGTTACGACGAGCAGGACCGGATCTGTGTGCCCGTGCCCTTCTACCACTGCTTCGGCATGGTGATGGGCAACCTCGCGGCCACCTCGCACGGCGCGTGCGTCGTCATCCCGGCCCCCTCCTTCGACCCGAAGGCCACCCTGGAGGCCGTCCAGCAGGAGCGCTGCACCTCCCTGTACGGCGTACCGACCATGTTCATCGCGGAGTTGAACCTCCCCGACTTCGCCGCGTTCGACCTGTCCTCCCTGCGCACCGGCATCATGGCGGGCTCGCCCTGCCCGGTGGAGGTGATGAAGCGGGTGGTCGCCGAGATGCACATGACGGAGGTCTCGATCTGTTACGGCATGACCGAGACCTCGCCCGTCTCCACCCAGACCCGGCGCGACGACGACCTGGCCCACCGCACCGGCACGGTCGGCCGCGTCCTGCCCCACATCGAGGTGAAGATCGTCGACCCGGCGACCGGGGCGACGCAACCGCGCGGCGTCGCGGGGGAGTTGTGCACCCGCGGCTACAGCGTGATGCTCGGCTACTGGGAGGAACCGGAGAAGACCGCCGAGGCCGTCGACGCGGGGCGGTGGATGCACACCGGGGACCTGGCGACCATGCGCGAGGACGGCTACGTCGAGATCGTCGGCCGGATCAAGGACATGATCATCCGGGGTGGCGAGAACATCTACCCGCGCGAGATCGAGGAGTTCCTGTACGGCCACCCGAAGATCGCCGACGTCCAGGTGGTGGGCGTGCCCCACGAGCGGTACGGCGAGGAGGTGCTCGCCTGCGTCATCCCGCGCGAGAGCGCCGAGCCGCCCACCCTGGAGGAGCTGCGGGCCTTCTGCGACGGGCGGTTGGCGCACTACAAGATCCCCAGCGCGCTGCGCATCCTGGACACCTTCCCGATGACGGTGTCGGGGAAGGTGCGGAAGGTGGAACTGCGGGAGCGTTACGCCGCCGGGTAGCCCGGCAGCCGGACAGCCCCGGCAACCGGACAGCCGTGGTGCCCGGCGCCGGTGAGCCGCGTGGATCGGCGGTCAGACCCTCGCGCCGGTGGCGACCAGGTCCGTCGCCGCGCGGTTCACCGGCTGCGGGGTGCCGGTGAGATCCAGGACGAACAAGGAGACGCCCAGGCCGTCGGCGCGGTCGCGGGCGTCGTTCGCGTACCCGGCGAGGGAGAAGTGGACGCAGTCGGTGGACTGCGTCATGGCGGTCAGCCACAGGCACTCGACGTCGCGCAGCGAGGCCGGGCGCACCGACGGGTCCACCTGCACCAGGACACCCCGCGCGGCCAGCCCGATCCCCGAGGGCTGGCGCTGGTCGGCGCGGCGGATGTCCTCGTAGCCCAGCCAGCGCAGATAGAGGGCGACGGCGGTGACCGCGTCGCGGGCCGTGCGGATGGTGACCGGCCGGAAGGCCGCCCGGGGGCCTGCGCTCGCCCCGGCCGGGCCCCCGGTGCCGCCCGGGCCCAGCGGCTGTAGGGAGCCGGCCACGGGCACGCGCAGCACGGTCCCGCAGGAGCAGCCCAACTCCGGGTGGGGCCACTGGTCGGCGCGACCGCAGTTCCCGCAGCGGACGGTGACCCAGTCCTCGTCCCAGGTGTGGTGGGTGACCGAGGTGGCGGCGGCGCGGTGGTTCAGGGCCGGGGCGACCGGGGCGCCGCACGCGCAGGGGTAGGCCGGAGCGACGTACCGGTGCTCCCGCCCGCAGTCCGGGCACCGCACCGCCATGCTCTCGCTCATGCTCCCCACCCCACCGCCGGGCCCCGTCGAAAACGCCTCCTCATCGTCCTCCAGACGGGGCCGCTCCGGCAGGGAAACACCTCGAGACGGCCCGGTGGATTCCCCGGACCCCGCCCTTGACGCTCCTCGACCCGCCCCCTACATTGCTTCCAGATAGCAGAAAAAGTTTTCCGCAATATGGAAACTGTGCAAGGTTCACCACCCACTGACGAGATCACGGAAGTGCTCACCGCGGGGCGCGACGGGAGCGCGAGTCCGGCAGCTGAAGCAGGAGTACGCAATGGCTCGTATGACCGCTGCCCGCGCGGCAGTCGAGATCCTCAGGCGTGAGGGCGTCCGAGACGCGTTCGGGGTCCCCGGCGCCGCGATCAACCCCTTCTACGCGGCCCTGAAAGCCGCGGGCGGCATCCAGCACACCCTCGCCCGGCACGTCGAGGGCGCCTCGCACATGGCCGAGGGGTACACCCGCACCCGGCCCGGGAACATCGGCGTCTGCGTCGGCACCTCCGGGCCCGCCGGCACCGACATGATCACCGGGCTCTACTCGGCCATCGGTGACTCGATCCCGATCCTCTGCGTCACGGGCCAGGCGCCGACGGCCGTGATCCACAAGGAGGACTTCCAGGCCGTCGACATCGCCGCCATCGCCAGGCCGGTCACGAAGATGGCCGTCACCGTCCTGGAGGCCGCGCAGGTCCCCGGCGTCTTCCAGCAGGCCTTCCACCTGATGCGCTCCGGCCGTCCCGGGCCCGTCCTCGTCGACCTGCCCATCGACGTCCAGCTCACCGAGATCGAGTTCGACCCCGACACCTACCAGCCGCTCCCGGTCTACAAGCCGGCCGCCACCCGCGCCCAGATCGAGAAGGCGATCGGGATGCTGAACGCGTCGGAGCGACCGCTGATCGTCGCCGGCGGCGGGATCATCAACGCCGACGCCTGTGAACTCCTCGTCGAATTCGCCGAGTCGACCGGTGTGCCGGTGGTCCCGACCCTCATGGGCTGGGGCGTCCTGCCCGACGACCACGAGCTGAACGCCGGCATGGTCGGCCTCCAGACCTCCCACCGCTACGGCAACGCCACCTTCCTGGAGTCCGACTTCGTCCTCGGCATCGGCAACCGCTGGGCCAACCGGCACACCGGGAAACTGGACGTCTACACCGCCGGACGCACCTTCGTCCACGTCGACGTCGAGCCCACCCAGATCGGCAGGATCTTCGCCCCCGACTACGGCATCGCCTCCGACGCCAAGGCCGCGCTTGAGCTGTTCGTCGCCGTGGCACGGGAGTTGAAGGCCGAGGGCCGGCTGCCGGACCGCTCGGCCTGGGCGGCCGACACACAGGACCGCAGGGCCCGCCTCCAGCGCCGTACGCACTTCGACGACATCCCGATCAAACCGCAGCGCGTCTACGAGGAGATGAACAAGGCGTTCGGGCCCGAGACCCGGTACGTCTCCACCATCGGTCTCTCCCAGATCGCCGGGGCCCAGATGCTGCACGTCCACCGCCCGCGCCACTGGATCAACTGCGGTCAGGCGGGCCCCCTGGGCTGGACCGTGCCGGCCGCGCTCGGCGTCGCCAAGGCCGACCCGGAGGCGTCCGTCGTCGCCCTCTCCGGCGACTACGACTTCCAGTTCATGATCGAGGAGTTGGCCGTCGGGGCGCAGCACCGCATCCCGTACGTCCACGTCCTGGTCAACAACGCCTATCTGGGCCTCATCCGCCAGGCCCAGCGCGCCTTCGACATCGACTTCCAGGTCAACCTGGAGTTCGAGAACGTCAACTCGCCCGAGCTGGGCGTCTACGGCGTCGACCACGTCAAGGTCGCCGAGGGCCTCGGCTGCAAGGCGATCCGGGTGACCGACCCGGCCGACCTGGCCGACGCCTTCGAACAGGCCAAGAAGCTCGCGGCGGAGCACCGGGTGCCGGTCGTCGTCGAGGCGATCCTGGAACGCGTCACCAACATCTCGATGTCCACGACGAACGACATCGGCGACGTGGTCGAGTTCGAGGAACTCGCGACGGAGCCGTGGCACGCGCCCACGTCGATCAGGGCGCTGCGGGGGTGAGACCGGCGCGGGCCGGGAATCCCGCTCCCACCGGCCGGCATCCCGCGAACGGGTGATGTCCCGGCCCTCCCGGCAAGGCAGGCTCCGAGAGGGCCGCAGCACCGAACCAGACCGCGCGGCCGGATCCGGGACGGGGGAGGGACCAGCCGTGGGCATCTTGGTGCAGAAGTACGGGGGGAGTTCGCTTGCCGGGACGGAGCGACTCCGCAGGATCTCCGAGCGGGTGGCGTCGACCCGCCATGCCGGCCGGCGCACCGTGGTCGTCGTCTCGGCCCGCGGAGACACCACCGACGAACTCCTGGCCCTGGTCGACGAGATCGGAGGGCGGGACGCGGCACGGCGGGCGCCGCGGGAGACCGACCAGTTGCTGGCGACGGGGGAGTACGCCTCGGCCGCGTTGCTGGCCCTGGCGCTGGAGCGGCTGGGTGTGCCGGCCGTCTCCCTCACCGGGCCGCAGGCCGGCATCCGGGCGGTGGGCCGCCACGGTGAGGGCATGATCGACACGATCGACACCGGGCGGGTGCGGAGCTGCCTGGACGAGGAGCGCGTGGTCGTCGTCGGGGGTTTCCAGGGGATCAACCACGTCGGTGACGTGGTCACCCTGGGCCGCGGTGGATCGGACACCACGGCCGTGGCGCTCGCCGCCGCTCTCGACGCGGGCGGCTGTGAGATCTACACGGACGTGGACGGCGTGTACACGGCCGATCCCCGTCTGGTGGAGGCGGCCCGCAAGCTCCCGTACGTGACCGCGGACGTCATGGTCGAGATGGCGTTCTCGGGGGCGAAGGTGCTGCACTCCAGGTCGGCGGAGCTGGCCGCGGCCAAGGGAGTCGATCTGCACGTCAGAAGCTCTTTGGTGGACAGGGAGGGGACCGTGGTGAGCCAGAGGGACACAGGGCTGCTGGAGACCGGGAGCGCGGTCAGCGCCATCACGTCGGACACGGACGTGGCGCGTGTTCTCGTGCACTGCAAGGGCAAGGGCGACCCGGTCTCCACGATCCTGGGCATCCTGGCCGGAAACGCGGTCCCGGTCGACCTCGTCGCCCGCTCCGGTCCGCAGGAGGAGGAGTTCCGGATGGGCTTCACCATTCGGAACAGCGATGTCGAGCGGATCAGGGAGCCGCTGGAGAGGGCCGTGGCCCCGCTGGGCGGCGGCATCCGGGTGGACACGGACGTCGCCAAGGTCTCCCTGGTCGGGATGGGCCTGCTGAACCGCCCGGAGTATCTGGCCCGTCTCACCATGGTGCTCTCCGGGGTGGGGATCGCCACCAGCTGGGTCTCCAGTTCGCAGCTGCGAGTCTCGGTGATCGTCCCCCGCCACCAGCACGTGGAGACCCTGAGGCTCCTGCACACGGAGTTCGGCCTCGCCGACACCGACAGCGACGGGTGACAGCGACGGGTGACAGCGACGGACGACGGCGCCGCGGCTCTCGGGCCGCGGCGCCGTCGTCCGTCCGGCGCGCTACTCCGCCAGGAGTGCCGACTCGGCGTCGTAGCCGTACAACCACTCCTGTTCGCGCAGGTTCTGGGCGCCGGCCAGGGCCTGGTCGCGCTCGCGCTGCCCCTGCCCGTCGGAGAGGTGGAAGGTGCGGGCGTTCACCCGGGACATCTGCTGAAGCCGGTCGGTGCGCGGTCGGCGCACCTGCTCGTAGCGCCTCAGCGCCTGCGGGACGCCGTCCCGCGTGGCCTCCCGCAGGCAGGCGGCGAGCACGACCGCGTCCTCGATCGACTGGTTGGCGCCCTGGGCCTGGAAGGGAAGCATGGGGTGCGCCGCGTCCCCCACCACCGCGATCCTGCCGGTGGACCAGTGCGGCAGCGGGTCGCGGTCGTGCAGGGCCCAGCGTCCCACCCTGTCGAGCGCCTTGAGGACGGTGAGCACCTCCTCGTCCCAGCCCTGGTACGTCTGCACGAGGTCCTCGACGCGGCCCTCGGCGGTCCATGACTCGACCGACCAGTCGCCGGCCGGGGCAGTGGCCCCGACACTGATCCATTCGCCGGCGCTCACCGGATAGCACACACAGTGCTGGTCCGGCCCCAGCCACAGCCGCACCTTCGGGTCCTCCACGAGGAACGGCAGGTGACGGCCCGGCACCAGCCCCCGGTAGATGGACTGCCCGGAGAACCTGGGCTCGTCCATGGCGAGGGCGTCACGCACCACCGAGTGGATGCCGTCGGCGCCGATCACCACGTCCGCCTCGTGCACCGAGCCGTCCTCGAAACGGAGCCGTACCGCGTCCGGCAGCTCCTCGACGCCCACACACCGACGGCCGATGTGCAGGTTGTTGTCGTCGATGCCGTACAGCAGCGCCTGGTGCAGGTCGGCGCGGTGCACCGTGTGGTACGGCGCCCCGTACAGCTCCTCGCAGGCGTCTCCGAGGTCGGTGCGGCCGAGCAGTCGGCCGTCGTCCCAGCGGCGCATCTCCACCGCGGACGGGCGCACTGCCACCGTGCTCAGCCGTCGTTCGAGACCGAGACGGTGCAGCAGACGGGTGGCGTTGGGCGCGATCTGCACGCCGGCGCCCACCTCGCGCAGGTTCTTCGTCTGTTCGAAGACCTCGCTGCGGATGCCGGCCCGCCCCAGGGCCAGGGCCACGGTGAGGCCGGCGATGCCGGCACCCACGATGGCGATGCGGCACTCGCCGTGGCCCCACGAGGGGGCTCTGCGACTCTGAATCATGATCACAACTCTCGACGAGCGTCTCAGTAGTAGAGGACGGCCTTGTTCCAGTCCTCGTCGGGACCGAACAGGCTTCGCGGCTTGACGACATCGGGCATGCCCGTGAGCACGTCCCGCGGAACCAGGCCGCCCGGCGCGACCCCTTCGACCCGGCACTCCACGCCCAGCTCCCGCCGTACCGCCGCCGCGAGTTCGCCGCAGGCCGCGGCCTCGTGCGCGGCCTCGACCTCGACCTCGACGCGCAGGTGGCCGGAGGCGGTCTGCGCCCGCCAGAACAGCACGCCGTACGTGTCCGGCAGCCGGTACACGAGGTCCTCCAGCCGGTGCTGGGTGACCAGGGTGTCGCCGATCCGGTGTCCGTAGACATCCCGCCCGAGGACGGTGACGGTGGGCAGCACCCAGCCGCACGGACACGGGTCGTAGGACACCTCGACCGCGTCCTCCAGGTTGTAGCGCAGCAGCGGCATGGCCTCCCGGTAGAGCGGCGTCACGACGAGCTGCCCGGTGCCTTCCGTGCCGATCTCCCCGGTCCGCGGGTCCCGTACCTCGAACAGGACGCGGTCGGCCCACAGATGCAGTCGGCCCTCGGAGCACTCGCCGGCCAGGCTCCCCGTCTCGGTGGACCCGTACTCCTCCACCACCGGCACCCCCCACACCCGGCTGATCCGGGCCCGCCGGGCCGGGCTGAGCGGCTCGCCGCCGACGAAGAGCGCGCGCAGCGCCGGGAAGTCCTCGTCGGGCCGGAGCCCCACGGCCCGGGCCGCGGCGGCCCACAGCAGGCACTCGGTGGGCATCGACCAGGTCAGCGTGACGTCGAGGTCGTGCAGCGCCCTGACGACCCGTGAGTACGGCATGGCCAGTGAGCGGTTGTCGCCCGGCACCACCGTCGCACCGTGCGACCGCCCCGCCGCGTGCGCCAGATGCCCGGTGAGCAGCATGGCGTAGGGGGTGCGTACCAGCAGGGTGTCCGACGCGCCGATGCCGACCCGCTTGCGGGCGAAGCGCTCGGCGAGGTCGACCCAGTCGTCCTCGGTGTAGTAGGACGGCGTCGGCCGGCCGGTGGAACCACTGGACTCGTGGTACGTCGCCAGTTCGCTCTTCGCGACGCCCAGCATGCCGAACGGGTAGTTGTCGCGCAGGTCGGTCTTGGTGGTGGTGGGCAGCCCGCGGAAGCCGGCGGGATCGTCCGGTATTCCGTCCGGCCCCAGTCGGGTTCGGTAGAAGGGCGACTTGGCGGCCCGCGCCAGGACCTGGGGCAGCACCGCCCGCTGTCGCGCCGCGAGTTCGTCGTAGGTGGCCCAGTCCCCGATACGGGGCAGCTTGTCCATCGTCGTCACTCCGTTCCCTCCAGTCCGAGAAGACGGCTTGCGTTGCTCCACGCGATCTTCTGCCAGTCGTCGTCACCGATCCCCAGGCGGCGGAGCTTGGTCAGCTCCACCTCCGGATGCTGGAGCGGGGCCTCGGAGCCGAAGAGCACCCGGTCCGCGCCCAGTTGCTCCACCGCGGCGCGGGCCACGCAGGTGTAGCCGCCCGATGTCTCCAGCAGCATGTTCGGCAGCGGAGCGATCGACTCGACCGCGTACAGGTCGATGTTCCCGATGCCGGCGTGCCCGAGGACGAAGGTGACCTCGGGGTGGCGAGCGGCGAGCGTCACCAGGTCGGCGACCCTGCTGCCCGGACGTTCCAGACACACGGTGTAGACGCCGTGCCCGACGTCCCGGGCCACCTCGACGAGGCCGGCGGTGCGCGGGTCGTCCAGCGCGACTCCGTGCACCGCCGGGGAGATCTCCACACCGCGGAAGTCCGCCGCCGCCCGGCGGTAGTGCTCCGGTGGCCGGTGCGGGTTGGCGAAGTAGAAGGGGATCAGCCGGCCGTCGGAGGCGGCGCAGGCCCGCAGCACCGCCTCGTTGTCCGCGTCGGACTCGATGTGCCCGCCCTCCACCAGGAACCGGGAGAGCTGTGCGAGCGGCATGGTGCCGCCCGCACAGACCACCGCACGGCCGATGCCGCACTCGTCCATGGTGGCGAGCAGACGGTCCGGTGCCCCGGGCACCGGCGCGAGCCGGACGTGGAAGTCCAGCACCTCTCGTCCGTCCGTCGCCACCGCCATGGCAGGACTCACTTCTCGAGGCAGAACTCGTCGATGGGGTAACCGACGTGCCGGTCCTCGGTCGGCAGGTAGCCCAGCACCTTGTCACCGGGCTTGAGTTCGGTGCTGTTGAGGACGACGCCGCCGGGGCCGAGCACCCGCACGTGCCAGTCGTCCTGGAGGATGAGGTTCACCCGGCGGCCGTTCGGCGCGACCGCGTCGATGGAGATGAGGGGACGGGACTCGATCTTGACCCGGCCGACCGTCACCATCCGGGTCCGGCCCTTGATGTCGACGGCCATCACCTTGCTGCCCGCCTTGAGTTCGCTGAGGTAGCTGGTGCGCTCGTCCTTGGACAGGGTGTAGGAGTGGATGGCGCCCGCGTTGACGCGGAACGGCCGGGTCGGCATGTAGGGCAGCGGATGGGTCTCGCTGACGCACAGGATCATGCCCTTGGAGTGCGAGCCGACCAGGATGCCCTCGTCCTCGCGGAAGTAGGTGCAGGTGTCCACGCAGGCACGCTCACCCATGCCGATGTGCGCGGTCTCCACCACCTCGAGCTCCGTCAGAGCGAGGTCGGGGACGTCGGCCTGCGCCGCGGCCTTCAGCTTGGCCGCCTCTCCGACCGCCTTCGGCGCCATCATCACGCCGTCCGAGCCGTGCTCCAGCACACCGAAGATGATCTCCGCCTCCTCGACGTCCTGGGCGACGGTGACCAGGCTGCCGGTCGCGCGGGCGGCCGCGGCGATGACGATCTCCAGCGGGATCTTGGTGGGGTCCCGGAAGAGCAACAGGCTCCACCGCTCGGTACGCGCCGACTCGCAGGCGTCCTCCAGGGTCGGCGCGTCGATGATCTCCACGAACCGGCCGAACTCCACACCGGGGTGCTTGATGGCCAGTTCGGCCGGGGTCACACCATGACGGGCGGGGTCCACCACGACCACCGACGCGTCGCCGAAGTCGTCCGGCAGGTCCTTGCCCTGCGGGAAGAGGATCTTGGTGACCGTGGGGGGCAGATCCGCCAGATCCTTGGTGTCGTCCGCGACGATGCCCTCGACGCGGTGGTGCAGGGCTTCCTGAAGGATCGCCTCCTTGGCCTCGGCGAGGCCCCGGACGTCCAGCCAGCTGATCTTCATGTTCCGTACTCCCGTAGAGGTAGGGGTGGTGGAGGGGCGACAGATGTCGGGGCGGTGGCTCAGCCGGCGAGGGGCTGCAACTGCCCCGGGTGCGAGCCCTGGGTGGAGTGCCGGTCGCCGAAAGGGCGGTCGTGGACCTTGTGCAGGCGCTGCGCGATCTCCCGTGTCATCGCGCCCGGATCGGCGGACTGGAAGATGTTGCGGCCCATCGCGAAGCCGCTGACACCGCCGCGCAGCGCCTCGTCCACATAGGCGAGCACGTCGGGCACGGTGGTCTTGCGCGGTCCGCCCGCCACGATGACCGGAATGGCGGCGTCCTTGACCACGTCCGCCATCTCGTCCGGTGAGCCCACGTACGGCGTCTTGACGATGTCGGCGCCCAGCTCGGCGGCCACGGTGATGGCGTGTTTCACGAGGGCGGGTTGCCGCGGATCGGAGACCTTCGGCCCTCTGGGGTAGATCATCGCCAGCAGCGGGACGTTCAACCGGTCGCAGAGGTCCGACACCCGGCCGAGGTCCGCGATCTGCTGCTGCTCCTCGGCCGAACCGAGGTTGACGTGGACGCTGACCCCGTCGGCGCCGTACCGCAGGGCCTCGTCGACACCGCTCACGAGGTACTTGGCGTCCGGGTCCGGGGCGTGCATCGTGCTCGCGCTCAGATGGACGATCAGCGAGGTCCGCGAGAACCGGGCCGGATCCACATGACGCAGTCCGCCCTTGTGCAGGACCACCGCGTCGGCGCCGTTGTCGGCCAGTTGACCGACCAGCGTGTCGAGTCCGCCGTCACGCGTGATGATCGGCCCGTCACTGATGGGGTGGTCCAGCGGCACGACGAGCAGCCTGTCGCCGTCGCCGCCGTACAGACGCCTCAGCCGGAGTCTGCGGCCGAATGAAAGATTCGTGAACATCACACATCCCCTCCCTGCGGATGTCGAGCAGGGAACCCCCGTAGTTCCTGGGTCCGCGTCACTCGGGTTTGCCGTGTCCCTTATGACGAGAATCTTTCGCCGACCGGCCGTGGTGTGACATCGCTCGTTCACGTGATCCAGGCGCGGCGCGCCACGCGACATTCGGGCAGGGCGACGCACGCGGACCGAGTGTCCCGAGAAGTCCCGTGTGCGCGCGGTCCGTTGGGTCACGTGGGGGGAATCCAGGGGTGCTACATGCATGACGCACATATGTGCCACCGGGGTCGATAATTTCAGCCATGATCGAGCGGGGTCTCACGAGAAATGCCAGCTCGCGGAACGTTCCGCAGCCGTTACGGTGGGCATCGAAAGCATGTGCCGATGACGAGCCGAGCCGGGAGACACGGGCCGTCGTCGGTCGATCGCCACGGGGGGACGAGACAGAGCATGGTTGTGAAGAACGCGGGTCCAGCCGTCGGTCGGGACACCGAACTGGGCTTACTGCGCGACGCGTTGCGGGCGACGGCGTCGGGCAGTGGCCGGTGTCTCGTGGTGGAGGGACCACCCGGCATCGGCAAGAGCCGACTGCTGCAGGAAGCGGCCCGTGAGGCGGAGCGACTGGGGATGACCTTCGCGCTGGGCCGCGCCACCGAACTCGACCGGGTGGCGCCGCTCGCGGTCCTGCTGTCCGCGCTGCGGGACAGCGCGCCGCCGGTCGTGGACCGGGCGGACATGGCGGCGCTCCGGGGCCTCGGCAGCCAGGAGGCCGACCGCTTCTGGCTGGTCAGCCGGCTGGGCGACCTCATCGAGGAGCACGCCCGCACCCGCCCGCTCGTCATCGCCCTGGACGACGCCCAGTCCATGGACGAACTCACGGCGTTCACCCTGCAGATCCTGGTGCCCAGGCTGCGCGCCTGCCCGGTGCAGTGGCTGCTGGCGCGGCGCTCGCCGTCGGTCCAGTCGTCGCGCTACGACGTGGTCGGCCGGCTCCTCCAGGACGGTGCCGAACACGTCGTCCTCGGACGGCTCGGCCCCGACGCCGTCGTGCAGCTCTGTTCGCACGTGCTCGGTGCCGAACCGAGCCCCGCCCTGGCGGCGCTCGCCGCGCGCAGCGACGGCAACCCCTTCCTGCTGGAGCAGTTGCTCAAGGCACTGGGGGACGACGACCGGCTGCTGCGGGTGGCCGACATGGTCGAGGTCGTGGGGGACGACGTCCTGCCCGACGACTTCCTGAGCGCCGTGGACTACCAGCTGCACCACCTGTCCGCACCGACACGGCGGCTTCTGGAGGCCGGTTCGGTCTTCGGCCGCCCGTTCCTGCCGAGCGAGGCGGCCGGTCTGCTCGGCGAGCGCGGCGTCGCCCTGCTCCCGCAGGTCGAGGAGGCGGTGGAGGCGCATGTGCTGGTCGACGACGGCACGGCGCTCGCCTTCCGGCACGACCTCATCCGGGAAGCGGTCTACGACTCCCTCACCGGATCGGTCCGGCGGATCCTGCACCAGGAGGCCGCCACCGTCCTGGAGGCCGCGGGCAGCCCCCGGGCCGAGACCGCGCTGCACCTGATCCGAGGCGCCTGCCGCGACAACCCGCACACCATCGACGTGCTCTGCGCGGCGGCGGACGAGGTGGCCTCCACCTCGCCCAGCACGGCCGCCGACCTGATTCTGGAAGCGCTCGGCCTGCTGCCCGCCGACGACCCCGAGGCGTCGGGCCTGATCGCGCGGGCGGTGAGTCTGCTGGCTTCGTCCGGCCGCATCATCGAGGCCCGTGACCTCGGCGCGGAGGCGCTGCACCGCAACATCAGCCGCGTACAGGAGGCCTCGGTGTACGTCGGGCTGGCCGAGGCGCTGAAGCACGCCGGCCAGGACGCGATGGCGGTCGAGTACACCCGCCGCGCCCTGACCCAGCAGGGGATCGCGGATCCGGTCCGGGGCCGGCTCCTCGCGGTCCAGTCGCACGCTCTGCTCAACGGCGACGACGTGAGAGGCGCGGAGGCCTCCGCGATCGAGGCGATGGCGGTCGGTGAGCCGGACACCGTGGTGTACGCGGGCGCGGCTCTCAGCGTCGCCGCGCGCATCCTGGGCCGGGTCGACGAGGCGGTCTCCCTCGCCTCGGAGGCCGTGCAGCTCGCCGACGACACAGGCGGCGACGCACGGCACCGGCATCCCCGGCTGTGGCTGGGCCGGGCGCTGGTCGCCGCCGACCGCTTCGGCGAGGCCGACGCCGTCCTGGAGCTGGGGGAGAACGACACCCGGGCGCTGGGATCCGCCTGGTCACTTCCCCTGTGGCACTACGGCCGGGCCGAACTGCGGCTCATGGCGGGCCAGTTGAGTGACGCGCAGGCCGAGGCCGTGGCCGGGAAGGCGGTGGCCGAACAGCTCAGCGCGCTGGCCATCGTTCCGTCCCTCCTCACGATTCTCGGCCAGGTGGCGATCCACCGGGACGAACTGGTGCGCGCCCGCAGGCTGTTCACGGAGGCCCACCGCATGGCCGAGTCCGGCTACGGGGTCGTGCCGGAGGACATCGCCTGGCTCCAGGCCCAGTTGGCGTACGCCGAGGGCGACCCCCAGGCCGCGGTGACGGCTCTGTCGGGGGTGTACGAAAGACTCGACGAGCGCCCCCTGCTGCTGACCCAGGTCGCGTGGGCGGCGCCCGCCCTGGTGCGCTTCGCGCTCGACGCGGGGGCGTCGGAGGAGGCCCGGCACGCGGCGGCCGTCGCCCGGAAGCTGGCCGACGGCACCCCAAAGACCCTCTCGCTCGCGGCCGCCGCCCACCATGCCGAAGGGCTCCTCACCGATGACGTGGCGATGCTGCACGCGGCGCTGGACGCCTACCGTGCCAGCCCCCGCCATCTGGCGCGGGCCATCGCCCTGGAGGACGCCGCGCACGCCGAGACCCGGGCGGGTCGCCGGGGCTGCGCGGTGGCCCTGCTGGAGGAGGCCCTCGGACGGTTCACCGACTGCGGCGCCACCCGGTCCATCGCACGGGTCCAGCGGGCCCTGCGCGGTCTGGGCGTACGCCGCAAGAAGTGGCAGTCGGTGCAGCGGGCGCAGACGGGCTGGGACAGCCTCACCGGCGCCGAGCTGCGCGTGGTGCGTCTGGTCGCCGAAGGGCTGACCAACCGGGCCGCCGCCGAGCGGCTGTTCCTGTCGCCGCACACGGTGGACACGCATCTGCGGCATGCCTTCGCCAAGCTGGGTGTCTCCAGCCGGGTGGAGCTGGCACGGCAGGCGATGCTGCACGACGCGGGCGGCGAACGGACCACCGCCTGACGCGCCGGGCGTGACCGCCCCGGCGGTCACGCCCCCGGCCCGCCCCGCAGGCGGACGATGGTGTCGACGATGGGCTGCACGATCCCGCCGAAGTAGCGTGCGGTCGACTCCACGAAGGAGTCGTCGCTCTCGCCCTTGGCCTTCCCCTCCGCCGAGAGCACCACCCTGATCGTGAGCGTGGTCGTCCCCTGCTCGTCCCGCCCGATCTCGTTGTGGATCTCGGCGAGGTACGGGTCGTCGACCTGGTGGAAGACCATGAGCCGGCGGTCGTGGAAGACGACCCGCTCACGGGCCTTGGCCCGGTCCGCCACCGTGATCTCCCGCAGCAGCCCGTCCTTGTGACGCTCCAGCACCCGGCACGCGGTGATGCCGGCGATGAACGGCACGGGATTCTCCGCCTTGAGCAGCAGGCCCTGCCAGACCTCCTCGGGATCCAGTTGCCGTTTTCCCTCCTCGTCCTCTCCGACGACCGGAAGGGTCCAGCTCAGCACGGACATGGGTGTTCGCCTCCTGTGGTCCGGCGGTGCGGCGGACGCGATACGCCGTACGCCGCGCGTCTCGGCCGTACCCGCCGACAGGCAGCATCTCCCGCACGTCGCGCGGGGGCATCCCCGGTTCTCGTGAGCTTTTCCCGGCGTCGCGACCCCCGTACTCCGGCCGGAGCGCCCGAGGATCACGTGATGACGCGATGTGGCGGACGAGGCGTGGTTGACAGGCTGGTGATCCCGCCGCAGGGGCCGGTCGCAGCACGGGTCCCGAGCCGTCCACGGGCAGGCGGGACCGATATTCGATGGGGGAGAAGATGAGTGGGATATCGCGTCGAAGATTCCTGGTGACCTCGGCGGCGGCGGGGACCGTCGTCGGCGGTGCCACCACGGCTGTCGCGGCCACCGCGGAGACGCGCGAGGCGGCCGCCTACGGTCCGTTCAACGTCACACCGGCGGACCAGCAGTACGGGGACCTGGTCCGCGGATTCAACCAGCGGTGGGTCGGCAAGCCCGACTCCGTCCGGATCGTCAGCTCGGCCAGTCAGGTGCTGACCGCCGTTCAGGAGGCCGTCACCGCCGGCAAGAGGATCGCCGTACGCAGTGGCGGGCACTGCTACGAGCCCTGGGTCAGCGACGGCATCAAGGTCGTCATCGACATGTCCCAGATGAACCAGGTGTACTTCGATTCCTCCCGGCAGGCGTTCGCCGTGGAGGCGGGCGCCACGATGGTGCAGATGTACAAGGCCCTCTACAAGGGCTGGGGGATCGTCCTGCCCGGCGGCACCTGCCCCTCGGTCGGGGCCGGCGGGCACGTGGCGGGCGGCGGCTACGGAGCGCTCTCCCGGCGGCACGGACTCATCGTCGACCACCTGTACGCGGTCGAGGTGGTCGTGGTGGACTCCGGCGGCAAGGCCCGGCTGGTCACGGCCACCAGGGATGCCTCGGACCCCAACCGGGACCTGTGGTGGGCGCACACCGGCGGTGGCGGCGGCAACTTCGGTGTGGTCACCCGCTATCTGTTCCGGTCCCCGAACGCCACCGGCTCCACCCCCGAGAGCCTGCTGCCCAAGCCGCCGGCCTCGCTGCTGGTCAACTCCGTCTCCTGGTCCTGGGCCGATCTGACGGAGGACTCGTTCGGCCGGATCCTGAAGAACTACGGCACCTGGTGCGAGCAGAACAGCTCCGCGTCCTCCGCCTACGCCGGACTGTTCAGCCAGCTGAAGCCCGGCCCCAAGGCCGCGGGGTCCTTCTCCATGACGACGGAGATCGACGCGACCGCGTCCGGTGCCGACCGACTGCTCGACGACTTCCTCGCGGCCGTGAACCAGGGCACGGGGGTCTCCTTCCGGGTCGACGAACGCCGGACCCTGCCATGGCTGCACGGCGTCGAGTGGCCCGGCTTCACCGGCGGCGGCGACCCCACCAACCGCTTCAAGGGCAAGTCCGCCTACATGCGCAAGACCTTCACGGACGCCCATGTCGCCGCGTTCTACAAGCATCTGACGCGCCCCGACTACCCGTACCCGGGGGCGCTGGTGCTGATCAGTTCGTACGGCGGCCGGGTCAACTCCGTCTCCCCGACCGCGACCGCGGTGTCCCAGCGGGACTCCGTCATGAAGCTGATGTACGTCAACTTCTGGCGGGACGCCGCGCAGGACTCCTGGCACGAGGCGTGGATCCGCGAGTTCTACCGCGACGTGTACGCGGGCACCGGCGGTGTGCCCGTGTCGAACGCCGTCACCGACGGCTGCTTCGTCAACTACGCCGACGGAGACCTCTCCGACCCGGCGTGGAACACGTCGGGCGTGCCCTGGCACGACCTCTACTACGGCGTCAACTTCCCACGGCTGCAACAGGCCAAGGCCAAGTGGGACCCCAAGAACGTCTTCCGGCACGCCCAGTCCGTACCACTGCCGGGCTGAACCGGGCGCGTGCGCGGAAGCACCGTCACCACCTGTCATCCGCTCTGACCAACTGGCAAGGAGTCAACAGAGATGAGTCTCAACGGCAAGGTCGCCATCGTCACCGGCGCGTCGCGGGGCATCGGCCGTGCGACGGCCGAGCGTCTCGGCCGCGAGGGTGCCGCCGTCGTCGTCAACTACCAGAACAACGCCGAGGCTGCCGAGGAGACGGTGAAGGCCATCACCGGAGCCGGCGGCAAGGCCGTCGCCGTCCGGGCCGACGTGTCCGTCGCCGCCGATGTGGCCGCTCTGTACGACACCGCCGTCAAGGAGTTCGGTGGCGTCGACATCGTCGTCAACAACGCCGCGACCGTGGCCGCCGCACCGGTGGAGTACATCAGCGAGGAGGACTTCGACCGGCTGGTCGCGACCAACCTCAAGAGCGTCTTCCTCTCCCACCAGCAGGCCACCAAGCACCTGAGGGACGGCGGCCGGGTCGTCAACCTCTCCGCCGGGCTGCCGGCGGGGGCCATCGCCTTCCTCGGCGCCTACGGTGCCACCAAGGTGGGCGTCGAGGTCCTCACCCGCTCCCTCGCCCACGCCCTGGGCGAGCGCGGCATCACCGTCAACGCCGTGGCCCCGGGCCCGACCGACACCGACATGCTCGCCCCCGAGGCGCGGGCCAACCTCGACACCCTGATCGCCCAGACCCCGCTGCGCAAGCTCGGGCAGCCGGGCGACATCGCCGACGTCGTCGCCTTCCTCGCCGGTGAGGACGGGCGCTGGCTCACCGGCCAGACCATCCACGCCAACGGCGGCTTCGCGTAACCACCGCGCCGAAAACGCGGGAATGCCGCGGTCCCGGGCCCCTCACAGGCCCGGCACCGCGGCATTCCCGCATGCCCGCCTCTCAGGCCGCGGTCACCGCACGGGCCGCCGTCAGCCGCACGGTGTTCACCGTGGCGGCCGCCGTGTCGTAGAACAACAGGTCGTTCTCCGCGATGAAACCGGCCTCGCGCCGACTCCGCTCCACACCCGCGGCGGACAGCGTGGCGGTGAACGTGAAGGTGAGAAAGCCCTCCGGGTCCACGCCGATCTCGTTGGTGATCTCGGTCAGCAGCGGGTTGTCCAGCTGGGTGAAGACGATGCGCTGCTTCGGCTCCAGAGTCACCCGCTCCCGCAGCAGCACCGAATGGTCGCCGCGCAGCGCGATACGCCGCACGAAGCCGCCCTCGAACTCCTCCAGCACCTCCGCGAAACTGATCGACGGCACGTACGAGACCGGGTTGGCCGCCTTGTGCACCAGGCTCTCCCAGAGCTGGTCACGGTCGATCTCCGGGTACTGGGGAAGGCTCGGGTCGTTGACGGGCAGCGTGTACTTGAAGATGATCACGGGTCGGCCTTTCGCGCGTTCCGACGGCAAAGGGGCTTGCCTTTCGCCGCAGCATGGCGCCCGGGCCCGGGTCCGGACATCACAGTTTCACGCGATCTGCCGCGCCCGCCTCCCGACCGCCCAAGTGCCCCGGGCGTCACGAAGGATGGCGTGAAGACGTGATGCCCGAGGGCCCGCGTCTGTCGACGATTGATCAGTGTGACCGCGCCGCTGCTCAGGTCGCAGCGGGCCGAAGCCGGCACCGACCCCGACGACACGACGAATGGGACACCTTCATGACCAACGACATCACGCCGAGCCGGAGCGGGGCCGTCGACGCCGGCTCCCCGGCGTCGGGGACGGCCGCGAAGGCCGGCGGCCGCGGTCCCTGGGCGATGTTCTCGGTGCTGGCGCTGATCGAGTTCATGTCGGTGATGGACGCCTCGGTGGTGAACATCGCGCTGCCCGCCATCAGGGACGACCTTGGCTTCTCGGCCACCGGCCTGGCCTGGGTCGTCGACGCCTATCTGCTCGGCTTCGCCGGCTTCCTGCTGCTCGCGGGCCGCGCCGCCGACGTCGTCGGCCGGCGGCGGCTCTTCACCGCGGGCGTGGCCCTCTTCACGCTCGCCTCGCTTGGCTGCGGGCTCGCCGCCGACGACTGGCAGTTGGTCGTCGCCAGGCTGCTGCAGGGACTGGGCGCGGCGCTGGTCACCCCGGCGGCCCTCGCGCTGATCACGGACATCTTCCCGGAGGGGCCGGACCGCAACAAGGCGCTCGGCCTCTTCATGGGCATGGGCGGCGTCGCCGCGCCGGTCGGTCTGGTGCTCGGCGGGCTGCTCACCACGGCCGGCTGGGAGTGGATCTTCATCATCAACGTCCCCATCGGCATCGGCATCCTCCTGGCCGCCCTGCGGCTGCTGCCGGCCACCGGCCCCCAGACCGACGCCCGGCTCGACGTGATCGGCGCGGTCACCGCCACCGGCGGTCTGCTGCTGCTCATCTTCGCCATCGCCCGCGGCGGTGCCGAGGGATGGGGCTCGGCCGCGACACTGGCCGGCTTCGCCGGTGCCGCGGCGCTGCTCGTCGGGTTCGTCGTCCGCCAGCGCACCGCCGCCGACCCGGTCCTGCCGTCCGTGCTGCTGCGCATGCGTCCGCTGGTGGTCGGCAACGTGACCTTCGCCCTGGTCGGCACCCTGCTGATCTCCACGTTCTTCGTCATCACGATCTATCTGCAGCAGGTGCGCGGTTACGAACCCGCGAAGGCGGGCCTGTCCTACGTGCCCATCCCGCTGGCGATGCTGGCCGGCACGCAGGTGGCCCCGCGAGTGCTGCGGTTCGGTCCGCAGAACGTCCTCATGGGCGGTGTCCTCGTCCAGGCCCTGGCGCTCGCCGCGTGGGCGACGGTGATCGACGTCGACGCCGGTTACGTCACCGGCTTCCTGCTGCCCGCCGTGCTGTGGTCCTTCGGCCTCGGGGTGTCCATCGTCTCGTCCTTCGTGGTGTGCACGATGGGGCTCACCGGCCCGATCGCCGGTGCGGGCTCGGGGCTGGCGACCACCACGTACCAGGCGGGCGGGGCGATCGGCCTGGCCGGACTCGTCGCGATCGCCGACGCGCGCACCCACGCGGTCGCGGACTCCCGGGAACCGCTGGAGGCCCTCGTGTCCGGCTACCAGTTCGCCCTGTGGTGCTCCGTGGCCGTGGCCCTGGTCGCCGCCCTGCTCACCCGCTTCATCCGCTTCGACGCTCAGCCGGACGCCGGGGCCCAGCCCTCGTAGCGACCGGGGACCGGGGCCCGGACCGTGACCGACGACGCGGTGCCCCGATCCCGTCACCCCGCTGCCTTCTCGCGTGCCGATCTCACAGGAGCATCCGTGCCCGACCACGTTTCCGCCCTCCCCGACAGCACACCCGTCCTGATCGTCGGCGCCGGACCGGTCGGCGCGACCCTCGCGCTGGAGCTGGCCCACCACGGCGTGCGCAGCACCGTCGTCGAGCGTTCCACGACCGTCTCGGCGCACCCCAAGATGGACTTCATCAACGGCCGCAGCATGGAGTTGCTGCGCCGCCTCGGCGTGACCGAGGAGATTCGCCGCCGCGGTGTCGCCGCCGACGAACCGTTCGACTTCCTCTGGACCACCGACCACGGGCAGCCGCCCGTCTCGGTGTGGAGGTACCCGTCGGTGGCGGGGCTGCGCGAGAGGTTCGCCGAGGTCACCGACGGATCCGCCCCGCTGGAGCCGTACCAGCGCCTCCAGGGCTCGCTGCTGGAGGACGTCCTGCGCCGGCAGGTGCGCGAGCATCCGCTGATCGACCTGCGTGAGGGCTGGGCCCTGCTGGATCTGACGGACGACGGGAACGGGGTGTCGGCGCACCTGTCCGACGAGGTCCACGGCACCGAGCACACCGTGCGCGCCGATCACCTCGTGGGGTGCGACGGGGGCGGCAGCACGGTGCGGCGTCGCGCGGGCATCGCGACCGGGCAGAGCGGCCCGAGCACCCGCCACTGCGATGTGTACTTCCGCAGCGAGGATCCCGCCCTGTTCCGCCACGGACCGTCCTTCCTGACCATCACGGCCGGCGGGGCGACCCTGGTGAACCGGGACGGCGGGCGTACCTGGACCGGGACGTTCGTCCTCCCCGAGGGCACACCCGAGCCGGCGGAGCCGCTCGCCGTCGTCAAGGAGCGGCTGGGATTCGACTTCGCGGTCGACGAGGTGCTCAACGTGGCCCACTGGTACGGGCGACTGGCGGTCGCCGACTCCTACCGCAGCGGCAGGGTCTTCCTCGCCGGGGACTCCGCGCACCAGTTCTATCCGACCGGCGGGCACGGGGCGAACACCGGCCTCGGCGACGCCTGCGACCTCGGATGGAAGCTCGCCGCCACGGTGAACGGCTGGGCCGGTCCGGGCCTGCTCGACTCCTATGAGGCCGAGCGCCGGCCCGTCGCCCTGTTCAACCGCGAGATGTGCGCCAACCTGCTCGCCGTGTGGATGCGGTTCCCGCAGCTGGCGGCCGCCGGGGCGACACGCCCGCAGCTGGCGGCGTACCTCGACAAGGAGAGCTTCCAGATCGACAACATGGGCATCCACTTCGGCTACCGCTACACCGGCTCCCCGGTCGTGCGGCACGAGGACGGACCGGAGCCCGACTGGCAGTGGCAGGCGATCGTGCCGACCACCTGGCCCGGTGGCCGCGCGCCGAACGTGCGGCTGACGGACGGCACACCCCTGTTCGACCGGCTGGGTACCGGGTTCACCCTGGTCGACCTCTCCGGCGAGAACCGGGGCAAGGACCTGGCGGAGCAGGCACGGCGCGGGGGCTTCCCCGTCGACCTGCTCACCGTCGACAGCGCCGCCGTACGGGCCGTGTGGGAGCGCGACCTGGTGCTCGTCCGGCCCGACCACCATGTGGCCTGGCGCGGTGACGAGGCACCGGCGGCCCGGGAGTGGGAGGAGCTGCTGAACCAGGTCACCGGCAGCTGAACGGCAAGGACGACTCAATCAACGGGGGAAGTGAATGTCAGGGATCGCCGACGGGTCCGCCACTCTGGCCGCCTGGACGGACGTCCGCGCGGCCGAGGGCGCCCACGGGGACACGGATCCGCCGCCGGCGCGGCAGCAGCCCGTCTGGGCGGATCGGGAACTGCTCGTACGGGTGAGACGCCGACTCGCCGCCTCACCCGCGCTGGTGCGGGTCGAGGACACCGACCTGCTCCGTCGCCTGCTCGCGCGCGTCGCGGCCGGCGAACTCCATGTGATCCAGGCCGGAGACTGCGCCGAGGTGCCGATGGAGTGCACGGCCGGGTCCGTCGCCCGCAAGGCGGGCGTGCTCGACGCGCTGGCGGGCGTGATGAAGACCGTCTCGTCCAAGCCGGTGCTGCGCGTGGGAAGGATCGCCGGCCAGTTCGCCAAACCGCGCTCCCGTGCGACCGAACTGGTGAGCGATATGGAACTCCCGGTCTACCGCGGCCACATGGTGAACGACCCGCAGCCCGCCCCGCACGCCAGGCGGCACGACCCCGCCCGGATGCTGACGTGTTATCAGGCCGCCCGTGACGCGATGACGTTCCTCGGCTGGGCCGACGACGAAGCACCTCGGCCGCCCGGCTCCCGGCCGACGCCCGAGCCGCCCGTCGAGCCCCAGGTGTGGACGAGCCACGAAGCGCTCGTACTGGACTACGAGGTCCCCCTGCTCCGGCACACGGACGACGGGCGGCTGCTGCTCGGTTCCACGCACTGGCCCTGGATCGGCGAGCGGACCCGTCAACTGGACGGCGCGCATGTCGCGTTGCTGGCCGACGTGGTGAACCCCGTCGCCTGCAAGGTGGGGCCGACGATGACCCGCGACGAGGTGGTGGCCCTGTGCGAGCGCCTCGATCCGGCACGCGAGCCGGGCCGCCTGACGCTCATCGCGCGCATGGGCGCCGAGGCGGTGACAGCGAAACTGTCGCCGCTGGTCGAGGCGGTGCGCGGGGCGGGGCACCCGGTCATCTGGCTGACCGACCCGATGCACGGCAACACCGTCAACGGGCCGGACGGCCTCAAGACCAGGTTCGTGGAGTCGATCCTGCACGAGGTCGGGGAGTTCCAGTCGGCGGTGCGCGCGGCCGGGGGCGTCCCCGGCGGCATGCATCTGGAGACCACGCCCGACGAGGTCACCGAGTGCGTGTCCGACCACACGCGGCTCGACCAGGTCGGCGTCAAGTACACGAGTCTGTGCGACCCGAGGCTGAACCCCCGGCAGGCCATCGCGGTGGCCGCCGCGTGGCGGGGATGAGTGAGGGGTCGAATTCCGCGAACGAGGAAGTCAACGGGGAGGTTCGTAGGGATGGAAGGCAGGACAGCGATAGTCACCGGTGCGGCAGGTGGGATCGGTGAAGCGGTCGTCCGGAGTCTGGGCGAGCGGGGCGTCAGGATCGCGGCGGTCGACAGGGACACCGACGGGCTCGACGCGACGGTGGGGCGACTGACCGCGGAAGGATTCACGGTGGAGGGGTTCCCCACCGACGTGACCTCCGCCGCGGCGGCCGAAGCGCTGGTGGAGGCGGTGGAGCACCGGGTGGGGCCGGTGGACTATCTCGTCAACGCGGCGGGAGTGCTACGGCTCGGCGAGGCCCGCAAGCTGACCGAGGAGGACTGGCTCAGCACCTTCGCCGTGAACACCACGGGCGTGTTCCACATGTCCCGGGCGGTGGTCAACCGGATGGTCGATCGCACCCGGGGAGCGATCGTCACCGTCGCCTCCAACGCGGCGGGCACGCCCCGCACGGACATGGCCGCCTACTGCGCGTCCAAGGCGGCCGCGACGATGTTCACCAAGTGCCTGGGCCTGGAGGTCGCCCGCCACGGCATCCGCTGCAACGTGGTCGCGCCGGGTTCCACGGACACCCCGATGCTCACCTCCATGTGGCAGGACGAGTCCGGCCCCCGCCACACCGTCGAGGGCCGCCCCGAGGCGTTCCGCGTGGGCATCCCGCTGGGCCGGATCGCCCAGCCGTCCGCCGTGGCGGACGCGGTCGTCTTCCTTCTCTCGGACCAGGCGTCCCACGTCACGCTGCACGCCCTCACCGTCGACGGAGGCGCGGCGCTCGGCGTCTGACCATCGCACGCACAGCTCTGTCCGGCCGCGCCGGCACGTCCGGGCGGCCGGACACCCTGATCCCACGGGAGACGTTCATGTCCGGCATACCCCCTGTCCACTCCTACCCCCTGCCCACCGCGAGCGACCTGCCCGGCAACACGGCGCCCTGGATGCCGGACGCCGGCCGTGCGGTCCTCCTCGTGCACGACATGCAGCGCTACTTCCTCAAGCCCCTCCCCGCGGACGGGGGGCTGCGCGACCAGCTGGTCGGCCACGCCGTACGACTGCGCGAGCGGTGTGCCGCCGTCGGCGTCCCGGTGGCGTACACGGCACAACCGGGAGGCATGGACGAGCGGGAGCGAGGGCTGCTGAAGGACTTCTGGGGTCCGGGGATGCGCCCGGCCCCCGAGGACCGCCAGATCGTCGACGAGTTGGCGCCGGCCGAGACGGACCGGATGTTCACCAAGTGGAGATACAGCGCCTTCTTCCGCTCCGGGCTGCTCGAATGGATGCGGGAGTCGGGGCGTGACCAGCTCATCCTGTGCGGGGTGTACGCGCACGTCGGAGTGCTGGTGACGGCCGTCGAGGCGTTCAGCCACGACATCGAGACGTTCCTGGTCGCCGACGCGGTCGCCGACTTCTCCGAGAGGCACCACCGGCTCGCCCTGGAGTACGCGGCCGAGCGCTGCGCGGTGGTCCTCACCACCGAGGCGGTCGTCACCTCGCTCGACGCGGTGGTGACGGCCCAGTGACATCGCCACGAGCGAGCGCGCCGCAGGATCCGCTGGACCGGGTGCTGGTTCCGCAGCCCCCTCCCTTCGCCCTGCTGCACCGGCCCGAGACAGTGGGACCGGGGCTGCTGGAGGTGGTGATCGGAGAGGTCTCGACGCTGGACTCGCTGGCCGAACTCCCCATCCGCACACAGCCGGCGCAGCCGGGACGGGCGGCTCACGAGGTCCTGGCGCTGCTCCCCTACCGTCAGATCGCGGAGCGCGGCTTCGCCTGCGCCGACGACGGCGCGCCCCTGCTGGCCATGACGGTCACCGACCAGGCCGTGCTGACGGTCGCCGACGCGGTACGCCGCATCGCGGAGGTGCCGATCGAGGTGACCGGCAAGCACTTCGACGTGGACGACGACGCGTACGCCCAGATCGTGCGCAACGTGATCAGGGACGAGATCGGCGAAGGCGAGGGCGCCAACTTCGTCATCCACCGCTCGCTGGTCGCGGACATCACGGACTACACGCTCGCGCACGCCCTGTGCTTCTTCCGCCGGCTGCTGGAGTGCGAGCAGGGCGCCTACTGGACGTACCTGGTGCACACCGGGGATCGGACCCTGGTCGGTGCCAGCCCGGAACGGCACATCAGCCTGCACGACGGTGTCGCGGTGATGAACCCGATCAGCGGCACCTACCGCTATCCCGCGAGCGGTCCCACGCTGCCGGACGTGATGGCGTTCCTCGCCGACCCCAAGGAGACCGACGAGCTGTACATGGTCGTCGACGAGGAACTGAAGATGATGGCCCGGATCTGCCCGGACGGCTGCCGTGTCACCGGACCGTATCTGAAGGAAATGGCCCGGGTGGCGCACACCGAGTACTTCGTCGAGGGGCGCACCTCGCGCGATGTGCGCGAGATCCTCCGCGAGACCATGTTCGCGCCCACCGTCACCGGCAGTCCGCTGGAGAGCGCCTGCCGGGTGATCAGCCGTCATGAGCCGCGGGGCCGGGGCTACTACAGCGGAGCGGTCGCCGTGATCGGACACGACGACGCCGGCGAGCGCACCCTCGACTCCTCGATCCTCATCCGCACCGCCGACATCGACGGTGACGGCCGGTTGCGCATCGGCGTGGGGGCCACACTGGTACGGCACTCGGACCCGCGGTCCGAGGTCGAGGAGACCCGCGCCAAGGCCGCCGGGCTGCTCACCGCCCTGGAGAGCGACCGCTCGCCGGGCTTCGGCGCGCATCCCCACATCAACGCGGCGCTCGCCCGGCGCAACGACACGATCGCGGGGTTCTGGCTCGCCGATGCCACCGAGCGCGAACGCCCGGACTCCGCGCTCGTCGGCCGTAGGGCGCTGATCATCGACGCCGAGGACACCTTCACCTTCATGCTCGACCAGCAACTGCGGGCGCTGGGGCTGGAGGTGACCGTCCGCCGCTACGACGAGCCGTACCGCCTCGACGCCCACGACCTCGTCGTCATGGGACCGGGGCCGGGCGATCCTCGCGACACGGACCACCCCAAGATCACCCACCTGGCCGCCGCGACCGATCGGCTGCTGGACAGCCGGCAGCCGTTCCTGTCCGTCTGCCTCAGCCATCAGGTCCTCGCGACCCGGCTGGGCTTCCCGGTGCGGCGACGCGACGTGCCCAACCAGGGCGTGCAGAAGGAGATCAACCTCTTCGGGAGCCTCGAACGCGTCGGCTTCTACAACGCCTTCGCCGCCTGGAGCGACGAGGACAAGGCCGACTGCCCGGGGATCGGTGTGCTGGAGATCAGTCGCTCACCGGAGACCGGAGAGATCCACGCCCTGCGCGGGCCGCACTTCTCCTCCTTGCAGTTCCACGCCGAATCCCTGCTCACCCAGGACGGTCCACGGATCCTGCGCGAGGCCACGGCCCGCCTCCTGCACGACCGCGCCAGCAGTCGGCCGGACTGATCCGGGACACCGCACGACCGTGCGTGCGCGAAAAAGCCCAGCGCCCGCGGACGACCCCCGACGTCCGCGAGCGCTGGGCCCACCCCCCGGCAGCGCGCCCCCGTACAGACCGGGCCGCTTCGTCGCACTGCCGTTCGTGGCCTCCCGTTCCCCCGATTCCCCCGGTGGAGGCCCGATCCCCTCGTAGGGGACGCTTCCCCCGTAGAGGCCCGCCGCCCCCGTGCCGGCGGGCCTCTGTTGATGAGAATGTTCCCGCACACAGGGGGAGTTGAAGCCCCGGGGCAGTGGTTCAGAGGTTGATTTGAGGGTTCCGTAGACGGGCTACGCACCCTTGCGTAGGCAGGGCCCGGCGTGGGCGCGGCCGGGTGATCACCGAGCGTCGACGGGTCGGACCGCGGCGGCCGCGGCGGCACCGGTTCCGGGTCCCTCACGTCGAGACGCGGGCCGGCGCCTTCGCCACCGCACTGGCGCGCATCGCCGCCGCGGTCCGTGCCCTGCCCGCGGGTCGCCGACGCACCCCTCATCCGGGTCGGTCGGAAACGGTCGCGGGCGGTGCGTCCGGTGGCGGGTGGGTGACCACCAGGGACCGGACGCCGATCGGGGATGGAAGGGGATGGAAGAAGTCGATCGCCGGGTGGAGGGGACGGCGCACCCGTCGGCGACGGCCCGAGCCTCACCCACCGTCGGAGGACGTACGAAGGTCGAGACGGGCCGCCGACAGCCCTGAGGAAGTCGGCGTACCCGGGGCGGTGATCCCGGCGGTGGTCGGGAAGGCGGTTCCGGCCCGCGGTGGCGCCTGGGCGCGACAGGACAGATGTCGGCGCCGCCGCGGACCGGAGGTTCGGTGAGCCGGCGCCTCAGACCCGGGCGCCGGAGAGGCGCTCCACGGCCCGCAGCAGGGCCGAGTGGTCGAGGCCGCCGTCGCCCTGGGCGCGCAGCGAGGCGACCAGTTGGGCCACCACGGCGCCGACCGGCAGGGCGGCGCCCACGGTGCGGGCGGCGTCGGTGACGATGCCCATGTCCTTGTGGTGCAGGTCGATGCGGAAGCCCGGCCTGAAGTCGCGGTCGAGGAAGTTCCCCTTCTTGCGGGTCAGCACGGCCGACCCGGCGAGCCCGCCGTTCAGCACGTCCAGCGCCGCCTTCAGATCGACGCCCGACCTCTCCAGGAAGACCACGGCCTCGGCGCACGCCTGGATGTTCACGGCGACGATCAGCTGGTTCGCGGCCTTCACGGTCTGTCCCGCGCCGTGCGGACCGCACCGCACGATCGTCCTGCCGAGCGCCTCGAAGAGTGGCTGGGCCTCGTCGAAGTCGGCCTGCTCCCCGCCGACCATGATGGACAGCACGGCCTCGACGGCGCCCGCCTCGCCCCCGGAGACCGGCGCGTCGAGCACCCGGATGCCCTTCTCCCGCGCGGCCCTCGCCAGGTCGACGGAGGTCTGCGGGGTGATGGACGACAGGTCGATCAGCAGGGTGCCGGGTCGGGCGTGGGCCAGGATGCCGTCGGGGCCGTACGCGACGGCCTCGACCTGCGGGGAGGCGGGCACCATCGTGATGACGACATCGGCGTCGCGCACGGCCTCGGCGACGGAGGCCGCAGCGGTCCCGCCGGCGGCGGTCAGCCGGTCGAGCTTGTCCTGCTCCAGGGTGTGGCCGGTGACGTCGTAACCCGCCTTGATCAGGTTCTCGGACATGGGGGAGCCCATGATGCCGAGGCCTATCCACGCGACCTTGGGGAGATTGCTCATGGTGAGGGTGCCTCTCTGACTGCTCTGCTACGGCGGTGGGGTGGGCCTCGGCGGGCCTCAGCGGGCCGCGCGGACCTGACGGGGGAGCCAGTCGAAGGCCTCGGCGCTCGGCCGGTCGCCCGGCTTGTACTCCAGCCCGACCAGGCCCTCGTAGCCGGCCTTGCCCAACTGGTCGAGCAGGTCCTCCAGCGGGAGGGTCCCGGTGCCGGGGGCCCCGCGGCCGGGATTGTCGGCGATCTGCACGTGCCCCGCGCTGCCGGTGTGGTCGGCGATCACCCGCGGCAGGTCCTCGCCGTTCATGGACAGGTGGTACAGGTCCATCAGGAAGCGCGCGTTGCCGAGGCCCGAGGCCTCGTTGACCCGGTCGACGACGCCGACGGCGGCCGGGGCCGACACCAGGGGGTAAAGCGGGGACTCCACCTTGTTCAGGGCCTCGATCAGCAGGACCGCGCCGACGCGGTCGGCGGCCCGCGCGGCCAGGACCAGGTGGTGCAGGGCCAGGGCGTCCTGCTCGGCCGGGTCCACGCCGGCGACGCGGTTGCCGTACAGGGCGTTGAGGGCCGTGCAGCCGACGGACCCGGCGAACTCGGCGACCACGTCGACGTTGGCGCGGAAGCGCTCCGACTCCTCACCGGGGATCGACAGCGCGCCCCGGTCCGGTCCCGGCAGCACACCCGAGTAGAAGTTCAGCCCGGTCAGCCGTACTCCCGCGTCCTCCAACGAGGCCCGCAGGGCGTCGAGTTCGGACCGAGGGGGAGTGGGGGAGTCGACCCAGGGCCACCACAGCTCGACCGCGGTGAAGCCGGCCGCGGCGGCGGCCGCGGGGCGCTCCAGGAGCGGGAGTTCCGCGAAGAGGATCGACAGGTTGACGGTGTAGCGCTGCTCCGCGAATCCCATGGGGCCTCGGACGCTCCCTTCCGTGCACTCTCCGGATAGCATTTCCGTATAGTGGAATTCAATTTCTGCTTAATGGAAGATTGCCGCCGCAGGTCGGAGCTTGTCAAGAGGGCTCGGTGGAAATAGGCGCCGCGCGTTAGGTTGTGCCCGTGCGATGGAGAGTGGAGTGCTGTGACGCGGCTCTGACCTGCTGGAACGCGCCCTGAACCATGCTGAACTGCAGAAACGCCCCTCGCCTGTTCTCGTCACTTCGCGGCGTTTTCCAGGTATGTGTGCCCTGGATGTGCCCTGTGGGGAGGTGGGCGAGGGGGCTCGCTGTGCCGTACTCGCGTGGGTTGTCGACGGGCAGAGCCCCAATCTGGGTGGGCGGGGACGGTGCGCTGGTCAGGTCGCCGGCCGTGGCAGGGTGGCGAGGCGGGCGAACGCTCTGACGAGCTCGTCTCGCCAGGGCCAGGTAGTAGAGATCCGCAGGTAAGTGGTGGCGCATGCCCTCGTCGAGAACGAACAAGGACAACTGGGCGCCGGGATGTGCGCACCGAGGGACAGAGCAATGCCCGTGCAACCACAGGGAGTCGAGGGACCGTACAACCGACCCCCGGAACGCAACCTGAACCCGCCCCGAAGTCGGCCCGAACTCAGACAGTCCCAGGTATCACAAGCCCCGACTCGTACGCCACGATCACCAGCTGTGCCCGGTCCCGCGCCCCCAACTTGCCCATGATCCGGCTGACATGGGTCTTCGCGGTCAGCGGGCTGAGCCCCAACGCGTCGGCGATCTCGGGGTTGTTGAGACCGCGCGCGACCAGCGCGAGCACCTGCCGTTCCCGTTCGGACAGCCCGCTCGGCCCGCCCACCGCGGATGTCGTCCCGGTGTTCGGCGCGCGCAGAAAGCGGGCGATCAGCCGCGAGGTGGGACCGGGCGAGAGGAGGGACTCCCCCGCGGCCACCGTCCGGATGGCGTCGAGGAGTTCGGCCGGCCTGATGTCCTTCACGAGGAAGCCGGACGCCCCAGCCCGCAGTGCCTCGACGATGTGCTCGTCGGTCTCGTACGTCGTCAGGACGAGCACCTTCACCCCCGCGAGATCCTCGTCGGCGGCGATGAGCCGGGTCGCCTCGATCCCGTCGAGGTCGGGCATGCGGATGTCCATCACGATGAGATCGGCTCGCGCCGACCGGGCCAGCGCCACGGCCTCCCGCCCGGTGCCCGCCTCGGCGACGACCTCCATGTCGCCTGCCGACGAGACGAGCATCGCGAAGGAGGCCCGTACGAGGTTCTGGTCGTCGGCCAGCAGTACGCGGATGGTCATCGAACCTCGTCCTCCCGGGACAGCGGCAGTGTGGCGGTCACCTCGAAGCCCTCGGCGGGCCCCGGGCCGGCGTCCAGTGTGCCGCCCACGCTACGGGCCCGCTCCCGCATTCCGATGAGCCCGAACCCCGGCGTGCCGTCGGACGGACCCGTCCCGTCGTCCGTGACGCTCACCCGCAGCGCGCCGCCCGCGGTCCACAGACCCACCCGCACGGTGAGGTCCTCGCGGCCGCCGTGCCGTACGGCGTTGGTGAGCGCCTCCTGCACGATCCGGTACGCGGCGGCGCCCACGGAGGGCGGTATGTCGTCCGCACGGACGGACAGTTCGACCTTGGCCCCGGCCACCCGGCCGGACTGGGCGAGACCGGCCAGTCCGTCGATCCCGGGCAGCGGCCCCCGCATGTCCTCGGCCCCGGAAACAGAACCGGACACGGAACCGGCCCTCGCTCCCGGATCCGCGCCCACTCCCACGACCGTGTCATGCGTCCGCAGCACCTCCAGCGTCGTACGCAGTTCCCTCCGGGCGGTCCGGCAGGTCCCCGCGATGTCGTCCAGTGCCTGGGCGACCGCCTTGCGGTCGAGGCGCTCGGGGTCGGCGGTGAGGACGTGGGCCGCCACGGACGTCTGCACGCCGATGAGCGTGATGCTGTGGGCGAGCAGATCGTGCAGGTCACGGGCCATCCGCAGCCGTTCCTCGGCGACGCGGCGCCTGGCCTCCTCCTCCCGGGTGCGCTCCGCCCGTTCGGCCCGCTCGACGATGGAGGCGACGTACAAGCGGTAGTAGCGGACGGCGATACCGACGAACAGGACCGCGATGATCCAGCCGGAGATCTCCAGGGATTCCAGCGCCCCGTCCTGGTTGGTGAGGCCGTTGCTGATCACTGTCGGGCCGAGGACGGCGACACCGGTGAGCAGCGTGCGGCGTACGGCGCCGGTCGCCGCGACGGTGTAGAGCGCCAGGACGGTCGCGGGGACAGGCGGGGCGGGGTTGTAGTCGAGGGCGTAGTACGGAGCCATGCAGGCCACCACCCCGAGCAGGGCCACCGCCGGACGGCGGCGCCGCCATACGAGAGGCACGTACCCGGCGAGCAGCAGCTTCCAGCTGAGATGGCCGGGCGGGATCCCTTCGCCGCCCATCAGGGCGATGGCTACTGCGAGCGCGGCGACGCCCAGCGCGAGGACCGCGTCGTTGCGGGTGCGGTGCGGCGCGGTCAGCGGTTCGCGGTGGATGGCGGAGATGACGCGCTCGACGCGACGGGACCGCCCGCCGCCACCGGCCGCCGTCTCCGCCGCCGGCCGGTCGCGTACCCCTGTGATCGTTCCCCGTTCGTCCACGGCTCCATCTTCCGGTACTCGTGTGGGAACCCGGGCGCCCCTCCGGAAGAAGGGGCGCCCGGGCGGGCCCGCGGGATCAAGGTGCTCGATCAGCGTGCTCAGGGTGCACTGACGGTTTCCGGCTGCCGGGGCGGCTCGGTCGGTCCGCCCCTTCCGCTCGACCCGGCCGGTTCGGCCGGCTCAGGCTCCCGGGAGAGCACGCCCGGCCACCACACCTTCCGGCCCAGGGCGACGCTGGCACTGGTCACCAGATACGTCCGTACGAGGAAGGTGTCGAGCAGGACGCCGACGGCGATCACGAAGCCGAGCTGGACCAGCTGCACCAGGCCCATGTTCGTCAGCACGGCGAAGGTCGCGGCGAGGACGAGTCCGGCGGAGGCGATGACGCCGCCGGTGGTGCGCAGCGCGGTGAGTGCCGCCTCGGCCGGTTCCGCTCCCGCCAGGGACTCCTCCCTCATCCGGTGCATGAGGAAGATGCCGTAATCGACGCCGAGGGCGACCAGGAACACGAAGGACAGCAGTCCGAGCCCCGGATCGGTGCCCTTGAGGCCGAGGAGCGGTTCGAAGACCAGTCCGCCGATCCCGAGGGAGGCGCCCCACACCGCGACGACCGCGACCACCAGGAGCAGCGGTGCGACCAGACTCCGCAGCAGCCCGATCAGGATGAGCATCACGGAGGCGAGGACGAGCGGCACGACGATCTTCGTGTCCCGGGCGTTGGTGACCTCCAGGTCGATCTGCTGGGCGCTGTCTCCGCCGACGTAGGAGCCCTTCAGTTCCTTCCGCAGGGACTTGATGGTGGCGGTCTCCCCCGCCGACTGGGGTGCGCTCTTCGCGAAGACGGAGATCTCGGTCCAGCCGTCTCCCGTGCGCCCCTTCTCCGCGCTGCCCACGCCGGGTGTGCCGCGGACGGTCGCGAGGGTCTCGTCGGCGCGCTCCTGCGGGGTGATCACGTCGATGGGCTGGCTGCCACTGTCGGGAAAGGACTTGGCGAGGGTCTCCATCGCGACGACGGACTCCGGCTTCTTGACGAAGGAGTCCTCCTGCTTGAGTGATCCCGGCAGGTCGAGTGAGCCGAGGGCGAGGGCGCCGAGCAGTACGGCACCGCTCGCGAGTACGGTCAGCGGCCTGCGTCCGGCAGAGCTGCCCATCGCCGAGAACAGACTGCGCCGCTGCTTGGGCGTGCTCCCGAAGGCGGGCACGAGCGGCCAGAACACCCGCCGTCCGGCCAGTACGAGGATGGCGGGGAGCAGGGTCAGCATCGCGATCAGCGCGCACAGCACACCGACGGTACCGAGCGGGCCCATGCCCTTGCTGCTGTTGAGGTCGGCGGCGAGCAGGCACAGCAGTCCGGCGGCGACGGTGCCGGAGGAGGCGAGCACGGCGGGCCCGCAGCCGCGCAGGGCGGCGACCATGGCCTCGTACGGGCGCTCGATACGCCGCAGCTCCTCCCGGTAGCGCGAGACGAGCAGCAGCGCGTAGTCCGTGCCCGCCCCGAACACGAGGATCGTCATCACGCCCGAGCTCTGCCCCGAGACGGGGGTACCGAAGGCCTGGTTGAGGCCGTAGGAGACACCCATCGACATGAAGTCGGCGATCCCGGCGACGACGAGGGGCACGAGCCACAGCACGGGGCTGCGGTAGATCAGGATCAGCAGTATGGCGACGACGGCGACGGTGGTGTAGAGCAGCGGTCCGCCGAGCGAGTCGTAGACCGCGCCGGAATCGGTGTCCAGCGCGCCGGTGCCGCCCACATCGACGCTCAACCCGCCTTCGTCCTGGGCGACTTCGCGAACGTCGGTTACGAGCTTGTCCTGCTTCTCCTCGTCCGCCCCGGGCTCGTTGCTGGCGACCGGGTACATCAGGGTCGTGCCGTCCTTGGACGGAATCCCCTTGGGAGTACCGCCGATCAGCTTGTGCTGCCGGCTGATCTCCGCGACCTGCCCGGCCGCGGTCTCCCGGTCGGCCGCGCTGAGCCCGCCGTCCCGGTGGTAGACGAGCACCATCTCGGTGGTCTCGCCCCCGGGCAACTTCTCCTCGATCTTCGCCGCTCGCGTCGAGTCCGCGCTCGCCGGCAGGTAGTCGGTGACCTTGTCGTGCTGCACGTTGCCGAGCTTCGCCGCGAACGGCCCGACGAGCGCGATCACCGCAATCCACAGCCCGAGCACCGCCCATGGAACGGCTCGCCCGCGCCCCGGCCCCAGCCTCGTCGTAGCGGTTGTCTCTCTGGCCCTCATCGACCGATCTCCCTCCGGGTGACGTCTGCTTCGGTCCCCAGACTTCCGGTGAGAACCACGGCTTTCGTCGGGCGGGAGGGCGAGGTGACGCGTACTGCCAGGGGCGGCGACGGGGGTGGCTTACTCCCTGGGGAGTAAGCGGCGGACGGGCACGCCGCCCCGGAAGGGACGCGGGGCTGTTTCGATCTGCGGCTACCGCCGCGATGGGGGGTCCCCCCGCTCGAGCGAAGCCGAGAGTGGGGGACGACCAGCCCTCACCGACCCGCAGCAGAATCAGTACGGGCGCCCTGGAGCAGGATGGCCTCCCGGCCGGCGGGGGCCCGGTGGGGCGCCAGCGGGTCCAGGGCCTCGTGGAGCTCTATGGCCGGCCCGGGCCCGCAGGGTTCGCCCAAGATCCGGCGCCATGCGGTGGGGTGGAGGCGACCGGACCGTATAGCTTGCGCTGGTCGGGCAGGAGGGCCAGGTCGGCTATTGCCTCGCCGCCGTCGGCGGGCAGGTGCCGCACGGCCGCAACCGGTGCAGCGCATGGGCGAAGGAGCCGGTCAGACCGGTGGCGTGGGCGGGATCGTCCTCATCGGCGTCGACGCGCACCCCAAGGACGAAAACCTTCCCGGCAACCTGGTCGGCGTCGAGCCGACGGACAAGGACCGGTTGGTCAGCAGGATGGCCACCACGGTGGACCCACCCCGGTGGAGGCCGGACGTCGTCCCGGTCACCGTGGCCGGCAAGCTGCTTCTGGTGGTGCGCGTCGTTCCCGACAGCGCGCCGACCCCGGTGCGCGGCTTCACGGCGCAGACAGCCCGGCACAGTGCTGCCGAGGTGAAGCAGGTCTTCAATGCTGCGGTGCGCGAGGGGATAGTTCCGCAGAGCCCGTGTGCAGGCGTCAAACTGCCCTCGGTGCCGCACGTCGAAATTGTGCCGCCGGCGCCTGGCCAGGTGAGCGATTTGGCCAGTGCTGTACCGCACCGATATCGCGCCTTCGTCGTTCTGAGTCCAAGCGAGGCATATCGACTTCACTCGCCGCATGGTCAAGGTGGAGCAGCAGCTTCAGCGAGTGCCGGGTGGAAAGGGGGTTCACGTGTGCCCTCCGAAGACGAGGAGGTCTCATCGCAGGGTTCCCCTACCCGGAATCGTCGCGACATCGCTCAAGGCGCATCTCGATGATTCGCCAAGGTCAAGCTCCCACAGGGCACCGGGCCCCACGCCCTACGGCATGCCTACGCCTCTCTGCTGATAGCCGCGGGGGAGTCCGTTAAGGTCGTGTCGGAGCGGTTGGGGCACACCAACGCTGCGATGACCCTGAACGTCTAGAGCTCTCTTCCCTGAGTCGGAGGATCGGACCAGGGCGGCGGTGGACCAGGCGTTCGGACTCATGTCGGGGGAATGTGCCCCGGATGTGCCCTCTCAGCCGGAGGATTGAGGGAACGCGCAGGTCAGAGCGATGCCTTGGGGGCACAGTGCGATTGAGAGTGGAGTTCACGACCGAGCCCTTCGATCTCGACGAGGCCCCGGCGCACGCGCTCGTGGCGCGGGAGGTCGTCGAGGCGGCCGACCTGGACGCGGTCGACGTCGGCCCGTTCGGCAACACGGCGGAGGGGGGAGCCGACGCCGTGCTCGCGGCCGTGGACGCCCTGCTGCGCCGGACCCTCGAGTCGGGCGCAACCCGGATCTCGCTCCAGCTCAACGTCATCGGGGAGGGCGGCGAGTGACCGGCTCCGGCTCCGGCGACGAGCGCTTCGTCGCGGCCGTCAAGCCGCTGGTCGACGCCATGGGGGGCCTCATGCTGCCGCCCGGCGAGGCCGGGCCCGACGATGTCGTCCTGTCCTGGGAGGGCGCCGACGTCGTCGCCGTGCGGCTGCCGCAGCTCGCCGAGTCGCTGGATCACATCCTGGCCGCGATGGAGCGCCAGAAGGGCAGGCCGCTCGCCGACCTGGACCGCAGGGCCAAGCAGGAGGTCGTGCGGACCCTGGAGGCGCGCGGCGCCTTCTCCGTGCGTCACGGGGTGGAGACCGTCGCGACCGCCCTCGGCGTCAGCCGCTTCACCGTCTACAACTACCTCAACCGCGACAAGGAGACCTGAGGGGCGGCTCCGTCCCGCCGAGTGGGCGCGGTCGCCGCGGCCTCGCCGTAACCGCGATTTTTCAACAAACTGTTGACGCGATGTCGTCGCGGGGCGTTAGCTTGCCGTAGCCAGTCCAGTACCGCGGCGACGGAGGCTCCCGTGACTTCGCGTTCTTCGACACCGGGCCTCGCCCGTTTCAACGCCCTGGAGGACCACGCGGCCGCCGCCGTGCTCCATGAGGCGTGCGCCTCGGCCGAATGGGGGCGCAGACTGCTCGACGGCCGCCCCTACGCCGCCGTCGAGGACCTCTTCGCCGCCAGTGACGCCGCCATGGCCGAGCTGAGCGAGAAGGACCTGGCGGAGGCGATGGCCGGACACCCCCCGATCGGCCGCCCCAAGCAGGGTGACGCGACCTCGGCCCGTGAGCAGCGCGGCATGGCCGGCGCCTCCGACGCGCTCAAGGCGGAGATGCTCGAACTGAACCTGGCCTACCAGGCGAAGTTCGGTCATGTGTTCCTGATCTGCGCCACCGGCCGGACCGGCGAGCAGATGCGCGACGCGCTGCGGGACCGGATCGGCAACGCGCCGGAGCGGGAACGCGAGATCGTCCGCACCGAACTGGGCAAGATCAACCGCATCCGCCTGGCCCGGCTCGTCGACGTCGAAGAGGAAACCCGCTCATGAGCACCAGCACGACCGCCTCGGTGTCCACGCACATCCTGGACACCTCCGTCGGCCGCCCCGCCGCGGGCGTCGCCGTCCGCGTCGCCGCCCGCGGCGGACGGGAGGCCGAGTGGCAGGCGCTCGGCGGCTCGGCGACCGACGCCGACGGCCGCTGCAAGGACCTCCCGGCCCTGCCGGAGGGCACCACCCACGTACGCCTCGACTTCGAGGTCGAGCCGTACCTCGCACAGACCGCCGCACAGCCCGTGCGGAAGCAAGCCGAGGCGCAGCAGGACGCCCCCGCGAACCGGGACAGCGGTGCCGTGTTCTTCCCCGAGGTCGTGATCACCTTCACGGTGACGCCCGGCGAGCACTACCACGTACCGCTGCTGCTCAACCCGTTCGGCTACTCCGTTTATCGAGGGAGCTAGCTATGCCCATCCTTGGACCGAACCAGTACGGCAAGGCCGAGAACCGCGTCGTACGCATCACGCGGGACGGCGCCACCCACCACATCAAGGACCTCAACGTCTCGGTGTCGCTGAGCGGCGACATGGACGAGGTCCACCTCTCGGGCTCGAACGCGAACGTCCTGCCGACGGACACCACCAAGAACACGGTGTACGCCTTCGCCAAGGAGCACGGCATCGACTCCGCCGAGCAGTTCGGCATCCATCTCGCCCGCCACTTCGTGACCTCCCAGCCGGCCATCCACCGGGCCCGCATCCGCGTCGAGCAGTACGCCTGGGAACGCATCGAGCACGGCGGCGAGGGCGCGCACTCCTTCGTCCGCCAGGGCCAGGAGACCCGGCTGGCGCAGATCACCTACGACGGCTCGTCCTGGGAGGTCGTCTCCGGTCTCAAGGACCTCACGGTCATGAACTCGACCGACTCCGAGTTCTGGGGCTACGTCAAGGACAAGTACACGACCCTGCCCGAGGCGCACGACCGCATCCTCGCCACCGAGGTCTCCGGCCGCTGGCGCTTCCACTGGACCGACGACGAGCAGCCGGCCCCCGACTGGGAGGCGTCCTACGCGCAGGTGAAGAAGCACCTGCTCCAGGCCTTCGCCGAGACGTACTCGCTCTCACTCCAGCAGACCCTGTACCAGATGGGCGCGCGGATCATCGACCACCGCGACGAGATCGACGAGGTCCGCTTCTCCCTCCCGAACAAGCACCACTTCCTGGTGGATCTGGCCCCGTTCGGACTGAAGAACGACAACGAGGTGTACTTCGCCGCCGACCGGCCCTACGGCCTGATCGAGGCCACCGTCCTGCGGGACGGATGCGAGGCGAGGATCCCGGCGGACCTCACCAACCTCTGAGAGATCCCGAGCGACTTTTGAAGGACGAACGAACCATGGCAGCAACCCAGCGCCTCGTCATCGAGAACGCGGCGATCGCGACGGTGGACGCGCGGGACACCGAGTACGCGTCCGGCCATGTGGTCGTGGCGGACAACGTCATCGAGTCGGTCGGCGAGGGCCGCGCCCCCGAGGGCCTGACGGACGTCGTACGCCGCATCGACGCCACCGGCCACCTGGTCACACCCGGTCTGGTCAACACCCATCACCACTTCTACCAGTGGATCACCCGGGGCCTGGCCACCGACCACAACCTCTTCGACTGGCTCGTCGCGCTCTACCCGACCTGGGCGCGCATCGACGAGCGCATGACGTACGCCGCGGCCCAGGGCTCGCTCGGCATGATGGCCCGCGGCGGTGTGACCACGGCCATGGACCACCACTACGTCTTCCCGAAGGGCTCCGGCGACCTGTCGGGCTCGATCATCCGGGCGGCACGCGAGACGGGCGTCCGCTTCACGCTCGCCCGTGGCTCCATGGACCGCAGCGAGAAGGACGGCGGTCTCCCGCCCGACTTCGCGGTCGAGACACTGGAGGGCGCGCTCGCCGCCACCGAGGAGACCGTGCGACTCCACCACGACGCCTCCTTCGGCGCGATGACCCAGGTCGCCGTCGCACCCTGCTCGCCGTTCTCGGTCTCCACCGAACTGCTGCGCGAGGGAGCCGAGTTGGCCCGCCGCCTCGGGGTGCGGCTGCACACCCACGGGTCGGAGACGGTGGAGGAGGAGAAGTTCTGCCACGAGCTGTTCGGCATGGGCCCGACCGACTACTTCGAGTCCACGGGCTGGCTCGGCGAGGACGTGTGGATGGCCCACTGCGTCCACATGAACGACTCCGACATCGACGCCTTCGCCCGTACGAAGACGGGTGTCGCCCACTGCCCGTCCTCCAACGCCCGGCTGGCGGCGGGGATCGCCCGTGTCCCCGACATGCTGGCGGCCGGCGTCCCCGTCGGCCTCGGCGTCGACGGCACCGCGTCCAACGAGTCCGGCGAACTCCACACGGAACTGCGCAACGCGCTCCTCGTCAACCGCCTCGGCGCCCACCGCGAGGCCGCCCTCACCGCCCGCCAGGCGCTCCGGCTCGGCACGTTCGGCGGCGCCCAGGTCCTGGGCCGGGCGCGGGAGATCGGCTCCCTGGAGCCCGGCAAGCTCGCCGACCTCGTCCTGTGGAAGCTCGACACCCTCGCGCACGCGTCGATCGCCGACCCGGTGGCCGCGCTGGTGCTCGGTGCGGCGGCCCCGGTGACGGCGTCGTTCGTCAACGGCCGGCAGATCGTGGAGAACGGGCGCCTGCTCCATGTCGACGAGGACGCGATCGCCCGCTCGACGAGGGAGCAGGCACGGCGGCTGGCGCGGATCGCCGCCGAGGCGTGACCCGCTGAACTCTGGTCGAGGGGGACGGCCCTCGGCCAGAGCCGTGGACCTCGGCGAGGTCCACGGCAGCCGTCTCCGGGGCGCGCACCCGTGCGCGCCCCGGAACGGTCCAGGTCGGCAGGGCCCCGGTCAGGAGAGTGACGCGAGCCGGTCCCGGACCCGCGTCGCCACCGTGTACGTGTCCCCGGTCGGCTCGGTCGCGAGCGTCCCCGGGTTCCGCGCCCAGCGGTCCTCCAGGGCGAACCAGTCGATCTTCACCGGGGCCCGGCCGGCGGCCAGCGCCGCCCTCAGCTCCTCGAAGTACGTCGACCAGCGCAGCCGGTACAGACCGCCGACCAGCCCCGCCCACTCCCGGTTGGCGTAGTCCCGCAGTCCCGCGTCCGCGCCCTCGCGCGTCCCCCACACGGTCAGCAGCGACAGGTTGTCGTACGCCAGCTGGTCGCGCTCGGCCACGTCCGTGCCCCAGGAGCGAGCCTGAGCGACCCAACGGCCCAGCAGATGACGGGAGTCGGTGGCCACCAGCTCGTCCAGCAGATCCATCAGAGACAGCCAGTCCCCGCTCGACTTCGTGAACGATGCCGCGTCCTTGGCGTCGTACGCCGCCTTGATCTTCGGCAGCATCACCCGGCTGCGATTGGCGAGGGCCTGGCGCGCCACGTCGAGCAGATCACGGCGGTATGCCGTCGAGGTGCGCAACGCGGGTCGCACCAGCAGTAGTTCGGTCAGCGCGGGCTCGAAGTCCGACGCGCTGTAGCGGAGTTGCTTGGGCGACCAGCGGCCGGCCCGTACGACGTTCAGCGCCGGCCGGGCGCCGAACAGGCCGTCGGCGCCCTCGCTCCAGGAGTCGGCGCGGGTGGTGCCGTACGCGGTGCGGCGCAGGATGTCCCAGGCGGCCGCCGCATGCGGATCGAGGGCGCCGTACCGGGCGTGCGCCCACTCGGCGAACCAGGTCTTCAGATCCAACTCGCCCTCGCGCCAGGCAAGTTCGGAGAACAGGGTGAAGGCGGCCGGGTTGTTGTCCGCCGCCTCCGGCATCAGCGCGATCCCCCGCAGCCTGCTGCCGTCCTTGGTGCGCCACTTCTCGTACAGCGCGGCCCAGTCGGGGGTGTTCGCGCCGAGCGCGGTGTGCCCGCCGAAGTTCCAGATCGAACCGAAGGCGTACGGGGTGTCGCCCCAGTCGGCCTCGCGGTCGGTGACCGTGGGGAAGCGGTCGGAGAGACCGTCGACGACGAGCATCCGCTCCTTGTCGACGGCGTCGACGATCGCGCGCGGCGGATTGTGCTGCCAGCCGAGGATCACCCAGATGGCCCCCGCGTGAGCCCGCTGGAGCGCCCGCTCGACGCCTTTCGCCGCGTCGGCCACGGGCACGTCCCCCGGATCGCCGCCCTCGTGCAGCAGATCCATCTTGTACAGCGTCGACGGACCGAACATCTCGTCCTGGACCCGGTAGAAGGCCTCCGCCACCCGCGCGAACTCGTCCCCGCGCGGGTCCAGCCAGTCGGGACGCGCGAAGCCCATCCACTCGCCCTGCGGCACGGTCCGCGCCCCCGGCACCCGCTCCGCGAAGCCCGGCGGGACGGTCCCGAAGTAGCCGGGGAACACCGGTGTCATCCCCAGCTCCCGTGCCCGGTCGGCGATCCGGCGGCCCAGCACGGCCCGCGCGTCCAGGAGCTGCCGGGAGACGGGGGAGGGGAAGGCGGACAGGTTCTGCAGCAGCCACCACGGCTGGTGGGCCGGGCCCGGCACCCACGCCCGCAGCTCCTCCTCCCCGTACCCGAACTCCTGGAACACCCGGTGGTACAGCGCGTCCGCGCCCGCGTAGACGACGACCTCGTTGTAGCCGTGCAGCGCCAGCACGTCCAGCTCGCGCTCCCAGTACTGCCAGTCCGAATAAGCCCCCGTGTAGCCGTCGTTGGTGTCGTTGAGGGCGAAGCGGTGGACGACGTTCGCCCGGCGGCCCACCGTCCCGTCGAAGCCGGGCAGCTCGCGCGGCAGGAGGTTCGTCTGCTCGCCCGCCCAGTTGATCTCGGCGTACGCGATGTGCCTCAAGTACCAGTTCAGGCCGGTGAGTTGGGTGGCCGGTGTGTCGCCGACGACGGTGATGCGCCCGGTGGTCCCCGAGACCCGGAAGGTGTCCTTCTCCTTCCCCTCCGTGAAGACGATCTGCCGCCAGTGGTCCGGCAGCAGCCTTCTGGTCGCCACCGAGGCCGTGCGCTGCGCGTTGTCGGTGCGGGGCGCGTCGTCCGAGGGGATCGCGCGGGCCGAGGTGCAGGCGGCCGCGGAACCGGCGGCGAACGCGGTGAGCAGGGCACGGCGGGCGAGCGGCATGGTGTCTCCGGGATGCGGTGGGGGGTACGCCGTGGGAGGGATACCCGCCCGCCCCCCACTTGTGCGCAGACACGCGGCCACACGGGGGAGAACCTGACGTGAACGGCTCCTTCCTACGTCAATATGAGTAGATTTCCCGGTTCGGGAACCGCTCCTCGCGCTCGACACGTTGTCGGGAAACAGGGATTTATCCGAATGATCGCTTCGCGTCCGGTGGGGGCCGGTACCGACGGGGAGAACCGGAAAGTCCGGTTGTGGCCGTTCGCGGAGCCGGGGGACAGAACGGGGACACACATGGTGCATCGACACCATCGCGAGACCTACTACGTCGTCAACGAGGGCCGGGTCCTGGAGTTCGAGAAGGGGGCGGCGGTCGCGCGCGTGCCGAGCGCGACCGAGCAGCAGATGGCCTTCCGCTTCTCCCGGTTCGGCGAGAAGGGAGTCCAGCTCGACGAGACGCTCCTCGGCAAGCTCGCCGAGGCCATGACCACGGGCACCGGCGGCGCCGACCCCGACTCGGGGGAGCCCGGGGCGTCGGTCCCGGCGGGGTTCACGTATCTCGGTCAGTTCGTCGACCACGACCTGACCCTCGACCGCACCCAGGTGGGGCTGGGCGAACCGGTCCCCGTCGAGGACTTGGTGCAGGGGCGCAGCCCCGCCCTCGACCTGGACTCGCTCTACGGCATGGGCCCGCACCACGCGGGCAGCGCCCGCTTCTACGAGTCCGACGGACGCCTGCGCACGGGCACCACGCTCGGGGTGCCCTTCCCGCCCGAGTCCACGTCCAACGTCGACCGCGAGGGCTTCGACCTGCCGAGGGCGGGCGAGGCGGCCGGCGGCACCCGGGCCGACCAGCGCACCCCGCTCATCCCGGACGCGCGCAACGACGAGAACCTCGCGGTCGGCCAGGTCCACCTGGCGTTCATCCGCTTCCACAACCGTGTCGTCGACCTCCTCGCCGAGCGGGGAGTGCCCGAGCGGCGGTTGTTCCAGGCGGCCCGGGACATCGTGGTGAAGCACTACCAGTGGGTGCTGCGCACCGACTTCCTCCCGCGCATCGTCGACCCGGACATCGTCGAGCGGGTCTTCACCCGCGGGCGCCGGCACTTCGAGCGGCCCGGATACGTCCGGCCCGGCGACTTCCCGACGATGCCCATCGAGTTCTCGGTCGCCGCCTACCGCCTCGGGCACAGCATGGTGCGCGGGGCCTACCAGTGGAACAGCGTGTTCCGCGCGGGCGGACCGGGACCGATCGCCTCGCTCGGCCTGCTGTTCCGGTTCAGCGGCACCGCGGGCAACCTCACGCCCGGTCCGGACGACCTGAGCGACCTCGACGACCCGAACGCCGGGGAGAACCTGCGGCTGCCGACCAACTGGATCGTCGACTTCCGCCGGCTCTTCGACTTCGGCGAGATCGGCCGTGACGACCTGGTCGTGCCGCAGCGCGAGTTCAACGTGGCCAAGCGGCTGGACACCCTGCTCGTCGACCCCCTGTCCACGCTGCCCACCGGCACCTTCGACGGTCGCGGCCGCCCGGCCCCGCCGCCGATCCAGCGCAACCTCGCGTTCCGCAACCTGGTGCGGGCCGCGATGGTCGAGCTGGCCACCGGGCCGCAACTGGCCGCGCAGATGGGCTTCAAGCCCCTGACGGAGGACCAGATCCTGCGCGGCAACGGCGGAGCCGCACTGGACGGTCTCACCGACGCCGAGCGCGCCCGGCTCGTGGAGCACACCCCGCTGTGGTTCTACGTGCTGCGCGAGGCCGAGGTGAACGAGGCGCGTCCCGGCAGCCTCACCGGCGTCGGCGGCACGCTCGTCGCGGAGGTCTTCCACCGGGCGATGGAGGGCAGCCGGAGGTCGATCGTGAAGCACCCGGGCTGGCGCCCGAGCCTCCCGTCCCACCGCAAGGGCAGGTTCACCATGGCGGACCTGCTGCTCTTCGCCTTCGAGAACGACCCGGAGCTGCTGAACCCGCTGGGCTGAGCGGCCGCCGGTCGTGAAGTCCCTGGCGTCGTGGGCCGTGGGTGCTCGCTCACGGTCCGCGGCGCTGGGGGCCGCCGCGGCCCAGAAACCGGACCACGGCACGGGGCCGGCGCCGCCCTCGCCGCACGGAAGGCGCGGGGCCAGGCGACGCCGTCACAGCCCGAACAGCGTGGGGTCCGACGCCAGGGCGCGGAAGTACTCCCGGGGGTCGGCCACCAGCTTGCGGATCCTCAGGTCCATCAGCCCGCCGACACCGGTGATCTCGGCGGCCACCGTGCCGTCCGTCCTGCGCACGGTCTGCTCGATACGGAACGTCCTGCCCTCGCCCCACACGAACGCGCACGTCACCTCGACCTCGTCACCGGCCAGCAGCTCCCGCCGGTAACGGACCGTCGTCTCCAGCGCCACGGGCCCGACCCCCTTGGCCCTCAGGTCGGCCTGGCGTATCCCGGCGGCCCGCAACAGCGACCACCGCGCGTGCTCGCCGTACTGGAGGTACACGCTCTGGTTCAGGTGCCCCTGCACATCGATCTCGTACCCGCGCACGGTCACCGGAACGGAAAACGGCTCGGTCATGACTCCCCCTACTGAGGCCGACGGAACGCCTCCAGCTTACTGAGCGCTTGCTCAGTCGCCCAGGCGGCCTCGGTGCGCCGGGCGCACCGCCCGGCCCGCTACGCCCGCCTCGGCGAGGCCAGCAGATACCGCTCCCGGGTCCGGGGGTCCGTGTGCTCGCCGACCTGCCAGCCCGCCTCCTCCAGCGTCCCCCCGCAGGCCCGAAGGGCCTCCGCGTCGGGCTCCCTCACGGCGACGGCCTCGGGCTGGGGCGTGGCCCGCACGCGGTAACCGCCGCCCGCCGGGTCCGCTCCGGCGGGCCGGTGGCCCGCGGCCTCCAGTGCCAGTGCGGCGGCCTGCACGAGATGCGTGCGCTCCCAGCCGCAGGGGCGGTCCGTGGCGCCGCCGGTGTTGGTCATCCGGCGCAGTTCCACAAGCCCCTGCCAGGCGCTGTGGACCTCACGTGCCCGAGCCGGTCCGGTGGCGGCGGCCTCCTCACCGCCGACCCGCGCGGCGAAGACGCCCGTACCGGCGGGAGCGGTGTTCGTCCGGGCCGGCTCCCGGGGGGCCGTCTCCGGGGCCGGGGCCGGCGCCGTCTCCCGTGTGCGGTGCCCGGCCGGGGTGAGGAAGTGGTCGTGCGGCGGGCGCGGATGCCGGAAGGCCAGCCCCCGCTTCACCAGGGCCGCGAGTTGGTGCTCCGTGCCCGTCAGGCGCCCGGTCACGGGCTCGGCCGCGTCGATGATCCGCCGCTGGGCGGCGGTCGGCGGTCGTGTCACGGCACCCTCCCTCACCTCGATCGGCCGTGGCCCCCCACCGGAACCGGCCGTGGATCCCCTCCCTGACCGGCCGTGGATCCCTTTGTGGATCTCTTCCCCGACCGGTTGTGGGTCGACCCGTCCGAAGGCTACGAGGAGGGTCTGACATTCCACCCCGCGACGACCGGACGCCCGTGCTCCGTGCCGAGTCGGCAGACCGTGCCCGTGGCCAGCTGGAAGAGCGCGCCGTCGGAGGAGGGCAACCCGAGATAGCGGGCGGTGAGGACCCGCAGGAAGTGGCCGTGCGCCACGAGCACCACGCTCCCCTCGTGGTTCGCCAGGGCCGCGTGCACCTTCGCCAGCATGCGGTCGGCCCGCGCGCCGACCTCCTCCGGGCTCTCCCCGGGGTGCTCCGGCGGTCCCGGCGCGACCCCGTCGGTGAACAGGAACCACTCCGGCCGGGTGCGATGGATCTCGACGGTCGTGACACCCTCGTACCCGCCGTAGTCCCATTCGACGAGGTCCGCGTCGACGCGCGCGCCGGTGAGCCCGGCCAGGTCGGCCGTCTCCCGGGCCCGCTTGAGCGGGCTCACGAACACGGCCCCGACGCGGTGCGAGCCGAGCAGCGGCGCGAGGCCGCGCGCCTGCTCGCGGCCGCGGTCCGTCAACGAGATGTCGGTCCAGCTGGTGTGCTGCCCGGACATCGACCACTCGGTCTCGCCGTGCCGCACAAGAAGAAGATCACCCATGCCCCCAGGCTACGAGCCCGCGGCGACGGGCGGCGTCCGTGCCTCACAGAGCACGGGCCCACCGCTCCAACTCCGTGAACTCCGCCTCCCGCAGCCCTCTGCGCGGATCGATCCGCAGCAGCAGCGCGGCGGTGTCGTGGTGCTCGGCCACATGCCGTACGTCGAGGTCGGTGATCATGTCGTCGACCCAGACGAACGGGCGTCCGGCCGCCCACGCCAGGACCTGCCGGGTCTTCCAGTACAGCCCGTCCGGGTCCTCGGCGAAGAGGCCGTCGAACTCGATGACCGGCAGATCGCGAGGCAGCCCGATCACCGGGCCGATCATCTCGTTGGCCTCGTGCATCCACGTCGTCGCCCACGCCAACTCGTAGGGCAGCGCGAGGAGTCGCTCGCCGTGCGCCGGATTGAGGCGGATGCGCAGGCCCCGGCGCAGCCGCCGGGAGCCGGGTTTCTGCCGGGCGGACCAGTTGGCCGGACGGACCCGCCGGGTCACATAGCCGGGAGGGCGCCACCACCGGGCGCCGAAGGGGTTGAGGGGGCCGTCGACGTCGAGGAGGAGCAGAGGGCGATCGGTCATGGGGAAGGACTACCCAGGCCGGGTGTACGTCGACGCCCCGACACCGTGTACGCCGAAGCCGCGATCCGCGTACGCGACGCCGTCCGGCCGCTGCCGGCACCCGGCGTCGACTACTGCCGGTATCCGCTCAGGAAGCGGCCGATCCGGCTGATCGCCGCGTCCAGGTCGTCGGCGTGGGGGAGGGTGAGGATGCGGAAGTGGTCGGGGGTCGGCCAGTTGAAGCCGGTGCCCTGGACGACCTGGATCTTCTCGCGGAGGAGGAGGTCCAGGACGAACTTCTCGTCGTCGTGGATCTTGTGGACCTTGGGGTCGAGCCGGGGGAAGGCGTAGAGGGCGCCCTTGGGCTTCACGCAGGAGACACCGGGGATCTCGTTGAGCTTCTCGAAGACCACGTTGCGCTGCTCGTGGAGGCGGCCGCCGGGGGTGGTGAGGTCGGTGATCGACTGGCGGCCCCCGAGCGCGGCCTGGATGGCGTACTGGGCGGGCGCGTTGGCGCACAGCCGCATGGAGGCCAGCATCGTCAGGCCCTCCAGGTAGTTGCGGGCGTGCTGCTTGGGGCCGGTGACGACCAGCCAGCCGGAGCGGAAGCCCGCGACGCGGTAGGTCTTGGAGAGACCGCAGAAGGTGAGGACGACCAGGTCGGGGGCGAGCGCGGCGGCCGAGTGGTGGACGGCGTCGTCGTACAGGATCTGGTCGTAGATCTCGTCGGCGAACACCATCAGGCCGTGGCGGCGGGCGAGGTCGAGGATGCCCTCGATGATCTCCTTGGGGTAGACCGCGCCGGTGGGGTTGTTCGGGTTGATGATGACGACGGCCTTGGTACGGTCCGTGATCTTCGACGCCATGTCGTCGAGGTCCGGGTACCAGTCGGCCTGCTCGTCGCAGAGGTAGTGGACCGCCTTGCCGCCGGCCAGGGTGGTGACCGCCGTCCACAGGGGGAAGTCGGGGGCGGGGATCAGGATCTCGTCGCCGTCCTCGATCAGCGCCTGTACGGCCATGGAGACCAGCTCGGAGACGCCGTTGCCGAGGAAGACGTCGTCCACGTCGACGTCGAGGCCCCGGTCCTGGTAGCGCTGGGCGACCGCGCGGCGGGCGGAGAGGACGCCGCGCGAGTCCGTGTAGCCGTGGGCCTGGGGGAGCATCCGGATCATGTCCTGGATGATCTCCTCGGGCGCCTCGAAGCCGAACAGCGCGGGGTTGCCGGTGTTGAGGCGCAGGACGCTGTGGCCCGCCTCCTCCAACGCGTTGGCGTGCTCGATCACGGGGCCGCGGATCTCGTAACAGACCTCGCTGAGCTTGCTCGACTGCCGGAACTCCATGCGCCCTCGCCCTCCGGTTCGTTGTGTTGCTTGGTTTTACCAAGTGGGCGCTTGGAAAGTCCAACGACATGTCTAGACTGCGTCCCATGTCACCTCGCCGAAGCTACGACCAGTACTGTTCCGCCGCGCGGGCGCTCGACCTCGTCGGTGACCGCTGGACCCTGCTGATCGTGCGCGAACTGCTGGCCGGGCCGCGCCGCTACACGGACCTGCACGCGGACCTGCCGGGCGTCAGCACGGACGTGCTCGCCTCACGGCTGAAGGACATGGAACGGGACGGGGTGAGCACACGGCGCCGCCTGCCGCCGCCGGGGGCGGCCTATGTGTACGAACTCACCGACCGGGGGCGCCAGTTGCTGCCGGTGCTGCAGGCGCTGGGCGCGTGGGGGGAGTCCGCGCTCGGGGAACGCCGGGCCACGGACGCGGTACGGGCCCACTGGTTCGCGTTGCCGGTGCTGCGGGCGCTGGACGGGCTCGGTGGGCTGGGCGGGGGGAGCGCCGGCCTGGTCGAAGTCCGGCTGGAGGAAGGGGCGTTCCATGTGTGGGCGGGCGCCGAGGAGGGGCCGGTGTACGGGGACGGGCCCGCGCCCGGGGAGGCGGACGTACGGCTGACCCTCGACGCGGACACCTGCGGTGCGCTCGGCCGGGGGGAGTTGGGGCTGCGGGAGGCGGTTCGGGCGGGGCGGGTGGAGGTGGACGGGGAGGGGGCGCTCGCGAAGGAGTTGCGGGAGGGGTAGGGGGTGGGGCCGTTCGAGCGCCGTCGCCGGGTGCGGGTGGGTGGGGGCTGGTCGCGCAGTTCCCCGCGCCCCTGAAAAGCAGGGGCTGCGCCCCGTTGCCTTTCATGCCCGCAGCCCCGTTGCCTTTCAGGCCCGCGGGGCTATGGTCTTTCAGGCCCGCAGGGGCCTGATGCTTTTGGGGGCGCGGGGAACTGCGCGACCAGCCCCCACGCACCCGCACCCGACAGCGGCGCTCAACGGCCCGTGGCGTCAGCCGTCACGCACCCGGCGGCGGCACGTGCCGCGGTCGGCCCGACCCCCGCGTCAGCGTGTACCCGCCGATCCCCGCCAGCGCGGCCAGCACCGCTCCCAGCGCGGTCCACACCCAGCGGTCGCTCCACCAGCCGGAGGCCCACCCGTCGTCGGGTTCGAGCGAGGAGAGGACGGCCTCGGCCGAGGAGTCCTCCTCGTCCTCCTGCCCCGACGTGACGGCGATCCCCGGCACCAACGGCTGGGCCAGCGAACCGTCGACCGCCGCCGAGCCCCCGACCTCCTGGGACTCGACCTCGACCTCGGCACCGACCGGCAGCCCCAGATCGGCCGTGGCCAGCCGGGTCGTGGTCAGCCGGAGGTAGTACGTGCCCGGCAGCGGGTCGTCCGCCCACTCCTCCGACCAGGCACGGACCGTACGCAGGGTGCAGGACAGCTCGACCGAGCCGGCCCCCGCTCCGGCGGTCCGGGTCTGCGCGCCGTACTGACAGGCCTGACGGCGCCGCAGCCCGTCGTACACGTCGATCTGCCAGGTCGAGGAGGACGCCGCCCCCTCGGGCAGCTTGACGCTCGCCCGCACGGTCGGCCGCTGCCCCGCGTCGGCCGGGAACGACCAGTACAGGTAGTCACCGGTCGACGCGCTCGCCGTCGCGGTCTGCCCCTGTTCGAACTCCGCGGCCGTACGGAACGACGTGCCCGCCTCGGTGGGCGCGTCACCGCCGTCCGAGGGGCTCGCGGAGGGCGTGGAGTCCGCGACGGCCGGGGAGACGGCCAGGCCCAGCGCCAGCAGGGCCGCGCTCAACACACGTGTGATCCGCATCAGTTGGTCCTCCAGACCGCGACCCGCCAGCGCGAGAGCCAGCCCCACAGCACACCCGCCAGGAACCCGACGAGCACCAGCACACCGAGCAGCCACCAGCCACGGCCGAGACCGAAGGAGGCCACGTCGGAGGCCTGGTCGGGCCCGTCCACGACGTCGACGGTGATCTCCAGCGGCAGTCCGGGCGTCGTCTTCACACCGCTCGCGGGCGAGTAGGAGTGGGTCACCTGGAGACACACCGTCTCGGCGACGTCCTCGTCCTCCTCGTCCTCGGCCTCCGGCTTCGGGTGGCGCAGACCGGCGGAGATGACATCGGTACGGCCCGTGCCGGCCGCCTCGCCGCGCACGATCTCGCGGTTCTTGGCGGTCACCGCGCGCAGCAGGACCCCGTAGTCCGGGTTGACGTCACGGTCCGCCGCGACGCTCACCGAGGCCCGCAGTTCCTGGCCCGGCTTCAGGTCCACGCGGTACCAGCGCTGCTGGCCGAACTCCTCGCGGTCCGTGTAGAGACCGGAGGTGAGCGTGGGCGCCTCAGCGCATGCCTCGGCGCCCTCCACGGCCTTCGGCACGACCACGGGGTCGGCCGCCCGGTCGACCAACTGGTGGACCCGGTCGGTGAGTTCGTCGCGGTGCTCGATGGAGGTGTACGAGCCGCCGGTCGCCTCGGCGATACAGCTCAGCTGCAACCGCATCTTGGCGTTCGGGACCAGGCCGAGCGTGTCGATGGTCAGGCCGATGCCCTTCGCCGCGATCTCCCGGGCCACCTCGCACGGGTCCAGCGGGGCGCAGGTGTCCTCGCCGTCGCTGATCAGCACGATCCGCTTGGTGCCCTCGCCGCCCTCCAGGTCGTCGGCGGCCTTCAGCAGCGCGGGGCCGATCGGGGTCCAGCCGGTCGGCGTGAGCGTCGCCACCGCCGTCTTCGCCTCGGTGCGGTCCAGCGGTCCCACCGGGTAGAGCTGCGCGGTGTCCTTGCAGCCCGTCTTCCGGTCGTCGCCCGGGTAGTCGGCGCCCAGCGTGCGGATGCCGAGCTGGACCTCCTCGGGCGTGGCGTCCAGCACCTCGTTGAACGCCTGCTTCGCCGCGGCCATGCGGGACTGGCCGTCGATGTCCTTCGCCCGCATCGAACCGCTGACGTCCAGCAGGAGGTTGACCTTGGGCGCGGTGGCCGTGGTCTCGTCGGCGACGGCCGTGGACGGGACCGCGATCCCGACCGTCAGGGCGGCGAGCAGGGCGAACACCCCTGCTGCCAACCGTTGTCTTGTGATCATCGGCGGATCCTATTGATCCGGAGGGGCGTGCTTCAAAACGAGACCCGCTGTTGCCGGGCCGTTCACCGGGTGGACCACGCGGCCCGGTCCCTCCGTCGACACCGCTCAACGCAGCGGACTCGGCACCTCCGCCCAGATGTCTCCGGGCCGCTCCGGCGAAAGTCGCATCAGCGTCAACGCCTTCGTCGGTACCGGCCCCTCCAGCAACGTGCCCAGATCCGCGGTGCGCGGCAGATCCCGTACGGCGGTGGCGAGCGCCTCGCGCAGGACGGGCGTCGAACCGGCCGTCGCACCGAGCGTGCCCGTGATCAGGGCGCCGAACAGCTTGCGCCGCAGGGTGCGTTCGTCGTCGGTGATGATGCGGCCCGACATGGCCGGGGCCGCGATGCCGTGCCGGGCGAGGCGCGCCGGGCTGACCCGGATGTCCGCGAGGTCGCGGTAGATGAGGCGGCGGGGGGCACCCGACGGGGACAGGACCACCAGGAGGTTCTGACCGTGCGCCTCCAGGGCCACGCCCAGATCGAGCAGCCGGAGGGAGACCGTGAGCGCGAGCCGGGCGAAGTCCGCCAGCCAGGACTCCGACCGCGGCAGCTCGGTCGTCGCCAACGCGGCCACCGGCAGGACCCGTTCGCCGGCCGCCGTGTCCGCGTACGTGTCCGGCGATTCGCGCAGCACCGCCGCGAGATCCGGCGATCCGGCGGTGACCGCGCCGAGCGTGCGGGTCACATGCAGCAGGCCGTCGGTGCGGGTCGCGACCTCGGCCATGAAGTCCGACACGATCGTCGAGGTCTCGATCGAGTAGACGGAGATGTCCCGCACGGAGGAGGTCAGCCGGGCGCTCAGCGCCGTCTTGACGTGCGGTCCGCCGTCCGCGAGGGCGAGGGTGCGCAAGGACATCAGCGGATGCGCCTCGATCACGTCCCCCAGGGGGTACTTGAGGACATGGGCCGCCTGCCACGGATGCACCGGGACCAGCACCCGCCCGCCGTCCCGCAGCGCCTCCGGCCACTTCCCGACGACCAGCGCGTCCTCGACGGGCGCCAGCCCCAGCCGCACCACCTGCCGGTGCTCCGGCCCGTAGGCCAGCTGGTCGCCCGCTGAGAAGCCGGGCCGGGAACGGCAGTTGGGATGGAAGGGGTGCCCGTCGACGATCGCCTGCTCCCACGCCCAGCCCGCCCTCGGCGACGCGTCCGTCAAGGGGGTGCCGAAGGAGCCCTGGTTGGCGCGTGACAGCGCCAACGAGGCCACGCTGTGGTCGAGTTCGGTGGCGAAGGCGGCGCTGTGCGGGACGGCCAGGGCGGTCATCAGCCGCGCCGGGCGACGGTACGGCCGCCCGTCGAACCACACCTCCTCGACCTGCGCGGCGGTGCCGTACGGATCGACTGCCGGGCCGTGCAGCCGGCGGCCGTCGGCTAGGTGCAGCGTGACCCCGTCCCCACCGGCCGGGTCCCGCCGCACCACCCAGGGCAGCGGCTCGTGGACGAGGCCCCGCCACAGCCGGGACAGCACGGCCGCCCGGGCGCCGGGCAGCGCGGTCGTGTACGGCGCCGCCAGGTCGGGGCGTACGGTGCCCAACTCGGCGCCGAGCGCGGCCTCGGCGTCCGAGTCGGAGTCGACGTCGGCGTCGGCGTCGGCGTCGGTCAAGGGGTGACGGGCCACGGAGGGGCTCCTCGGGTGCGGGGGCAGGTACGGGTGCGGGGGCGGTGTCGGGCGGGTACGGGTGACGGCAGAAGTCGGGTGACGGCAGGGACGTCGGTGCGAACGTCGGCGTACGACCACTGCCCGTCCACCTCCGCCGCGACGCATGCCGGCATCGCTGCCGGACGCCCCGTGGCTGCTTCGCGGCGAAGCGTGAGGGGCAGACATACTGATCACGAGTGCACCGTAAGGAACGAATGGACCCCGTGGACGCCACCCCGCCCCGCGACAGCATCGGCGCCACCGCCGACGCCCTCGCCGCCGCACCGCTGCTCAACTGTCTGCTGCGGGAAGCGGCAGAGCCGGTCGAGTCGCCGGACGCGCAGGGGGACGGGGTGCACCGCCTCCAGGGCAGCGGACGTCTCCTGCGGGTGTGCGGCACCCGACGCCCCACCCGTCCCGAGGTGCGCGCGGCCGGCGCCTGGCACGCTCTCACCCACACCGACCTCGTCAAGCTCGTCGCCGAGGAACTCCGCGCCCGCACCGGACTGGTCAACTCCGAACTGCCCGCCGAGATGCTGGACAGCCGCGAGGCCGTGGCCGCCCTCCTCGCCGAGCGCGTCCACGCCCCGGCGCCCGAGGACCCGTACCGGCGCTCCGAGCAGTCCCTGATCACCGGCCATCCCCACCACCCCGCACCCAAGGCCCGCGGCGGCGGCCCGGTCGCCGCCTGGCTGCCGTACGCGCCCGAGGCGTACGCCCACTTCCCGCTGGTCCTCCTCGGGGTCCGCGAGGACGTGGTCGTCGAGGAGGGCGACACCACCGCCCTCGACACGCTGGGCTCGGCCCCGCCCGGCTACCGGCTCCTCCCGGCCCATCCCTGGCAACTCGACCTGGTGTCAGGAGAGTTGGCCGAAGCCTTCGCGGACGGCCGCCTCCTGCGACTGGGCCGGACGGCGGGCACGGTGTGGCCCACGGCGGCGATCCGCACGGTCTACGTCCCCGAGGGCGTACGCGGGACCCCGTCCGAAGGCGAGCCGTCATCCGGAGGCGGCCGCCGGGCTCGGCCCACCCCCGACCTCTTCCTGAAGTTCAGCCTCGACGTACGGATCACCAACGACATCCGCCGGCTGTGGCGGCACGACCTCCTCGTGCTGCGCCGCACCGACCGGGCGGTCACCGAGGCCTTCGCCGGGTCCCCCGGTGCCTGGCTGAGCGACCGGGGCTACCGCACCGCCGCCTTCGCGTTCGAGGAGCTGGCGGTCCTGGTGCGGGACGGCCTGGGCGGCCATGTGCCCCCCGGCACGACCCCCTTCCTCGCCGCCGCCCTCACCGAGAGCGCCGAGGCGTTCCCGGGCAACCCGTACGCCCACGCCGTCGACCCCGACGCCTGGTGGGAGGCGTATCTGCGCGCGGTCGTCCCCCCGGCCCTCGCGGCGTTCCACGACCACGGGGTCGTGCTGGAGGCCCATCTGCAGAACACCGTCGTCGCCTGCGACGCCTCGGGTACTCCCGTGAAGGTGGTGTACCGCGACGCCGAGGGGGTCAAGCTCCTCCCGGACGTCACGCGCGAGGCCGGCTGGGAACGGCTGGTCTACTGCCTCTTCGTCAACAACCTCCTGGAGATCGCGGCGGCCCTGACCGAACACCACCCGACGCTCGACCCCTGGCCCGCCGTACGACGAGAGCTGCAACGCCACGCCGACGTCCCGGAAGCCACCGCCCTGCTCGGCTCACCCACGCTGCCGGGCAAGACGAACCTGCTCCTCAGATGGACGGGCGCGGACGGCGCGGACGCACGCTACCTCCCCCTCCCCAACCCGTTCCACAGCCCACCGGCCCGCCCGTGAACCGGCCGACCGGCCGAGGGCTCGGCGGAAATCCCGTGCGACTGATTCCAGTCACACCTCTGTTGCGTGGCCGAAACCAGTGTCAAGCTGTGACCCGGTGATCTCCACACCCCCGTTGGAGATCCCCACCCCTGGCCCCGCCTGTGCCCTTCGGCCCGGGCGGGGCCGCCTCGTCCCTCCCGACCTCCCCGCGGGAGGGCCGACGGCTGCGCCCACGCCGTACCGCCCCCTCCGCTCCGCACCACTCGCCGCGCCGCCACCGGGAATGGCCTGTGACGGGCATCACATCGACCTCCTCAGGTGCCCGATTCGCCCCCGTGTCGGTCTTTCACCCCCTCCCGCAGAACGGACAGAGCGGCCAATCCACGGGCAACCCGTGCCCCGCTTCGCTCGCGTGAATTTGAGGATTCCCTGAGGATGGCGGAAGAATTTCCGCGCGATGTGGTTGATCCGGCTGCCGTGCGTCATTAGTTTCCTCTCCAACGGCGCAGCCACTCGAGGGTCGGCGCCAGTCGGAGAAAACGGGGAAAAATGAATACGACCATGAAGCGTGCATTCGGCTCGACAGCCACGAGTGCCGCGCTCGTCCTCGGCAGTCTCGCCATGATTCCGGCGATGTCCACCCCTGCCGCCGCGGCCTGTCAGCCCTCCACCTACTACAAGGTGGTGAAGTACGGCTCGCCCGTCTACAAGGCGACGGGCCCCACGAACAGCAAGTACAACAGCTCCTCCTCCAAGTCCACCCTGTCGATCTCGGTGACGAGGAGCACGACTCGCTCCTCGACCTGGAAGGCCGAGGCCGGCGGCAGCTTGAGCTGGGGCATCGGCAAGGTCGAGTTCCACACCAGCTACGACGTGACGAAGAGTGTGACCAAGGGCGTCAAGGTGACCAACAAGATGGTCGTCGACTCCAAGAAGCGCGGGTACACGCGTCCCATGGTCGAGTACCGCAAGTTCCTCATCGAGAAGTGGCGTGAGGGCGGCGACTGCAAGCAGTACTTCGTCGGGAACATGGGTACATTGACCGGTATCACTTCCTCGATGCACTGGGCGGAATGCCAGACCAAGAGCCAGAACGGTTGCACGCCGAAGCCTTGATTTTCCGCGTCGTCGAATTCTGAATCATTCCGGGTTTTCATCACGCCCGGCATGAATGTCAGCAAATCGGGGAGCGGCGCGGAAATATCCTGAACGGTCTGCCGAGTCTCTCGGCAGACCGTTTCGCGTGTGGTGACCGCCGTGCGCGGCGCCACGTCGAAACGCTCCTTGTCGCGTCTCGTTACTATGTTCACTGCCGTGGAAGACGACGCGACCGACCTGTGGGGCCTTGGACGATGCTGAGAGAGGTCACCGCAACCCGCTACGTCGCCCCCCTGCGGGCCGGCGGTTCCGTCCCCGGTGTCGTCGAGGCCGACGACCTGGGCACCTACGTCGTCAAGTTCACCGGCTCGGCGCAGGGGCGCAAGGCGCTGGTCGCCGAAGTGATCGTCGGGGAGCTGGCGCGGGCGCTCGGGCTGCGGTTCCCGGAGCTGGTCCTCGCGCACTTCGACCCGGCGATCGCCGAGAGCGAGCCGCACCAGGAGGTGCGGGAGCTGCACGTCGCGAGCGCGGGCCTCAACCTCGGCATGGACTTTCTGCCGGGCGCCGCGGACTTCACCCCGGAGATCGCGAAGGAGTTCCGCGTCGACCCGCTCGAAGCGGGGCGGATCATCTGGCTCGACGCCCTCACGGTCAATGTCGACCGCACCGTGCACAGCTCGAACCTCATGGTCTGGCCCACGCTCGGCGTCGCGCCCCCGCGCCTCTGGCTGATCGACCACGGCGCGGCCCTCGTCTTCCACCACCGCTGGGACGCCTCGGACCCCACGAAGGCGTACGACTTCCGCCACCACGCCCTCGGCCACTACGCCCCCGACGTGCGCGCGGCCGACGCCGAACTCGCGCCGAAGGTGACGGAGGAGCTGCTGCGGCGGATCGTCGCGGAGGTCCCGGACGGCTGGCTGCCCGTCGAGGACGGCTTCGCCTCGCCCGACGAGGTCCGCGACGCCTATGTGCGCTACCTCCACGCGCGCGTGCGCTCCTCCGCCGCCTGGCTCCCCACCGACTTCCCCACCCGGGAGGAACTCGCCGCGGAGGAGGCCCTCCGCGCGGCGAGGACACAACGCGGCCGACCGGACTGGCTGAAGCGGGTCCCCGACCTGCACGGCAAGCCGGCGGCGGAACAGGATTGGTCGGTGCACCTGGGATGACGGGGACACAGCGCGTCGAGATCGAGTACTGCACCCAGTGCCGCTGGCTGCCCCGCGCCGCCTGGCTGGCGCAGGAACTGCTGACGACCTTCGAGACCGAACTGACCGAGCTGTCCCTCCGGCCCGGCACGGGCGGTGTCTTCGTCGTGCGGGTCGGCGACGAGGTCGTGTGGGACCGCCGTGAGCAGGGCTTCCCCGAGCCCACCGCGGTCAAGCAGGCCGTACGCGACCGAGTGGCCCCGGGACGCTCCCTGGGCCACTCGGACAGGATCGGCGGGTCGTAGCTCAGCCCTTCAGCTGCTCGTACGCCGGCAGGGTCAGGAAGTCGACGTAGTCCTCGTCGAGGGAGACCTCCAGCAGCAGGTCGTGGGCCTGCTGCCAGTGACCGGCGGCGAAGGCCTCGTCGCCCAACTCGGCCCGCAGGTTGGCGAGTTCCTCGGCGGCGACCTCGCGGGCCAGCTCCGGCGTGGCCTTCACGGTGTCGCCGTCGCGCTCGAACTCGACGCCCGCGTTGATCCACTGCCAGATCTGGGAGCGGGAGATCTCGGCGGTGGCCGCGTCCTCCATCAGGTTGAAGATGGCGACGGCGCCGAGGCCGCGCAGCCAGGCCTCGATGTAACGGATCCCGACCTGCACGGCGTTGACGAGTCCGGCGTACGTCGGCCGGGCGTCGAGGGAGTCGACGGCGATCAGGTCGGCGGCCTTGACGTCGACGTCCTCACGGAGGCGGTCCTTCTGGTTCGGCTTGTCGCCGAGGACGGCGTCGAAGGAGGCCATGGCGATCGGGACCAGGTCGGGGTGGGCCACCCAGGAGCCGTCGAAGCCGTCGTTCGCCTCGCGGTCCTTGTCGGCCTTGACCTTCTCGAACGCGACCTTGTTGACCTCCTCGTCGCGCCGCGACGGGATGAACGCGGCCATGCCGCCGATCGCGTGCGCGCCGCGCTTGTGGCAGGTGCGGACGAGGAGTTCGGTGTACGCCCGCATGAACGGGGCCGTCATCGTCACCGCGTTGCGGTCCGGGAGGACGAACTTGGCGCCGCCGTCACGGAAGTTCTTCACGATGGAGAAGAGGTAGTCCCAGCGGCCGGCGTTCAACCCCGAGGCGTGGTCGCGGAGTTCGTAGAGGATCTCCTCCATCTCGTACGCGGCGGTGATCGTCTCGATGAGCACGGTGGCGCGGACGGTGCCCTGCGGGATGCCGACGTAGTCCTGCGCGAAGACGAACACCTCGTTCCAGAGGCGGGCCTCCAGATGCGACTCCGTTTTCGGGAGGTAGAAGTACGGGCCCTTGCCGAGGTCCAGCAGCCGCTGGGCGTTGTGGAAGAAGTACAGGCCGAAGTCGACGAGCGCACCGGGCACCGCGTCGCCGTCGGAGTCCACGAGGTGGCGCTCGTCGAGGTGCCAGCCGCGCGGGCGCATGACGACCGTCGCCAGCTCCTCGTTCGGGCGCAGCGCGTAGGACTTGCCGGTGCGCTCGTCGGTGAAGTCGATGGTCCGCCGGTAGGCGTCGGCCATGTTCACCTGGCCGAGAACCACGTTCTCCCAGGTGGGCGCGGAGGCGTCCTCGAAGTCCGCGAGCCAGATCCTCGCGCCGGAGTTCAGCGCGTTGATCGTCATCTTGCGGTCGGTGGGGCCGGTGATCTCGACCCGGCGGTCCTCCAGGGCGGCGGGCGAGGGGGCCACCTTCCAGGAGTCGTCGGCGCGGATCGCGGCGGTCTCCGGGAGGAAGTCGAGCGTGGAGGTGCGGGCGATCTCGGCGCGCCGCTCCGCGCGGCGGGCCAGCAGCTCCTCACGCCGGGGGGTGAACCGGCGGTGCAGCTCGGCCACGAAGGTGAGGGCGGCGGGCGTGAGGACCTCGTCCTGGCGGGGCAGGGGCTCGGCGTCGACGATGGCCAGCGGGGACGGCGCTGGTGCGGACATGAGCTGTCACTTCCTTCAGCGGGCGTGGCACCGGGTGTCGGTCGACCCGGGTCGGGCTGTGGGCGCCCCTGGATGAGGAGGGCGCTTCTGAACAGTGGATAGTAGTTTCCTCATGGTGGAAGTTCAATGTTTTGTTGATGTCGAGATTCTCAGTATCGAGGCAGCGTGGCGCTGAGTGTCACCGCGCTCACTCGAGGTGGGCGAGATCGGCCTCGGTGTCGATGTCGTACGGCCGCGCCACGTCCCCGCACTCGACGAGCGTGAGCGTGTCGTCGTGCGCCCGCAGATAGGCGCGCGCGCCCCGGTCGCCGGTGGCGGTCGCGGCGATGCCGGACCAGTGGCCGGCGCCGAAGAGGACGGGATGGCCCCGCACACCGTCGTACGAGGCCGCCGCGAGCGATCCGCTCGATCGGTGCGCGGCGAGGACGCGGGCCACCGCCTCCGGCCCGATGCCCGGCTGGTCCACCAACGACACCAGCGCGGCCTGCGCCCCCGTCCCCGTCAGCGACTCCAGTCCGGCCCGCAGCGAGGAGCCCATGCCCTCGGCCCAGTCCGGGTTGTCGACCAGGACGCAGCCGGTCAGCTCGGCGCGGGCGCGCACGGCCGCGGACCCGGCGCCGAGGACCACATGGATCCGGGCGCAGCCGCCCGCCCGCAGCACGCCGACCGCGTGTTCGACCAAGGGGCGGCCGCGGTGGATGAGCAGGGCCTTGGGGCGGCCGCCGAGGCGCCGCCCGCCACCGGCCGCCAGCAGCAGTCCGGCGACCTCGCTCTCGGGGGTCGGGCGGGCCTCGTCACGGGCCCCGGTCCGGGGCTGGCGGTGCGTCATGTCCCCCTGCATACCCGACCGGGCGGATGCGTCCCGTGAAGCCCCACGGACCGGCTGCCGTCTTTGCGATTCCCGGGGACTGAATTTCGGTCCCCGTAGTGGCGCTCGCCACGCCGATTGGCGTTTACTGGCCCGCGCCACCCCCGGCGCCCGACCGACGCCGAGGGGCGGACGGCCGCGCTCGGGTGCGCGACCACGGCTCGTGCACGAGGACGTGGGCGAGGGGGGAGAGGGCTGTGTTGCGGAGCTTGGGGCAGAGGCCAGTGACCGGCAGTGACGAGGATCCGAGAGTGGCGGAGCTGGGCTCGGCCGTGTCCCGGCTGCGTCGTGAACTGGCCGCGCACCCCGCGGAGTTCCCCGACCGTGGCATCGCCGAGGACGAGCTGGCGGCGCTCGCGGCGATGGCCGTCACCGGGATGCCGGAGGTGCCGCGACTGAGGCGGTCGCTGTTGCTGATCGCGGGCTCGATCGGGTCGGTGAGCGCGCTGGCCAAGGGGCTGGCGGAGGTGCGTACGGCGGTGGAGCTGTTCGGAGAGCCACCTCGTCGCTGACCGTCCGGTGGGGGCTGGTAGGCCTTTCGGGGCGCGGGGAACTGCGCGAGAAGCCCCCGCTCGCCCGCACCCGACGACGTGCCCCTCGGGCACCCACCCCCGGCATCGACACCCCTCAGCCACCCGCCCCCGAGGTCGCCAGGGCCTCCGACAGTTCCGCGGCCACCTGCTGGAGCACCGGCACGATCCGCTGGGTCGCCGCCTCGGTGACGCGCCCGGCCGGGCCGGAGATCGAAATGGCCGCGGCGGTGGGGGAGTCGGGGACGGAGACGGCGAGACAGCGGACGCCGATCTCCTGCTCGTTGTCGTCGACGGCGTAGCCGAGGCGGCGGACGTCCTCCAAAGCGCTCAGGAAGCCCTCGGGCGTGGTGATCGTCTTGTCCGTGGCGGCGGGCATGCCCGTACGGGCCAGCAGCGCGCGCACCTCGTCGGCCGGGAAGCCGGCGAGCAGCGCCTTGCCGACCCCCGTGGAGTGGGGCAGCACGCGGCGGCCCACCTCGGTGAACATCCGCATCGAGTGCTTGGACGGGACCTGGGCGACGTAGACGATCTCGTCGCCGTCCAGCAGCGCCATGTTCGCCGTCTCGCCGGTCTCCTCGACGAGCCGCGCGAGGTACGGACGCGCCCAGGTGCCGAGCAGCCGGGACGCGGACTCGCCGAGGCGGATCAGGCGCGGGCCGAGGGCGTACCGCCGGTTGGGCTGCTGGCGTACGTAGCCGCAGACGACCAGCGTCCGCATCAGCCGGTGGATGGTCGGCAGGGGCAGCCCGCTGCTCACGGACAGCTCGCTGAGCCCCACCTCGCCGCCGGCGTCCGCCATCCGCTCCAGCAGATCGAAGGCGCGCTCGAGGGACTGGACGCCACCGGAGGACGACTTGGCGGAGTCGGTCGTGTGGGCGCTGGCGCTGGACGTCGGCACAGGCGCGGTCCTTTCGGGATGGCGGGCGAGGTCGCAGCCTACCGGGCAGTTCGTTGACTACCGGCTCGTACGTCATTACGTTCTGCCCAGTGGAAGACTAATTCCGTCTTGTGAAAACATCCAGTGTGAGCGCGCTGGAGGCAGAGTGGAGGGGTGTGCCCTTGACGGGGCGGAGGGAGGGGTGAAAACTCCTTCAACAGAACGTTGAATTCCGTTACGTGGAAGTAAATCCCGTTAACGCGGAAGTGAAGAGCGGTACGGCGAGAGGGGTCCCGGTGTCCGAGGCTGAACTGGTGTTGCGCTCGACGCGCGTCATCACCCCCGACGGATCGCGACCCGCCGCGGTCGCCGTCGCCGACGGCAGGATCACGGCCGTACTCCCGTACGACGCCGAGACACCGTCCGGCGCCCACCTGGAGGACCTCGGCGACCACGTCCTGCTGCCCGGACTCGTCGACACCCACGTCCATGTGAACGACCCCGGGCGCACCCACTGGGAGGGCTTCTGGACCGCCACGCGCGCGGCGGCGGCCGGGGGCATCACCACCCTCGTCGACATGCCCCTCAACTCCCTCCCGCCGACCACCACGGTCGACCACCTCCGCGTCAAGCGCGAGGTCGCCGCCGACAAGGCCCATGTCGACGTCGGCTTCTGGGGCGGCGCCCTGCCCGACAACGTCAAGGACCTGCGGCCGCTGCACGACAGCGGGGTCTTCGGCTTCAAGGCGTTCCTGTCGCCCTCCGGCGTGGACGAGTTCCCGCACCTCGACCAGGACGGGCTCGCCCGCTCCCTGGCCGAGATCGCGGGCTTCGGCGGGCTGCTGATCGTGCACGCCGAGGACCCCCACCACCTCGACGCGGCACCCCAGCAGGGCGGCCCCCGCTACGCGGACTTCCTCGCCTCCCGCCCGCGGGACGCCGAGGACACCGCCATCGCGGCCCTCGTCGCCCAGGCCCGGCGGCTCGACGCACGCGTCCACGTGCTCCACCTCTCCTCCAGCGACGCCCTCCCGCTGATCGCCGAGGCCAAGCGGGAGGGCGTGCGGATCACCGTGGAGACCTGCCCGCACTACCTCACCCTCACCGCCGAGGAAGTCCCGGACGGGGCGAGCGAGTTCAAGTGCTGCCCGCCCATCCGGGAGTCCGCCAACCAGGACCTCCTGTGGCAGGCCCTCGCGGACGGCACGATCGACTGTGTGGTCACCGACCACTCCCCGTCGACCGCCGACCTCAAGACCGACGACTTCGCCACGGCCTGGGGCGGCATCTCCGGCCTGCAACTGAGCCTCGCGGCGGTCTGGACGGAGGCCCGCAGGCGCGGCCACGGCCTGGAGGACGTGGTCCGCTGGATGTCCACCCGCACGGCGGCCCTCGTCGGGCTGGACCGCAAGGGCGCCATCGAGCCCGGCCGCGACGCCGACTTCGCCGTCCTCGCCCCCGACGAGACCTTCACCGTCGACCCGGCCGCGCTCCAGCACCGCAACCGCGTCACCGCGTACGCCGGCAAGACCCTGTACGGCGTGGTCAAGTCGACCTGGCTGCGCGGCGAACGCATCGTCGCGGACGGCGAGTTCACCGAACCGAAGGGGCGACTTCTCACCCGCACCCCCTGATCACCGCGCACCCGAGGCGGCCGACCAACCGAAAGGCAGACCTGATCATCGTGACGGCGCAGCACCACACCCCGTACACGGGCTTCACCGGCGACGCGAACCCGTACGCCGGCGGCGACCCGTACGCGGACTACCGCACCGCCGACTTCTCCTTCACCCGGTACGCCGACCTCGCCGACCGCAGGCTCGGCGCCGGGGTGATCGCCGCCAACGACGAGTTCTTCGCCCACCGGGAGAACCTGCTGGTGCCCGAGCGCGCCGAGTTCGACCCCGAGCACTTCGGGCACAAGGGCAAGGTCATGGACGGCTGGGAGACGCGCCGCCGCCGGGGAGCCTCGGCCGAGCACCCCTGGCCGACGGCCGACGACCACGACTGGGCGCTGATCCGCCTCGGCGCGCCCGGGGTGATCCGGGGGATCGTCGTCGACACGGCCCACTTCCGCGGCAACTACCCGCAGGCGGTGTCCGTGGAGGCGGCGTGCGTGGCCGGTACCCCGTCGCCGGAGGAACTGCTCGCCGACGACGTGAAGTGGACGACGCTGGTCCCGCGCACCCCCGTCGGCGGCCACGCCGCCAACGGCTTCGCGGTCTCCGTCGAGCAGCGCTTCACCCACCTCCGCCTGAACCAGCACCCCGACGGCGGCATCGCCCGCCTGCGGGTGCACGGCGAGGTCGTGCCGGACCCGGCCTGGCTGGCCGCCCTCGGCACCTTCGACGTGGTCGCCCTGGAGAACGGCGGCCGGGCCGAGGACGCCTCCAACCTCTTCTACTCGCCCGCCACCAACACCATCCAGCCCGGCCGCGCCCGGGTGATGCACGAGTGCTGGGAGACGCGGCGCCGCCGCGACCAGGGCAACGACTGGATCCGCTACCGGCTCGCCGCCCAGTCCGAGATCCGTGCCCTGGAGATCGACACGGCCTACCTCAAGGGCAACGCGGCCGGCTGGGCCACGGTCTCGGTGAAGGACGGGGACGACGGCGCGTGGACGGAGGTCCTCCCGCGCACCCGCCTCCAGCCCGACACCAACCACCGCTTCGTCCTCCCGGCGCCGGTCCGGGCCACCCACGCCCGCGTCGACATATATCCCGACGGCGGCATCTCCCGCCTGCGCCTCTTCGGTTCGCTGACCGAGCAGGGCAGCACGCACCTGTCGACCCGTCACCAGGAACTGGGCGGCTGAGCCCGGGCCCTTGGTCCTCAAGGGGCCCGGAGCATCGCACCGGGCCCCCACGGGCGTCGGCCGGGCCCCAGCGCCGGACCGCCGACTCCGGTTAACTCCCGGAAAACTTAAAGGACGTGCCCGGAAAATCATGGAACTTGTCATTGACATGACACTGTCTACGCGCGTCATCATGAGGCCATGAGATTCCCCCCACGAGCACCACGCATCGGAGCGGCGGCCGCCCTCCTGTCCGCCCTCCTCGTCGGCGGCACCGTCACCGCCACACCGGCGGCCGCGGCGGTCGGCAGCATCTGCTACAGCGACCTGCCGTCGCAGGCGCACACCACGCTCGACCTGATCGCGCGGGGCGGCCCCTACCCGTACGCGCAGGACGGCAGCGTCTTCCAGAACCGGGAGCGCGTCCTGCCGTCGCGGGCCACCGGCTACTACCACGAGTACACGGTGAAGACCCCCGGCTCCTCCACCCGCGGCGCCCGCCGCATCGTCACCGGCCAGCAGAACGAGGAGGACTACTACACGGCCGACCACTACGCGTCCTTCGACCTGGTCGACCACGACTGCTGACCGGGCCCGCGCACACCCGTCCCGGGCGTCCGTCCTCCCCCCACCGGACGGACGCCCGGGACGGGTGCCGGTCACCCGACGACGCCGGGACGGTCACCCGGACGAGGCCGGGACGGTCACCCGGGCCTACGGCTCTCCGTCGTCGCGAACAGGGCGATCGCCAGGACGATCAGCGCGATGCTCACATAGAGCTCGTAGCCGTCCAGGGTGCTCCACCGCTGTGTCACCCCCCACTTGAGCTTGCCGGTGAGTTCGTACACCAGACCGCCGGTGCCCTGCAGCAGGGCGAGGAACCCGAAGAACTCCAACAGCTGCTTCATGGCCAGGATCCTCGTTTCGCGCTCCCCCCACGCGCATCGGCCGCGGGGCGAGGGCCGTGCGACGGGAGTAGTGATCCGCGGCGTGGCGGACGGCCGAAGGTCGACGACGCCACGACTTCGGTCGCGATCCCCGCCGGAGGGGAGGTGGCGGAGGCCGGCTCTGCATAGATTTGTCGACCGTGAGCGCTGACGAGCCGGTACCGGAGCCCCCGACCTTCCCGGGGCGGAGCTGGCTGCTGCCGTCGGCCCTCCTCCACTCCGGTGACGACCCCGACGACGACCCCGCCGACGACCGCTCCGGACGGCCGCCCCGGCGCACCGCACGGGACTGGGCCGTCGACTTCACCTGCTTCCTGCTGGCCGTGTTCATCGGCCTCCTGGGCGTGGAGACCGTCCGGAACGAAGCCGGCCTGCCGCAGGCCTTCGCCGTGGTCGACCAGGTGCTGGGCGCGCTCGCCTGCGCCGCCGTCTGGCTGCGCAGACGCCGGCCGGTCGGGCTCGCCGTGGCGATGGTCCCGGTCTGCTTCGTGTCGAACACCGCGGGCGGCGCCGGTCTGGTAGCCCTCTTCACCCTCACCGTGCACCGGCCCTTCCGGTACGTGGCCTGGATCGGCGGCACGTCCCTCCTGCTGACCCCGCTGTTCTTCTGGCTGCGCCCCGACCCCGACGTCGCCTACCCCTGGGCGGTGTTCGCCGTCGTGCTCCTCACCGCCGCGATCGTTGGCTGGGGCATGTTCGTACGCTCCAAACGACAGCTCATGCTGAGCTTCCGGGACCGTGCCCGACGCGCCGAGACCGAGGCGGCACTCCGCGCCGAACAGGCCCAACGGCTCGCCCGGGAGGCCATCGCCCGCGAGATGCACGACGTCCTGGCGCACCGTCTGACACTGCTGAGCGTGCACGCGGGCGCGCTGGAGTTCCGGCCCGACGCGCCACGGGCCGAGATCGTCCGCGCGGCGGGCGTCATCCGGGAGAGCGCCCACGAGGCGCTGCAGGACCTGCGGGAGATCATCGGGGTGCTCCGCACGGGCGAGCCCGAGGACCCGGGGCGCCCCCAGCCGACCCTGGCCGCGCTCGACGCCCTCGTCTCCGAGTGCCGAGAGGCCGGGACGAAGGTCGCCCTCGACCAGCGCGTCACCGACCGCGCCGCCGTCCCCGCCTCCGTCGGCCGCACCGCCTACCGCATCGCCCAGGAGTGCCTGACCAACGCCCGCAAGCACGCCCCCGGCGCCGAGGTCACCGTCACGGTCACGGGCGCCCCGGGCGACGGACTCACCGTCTCCGTACGCAACCCCGCGCCCCCGGGAGAGGTCCCGCCGGTACCCGGCTCGGGCCAGGGGCTCATCGGCCTCACCGAGCGCGCCGTGCTGGCCGGGGGCAGCCTGGAGCACGGTCCCGAGGAAGGCGGCGGCTTCGCGGTGCGGGCCTGGCTGCCCTGGGAGTGACCCCGGGCACCGCGTCCGACCGGAAACCCTTATCGGGGTGCGCCACCTCATCCCGTCCCCCATGATGGCCAGTTGAGGAACGGCCGGTGCGTGTGCGGAGGGGACAGCGGAGTGAGTTTCGGGGGACGCGATCCGTATCAGCCACCCTGGCCGCCACCGGACGGAGGACCGTACCCGCCGCCGCACCCGCACCTCCCGCCCTACCCTCCGCAGGGTCCGCCGTATCCCCCTTACGGCCCGCCGCCCACCCTCGTGCGTCGGCTGCGGGAGGACGAGTGGCCGCCGCTCGGGGAGTTCCTCAAGGGGCTCCGGGTGCACGGCTGCCTCTGGGCGATGGCCGCGATGTGCGCGTGGCCGTTGGTGGTCGGTCTGCTGGTGGGCTACCCGCTGGCCCGCTCGGCCCGCCGCCCCGCCCGGCGGATCTTCCCTTCCCGCTCCCGCCACCGCCTCCCGGACGACGACGTGACGCGGGTGCAGCGCAGACGCGCCTGGACGGCCACCCTCATGTCGCTGCTGATCCTCGCCGTGTACGGCAAGCCCGAGGACGTCGACCAGGCGCAGCAGCAGTTCATGATGCGGCTGACCGTCTCCCCCTGGCTGCTGCTCCTGAGCGCGCCCGTGGTCGTCGCGGCCCTGTTCCGCTGGTCGTCGCCGAACGCGCGCCGGGCCATGCGTGCCCCGCTGCGCACCGCCGGGAAGTCCGCCCTGTGGTACGTCGGCGCCTTCACGGCGGTCCCGTTCCTCGGCGGGGCGATCTACTACACCCGCACCCGCCTGGAGCAGGACATGAACCTGTGGGCGCCCCTCGCCCTGCTCGTCCCGTTGCTCTGGGTGCTGCTCTTCATCGTCTTCGCCACCGGGCCCGCCGTGCGCAGCGCGTTCAACACCGTCGATGTGCATCCCGCGCTCCCCGCGCTGCTCACCGGCGCCCTGGTGTGGGAGTTCTCCGCCATCAACCTGGCCGTCGGCGGACTGCCGCCGGGCCCGCCCCTGGTCCAGCTCGCCGCCCTCGTCGGCGGACCGGCCTCGGTGACGGCCGTCGCGTGGTGGGAGATACACCGGCTGCGCGTCCGTCACGGCGTACGTCTGCGCGCCTGACGGACGCCCCCGGCCCGGCTCAGGCCGTACGCGGCACCACGCGCTGACCCACCGACCCGTACACCCACGCCGACGCCTCGTCGATGAAGTCCCCGGGGAAGCCCAGGCGGAAGTCGGTGGTCTCCTCCAGCCGGGCCAGGATCTCCTCCGGGAGGACCAGCCGGGCGGCGCCCAGGTTGTCCATCAGCTGTTCGACACGGCGGGCGCCCAGGACGGGGTGCACGGCGGGGGAGTGGGCCATGGTCCAGGCGATGGCCACCTGGGCCGGGGTGGCGCCGAGTTCGTCCGCGGCGCTCTGCACGGCCTGTGCCACCGCACGCTCGCGCGTGCCGATCGCCTCGGCGGACAGCCGGGTCGCGGTACCCGGCGCCACCCCGCCCGGGCGGGTGTACTTGCCGGACAGCACACCGTTCTGCAGCGGGCTCCACGCCGCGACCGACATGCCGAACGCCTCCGCCATCGGCAGCAGCTCCCGCTCGATGTCCCGGTTGAGCAGGCTGTACGGCACCTGAAGCGCCGACAGCGGCGACCAACCCCGCCATTCGGCCAGGGTGTTGGCGCGTGCCACCACCCACGCCGGGGCGTCCGAGATGCCGACGTACAGCACCTTCCCGGACCGTACGGCGTCGTCGAGGGCGCGCATCGTCTCCTCGACCGGGGTGTTGCGGTCCCAGATGTGCACCCAGTAGAGGTCGATGTAGTCCGTCCCGAGGCGCCGCAGACTCGTCTCCAGGGAGAGCGCGAGGTTCTTGCGGTGGTTGCCCGCGGCGTTGGGGTCGGTGCCGTCCCGGGACACGGTGTACTTGGTGGACAGCACGAACCGGTCGCGCCGGCCCTTGAGCAGTTCGCCGACGATCCGCTCGCTCTCCCCGCCCCGGTAGTTGACCGCCGTGTCGATCACATTGCCGCCGGCCTCCGCGTACACGTCGAGGATCCGCGCGCACTCCTGCGGAGGCGCCCCCACCCCGCCCTGCTCCCCGAAGGTCATGGCGCCCAGGAACAGCTCGGAGACCCGCAGGCCCGTCCGGCCCAGGAGTCGGTAACGCACCCAGAACCTCCGTCAGTTGAATGCCGTACCGGCCGACACTAACGGGTCCGACCGCGCCGACGCGGCGCTCCGGGCGAAGCGCCCTACGGTAGTGCTCCATGACCGACATCCGAACGGTGGGCCGATGACCGCGATCCGACTGCTCCTCGTCGACGACGACCCCCTCGTGCGCACCGGCCTCTCCCTCATGCTGGGCGGCGCCGACGACATCGAGATCGTGGGCGAGGGCGCCGACGGCGACGAGGTGCAGGCCCTCGTCGACCGGACGCGCCCGGACGTCGTCCTCATGGACATCCGGATGCCGACCGTCGACGGCCTCGCCGCCACCGAGCGGCTCCGCGCCCGCCCGGACGCGCCCGAGGTCGTCGTCCTGACCACCTTCCACGCCGACGACCAGGTCCTGCGCGCACTGCGGGCCGGCGCGGCCGGCTTCGTCCTGAAGGACACCTCGCCGGCCGAGATCGTCGAGGCGGTACGGCGGGTCGCGGCCGGCGAGCCCGTGCTGTCGCCCGCAGTCACGCGCCAGCTCATGGCGCACGCCGCGGGCAGCGCCCCCGACACCCGCCGCGGCACCGCCCGTGCCCGGGTCGCCGCCCTCAACGACCGGGAACGCGAGGTCGCCGTCGCCGTCGGCCGCGGCGCCTCCAACGCCGAGATCGCCGCCGCCCTCTTCATGAGCGTCGCCACCGTCAAGGCCCATGTCTCCCGCATCCTCGCCAAGCTCGACCTCAACAACCGTGTGCAGATCGCCCTGTTGACCTACGACGCGGGCCTGCTGGAGGACGGGCACTCCTGAGCGACCGCGGGCGTTGGACGGGTGAAGGGGGATTCATGGGGCAGCGGCATGTGATCGATCTCGGGGAGTACGGACCGGGGTTCACCGAGAACCCCCATCCGGTCTACGCCGCACTGCGGGCGCGCGGCCCCGTCCACCGGGTCCGGCTGCCCAAGCACGACGCGCACCACGAGGTCTGGCTCGTCGTCGGGTACGAGGAGGCGCGGGCGTCGCTCGCCGACCCCCGGCTCTCGAAGGACGGCGCGAAGGTCGGGAGGACCTTCCTCGACGAGGAGCTGATCGGCAAGTATCTACTGGTCGCCGACCCGCCCCAGCACACCCGGCTGCGCCGGCTGATCGCCCGCGAGTTCACCGGGCGCCGGGTCGAGCGGCTGCGGCCGAGGGTCCAGGAGATCACCGACTCGCTGCTCGACGCCATGCTGCCGCGGGGCCGTGCCGACCTGGTCGAGTCGTTCGCGTACCCGCTGCCCCTCACCGTCATCTGCGAACTGCTCGGCGTGCCCGAGCCCGACCGGGCGGCCTTCCGCAAGCTGTCGACGGAGGCCGTGGCACCCACCAGCGGGGAGAGCGAGTACGCGGCCTTCGTCCAACTCGCCGCGTACCTGGAGCAGTTGGTCGAGGACAAGCGATGCTCGCCGCCCGCCGACGACCTGCTGAGCGCGCTGATCCGGACGACCGACGAGGACGGTGACCGTCTGTCACCCGCCGAGCTGCGCGGTATGGCCTTCATCCTCCTGATCGCCGGCCACGAGACCACCGTCAACCTCATCACGGGCGCCGTCCACGCGCTCCTCACCCACCCCGGGCAACTCGCCGAGGTGCGGGCCGACCCGAGCCTCGTGGACGCGGTCGTGGAGGAGACCCTGCGCCACGAGGGACCGGTGGAGAACGCGACGTTCCGCTTCGCCGCCGAGTCGTTGGAGATCGGCGGCACGGTCGTCCCGGCGGGCGATGCGGTGATGATCGGACTGGCCGCCGCCGATCGGGACGGCGCGCGGTATCCCGGGCCCGACCGCTTCGACATCCACCGGGACACCCGTGGGCACCTCGCCTTCGGGCACGGCATCCACTTCTGCCTGGGTGCGCCTCTGGCGCGTATGGAGGCCGGTGTCGCGCTCCGGGCGCTGCTGCGGCGGTGCCCGGATCTCGCGTCGGACGGTTCGCCGGGGGAGTGGTTGCCAGGGATGTTGATACGGGGGGTGCGGAGTCTGCCGGTGCGCTGGTGAGCGGTTCCTCGCCCCCGCCGCCCCTACCGTCCCTCCCCCAGGGGCTGCGCCCCTCGACCCCCAGGCGTCCGTCCGGTGGGGGCTGGTCGCGCGGTTCCCCGCGCCCCTGAAAAAGCGGGGCTGCGCCCCGGCTTTTTCGGCCCGAAAGGGCCGTAGGCCCTCAAGGGGCGCGGGGAACTGCGCGAGAAGCCCCACCCACCCGCACCCGACAACGCACCCCCGGCGGTGTGCCTACTCCCGACCCCCCGGGATCTCGCCCAGGTTGACCGGACGATGCTCCCGCCGGGACAGCTCGCACGCCTCGGCCACGCGCAGCGCCTGGAGTGCCTCCCGGCCGTCGCACGGGTTCGCCCGCTCCCCGCGCACCACCTCCACGAACGCGCCGATCTCGGCCTCGTACGCGGCGGCGAACCGCTCCAGGAAGCCGGTCCACGGCTTGTCCGCCGGCGGCGGTCCGCTCGGCTCCGTGGACGCCAGCGGCGTACGGTCGTCCAGCCCGACCACCACCGTGTCCAGCTCCCCGGCCAGCTCCAGCCGCACGTCGTACCCGGCGCCGTTCACCCGCGCCGCCGTGGCCGTCACGAGCGTGCCGTCCTCCAGGGTGAGCAGCGCCGCCGCCGTGTCGAGATCGCGCGCCTCCCGGAACATCGGGTGCCCGGCGTCCGACCCGGTCGCGTACACGGAGGTGACCTCGCGCCCGGTCACCCACCGCACGATGTCGAAGTCGTGGATCAGGGTGTCCCGGTAGATGCCACCCGAGATCGGCAGATAGCCCGCCGGAGGCGGCGTCTGATCGGCCGTCAGCGCCCGTACGGTGTGCAGCCGTCCGAGCCGGCCCGCCCGCACCGCCTCGCGCGCCGTGACGTAGCCCGAGTCGAAACGCCGCTGGAAACCCATCTGCAGCACCGTCCCGGCCGCGTCGACCTCGGCCAGCGCGCTTAAGGTGCCCGGCAGATCCACGGCGACGGGTTTCTCGCAGAACACCGGGAGTCCCGAGCGTGCTGCCCGACCGATCAGTTCGCCGTGGGCCGACGTCGCGGCCGTTATCACCACGGCGTCCACGCCCCAGGTGAAGATCTCGTCCACGCCCGGCGCCACCGTCTCGCCGAGGCGATCCGCGAGGTCATGGGCCCGAGCAGGGTCTACGTCGGTGATGATCAGAGAGCCGACATCGCGGTGGCGGCTGAGGGTGGTCGCGTGGAACGTCCCGATGCGACCCGCCCCGATGAGTCCGATGCGCATGGGAAACAAAGTGGGGTCGTACCTGCCGCCGTGTCAATGGTTTGTCCGGACAACCGAACCACGCGGCTTCCCGTCACCAGACACCGGGGCTACGCTCGGGCCGTGCCGAAACCAGAAATGGCTCCGACCGTGTCGCTCCAGCTCAGCGTCGACCGCAGCAGCCCGGTCCCGCTCTACTTCCAGCTGTCCCAGCAGCTGGAGGCCGCGATCGAGCACGGCGAGCTGACCCCGGGCAGTCTGCTGGGCAACGAGATCGAGCTGGCCGCCCGCCTGGGCCTGTCCCGTCCGACCGTCCGCCAGGCCATCCAGTCGCTGGTCGACAAGGGTCTGCTCGTACGCCGCCGCGGAGTGGGCACCCAGGTCGTCCACAGCCAGGTCAAACGCCCCCTGGAACTGAGCAGCCTCTACGACGACCTGGAGGCCGCGGGGCAGCGGCCGGCCACCCGTGTCCTGGTCAACACCACCGTCACCGCCTCCGCCGAGGTCGCCGCCGCCCTCGCCGTCGCCGAGGGCAGCGAAGTCCACCGCATCGAGCGACTCCGTCTGGCCCACGGCGAGCCCATGGCGTACCTCTGCAACTACCTCCCCACCGACCTGCTCGACCTCGACTCCCCACAGCTCGAAGCGACCGGTCTCTACCGCCTCATGCGGACCGCTGGTATCACCCTCCACAGCGCCCGCCAGACCATCGGCGCCAGAACGGCGACCCCGGACGAGGCCGACCGCCTGGGAGAACCGGAGAACGCCCCCCTGCTCACCATGCAGCGCACAACCTTCGACGACACGGGCCGAGCGGTCGAATACGGCACCCACATCTACCGGGCGTCGCGTTACTCGTTCGACTTCCAGCTGCTGGTGAGGACATAGGAGGCCGCCCCCTGGGAAAGCAGGGGCGCAGCCCCGCTTTCCCAGGGGCGCGGGGAACTGCGCGAGAAGCCCCACCGGCCCGCACCCGAAAACAACCCGTGGCACCCCCCGCCCCCACGCCACACCAAGCGGAGCGCTAAGGCAGAATCGGCCCGATGAGCACTTACCGCGACTTCACCCACCGCGGCTCCGCGCGGGCCACCGTCCTGCGGACCGTGGGAACGCGCGAGCGCCGCTCCCATCTGACGGCCCCCCGCGTCCCCACCGTCGGCATCGACATCGGCGGCACGAAGGTGATGGCGGGCGTCGTGGACGCCGACGGCAACATCCTGGAGAAGCTCCGCACGGAGACCCCGGACAAGTCCAAGAGCCCCCAGGTCGTCGAGGACACCATCACGGAACTGGTCCTGGACCTCTCCGACCGGCACGACGTGCACGCCGTCGGCATCGGCGCCGCCGGCTGGGTGGACGCGGACCGCAACCGCGTGCTGTTCGCCCCCCACCTGTCCTGGCGCAACGAACCCCTCCGCGACCGCCTCGCCGGCCGGCTCGCGGTGCCCGTCCTCGTCGACAACGACGCCAACGCCGCCGCCTGGGCCGAGTGGCGCTTCGGCGCCGGCCGCGACGAGGACCACCTGGTCATGATCACGCTCGGTACCGGTATCGGCGGCGCGATCCTGGAGGACGGCCAGGTCAAGCGCGGCAAGTTCGGGGTCGCCGGCGAGTTCGGCCATATGCAGGTCGTGCCCGGCGGCCACCGCTGCCCGTGCGGCAACCGCGGCTGCTGGGAGCAGTACAGCTCGGGGAACGCCCTGGTCAGGGAGGCCCGCGAGCTCGCGGCGGCCGACTCCCCGGTGGCGTACGGGATCATCGAGCACGTCAAGGGGAACATCGGCGACATCACCGGGCCGATGATCACCGAGCTGGCCCGCGAGGGCGACGCGATGTGCATCGAGCTGCTCCAGGACATCGGCCAGTGGCTCGGCGTCGGCATCGCCAACCTGGCCGCCGCCCTCGACCCCTCCTGCTTCGTCATCGGCGGCGGCGTCTCGGCCGCCGACGACCTGCTGATCGGCCCGGCCCGGGACGCCTTCCGCCGCCACCTCACCGGCCGCGGCTACCGCCCCGAGGCCCGGATCGCCCGCGCCCAGCTGGGCCCCGAAGCCGGCATGGTGGGCGCCGCCGACCTCGCCAGACTCGTCGCCCGCCGCTTCCGCCGCGCCAACCGGCGCCGGGTGGAGCGGTACGAGCGCTACGCGCGGTACGTGGAGGCCCGTCGCACCACCCAGGACTCCGCATGACCGCCGCGGTGCCCCACCAGGGCTCCTCCCCGGAGGAACCGGAGCGGCCCGCCGAGGACCGCCGCCACATGATCCGCCGTCGGGCCCTCACCCTGGCGATCATCGTGCTGCTCATCGGCGTACCGGCCGGCTATCTGGTGATCTCCGCCAACCAGAGCCGCGACAGCGGCAAGGACAAGGAGAAGAAGTACTCGGCGACCGGCCTCACCGCCCACTGGCCCTCCCGGGTCCAGCAGCGCCTCTACCAGGTGCCGATCCCGCCGTACTCCAAGCATGTCGCGTACTACGAGACGAACAACTGGAAGACCAGCCGACTCTACGTGCAGTTCTATACGAGCAACGAGGGACTGGAGAGCTTCCTCAACCAGATCGGCGCCGGCACCGGCGACCTCGTCGAGGACAAGACCGCGATCAACGCCCGTGACCGGGGGATCGTCGGCTGGGACTTCACCGGCCCCGGCCCCTGGTACGGCCTCGTCAACGACCAGAAGAACCCCGAGCCCACCCATGACATCGTCGTGAACCGGTCCAACCCGGAGCACCCGATGGTGTACCTGGTGTCCCGAACCGTGCCCTGACCTGCTCGGACATCGCCGCGGCCGGGCCGTCGCACGCTCGCCGCGGCCGATTGTCAGACCCCGCCCGTAGAGTCGGAGACAGTCGAGTCGAAGGCGGCCGATCGGAGCCGGACCGGAGACGGCTCATCCGACGAGGGGCGGGAGGTGACCGGACACATGCGGGACATGGCTGTCCCCGAGGCCGACACGGCCGCTGCCACGCGTACGCCCGCGACGGCGCGCCCGCCCGTGACCGCCCACACGCCCGTGTCCGTCCCCGTCCGGCTGGCCGCCGTCTTCCTGCCCGCACCGCTGCCCCGGCACGGCCGGTTCGCGTTCTGGGACCCGGCGGGCGCCGAGCCGCCACCGGGTGCCGCCGAGGACCTCACCGTCGTACGACCCCACGGCGCCGGCGCCCGCAGGGGCACCGTCCCCGCCCTGTGCCTGCCGGTCGGCGAGGCCCTTCCCCTGCTCACCCGCGCCCGCCGCGACCCCGCCGCCCACCCCGCCACGGCCTGCTGGGGCGCGGCCGCGCTGCACGCGCTGCGGCTGGTCGCCCGGGGGCGGCTGCTGCCCGGACTGACCGCCGAGGGGTACGACGCATGGCGGGCGGGACCCCTCGACCCGGACGACATCGCCCACCTCAGGGCCGTCGCCGCGGCCCTGCCGTACGAGGGCCACGCCGTGCCGCTGCCCGGCAGGGGACCGCTCCGGCTGCCCGAGCCGGAGGCCCTGATGCGGTCCTTCCTGGACGCGGTCGCCGACACGCTCCCACGCGGCCCGGCGGCGCCGTACGTCTCCGGGAAACCGTTCGCGGCACACGCCGCACAGCGGCTGCCGCGCGCGCGCGACTGGGCGGCCGAGGTCGCCGCGGGCATGGACGCGGGCGTACGGATCTCCCTGCGCCTGGACCTGTCGGCGTACGACCTCTTCGACGACGCCGAGCGAGCCCCGCGGGCGGGCGCGGCCGTCGTCCAGGTGCACAGCCTCGCCGACCCCACTCTCGTCGTCGACGCGGCGGCGCTCTGGGCGGGCGACGCGGACGCGGCGTTCGGGCCCCGCGCACGTGTGGACGCCGCCCTCGCCGTACGCCGCGCGGCCCGTGTCTGGCCGCCCCTGGACCGCCTCGGCGAACAGGACGTCCCCGATGTCCTCGCCCTCTCCGAGGACGAGCTGTCGGACCTGCTGGGCGTCGCCGCGACCCGGCTCGGCGCGGCCGGCGTCGCGGTGCACTGGCCCCGGGACCTCGCCCACGACCTCAGCGCCCGCGCCGAGGTGCGCCCCGCGCCCGGCTCCGCCACCGACGGCACCGGCTTCTTCGAGAGCGAGGAACTGCTGCGGTTCCGCTGGCAGTTGGCGCTCGGCGGGGACCCGCTCACCGAAGCCGAGATGGACACCCTCGCCGAGGCCCACCGCCCGATCGTTCGCCTCCGCGACCAGTGGGTCCTCGTCGACCCGGCCCTCGTCCGCAAGGCTCGCAAACGCGAACTGGGCCTCCTGGACCCGGTGGACGCCCTGTCCGTCGCCCTCACCGGCCAGGCGGAGGTCGATGGCGAGACGGTGGAAGCGGTGCCGGTCGGGGCACTGGCGGCCCTCCGTGACCGCCTGACGGCCGGCCTCGCCCCGGTCGAGCCGCCGCCCGGCCTCTCCGCCACCCTCCGCGACTACCAACTCCGGGGCCTGGCCTGGCTGGACCTGATGACCTCCCTGGGGCTCGGCGGCTGCCTCGCCGACGACATGGGCCTCGGCAAGACGATCACCGTCATCGCCCTGCATCTGCGCCGGGCCCGCCCCGAACCCACCCTGGTCGTCTGCCCCGCCTCCCTGCTGGGCAACTGGCAGCGGGAGATCACCCGCTTCGCCCCCGGCGTCCCCGTCCGCCGCTTCCACGGCACCGACCGCACCCTCGACGACCTCGACGGCGGCTTCGTCCTCACCACCTACGGCACCATGCGCTCGGCCGCCCCACACCTGGCCGAGAAGCACTGGGGCATGGTCGTCGCCGACGAGGCCCAGCACGTCAAGAACCCCTACTCGGCCACGGCGAAGGCGCTGCGCACGATCCCGACGCCCGCGCGCGTCGCCCTCACCGGCACCCCGGTCGAGAACAACCTCTCCGAACTCTGGGCCCTGCTCGACTGGACGACCCCGGGGCTCCTCGGCCCGCTCAAGTCCTTCCGGGCCCGCCACGCCCGCGCCGTGGAGAACGGCGAGGACCAGGAGGCGGTCACCCGTCTCGCCCGTCTGGTCCGCCCCTTCCTCCTGCGCCGCAAGAAGTCGGACCCGGGCATCGTGCCCGAACTCCCGCCCAAGACCGAGACGGACCACCCCGTCCCCCTCACCCGCGAGCAGGCCGCCCTGTACGAGGCCGTCGTCCGTGAGTCGATGCTCGCCATCGAGACGGCGGAGGGCATCGCCCGCCGGGGCCTCGTCCTGAAGCTCCTCGGTGCCCTGAAGCAGATCTGCGACCACCCGGCGCTCTATCTGAAGGAGGAGGCGGGGACGGGCCATCTGGCGGAGGGGGCGGGCGCGGCCGCGGTGGACCGGCTCGCCGCCCGCTCCGGCAAACTCGCCCTGCTGGACGAGCTGTTGGACACACTGCTCGCCGAGGACGGTTCGGCACTGGTCTTCACCCAGTACGTCGGCATGGCCCGGCTGATCACCGCCCACCTCGCCGCCCGCGCGATCCCGGTCGAACTGCTCCACGGCGGTACGCCCGTCAAGGACCGCGAACACATGGTGGACCGCTTCCAGAGCGGAGCGACACCGGTCCTGGTCCTGTCCCTCAAGGCCGCCGGCACCGGTCTGAACCTCACCCGCGCCGGCCATGTCGTCCACTTCGACCGCTGGTGGAACCCGGCCGTGGAGGAGCAGGCCACCGACCGCGCCTACCGCATCGGCCAGACCCAGCCCGTCCAGGTGCACCGCCTCATCACCGAGGGCACCATCGAGGACCGCATCGCCGAGATGCTGGAATCCAAGCGCGCCCTCTCCGACGCCATCCTCGGCTCGGGCGAGGCTGCCCTCACGGAGCTGACGGACCGGGAGCTGACCGACCTGGTGTCGTTGCGGAGGTCGTCGTGAGCGGGGCGGAGGGGACACCCGAGGGCACGGAGGGCACCCGCCCCGCCGACGCGGCCCGCCGCGCGCTGCGCGCCGCACGGGATCCGGGTGCGGACGCGGATACGCCTGCGCTGCCGGGAGCCGGACCCGGCACCGGCGTCGGTGCGGCGAACCCCCGGCCGGCCGGGGAAGGCGGGGGCGCGCGCCCAGCGGACGCGGCCCGGGAAGCGCTGCGGAGGGCGTCGGAATCCCGGGCGGCAACTCCTGACCTGGGACGCCGACTTGCGGAACCTGGCGAGGACGCGGGGGAGCGGACAGCTGCGCAGGCGCGAGCCGAAGAGGGCGGTACCGGGGCGGGAGACGAGCGCGGGGAGAGGGCGAAGCGGGAAGAGAAGGATCAGCGAGGGGAGGAGGCGAAGCGCGAGCGGCGTGCGGGAGGACGAGAGACGAGTGGGGGGCAGGAGTCGAGTGACCGACGCGAGAGGAGCGACCGGCAGGAGACGGGTGTCCGGCAGGAGGCCGGCGACCGGCGTGGGGCGAGTGATCGGCATGAAGCGGGTGACTGGCGTGGGGCGAGTGATCTGCCTGAGGCGGGTGACTGGCGTGGGGCGAGTGATCGGCATGAGGCGGGTGACCGGCGTGGCACGAGTGATCGGCGTGAGGCGAGGGAGCGGCGCGCGCCCGGTGCTCGCCCCGGTGACATCGCCCGTGAGGCCCTGAGGGCCGCGCGGGACGCGACCGAGCGGGCCCGTCTGGCGGCCGAGGAGGCTTCGCACGAGCGGGCGGGGCGGGGGACAGGCCGGGGCTCACGGAGCGCCGTCGGTCCGTCCGGGCGTCTGCGGGAGGCGCGGGGTGGCCTCGGCGACGGAGTCTCGGAGCGGGACCGGGCAGGGCGTGACCAGGGAGCCGTCTCGGGAGGCCGGACGCCCGGGGACCCCCGCCGGGACCGCGTGGCCGCCGATCGCGCCCGCGCCGTGCGGGAGTTGCTCGCCGACGCCTTCAAGATGCCCGCCGACGACCAGGAGGCGGGCGGCGCGGAGACGACAGGTGCGGCGGCGGTGTCGGCCTGGGGACCGGATCACCGACCTGGTGCCACGGAGGGCGAGCTGGCCCGGACCACCACGACCACGCCCGGTCCGGCGGCCGACGGTGCGACGGGCGGGGATGCCACGCGCACCGTGGGAGCCGCGGGAGTCACGGACGGGGCGGCCACGAGAGCGATCGACGCGGCCACGGAAGCCTCCGGTGACGGGACGGGCGTCGCCCAGGCCGCCCCGCGTGTCCCCCGGACCATGGCCGCGCCCTCGCGGGACGGTGAACTGCGGCGCACCTTCCGGCCCTTCCCGCCGCGGGCCTCCGCGGGGGAGACGTTCGCGGAGAGCTGGTGGGGCAACGCGTGGGTGGCTGCGCTGGAAGAGGGCGCGTTGGACGCGGCCCGGCTGGCGCGCGGGCGGGCGTACGCCGACAAGGGGCACGTGGACGCGATCACCGTCACGCCGGGGCTGGTGCTGGCGTATGTGCACGGGAGCAGGCCCCGGCCGTACCGGGTGCAGCTGCGCCTGCGGACACTGGACGACGCCGAATGGGACCGCTTCCTGGACGCGGCGGCGGAACAGCCGGGCCACATCGCCGCGCTGCTGGACAAGGAACTGCCGCACACCCTGGCCGGGTCCGGGTCCGGACCCGCACCTGACCGGGGCGTGCGTCTCCTGCCAGGTCCTCGGGAGCTCGAACCCCGTTGCAGCTGCCCCGACTTCGGGCACCCCTGCAAGCACGCGGCGGCGCTCTGCTACCAGACGGCGCGGCTGCTGGACGAGGACCCCTTCGTGCTGTTGCTGCTGCGGGGCCGCGGCGAGCGGGAGCTGCTCGACGCGCTGTCACGGCGGAACGCGGCCCGTGCGGCCCGCGCCGCGCAGGAGCAGGAGCCCGCGCCGCTCCCGGGTGTGCGCGCCGGCGACGCCCTCGCTCCGCGCACCCTCCCGCCGTTGCCCGCCCCCGCGCCCCCGCCACCGCATCCGGAACAGCCGCCGGTGTATCCGGGAGCGCCCGGCGGCCCGGACCCGTTCGCGTTGGACCAGTTGGCGACCGACGCGGCGGCCCGCGCGCACGCGCTGCTCACCACGGGACGGGACCCGGTGGCCGAACTGACGCTGTGGCAGGACGCGGTACGGCTCGCCGCCGCCCGCCCCGGCTCCGGTCTCACCGCCACCACCCGTGCCCTCTACTCCTCACTCGCCGCGGCCACCGGGCGCACCCCGGCCGACCTGGCCCGCGCGGTCGCCGCCTGGCGTCAGGGCGGCCTCGAAGGACTGGCCGTCCTGGAGGAGCCCTGGGACCCGCCGGCCGGCCGCTTCGACCGCGCCCGCCCCCTGCTGCTCGCCGCGGACCTCCCGGCCTTCCGCCCCTGGCGCAACCACCTCACCCACCCCCACGGCCACCTCCAGCTCCGCCTCGGCCACGACGGCCTCTGGTACGCGTACGAGTCCGAACCGGGCCACGACGACTGGTGGCCGAGAGGCACCCCGGACCTCGACCCGGTGGGCGCCCTGACCGGCCTGGGAGCGGCCGACGACTGACGGCACGCGCGATGCCCTGCCGGCGGCTGCCGTGATCCCCGAGCGCGCCGTCAGGTAGCCGCGGGGGAGGCCGGCTGGAGGCGGACGCAGCAGTGCCCCGGGCCGGGCGCCAGGTGCGCGCGCAGGTCTTCCTCGCCGAGTCCTCGCAGGAGGCCGCGGAGCAGGTGCAGGTTCATGCCGCACACCGTTTCGCTCGCCCGGCTCGCACAGCACTTCCACGGCGCGCGCCCGACCCGCTGACGACGGCAGGCGCGCGACGGAACGCGGCACGGCGGGCGGGCCCCCACCGGCTCACCCGCCCGCGCATCCGATTGCGGCGAAAGGTGGGCTGCGGCAGCCTGGAGCGGACGCTTTCCGGGACGGCAGGACACGACGACACGGCTTGGAGGCCTCCCTCATGACCCACGTCGCCCCTCCCGCACCGATCGTGGTCGGCACCGACGGCTCCGCCGCCTCGGAGTCGGCCGTACGCTTCGCCCTCCAGGAGGCGCGACTGCGCGGCACCGGCCTGCGCGCCGTCTGCGCGTACGACTTCACCGCCCGGTACCGGGGGATCGAGTGGCCCACCGCTTCGGGCGTCCACGACGTGGACGCCCAACTGCGCGACGTCACCCTGGACGCGGTCACCACGTCCCTGGCGCAGACCCAGGAGCGACTGGGCGGCGCACCGGTGGAGGTGGAGGTCAGGGCGGAACAGGGCCGCCCGTCGCAGGTCCTGCTGGACGCGAGCGAGGACGCCTGCCTCCTCGTGGTCGGCACCCGGGGATCGGGCGCGTGGGGGCGCCTCACCCTGGGGTCCACCAGTACCGAGGTCGTGCACCACGCCCGGCTCCCCGTCGTCGTCGTACCGGCCGGTCCGGATCAGCGGTCCGACGGCTGAGGCCCGGCGCCCGACGCCCGGCAACGCCTGGAGAACGCCCGCTCCTCCCGGCTGGCACAGCTCCAGGCGCTCGACGTGCGGGAACGGGCCGCCTCGCAGACCGAGGTGCAGGTCCAGCTCGCGGCCTCCGCCCGCGTGGTCCTCACCGACGTCGAAGCGGCCCTCGCCCGGATGAACGAGGGCGGATACGGCACCTGCCGGCTGTGCCGCCGCCCCATCGACCGGGAACGGCTGATGATCGTGCCGCAGGCCCGCTACTGCGTCCGCTGCCAGCAGGTGAAGGAGGCGGTCCCGTGACCGGCGCCCCCGACCCGCACACCGTCGAGGGCCGGCACCGGCCCTGGCCGGGATGCCCCCTCTGCTGCGGCCTCGCCCTGGACCTGGGCAGCGCCCGCACCCGGGCCTGGACATCGGGCAGGGGCGTGGTCGTCGACGTGCCGAGCGCACCCCGCAGTGATGCCGGAGCGACGTATCCCGCCGGGCCCGGCACCCGCGTCGGGCACGGCACCCGCGTCGAGCCCCCGGGGAGCGCCGGGGCCCTGCGAGAGCTGCTCGGGCCCCACCTGCCCCGCTCCACCTGCCCCGCGCCACCCGCCCCCTGGTCATCGTCACCGCACCCGTCCTGGACGGTCTCGCCCACCGCACCCGGGCACGCGCGGCGGTCGACGTGCTGCGACCGTGCGGTGTCCTGACGGTGTCCAGCGCCCGGAGCATCGCCGTGGCCGCCGACGCCGACCCGACCGGTCCGCTGCTCGTGGTGGACATCGGCGCCCGGTTCACCGAGGTGGTCCTGCTGTGCGAGGGCGCCGTCGCCGACGCCCGCCGCGCCACCCTCGGCACCGGCGACCCGGACGGGACGGCCGCGCCCGGGCAGATCGTCGAGGTGGTGTCCTCGATGCTGACGGCGATGCTCCGCGAGGACCACACCTCCCTGACCGTCGACGCCCTGCACCGGGGCGTCCTCCTGGCCGACGGAGGCGCCCTGCGCCCCGAGATCACCCGCCACCTCACCGGCCCGCTGCCGACGCCGCCGCGGGTGGTCCCGTCTCCCCACACCGCGGCCGTCCGGGGCGCCGCGACACTCCTGCGCTCCGCCCACACCCACCCCTCGTCCACCCCGTCGCCGTCGCCGTCCTTCCCTGCGGGCGCCCCGGTGGTCCAAGACGCGGCCGACGGCACTTCTCGAAACATCGCATCCGAGGGAAGCAATATCTGTCCTCGCGACGTGAGAGTTTGATAAACCATGCGGGAAGAGTTTTTGACGCAACGGGCGGAGTGGAATTAGGTCGCGTGCACAGGTCGGCCCAGCGTGCTACTGTCGATCTCAGTTGCAGTGTGGTTCCCAAAACTTCCAGTGCCCCCGACCCGGCTTCTGTCGGTCGGGAGCGCTTTTGTAAATCCGGTCATTTCCGGGCGGGGTAATCATCGCGGCGACACGGTGTCCGTACGGTGCGGATTCCGATGTACTGCCCCAAAGGAGATATGACATGGCTGCTGGTACCGTGAAGTGGTTCAACGCGGAAAAGGGCTTCGGCTTCATCGAGCAGGACGGCGGCGGCCCGGACGTGTTCGCCCACTACTCGAACATCGCCACGCAGGGCTTCCGTGAGCTGCTCGAAGGCCAGAAGGTCAACTTCGACATCGCGCAGGGCCAGAAGGGCCCGACGGCTGAGAACATCGTTCCCGCCTGACGCTCACGCGCAATCCGTAGCTGGGGCCCGCATCCTTCGGGGTGCGGGCCCCAGCTGCATGCATCTCCCGCAGGGTTTTCACCCGCGGGACGATGAGGGTGAATCCGCAGTCCCCGCACACGCGGAGTCCCCGTCGAGTCACTCGTTTAATCGTCTGCGCTACCGGAGATTTCCGTCGGCCAGATCTTCTTTTTTGCCGCTGGTCCATACTCGTAATTCTCCATGGCGCTCATTGCTGCGGGAATTCCTCGATATGTGCCACATCGAGGAAGGTTCCGCATGAACCGCACATACACGAACGACCGTTCCACCCGCACCCGTAGCGGCAGCGCCGACGCCGACAGGGGCGGCAGCCGGTTCGGCTCGCAGGCACCGCGCCGTTCGGGCGGCCCTGCTCGTTCCGGTGGTCACGGCCGCCGGCCCGGCGCAGTGCGGGGTGAGTTCGCGCTCCCCAGGACGATCACTCCCGCGCTGCCGGCCGTCGAGGCGTTCGCCGAGCTGGCCATGCCCGAGCCGCTGCTGGCCGAACTGGGCAGGCAGGGTGTGACCACTCCGTTCCCGATCCAGGGCGCGACGCTGCCGAACTCCCTGGCGGGCCGTGACGTCCTGGGCCGGGGGCGCACCGGTTCCGGCAAGACCCTCGCCTTCGGCCTCGCCCTGCTCGCCCGCACCGCTGGACAGCGTGCTGAGCCCCGTCGGCCGCTGGGGCTGATCCTCGTACCGACGCGTGAGCTGGCGCAGCAGGTGACCGACGCCCTCACTCCGTACGCTCGCGCCGTCAAGGTGCGGCTGGCCACGGTGGTGGGCGGGATGTCCATCGGCAAGCAGGCCGGCGCGCTGCGCGGCGGGGCCGAGGTCGTGGTCGCGACCCCGGGCCGGCTCAAGGACCTCATCGACCGTCGCGACTGCCGGCTGGACCAGGTCGGCATCACTGTGCTGGACGAGGCGGACCAGATGGCCGACATGGGCTTCATGCCGCAGGTCACCGCGCTGCTCGACCAGGTGCGTCCCGACGGACAGCGGATGCTGTTCTCCGCCACCCTGGACCGTAACGTCGACCTGCTGGTGCGCCGCTATCTGACCGACCCCGTCGTGCATTCGGTCGACCCGTCGGCCGGTGCGGTCACGACGATGGAGCACCACGTCCTGCACGTCCATGGCGCCGACAAGCACGCCGCGACGACCGAGATCGCCGCCCGCGACGGCCGCGTGATCATGTTCCTGGACACCAAGCACGCCGTCGACCGGCTGACCCAGGACCTTCTCGACAGCGGGGTACGCGCCGCCGCGCTGCACGGCGGCAAGTCGCAGCCGCAGCGCACCCGCACGCTGGCGCAGTTCAAGACAGGGCATGTCACCGTGCTGGTGGCGACCAATGTCGCGGCGCGCGGCATCCACGTCGACAACCTCGACCTGGTCGTCAACGTCGATCCGCCGACAGACCACAAGGACTACCTCCACCGCGGCGGCCGTACCGCCCGCGCCGGCGAGTCCGGCCGCGTCGTCACGCTCGTCACACCGAACCAGCGCCGCGGCATGGTCCGCCTCATGTCGGACGCCGGAATCCGGCCGCAGACCACCCAGGTCCGCTCGGGAGACGAGGCCCTGAACCGGATCACCGGCGCCCAGGCCCCCTCCGGCATCCCGGTCGTCATCACCGCCCCGGTGGTCGAACGCCCCAAGCGCCGCGCCTCCTCCCGAGGCCGACGCCGCCCCGCCTCGGCGACCCGGCGCGCCCCCGTACGCGGCCCCGTCCTCGACACGGTGGCCTAGAACTTCGTGATCAGGAAGTCGACCCATCTCTGCAGGAGGCACTTTTGACGCTGATCCAGATGCAGCCCCGCTCGACGGACGCCACCCTCGTGCACAGGACGGCGGTGGAGGCCATGGACGCGGCCGGACCGCAGGTCTGTGACGACATGAGCGTCGAGGTGGCGCTGGCCGTCATGGCCGCCGCACGCACGGGCCGACTGGTCGTCTGCGACCAGGACGACCAGCGCGTCGACCTGGTGACCCGAACCGACCTCACCGCCGTCCGCGACAGCGGCGCTCGCACGGACCGCGTCCGCCTGCGCGACATCCTCGGCCACAACGGAGCGCCCACCTCACCCGTGATCACGATGGCGAAGCCGAGCACGCGATGAGCACCCGTCGGCTCGCTGCTCTGCGAGCCGTGGACGAGCCGGACAGCGCCCCGGGCATCGTCGCCCTCGCTCGCTGAACCGCCTCGCCCCTGGTCGGACCCTTCTTCCCTTCTCCCTGTGAGGCCACATGCGCTGCGTCATCGCCCGCTTCCCCTTCGAACTCAGCAAGGGCGGAGTGCTGGAATCGATGAAGGGCGTCAAGCCCGAACCGGTCACCGGAGAATCGGTGATCATCGGCCGCCGCCACTACCCCGTCAAGCAAGTCGGCGAAGTCATCACCCGCCAGGACCGCCGTGACTTCAGCGCCGCCGAAGTCCTGCGGGCCATGGCTCAGCTCGGCTTCACCTGCCGCGCCCTCCCCGAGGCCGCGCCTACGGGCATCCCTGGCTCACTGCAGCACGCCTCCGCGATGCTCGGCACTCCCGTGACGGTCTGACCGGGTAAACAGGCGAGAGCCGACATCTGACCAGCAGTGTGGGCCCGACCGGTACGCCGGTCGGGCCCACACTGCGTGCGGCGGGTTTCCGTCGCCGTCCCGGGTGTCCGAGTCCAGGTCCTACCGGATCACCCCGGGATCGTCGAGGGCGGGGCAGACCCTCGTGCCGTACGCGTCGACGGCCGACCCGCGTGGCGTCACGGCCGGCGGCGTCCGTCCCGGCGCGGCTCGGCCCACGGGACCGTCGAGGTGGATTACCTCGTCTTCGAGCGCCCGGAAATCTATGCCAGCTGGAGTAGATATTGCGGGGCGGTGTTGTTATGGTTTCTCTCGTAGCCGAGATCGAGCAAGCCCGGCAGGGATGAACTGCCGGGCAGCAGTACCGCAGTCGCAGTTCGCAGGACGGTGCGGTCGTGGAGTTCCGAAGCCAGAGCGGTTGCAGGACGGCGACGGGACTGACGACCGGACCGGGTGGCCCGCAGTCATCAGGGGCCGCCATGAGCAGCACCGCAGTGGCAGTACCCGCAAGTGAAGTTCGCAGTACCCCGCAGTGAAGTCAGTGAGTAGTTGATCAAGAGGGAAGAACGGAGGAGCTGAGCACCATCAGGATCGCCCGGGTGGAAGTGGACCCGGGTACCGCAGGACATCGACAGTGAGGTGGTCTCCGGTCAAGAAACCGCGATCCCCGCGACCCCGACAGCATCTCGGTCGGGTCTGCGGAAAGAGAGGGCCGGTGCAGGAGCAGGGCCGGCAGATGGTGTAGTAGTTCCTTCGGGGCCCTGGTGCCGGTACGGCGCCAGGGCCCCTCGACGCGTGCCACAGAGAGGTGCAATGACAGCAGACGACACGTTCGGCCGTCTCGACGACGACGACTACCCCGCCTACACCATGGGCCGGGCCGCTGAGGTGCTCGGCACCACACAGGGATTCCTCCGCGCCATCGGCGAAGCCCGTCTCATCACCCCACTCCGCTCCGAAGGCGGCCACCGCCGCTATTCGCGCTACCAACTGCGCATCGCCGCCCGCGCCCGTGAACTCGTCGACCGGGGCACCCCCATCGAGGCCGCCTGTCGGATCGTCATCCTCGAAGACCAGCTTGAGGAAGCTCAGCGCATCAACGCCGAATATCGCCGCGCCGCCGAATCAGCGAACCCATCGGCAGCGAAATGAGATGAGCGTGCCCGTCAGCGACGGCGGGCATCGCACGCACGGTCTCGGTGCGCAGCGTGATCCGTAGCACTTGGGGGCCGGTGGGACCTGGGACCGGAACCCCCCTCAACTGGTGGGCCTACATGGGGGGCGGATCTCGGCAGGCATCGGCGATCCTTGCGCGTGGGCGAGCAGAGGCGCCGTTCGCGAGCCCTGGGCTTTCCCATGGCCGACCGGCCATGGAAGTCCGGCCGACCTCCCACGACGCTGCCGGAGCGAGGTCTTCTAGCATTACCGCATTGCTGCCAGTGACGCCGCCCAGTCGCCCGAGGGAGAACGAGAAGCTGTGTCCCGTGACGCCGCTGAAGTCGAATACGGTCACGCCGCCCCGGAGCCTGGAGAGCGCGGCTTGGGCCGGCTACCCGGCGGATCGCAAGGCGGAGATGAAGGGGAGAAGGCTCACTCGGTCGGCGACCTGATCGAGCGGGCGGCCGAGCTGGCCGAACCGATCAAGCCGAAACTGCGTGGCTGGCTCCATGCCGGAATGGTCCCCACCGCACTGATCGCGGGCGTCGTACTCATCTGTCTGGCCCGCACTCCGCAGGCGGTCCTGGCGTGCTCCGTGTACTCGGTCACCGCCTGGCTGCTGTTCGCGACGAGCGCCGTCTACCACCGCGGTACCTGGGGACCACTGGGCGAGGCTCTGCTACGACGACTCGACCACGCCAACATCTTCCTGATCATCGCCGGCACCTGCACCCCCCTGGCCGTGCTCCTTCTCCGGCCGGAACAGCGGTCCACGCTGCTGTGGATCGTATGGACCGGAGCGTTGGCCGGCATTGTGTTCCGGGTCCTGTGGGTCGCGGCTCCGCGGTGGCTGTACACCCCGTGTTATCTGGCCCTGGGGTGGGCCCCGGTGCGATACCTGCCCGACCTTCTGCACACCGGCGGAGCAGCCGTGGTCGTCCTGATCGTTGTCGGCGGGCTCCTCTACAGCGCGGGCGCGGTCGTCTACGCCCTGCAGCGGCCCGACCCCTCACCCCTCTGGTTCGGCTACCACGAGGTCTTCCACGCCCTGACCGTGGCAGCCTTCACCGCGCACTACATCGCCATCTCCCTCGCCACCTACTGAGGGGCTGCCTGCCCGTCATCGGTCGGTGGTCCTCACCGCTGGGTAAAGGGCCCCTGGGCGTCCGCGCGGCCGCGACCGGAACCAGGGGCCGGGCCGTGTCTCAGGCGTCGATGATGACGGGGATGATGAGGGGCTTGCGGCGGTGGGTGCGGAACGCCCAGTTCGCCACGGCGCGGGCGAGGAGCTTCTCGAGTTGCCGCGCGTCCCCGACCCCTTCCTCGGCCGCGGCGGCCAGGGTCTTCTCGATGACGGGGATGACCGGCTCGAAGGTGGCGTCGTCGTGGACGAAACCGCGGGCCAGGAAGTCGGGAGCCTCCGCGAGGGCGCCGGTGTCCGCGTCGACGATCGCCACCACCGTGACCACGCCTTCCTCCGCGAGGGTGAGGCGGTCCTTGAGGGATGCCTCGGTGGCGCCGCCGACCTCCATGCCGTCCACGTAGACGTTGCCGGCGGGGACCTTGCCGGTGATGGACGCGCGCCCCTCGACGAGGTCGACGACGACGCCGTCCTCGGCGATGACGACCCGGTCGGGGTCGACACCGGTACGGACGGCGAGGTCGGCGTTGGCCCGCAGGTGGCGCCATTCGCCGTGGACGGGCATGACGTTGCGGGGTTTGACGATGTTGTAGCAGTAGACGAGTTCGCCGGCGCTAGCGTGTCCGGAGACGTGCACCTTGGCGTTGCCCTTGTGGACGACGTGGGCGCCCCAGCGGGTGAGTCCGTTGATCACCCGGTAGATGGCGTTCTCGTTGCCGGGAATGAGGGAGCTGGCGAGCAGGACGGTGTCGCCCTTGCCGATGCGGATCTGGTGGTCACGGGTGGCCATCCGTGACAGCGCGGCCATCGGTTCCCCCTGGGAGCCGGTGCACACCAGAGTGATCTTGTGGTCCGGGAGTTTCTCCAGCTCCTTCGTGCTCACGACCAGACCGGACGGGACCTTCAGATAGCCCAGGTCACGGGCGATGCCCATGTTGCGGACCATGGACCGGCCGACGAAGGCGACCTTGCGGCCGTGTTGGTGGGCGGCGTCCAGAACCTGCTGGATGCGGTGCACGTGGCTGGCGAAGCTGGAGACGATGACGCGGCGCGGCGCCGTGCGCATCACCTGTTCGATCGCCGGGTTCAGCTCGCGCTCGGAGGTGGTGAAGCCGGGCACCTCGGCGTTGGTGGAGTCGGTGAGGAACAGGTCCACGCCCTCCTCGCCGAGGCGGGCGAAGGCGCGCAGGTCGGTGATGCGGTCGTCGAGGGGGAACTGGTCCATCTTGAAGTCGCCGGTGTGCAGCACCATGCCGGCGCCGGTGCGGATGGCGACCGCGAGGCTGTCGGGGATGGAGTGGTTGACCGCCACGAACTCGCAGTCGAAGGGCCCGAAGCGGCGCCGGTCGTCCTCCCGTACCCGCACCGTGCGCGGCCGGATGCCGTGCTCCTTGAGCTTGGCCTCCAGGAACGCCAGCGTCAGCTTGGAGCCGACGACGGGAATGTCGGACCGCTCACGCAGCAGGTAGGGCACGCCGCCGATGTGATCCTCGTGGCCGTGGGTGAGGACGATGGCGACGACGTCGTCCAGCCGGTCCCGGATCGAGGTGAAGTCCGGCAGGATCACGTCCACGCCGGGCTGGGTCTCCTCGGGGAACAGCACGCCGCAGTCGACGATGAGCAGCTTGCCGGCGTACTCGAACACGGTCATGTTGCGGCCGATCTCACCCAGGCCGCCCAGGGCGATGACCCGCAGCCCTCCTTCGGGAAGGGGCGGGGCGGCTTGCAGTTCGGGGTGCGGATGACTCATGTGTCGACGGTACCGGTAGAGGGGAGCGAGATGATCCATCGCCCTGTGATCTCTTCGCCCGGCGGAGCGGGCACGGGACCTCGGTGCGAGATACTTTCGCGATGAGTTCACGCACTTCCCCGCTCGGCCGGCCGATCCCGATCACGATACGGAGGGCCGTGGCGCGGGATGCCAGACGGCTCACGCGGCTCGTGCGTGGCTCAGGCGCCTACGAAGGCAAATACGCGACCGCGGTCGCGGGCTACCGGGTCGGTCCTGATTACATCGAGGCCCACCGCGCCTTCGTGGCCGTCGGTGCCGACGAGCATGGAGGCCGGGTCCTCGGGTTCTACTCGCTCGTCCTCGCTCCTCCGGAGCTCGATCTGCTGTTCGTCGCCGACGAGGCGCAAGGACGGGGTATCGGGCGGCTGCTCGTGGCGCACATGCAGTCCGAGGCCCGTGCCGCCGGGCTCGACCGCGTCAAGGTCGTGTCGCATCGTCCCGCCGAGGACTTCTACCACCGCGTCGGTGCGGTGCGGACCGGGACCGCACTCGCGAACCCGCCCGCCGTGCCGTGGGACCGCCCCGAATTCGAGTTCCGCATTCCCTCGGCATGACGCGGTGTGCCGGTTCGCAGAACACGACTTCTCACGCGTGGCGACACACCTTGTCCACCGTGTGGTGTTCACGTCGCCGGTCGGTGAGATTCCGGAGCGCTTCCAGGTGCGGCATGCCGATCCTCGGGGGCGGCCCTCTAGGCTTTGTCGGGCCTGGAGGGGCACGAGCCGTCGGGTTCCCCGAGCTGTGTGTGAGTTCGTGATACGTGAGAGGGTCTGACGGGTGAGCGAGACACCACCGAACACCCTGCAATACCGTTTCGACGGCCCGGAAGACGCCCCTGTTCTGATCCTGGGCCCCTCCCTGGGCACCACCTGGCACATGTGGGACCGTCAGATCCCCGAACTGACCAAGCAGTGGCGGATCTTCCGCTTCGACCTGCCGGGACACGGCGGCGCACCGGCGTACCCGGGCGGCTCGGTCACCGAGCTGGCCGCCAGGCTGCTGGCCACGCTCGACGCCGTCGGTGTGCAGCGCTTCGGCTACGCCGGCTGCGCGTTCGGCGGCGCCATCGGGGCCGAACTCGCGCTGCGCCACCCCGAACGCCTCGCCTCGCTCGCGCTGATCGCCGCCTCCCCCCGCTTCGGCACCGCCGACGAGTTCCGCCAGCGCGGGGTGATCGTCCGGACCAACGGCCTCGACCCCATCGCCCGTACGTCCCCTGACCGTTGGTTCACCGGGGGGTTCGCGGCGGCGCAGCCCGCGATCACCGAATGGGCCGTGCAGATGGTCCGCACCACCGACCCCGGCTGCTACATCGCCGCCTGCGAGGCGCTCGCCTCGTTCGACGTGCGCGCCGAACTCGGCCGGATCGGCGTCCCCACCCTCGTCCTCGTCGGCTCCGACGACCAGGTCACCGGCCCCGCCGAGGCCCGTACGCTCGTCGCGGGCATCCCCGACGCCCGGCTCGCGGTCGTCCCCGGCGCCTCCCACCTCGTCCCGGTCGAGCAGCCCGCCGCCGTCACCGATCTGCTCGTCCGCCACTTCTCCACCGCCTGGCAGCCCGCCTACGACTCCGCCACCGGGCAGGTCGCCATCCCGGCGACCCCGGTCAAGCCGGCCCTCGCCGCCGTGCAGCCGCTGACCGGACCGGTCGCCGAGATCGCCCCGGCCGTGCTCCAGCCGGAGGCGACGGGCAGACCCGACCCGTACGACGCCGGGCTGAAGGTCCGCCGCGAGGTGCTCGGCGACGCGCACGTGGACCGGGCGCTGGCGTCGGCGGACGCGTTCTCCGGCGACTTCCAGGAGTTCATCACCCGCTACGCCTGGGGCGAGATCTGGGACCGGCCCGGCCTCGACCGCCGTTCCCGCAGCTGTGTCACCCTGACCGCGCTCGTGGCCGGCGGGCACCTGGACGAACTCGCCTTCCACACCCGCGCCGCCCTCCGCAACGGCCTCACCCCGGACGAGATCAAGGAAGTCCTCCTCCAGGCGGCCGTCTACTGCGGGGTACCGGCCGCGAACAGCGCGTTCCGCGTGGCCCAGCAGGTCATCCGCGAGGAGACCACCCCCGAGGAGTGAGCCACCGCCGGCCGCCCGCCGGAGGCAGGATGGATCCATGACCATGAAGCTCACCAAGAAGTCGCACGCCTGCGTCCGGCTGGAGAAGGACGGGCGCACGCTCGTCATCGACCCGGGCGGGTTCAGCGAGGAGGACGCCGCGATCGGCGCGGACGCCGTGCTGGTCACCCACGAGCACCCCGACCACTTCGACGAGGGGCGGCTGCGGGCGGCCCTGGAGGCCGATCCGGGCGCCGAGATCTGGACCCTGCGCTCGGTCGCCGAGAAGATCTCCGCCGCCTTCCCCGGCCGGGTGCACACGGTCGGCCATGGTGACACGTTCACCGCCGCCGGCTTCGACGTGCAGGTCCACGGAGAACTCCACGCGGTGATCCATCCGGACATCCCGCGCATCACCAACGTCGGCTATCTCGTCGACGGCGGCCGCGTCTTCCACCCGGGCGACGCCCTCACCGTCCCCGGCCACCCCGTCGAGACGCTGATGCTCCCCGTCATGGCCCCCTGGAGCAAGATCTCCGAGGTCATCGACTACGTCCGCGAGGTCGGGCCGCGGCGCGCGTACGACATCCACGACGCCCTCCTCAGCGACCTCGCCCGCCCCATCTACGACCGCCAGATCGGCGCCCTCGGCGGCGCGGACCACCTCCGGCTCGCACCCGGGGCGTCGGCGGACGTCTGAGCGCGGGCACCTCACCGGGCGGGACGGGCCTTGTCGGACCCGCCCGGTAGGTTGTGGGGCATGCGCATCGCGACCTGGAACGTGAACTCGATCACCGCTCGTCTCCCGAGGCTCCTCGCCTGGCTGGAGAGCAGCGGCACGGACGTGCTCTGCCTCCAGGAGGCCAAGATCGCCGAGGACGGCTTCCCGCTCGACGCGCTGCGCGAGGCGGGCTACGAGGCCGCCGTCCACGCCACCGGGCGGTGGAACGGCGTGGCGGTGATCTCCCGGGTCGGCATCGAGGACGTCGTCAAGGGCCTGCCCGGCGACCCCGGCTACGACGGCTCGGTGGAGCCCCGCGCGATCTCCGCGACCTGCGGCCCGGTCCGCGTCTGGTCGGTCTATGTGCCGAACGGCCGCGAGGTCGACCACCCGCACTACGCGTACAAGCTCCAGTGGTTCGAGGCGCTCAAGGCCGCCGTCGCCGGTGACGCGGCCGGCAGCCGCCCCTTCGCCGTCCTGGGCGACTACAACGTGGCGCCGACCGACGACGACGTGTACGACGTCGCCGCCTTCGAGGGCCTCACCCACGTCACCCCCGCCGAGCGCGCCGCCCTGGCCTCCCTGCGCGAGGCGGGCCTGTCCGACGTCGTCCCCCGCCCCCTCAAGTACGAGCACCCCTTCACGTACTGGGACTACCGCCAGCTCTGCTTCCCGAAGAACCGGGGCATGCGCATCGACCTCGTCTACGGCAACGAGCCGTTCGCCAAGGCCGTCACCGACGCCTACGTGGACCGGGAGGAGCGCAAGGGCAAGGGCGCGTCGGACCACGCGCCGGTCGTGGTGGACCTGGAGGTCTGACGCTCGCGACCCCTCCGGGCCGCGCGGGCCGTCACAGCAGGCCGAGGTCCACCGCGTCGGCGAGTGCCGCGAGCCCCGCCTCGTTCGGGTGCAGGTGGTCCCCGGTGTCGTACGCGGGGAGCAGCCGGGCCGGACGCGCCGGGTCATGCAGCACCTCGTCGAAGTCGAGGACCCCGTCGAACACCTCGTCCGCCTCGCCGCCCCGGATCCACTCGTTGACCGCGACCCGCTGGGCGTCGACGGCGGACGTGCAGCGTGCCTCGCCCTCGCAGGGCGCCACCGTCGCCACGAGCACGCGCAGGCCCCGCTCGCGTCCCCGGGCCGCGATCTCCCGCAGCCCGGCCACGACCTCGCCCGCCGTGGCACCCCAGCGGACGTCGTTGACGCCCTGGAAGACGACGACGGTTCGGGCGGAGGTCTGGGCGAGGACATCGCGGTCGAGGCGGTGCAGGGCGCTCACGCCGCCGGTGTCGGTGGAGACACCGTCACCGGGGTAGCGGTCGGTGACCACCCGGTTCGCGGAGATCCCCTGGTTGAGGACGCCGTAGCGCGGGACCTCGTCCTGGCTCAGCAGCCGCCGGGCCAGCGCGTCCGGCCACCGCCGGTTCGCGTCGACCGTCGTCGCCTCCCCGTCGGTGATCGAGTCGCCGAGAAGGACGACGGAGCCCTGCCCGCCGCCCACGTCCACGCCGGTCAGCAGCGGCCAGGTCGAGATCGTGGAGGTGTACGCGGTGGCCGAGCCGTCCCCCGCGTGATCCCCCGGCTCACTGACGTACGACGTCTGCCGCGCCAGCCGGTGCACGGGCGCAGCCGTCACCGTGCCGGGCAGATGGAAGCTCACCAGCAGATCGGTGTCCGGCGGCACCTCGAAGCCCAGCGGATCACTGAACGCCTGCGCGCCGGCCGGGATGTCGGTGCCGGCCGCGCCCCGGAACGACAGGGGCACCGGCGCACTCCGGGCGCTCGCGCCCGTCGCCCGCAGCGCCACCGTCGCGCTGCCCACCCGTACCGGCGCCGAGGCGAAGGTGTTGTCGAGCCGGATCCGCACCCGGGGCCCGCCCACCGAGGTGTGGACGACGAGCCGCAGGGTCCGGTCGGTCCAGGGCCCGACGGCCGGGTAGCCGGAGGTGGAGGCGGCCCAACTACCGTTCCAGGCGGCCGAGTCGGGGCGCACCGACAGAGCGAACACATGCAGGTCGCGGTTGCGCGGCAGGGTCACCGACGCGACCTCGCGCCCCCGCACGAGCGGCACGGTGACGACGTACAGCCGTGCCTTCTCGGTGAGTTGACCGCCGGGGGTGTTCACATGGGGGAGGGCCACGGCCTTGGTGGCGAGCGGGCCGGTGCGCCAGTCGGGCGCCGTCAGCCGGTACGGGGAGCGGGCCCCGCCCCGGTAGCGGACCGTGCCGCCGCCGACCGCCTCGGCACCGCCCGTGGCGGCGACCAGGAAGGCGAGGGCGTCACCCCGGCCCCGTACGCGCACGGACTGGCCGGCGGCGCGTACGTTGTCGGGCTCGCCCGCCGTGCGGCGCGGCCAGGTCAGGCGCGCGCCCTGAACGGTCAGTGCGCGCCCCGGCGTCCATCCGGCCGCCCTCAGGTCGGCGGCGGAGAGGGAGCCGCCGGAGCCGTCGAAGTCGGCCCCGGTGGGCCGCGCGTCGTCGCTGACGGCCCGGTTGTCGAAGAGGTGTTCCAGCGGGACCGGTTCGGCCGCCGGGCCGGCGGCCGCTCGGGCGGTGGCGACGGGCGCGACCGCCGCCAGAAGTGCCAGGACGACGGCCGTTCCCCAGACGCGTCGGCGCACGCGCGATCCCTTCTGCTCGCTGAACACCACGAGAGTGACGGTGCCGACGGACGCGGCACCGGTACAACGATGAGACGACGGATGTGTCATGAAGCTAAAGAGGCGTCAGGGACCCGTCAATGAGGCAGGCGGGAACCACGGCCGAACTCCCGGCGAACAAGCGGTTTCCGCGCGCCTGTGGTGCGAAGGGTGAGGCGGATGACACGCTGAGCGCATGAACATCTCTTTCCTGGGCAACTGGCGCAAGAGGCGTGACCCCGCGTTCGGGGTCGCGGTGTTCACCGGCGGCGACGGTGACGACGACGGTCACGAGGGACTCGCCGAACTCCTCTCCGAATGCGAACTGCTGCGCGCGCAGGCCGCCCTGGCCGGCGTCGAACTCGACGACTCCGCAGGCTCGTTGGAGGCGATCGACCAACTCGTCCCGCGCTGGCGCGACGACGAGGAGACCGTGGCCTGGCTCGGGAACGACGCGGGCCTCTACCTGGGCACGGTCGTCGTACGGACCGTCCCGGGCGCCCGCTGGGAGATCTGGCCCAACGGCCAGCCCGTGGTGCGGCTGGACTCCGGCCGTGAGATCGACGTGGTCGAGGCCGGCCAGGCGTGGGCCGCCAGCGGCGCCCCGGAACTCTCCCAGCTCTATGCCGAGGTCGCCGAGCAATGAGGACCCGGCGCACACCCCTCGGCGTGGGCGCTTCCCGACAATACGGCTAATCCCCGTGAGTGCGTGTCGCGTCCTGACGTCCCCTCCGTCCGGATAGTTTGCGGCACCGGCGACACCACACGGTCGAGGGCGAGTAGGGCGGGCTGGGCATGGCGGTCGATCCGCTGATCGAGATGCACGACGTGAACAAGTACTTCGGCGAGCTGCATGTCCTCCAGGACATCGACCTCACCGTGGGCAAGGGGGAGGTGGTCGTCGTCATCGGCCCGTCGGGGTCGGGGAAGTCGACGCTGTGCCGGGCGATCAACCGGCTGGAGCCCATCCGTTCCGGCACGATCCGGATCGACGGACAGCCGCTGCCGAGCGAGGGCAAGGCCCTCGCGGCGCTCCGCGCGGACGTCGGCATGGTCTTCCAGTCCTTCAACCTCTTCGCGCACAAGACGGTCCTGCAGAATGTGTCGCTCGGTCAGATCAAGGTCCGCAGAAGGAAGAAGGAGAGCGCCGACCGGCGCTCCCGTGAACTCCTGGACCGGGTCGGTCTCGCCGACCAGGCGCCGAAGTACCCGGCCCAGCTCTCCGGCGGTCAGCAGCAGCGGGTGGCCATCGCCCGCGCCCTCGCCATGGACCCCAAGGTGATCCTTTTCGACGAGCCCACCTCGGCCCTCGACCCGGAGATGATCAACGAAGTCCTCGAAGTGATGCAGCAGTTGGCGCGCGAGGGCATGACCATGGTCGTCGTCACCCACGAGATGGGTTTCGCCCGCTCCGCCGCCAACCGCGTCGTCTTCATGGCGGACGGCCGCATCGTCGAGGACCGCTCTCCGGACGCGTTCTTCACGAACCCGGAGAGCGACCGTGCCAAGGACTTTCTCTCCAAGATCCTCAAGCACTGACCACCGGCACTGGACCGGGCGCGGGGCTCGACTACGATGAGCGGTTCATCCACTTGGGGTGAGCGAGGCCGTGGACGCCACCCCCGGCCGAACAGGGACGCTGCTGCCGGACGCGCAGCGGCCAGGGGCCAGGCCCGTCCGGCGGCAGCCGGAGATCACTGCTCGCGCAGCGGGATCGACACGTACGACGGGTCGTTCGGCGGCGAGGAGAAGGTCAGCTGCGCGCCGGTCGGGTTGTGCTCGATGTAGAGCGGGTCGACCGTGTCGACGACCAGGGCGAGACGGTGGCCCGCCGGAACGTCGTAGGCCGTGGAGTTCAACTCCAGGTCCACGCCGAACTGCCGGCCGGGCGTCTCGCCGTGGAAGGTGTACGGCGCGTGGCTGACCAGCTTGCCGAGGCCGAGCGGGCCCACGTCGTACAGGTACGCGACGAGGGTGCCGCTCTCCTTGGTGGCCGTCACCGTGGTGTGCAGCTTCGCGGTGCCGCGCACGGCCTGCGCCGTCGGGTACTTCTCCGACTGCCACACGGCCGCCCAGCGGCGCGGCAGCAGCGGTATCGAGGCCACGGGCGGGAGTTGGGCCACCTGGTCCAGGATGCTGGAGAGGAAGACGACCCCGCCGTTGGCGCCCGAGTCGACGTTCGCGCGGATCGTGGTGCCGCTCGCCAGGGCGATCTTCTTCCGGGTGGCGGTGACCGACTTCCAGTCCGGATAGCCCTCGAAGGCGCCGCCCGTACGGGACTTGAGCTGGACGGGCTGCTCACGGTCGATGCCGTTGGCGGTGCCCTTGAGGTAGCGGTCGAACCAGCGTTGGGTGTCGGACCACACGTCGTTGGGCAGCCCGAACAGACCGGTGAGCTCGGTGGTGGCGTGGTCGCCGGGGCGCAGCTCCAGGCGCTTGGCGCCGCTGAGCTTCTCGTAGAAGTCGGCGTACTGGTTGGGCGGGAAGATCGAGTCGCCCCAGGCGTTGGCGAGCATGACGGCCGTGCCGTTGGTGTTGATCCGGTCGACATAGGTCTCGGGGGAACGTTTCTTCCCCCAGGTGATCATGTCCCCCTCCTTGGCCAGGTTCGAGGCGTAGAAGTCCTCGAAGATCTGCTGGAGTTCGGGGCTCCGGCGGCCGGTGATCCGTCCCGCGCCGTCGAGGAGGGCGGCCGCCTGGAGGTGCTGGGTGCGTCCGCCGTAGATGGAGTCGATCAGGTCCGACCAGCCGCTCAGTGCGGCGACCGCCTTGACGCGTTTGTCGTGCGCGGCGGCGAGCAGGCTGATGCCCGCCCCGTACGACAGTCCCGCCATGCCGATGTGCTCCGCGTCGGCCGGGGTGTTGGCGAGCGCCCAGTCGATCACCTTGGAGGCGTCGGCTATGTCGGGTGGCCCCGCGACCTCTATGTATCCGCCGGACTCCCAGAAGCCGCGCACGTTGTAACTGACCACGACATAGCCCGCGTCGGCCAGCTTCCGGGCCTGGGCGAGGTACTCCACCTGGGGGAGGCCCCAGCTCGTGGGCAGGACCAGCAGCGGGTACGCGCGCGAGGCGTCGGCCGGCGCGACCACATTGGCCTTGAGGACGGTCCCGCCCTCGCCCTTGATGTCGACGAAACGGGTGGTGGGGGCCTCCGCGGCGCCGGACGCGGCCTGGGCGGCGGGGGCGAGGCCGAGGGCCGTGCCGGCGACCAGGGTGACCGAGACGGCGCCCACGGCGCTCGTCCGCAGCGCCCTGGTCGTACGCGATGTGGTGCCGTGCGGGTGTCTCACGGGTCGCTCCTCACTCGTGTAAGTGCAAAGTGACCCGACGGTAACCGGACACCCTTACCGGAAGTAACTCCTCGGTAAGTTACGTGACGGTAACGTTCGACCGTGGACTGTTCGGCCGTGGACTCGTTCGACCGTGGACTACGAGGCGCGGTGCGAGATCTGGGCCGGCGCCGACGGTGCCGGGGCCTGGGCCGCGCGGGTGACGTCCGATACGAGTTCGACCACATCGGGGCCGTAGGCCTGCGAGTTGACGACCTTCAGCAGAAGGACGAACGAGCCCGTGCCGTACTTGCGGTGCAAGCGCTCGTGGTTTCGGGCGAGGTAGCGGGTGGCGGCCTGATTGGTGATGGCGCGCTGGCCGCAGAAGAGGAAGACCGGACGAGCCTGGTCCGGCTGGCCTGTGGTGAGCCGGGCCAGGATCACGTGCTCGGTGATGCCGGGGTCCAGTCGATAGCGCTCGCTGCCGATGTGCAGGGCGGCCCGGTCGGGACCGGGTTCCGGGTCGAGGTTGAAATGAATGCCCGGCAGCATGGCCGCGATATGGGCGGCCATGCGGCGGTTGGAGCCGGGCCCGCCCACGCAGAACTCGGTGCGCTCGCCGAATCCCTGCTGGGCGGCGTCCTGGGTGATGATCTGGGCGTACGCGCCACAGTCCTTGATCAGCGCGGAGAGTTCCAGCAGGGCGAACACGTCGAAGCGGTGCACCGCCAGATTCGCGGTCGACGGATCGCGGCTGACCACCAGCAAGGACTCGGAATTGTCGGGCAACCCGAAGAACGCCTGCTTCCGCCGGAGCTTCCGCTTCCACAGGTACGTCCGGAAGAACCAGCCCAGCGAGGCACTGAGCCCGGCCGCGATCACGCCGAGGACGATATTGCGCACGTCGTCATTCATGGCCGCGCATGGTAGCGGGCGCCGTCGAACAGTGCTCGAATCCATGTCCGGTTCGGAGCCCCGGAGCGCCTCCTGACGGGACCATGGCAACCGCGTTAGTCTGCGCGGACGGTCCTTGACTGGAGGTACGGATGCGTCTGCGTCGTCCTGTCGCGCGGAAACTGGCTGTACTGGCGGCGACGTCCGCCGTGGTGTCGGTGGGGGCGGCCCCGCCGACCTCCGCCGCGACGGACACCCCCACGAAGAGCCCGGTCGCCGTCGGCTACGGCGGCGCCGTCTCCAGCGTCGACCCGGACGCCTCGGCCGCCGGCATCGAGGTGCTCCGCAAGGGCGGCAACGCGGTGGACGCCGCGGTCGCCACGGCCGCCGCGCTCGGCGTCACCGAGCCCTACTCGGCGGGCATCGGCGGAGGCGGCTACTTCGTCTACTACGACGCCAAGTCCCGTACGGTGCACACCGTCGACGGCCGCGAGACCGCCCCCCTGAGCGCCGGCGAGGACCTCTTCCTGGAGAACGGGCAGCCGATCCCGTTCGCGGAGGCCGTCACCAGCGGGCTGAGCGTCGGCACCCCCGGCACCCCCGCCACCTGGCAGACCGCGCTGAAGAACTGGGGCAGCAAGCCCCTCGGCAGGCTGCTGAAGCCCGCCGAGAAGCTCGCCCGCGACGGGTTCGTGGTCGACGAGACCTTCCGCGCCCAGACCGCCTCCAACGAGGCCCGGTTCCGGAACTTCCCGGCCACGGTCGACCTCTACCTGCCCGGCGGCCGGCTGCCGGTGGTCGGCTCGACCCTGAAGAACCCCGACCTGGCGCGCACCTACGCCGAGTTGGGCCGCAAGGGCGTCGGCGCGCTCTACCGGGGCGACATCGCCCGGGACATCGTCGACACGGTCAACAAGCCGCCGGTGGACCCGGCTTCGGGGTACAACGCCCGTCCCGGCGACCTGACGACGGCCGACCTCGCCCGGTACCGCGCCAAGCGCCAGGCCCCGACCAAGACGTCGTACCGCGGTCTCGGCGTCTACGGGATGGCGCCCTCCTCCTCGGGCGGCACGACCGTCGCCGAGGCGCTCAACATCCTGGAACGGACCGATCTCTCGAAGGCGAGCGACGTCCAGTACCTGCACCGCTACATCGAGGCGAGCCGGATCGCGTTCGCCGACCGCGGCCGCTGGGTCGGCGACCCCGCCTTCGAGGACGTACCGACGAAGGAACTGCTCTCGCAGCGGTTCGCCGACTCCCGTGAGTGCCTGATCAAGGACGACGCGGTCCTCACCAGCCCCGTCGCACCGGGCGACCCGCGCGACCCGGCGCCCTGCGCGACCGGCGGCACGGCGGCGCCGACGACGTACGAGGGCGACAGCACGACCCATCTCACGGTCGCCGACAAGTGGGGCAACGTCGTCTCCTACACCCTCACCATCGAGCAGACCGGCGGCAGTGGCATCACCGTGCCGGGCCGCGGCTTCCTGCTCAACAACGAGCTGACCGACTTCTCCTTCACCCCGGCCAACCCCGCCGTGCACGACCCCAACCTGCCGGGACCGGGCAAGCGGCCGCGTTCGTCGATGTCTCCGACGATCGTGCTCGACCGGCACGGCAAGCCCGTGGTGGCGCTCGGCTCACCCGGCGGCGCGACCATCATCACGACCGTGCTGCAGACCCTGACCGGCTTCCTCGACCGGGGTCTGCCGCTGGTCGACGCGATCGCCGCGCCGCGCGCCAGCCAGCGCAACCAGACCACCACCGAACTCGAACCGGGCCTGTGGAACAGCCCGTTGAAGGCCCGGCTCGAAGCCATCGGGCACGGCTTCCGGCAGAACCCGGAGATCGGCGCCGCCACCGCCGTCCAGCGTCTGCCGAACGGCCAGTGGCTGGCCGCCGCCGAGACCGTACGGCGCGGGGGCGGCGCGGCGATGGTCGTGCGTCCCGTCAGGTAGCGCCGCCGGAGGCGGGCGGCGTCGTACGGAACGCCAGCCGCCCGTCCTCCACCTCCGCCACCACCCGGCTGCCGGACGGCAGCCGGCCGTCGAGCAGCAGCCGGGACAGCGGGTTGTCGACCTCCCGCTGGATCGTGCGGCGCAGCGGCCGGGCGCCGTACTCGGGCTGGTGGCCGTGACGGGCGAGATGGTCGACGGCCCGCTCGTCGAACTCGATGCGGACGCCCCGCGCGTGCAGCCGCAGCCGTGTCCCCTCCAGCAACAGGTCCGTGATCCGCCGCAGTTGCTCGTCGCCGAGGCGGCGGAAGACCACGATCTCGTCGATGCGGTTGAGGAACTCGGGCCGGAAGTGCTCCCTGAGCGGCCGCAGGATCCGCTCGCGCCGGTCCTCCTCGTCCGCCTCGGCGCCGCCCGCCGAGAAGCCGAGCCCCGACCCGCCCCGGCCGATGGCGTCCGAGCCCAGGTTGCTCGTCATCACGACCACGGCGTGGGTGAAGTCGACCGTGCGGCCCTGGGCGTCGGTGAGCCGGCCGTCGTCGAGGACCTGGAGCAGCAGGTTGAAGACGTCCGGATGGGCCTTCTCCACCTCGTCCAGCAACAGCAGCGAGTACGGGTGACGCCGTACGGTCTCGGTGAGCTGGCCGGCCTCCTCGTGCCCGACATAGCCGGGCGGGGCGCCGACCAGCCGGCTGGCCGTGTGCCGTTCCTGGTACTCGCTCATGTCGAGCCGCACCATCCGGTCCTCGCTGCCGAAGAGGGCCTCCGCCAGCGCGCGGGCCAGCTCGGTCTTGCCGACGCCGGTCGGGCCGAGGAACAGGAAACTGCCGATCGGGCGATCGGGACTGGCGAGCCCGGCGCGTGAACGCAGCACGGCGTCCGCCACCACGCTCACCGCCTCGTCCTGTCCGACGACCCGCCCGCGCAGCCGCTCCGCCAGCCCCAGCAGCCGTTCCCGCTCCTCCTGGGTGAGGCTGCTGACGGGGATGCCGGTCTGCCGGGAGACCACCTCGGCGATGTCCTCGGCACCGATCTCCAGGCTCTGCCCGTCGTCGGCCCGCGCCCGGTCGCGCCCCGCGTCCATCCGCTCCCGCAGCTCCGCGATCCGGTCCCGCAACCGGGTCGCCTGCTCGTACCGCTCACCCGTGACCGCCTGGTCCTTGTCCCGGGCCAGCTGCTCGATCTCCTGCTCCAGGGCCCGTACGTCCGTGCCCTTCGTCCGGGCCCGCAGCCGGACCCGGGCCCCGGCCTGGTCCATCAGGTCGATGGCCTTGTCGGGCAGCCGGCGGTCGGTGAGATACCGGCCGGACAGTTCCACGGCGGCCACCAGCGCCTCGTCGGTGTAGCGGACCTGGTGGTGGGCCTCGTACCGGTCCCGCAGCCCCCGCAGGATCTCCAGGGCGTCGTCGCCGTCCGGTTCGGGGACCAGCACCGGCTGGAACCGGCGGGCCAGCGCCGCGTCCCGCTCGATGCGCCGGTACTCCTCCAGCGTCGTCGCCCCGACGATGTTCAGCTCGCCGCGCGCCAGCGCCGGCTTGAGGATGTCGCCGGCGTCCATCGCGCTGCCCTCGCCCGAGCCGGCGCCCACGACGGTGTGCAACTCGTCGATGAAGACGACCAGTTCGGCGGAGTGCGCGCGGATCTCGTCGACGATGTTCGTGAGCCGCTCCTCGAAGTCGCCCCGGTAGCGGGTCCCGGCGACCACCCCGGACAGGTCCAGGGCCACCACCCGGCGCCCGGCCAGCACATCGGGCACGTCCCCCTCGGCGATGCGCTGGGCGAGCCCTTCCACGATCGCGGTCTTGCCTACGCCCGCCTCACCGATCAGCACCGGGTTGTTCTTGCCGCGCCGGGAGAGCACCTCGACGGTCTGCTCGATCTCCGTCTCCCGGCCGATGACCGGGTCGATACGGCCCTGGAGGGCGAGGTCGGTCAGATCGCGGCCGTACTTGTCGAGGGTCGGGGTGGCGGAGGCGGAGCGGCGCGGCAGGTCGGAGCGCGGGAACCCGGACAGGGGGATCCCCACGGGCGGGGTCGGCGCCGACGGGTCCGCCGCGTCCGGGGGCAGCGCGCCGGCCGACAGGTGCGCCGCGCCGAGGATGTGTCCGGCGGCCGAGTCCGGGTTGGCGGCGAGGGCGCTCAGTACGTGCTCGGGGCCGATGTGACCGGAGCCGGTGGCCCGGGCCAGCTCGTGCGCGTCCAACAGCGCGCGCTTGACCGCCGGGGTCAGCGCGAGCGACGCGGGCGCCGGGCCCTGGCCGGGTTTGTGCCGCTCGGGGCCCGACCGCTCGTCGATCGCGCCGGCCAGCGCGTCGGGGTCGGCGCCCGCGCGGGCCACCAGACTTCGGGTGGGCTCGGCGGTCAGCGCGGCGCGCAGCAGATGCTGGGTGTCCAGGTCGCTGCTGCCGTGCCGGGCCGCGTACGCCGCGGCGTCGGCCACGAGTTGGCGGGCCTGGCCGCTCATCAGGCGGCCGATCTCGATGCGTTGCGGGCGTGGGCCGCCGAAGAAACGGGCGAGGAACTCGGTGAAGGGGTCCGGACCGTAGCCCTCGGGCCCCGGGAATCCGCTGTTCATTCGCCGCCGGGTTCCCGTGTGGCGAGGGGATACACCGAGGGGGCGGTGAGGTTTGTCGCCGGGGGCGGGGGTGGGTGCGGGGTTCGTTGGCGGGTGCGGGTGCGGGTGCGGGTGCGTGGGGGTTGCTCGCGCAGTTCCCCGCGCCCCTGAAAAAGCAGGGGCTGCGCACCGTGCTTTTTCGGCCCGGAAGGGCCGCAGGCCCTCAAGGGGCGCGGGGAACTGCGCGAGAAGCCCCACGCACCCGCACCTGAGCAACCGGCCGAAGCTCAGCCGCGCTCGAAGGCCGCCCGCGCCGTCAGCACCCGCGGCCCCCTCTCCGTGATGGCCACCGTGTGCTCCACGTGCGCCGCCCGGGAACCGTCGTTCGTGCGCAGCGTCCAGCCGTCCGGGTCGGCGTGGTAGCCGTCCGTACCGCCGCCGATCAGCATCGGCTCGATCGCCAGGACCATCCCGTGCCGGAGTTTCATGCCCCGGCCGGGGCGCCCCTCGTTCGGGACCCCCGGGTCCTCGTGCATCTTGCGCCCGATGCCGTGTCCGCCGAACCCGTCGGGGATGCCGTACCCGGCGGCCCGGCACACGGTGCCGATCGCGTGGGCGATGTCGCCGATGCGGTTGCCGACGACGGCCGCCTCGATGCCCGCCGCGAGGGCCCGTTCGGCCGTCGCGACGAGCCGGAGGTCGGCCGTGCGCGCCGTGCCCACCACGAAGCTGATCGCCGAGTCCCCGGCCCAGCCGCCCAGTTGCGCGCCGAAGTCGAGGGAGACGAGGTCCCCGTCGCGCAGCCGGTACGCCGTGGGGATGCCGTGCACGATCGCGTCGTTCACGGAGGCGCAGAGCACCGCGGGGAAGGGGGTGGGCGCGAACGCGGGGTGGTAGTTCAGGAAGGGTGAGGTGGCACCCGCCTTCCGCAGCACCTCGTGGGCCAGCTCGTCCAGTTCGAGCAGGGAGACCCCCACGTCGGCGGCGTCCCGCACGGCCGTGAGGGCCTGCCCCACGACCTGGCCCGCCTCGTACATCGCGTCGATCGACTCGTCCGTCTTCAGTTCCACCATGCCAATTACTATACCGCTCGACATCCAATTCTAATACCGGTCCGCCGGAGCGGATCGGTATTAGAATGGGGTCATGGTGCGCACCCCCCTCACCCCCGAAGAGCGCGAACGCGGCGAGCGGCTCGGCCGGTTGCTGCGGGACGCCCGCGGCGGCCGCAGCATGGCGGAGATCGCCGCCGGCGCGGGCATCTCCGCCGAGACCCTCCGGAAGATCGAGACGGGCCGCGCGCCCACCCCGGCCTTCTTCACGGTCGCCGCACTCGCCCGCACGCTGGGCCTGTCGATGGACGACCTCGTGACGCGGTGCGGACCGGCCGTCGTGGCGTCGACCGCGGCGGTGGCCTGAGGCGGCCAGGGGGTGTTTCGAAAGTTCCGCACGGCACCCACGGCGCCCGGCAGGCTCCCCCACTCTCGGCTTCGCTCGAGCGGGAGGGGCCCCCACCGCCGCACCGACCAAAAGTCCAAGTACGTCCAGTACGAGGGCTTTCGTCCGGCGCGCCGAGAGCGCGCACCGGACACCGCGGGCGCCGCACAGGACTTTCGAAACACCCCTAGCCGCCCGGGCCGAAGTCGTTCGGTGTCCGTGGCGCGAACCCCCTCACGCACGGCCGCCGGGCCGACGCGCACAGCGCACTGCGTCCGCTCCGAAAACTTCACGTAGCGCCTCTGTAACACAACTGGTGTTTTCTGTCGCACCGGAGCACGTCACGACCCACTCCAGTCGGCTGGGGAGCATGCGATGGCTGTGGATCAACTCCCGGGTCAGGTGCGGGAGTTCGCGGGATACCTGAACAAGCTGATGAGCAAGCTCGACCAGGGCGGAGGGTGGTGCGCCGTCTTCTGGCAGCGTGACCCCGAGGGCATGCGCGCCTGTCTGGACGGGCTGGAGGTGCCGCCCTGGGACGTCGTGCAGGCGCTCATGCACGACCTCGACACCGCGTACGGACCCGCCGCCGCGGCCCAGGAGACCGAGCGGGCCCGTGTGCTGCACCGCGCCTCGCTCGCCGCCCACGACGCCCGGCCCGGTGGCCGTGACGCCCTCGGCGACCGGCTCGACGTCATGCTCCGCGAACAGCGCTACGCCGCCGATCGCACCGCCGAACTGGCCCGCAGGCTCCGGGCCGCCACCACTCAGGAGGAGGCCGACGCCCTCCGCCTGGACCTGGCCTGGGCCCGCGACGACCACGAACGCGCCACCGCCCGCTGCGCGGAGCTGCGCACCCGTATCGAGGACGCCGACCGCCGCGCTCCGCACCACCCCGCGCGGGGCGCGGGGCACGTCGCTGGGGACGCCGTCGGGGACGTACACCGCATGCCGGAGCCGGGGGGACACCGGGAGGGTCAGGGGACCCGCCCCGCCCCGCGCACGCACACGGACGGCTTCGACCAAGCCCGTACGTACACGGACCGACCCGGCGGCGAAGGGGCGCGCGACGCCCGGCGCGACGGCTACGCGGGCGCCTTCCTGGGCCCCGGCGAACCCGAACGAGCCCCCGACGCTCCCGCGCACTCCTGGAACGGTGCCCCCGGAGCCACCGACGGCGGGGCCGACGACCGCCGCCCCGCGCCGTCACCCACCCCGGAACCCGCCCCCGAACCCGACCCCCGGGACCACACCCCGGAGTCCGCCGCCCCCGCCCCCGCCCCGGCCCCGGCCAAGCAGCGTTCCAAGCGCCGCCCCCGAGGGGGTGCCCGATTCGCCGGGGCCGCGGAGGTCGAGGAGGCCCCTGCCGTGGCCGTGCCCGAGGTCGCGCCGAGCGGCGGCCGCAAGGGGCGCGCTCCCCGGGGCGCCCGGTACGCCGGGGTCGCGGAGCCGGCCGAACCGGTGGCGCCGAAGCAGCCGCAGGCGCGGCAGGCGCTGGACGACGAGGCGCGGCGGGAGGTCGCCGGCACCGTCGAGCAACTGGTGCGGCTGCGCCGGGAGAGCCGCAGCGGGGAGGCGCACGCCCTCCTCGTGGAGGTCGCGCACTGGCCCGCCGCCCGTTTCCCGCTGCTCGCCGCCGAGTTGCACCGGGCGCGGCTGGACGCCGACTGGGCGACCCTGCTGTGGGAGGCCGGCTCACTGCCCGCCGACCGGCTGGTCGCGGTCGCGGACGCCCTGAACGCGGTCGGGCGCGCCGCGGACGGGGACCAGATGCTGCGGCAGGGCGTCACACGGCCCGCCGAGGAGATCGGTGAGGCGGTGCTCGGCTTCGTCGCGGAGGGGCGTGAACGGGAGGCGCGTGCGCTGCTCGACGTCTATGTGCGGATGCGTACGCCAGAAGAGGCGGCGCGCAGCGCGCAGGCAGACCCCAGGCGGCTCGCGCCCCTCGTCCTGGCGGCGGCGCGCGGTGTCTCGGCGGACCGCCACCGGGACGTGGCACACGCCCTGCGCGTCCAGGGCCTCACCTGACTCCGTTCCGCCGCGAACCGGGCGCGTCGTCGTCGGCACGACCGGTTCGCGGGGAAACGTGGGCGTAATCGTCCACTGGAGTGCGAAACGTGATCGACTCGGCCGGTTGACGACGATGGTCTTGCCCAGCCCGTCGACGGGGCTTAGTTTCAAGCCTCTACGGCCTGCTTCTACGGGCGTAGAGGCTCTCTGACGTCCCTGTCGAAGGAGCAGCTGACATGGCCAACGTCGTACGCGCCGCCCTGGTCCAGGCCACCTGGACCGGTGACACCGCGTCCATGGTCGACAAGCACATCGAGCACGCCCGCGAGGCGGCCCGGCAGGGCGCGAAGGTGATCGGCTTCCAGGAAGTCTTCAACGCGCCCTACTTCTGCCAGGTCCAGGAACCCGAGCACTACGCCTGGGCGGAACCCGTGCCCGACGGCCCCACGGTGACCCGGATGCGGGAGCTGGCCCGCGAGACCGGCATGGTGATCGTCGTCCCGGTCTTCGAGGTCGAGCAGTCCGGGTTCTACTACAACACCGCGGCCGTCATCGACGCCGACGGCAGCTACCTCGGCAAGTACCGCAAGCACCACATCCCCCAGGTCAAGGGGTTCTGGGAGAAGTACTACTTCAAGCCCGGAAACCTCGGCTGGCCGGTCTTCGACACGGCCGTCGGCAAGGTCGGCGTCTACATCTGCTACGACCGCCACTTCCCGGAGGGCTGGCGCCAGCTCGGTCTGAACGGTGCCCAGCTCGTCTACAACCCGTCCGCCACGCACCGGGGTCTCTCCGCCCATCTGTGGCAGCTGGAGCAGCCGGCGGCAGCCGTCGCCAACGAGTACTTCGTCGCCGCGATCAACCGGGTGGGCGTCGAGGAGTACGGGGACAACGACTTCTACGGCACCTCCTACTTCGTGGACCCGCGCGGCAAGTTCGTCGGCGAGGTCGCCAGCGACCAGGACGAGGAACTCGTCGTGCGGGACCTCGACTTCGACCTGGTCGAGGCGGTACGTCAGCAGTGGGCGTTCTACCGGGACCGCCGGCCCGACGCCTACGAAGGACTCGTCCAGCCCTGACGTGGGCACGTACAGCCGTGACACCCGCAGAACCCCGTACAGCAGTGAAAGGAGTGGTGCAGCCGTGACCGACGAACTGCTCGGACGCCACAAGGCCGTACTGCCCGACTGGCTCGCGCTCTACTACGCGGACCCGCTGGAGATCACCCACGGCGAGGGCCGCCACGTCTGGGACGCCGCCGGCACGAGGTACCTCGACTTCTTCGGCGGCATCCTCACCACGATGACGGCGCACGCCCTCCCCGAGGTCACCAAGGCGGTGAGCGAGCAGGCCGGCCGGATCATCCACTCCTCCACGCTCTACCTCAACCGGCCGATGGTCGAACTCGCCGAGCGGATCGCGCAGATGTCCGGCATCCCGGACGCGCGGGTCTTCTTCACCACCTCCGGCACCGAGGCCAACGACACCGCGCTGATGCTGGCCACGACGTACCGGCGCAGCAACCAGATCCTGGCGATGCGCAACAGCTACCACGGCCGCTCCTTCAGCGCGGTCGGCATCACCGGCAACAAGGGCTGGTCCCCGACATCCCTGTCCCCGCTACAGACGCTGTACGTGCACGGCGGGGTCCGCACCCGGGGCCCGTACGCGGACCTCGGTGACGCCGACTTCATCACCGCCTGCGTCGCCGACCTGGAGGACCTGCTCGGCCACGGTCGTCCGCCGGCCGCGCTGATCGCCGAACCGATCCAGGGGGTCGGCGGCTTCACCTCCCCGCCCGACGGGCTGTACGCCGCCTTCCGCGAGGTGCTCCAGCGGCACGGCGTGCTGTGGATCGCCGACGAGGTGCAGACCGGCTGGGGCCGCACCGGCGACAACTTCTGGGGCTGGCAGGCGCACGGACAGAACGGGCCGCCGGACATCCTCACCTTCGCCAAGGGCATCGGCAACGGTATGTCCATCGGCGGTGTCGTCGCCCGCTCCGAGGTCATGAACTGCCTCGACAGCAACTCGATCTCGACCTTCGGCGGCACCCAGATCACCATGGCCGCCGGCCTCGCCAACCTGAACTACCTGGTCGAACACGACCTCCAGGGCAACGCGCGGCGGGTCGGCGGGCTGCTCATCGAGCGGCTGCGGGCGATCACCGCCCAGATCCCGGCGGTGAAGGAGGTGCGGGGGCGGGGCCTCATGATCGGCATCGAGCTGGTGAAGCCCGGCACCGACGAGGCCAATCCCGAGGCGGCGTCGGCGGTCCTCGAAGCCGCCCGCAGGGAGGGCCTGCTGATCGGCAAGGGCGGCGGCCACAACACCAGCGCGCTGCGCATCGCGCCCCCGCTGTCGCTGACCGTCGCCGAGGCCGAGGAGGGCGCCGAAGCCCTCGAACGGGCTCTGAGGAGCATCCAGTAGCACCAGAGGAACAGATCTGAGGAACATCGCCATGACCACCACCTCGGCCACCGCTCCGGAACCCGCCCTGTCGGTACGCCAGGTCCTCGCCCTGGACCGGGTCCTCGCCGGGGAGCCCGAGGTGGTGGCCGGGGCCGGTCAGCTCGACCGGCCCGTGCGCTGGGTGCACGTGGCCGAGGCGCCCGACGTGGGTGTGATGCTCAGCGGCGGCGAGATGGTCCTCACCACCGGGGTGCTGCTCGCCGGCGACGAGGAGGCGCAGGCCGAGTACATCCGCTCGCTGTACCGGGCGGAGGCCGCCGCGGTCGTCCTCGGGCTCGGCCGGGCCTTCCCGACACCGCCCGACGTGATGCGGCGGGCGGCGGAGCGGTGCGGTCTGCCGATGGTGGTGCTGCACCGGCCGTCCCCCTTCGCCGAACTGACCGAGGAGGTCCAGTCCCGGCTCGTGCGGCGCAAGTTCGCGGCCGTCAGCCTGTCCGAGGCCGTCCGCACCACCCTGACCGGGCTCATCACCGCGGGCGCCCCGCTGCAACGGCTGCTCGACGAGATCGCCCAGCACGCGGGCTGTCCGCTCGTCGTCACCAACCTCGCCCACCGTGTCCTCGCCACGGCGGGGGAGCGGTCCGCGGTCGACGACGTGCTGCGCGACTGGGAGCGCATCTCCCGCCAGGCGGGCGGCACCCAGGGCGACGGCTGGGTCCGGGCCGAGCTGGGCGGACGCGGGGAGCGCTGGGGGCAGATCGTGCTCTGCGGCCACCGCGGCGACACCGCCACCGGGCGGCTGCTCGCCGACCGGGCCGCCGAGGCGCTCGTCCTGCACCGGATGCTCAGCGGCGCGGCGCACTCCTGGGAGGAGCAGTCCGCGCAGAGCCTGCTGACCGACCTCGTCTCCGGCGTCGTACCGGCCCGGCAACTGCTGCCCCGGGCGCGGGCGGCGGGCCTGCCGGTCAACCGCCGCACCTTCGTGCCGCTCGTCGTGCGCGACGGCGACACCGCCCGACTCGACCGTGTGCTGCGGATGCTGGGACTGCCGGGGCTCGTCGCCGAACTGACGGAGGGGGTCACCGCCGTCCTGCTCAGCCTCGCCCGGGACCAGGACGCGGCGGCGCTCACCGCGCACTTCGCGACCCGGCTGCGGTCGGAGTCGGGGGTGGGCAGGACGGTCGTGGCCGCCGCCGAGGCCCGGACCACCTGGGAGGACGTACCGGGCGGGCTGCGGGAGGCGCGGCATGTGGCGGACGCCGTCGCCCAGTCCGCCACGACCGGGCTGGACCTCCCCGTCGTCGTACGCCTGCGGGACGTCCATCTGCGCGGTCTCATCCGGCTGTTGCGCGACGACCCGCACGTCCAGGCCTTCGCCGAGCGGGAGTTGGACGGGCTGCTGTGCGGTGACGGACACGCCGAACAGGATCTGCTGCCCGTCCTGCGGACCTATCTGGCGACCGGCCGCAACAAGTCGCACACCGCCCAGCTGCACCATGTGAGCCGGCCCGCGCTGTACCGCAGGCTGGAAGCCATAGAGGCCCGCCTCGGTGTGGACCTCGACGACTTCGAACAGGCCGCCTCCGTCCACATCGCTCTCCTCGCCCACGACGCGCAACAGAGCTGAAACATGCCGCGACCTGCGAAAACGGCGGTGAAACATGCGCCCACGAAGAGGTGACACGGTGGAACGGAGAACGCCCGCAGACGTGACACCGTGCAACTCAAACCGGCTTCGCGGACTTCCTACTCTCGCTGCACACCGAGTGACCGGAGGTCCCGATGAGCAGAGTCATCCGCGCAGCCATCTTCCAGACGGCCTGGACCGGCGACAAGGAGTCGATGATCCAGGTCCACGAGCAGGCGGCCCGCGACGCCGCCGCGCAGGGTGCGCAGGTCATGTGCTTCCAGGAGCTGTTCTACGGGCCCTACTTCTGCCAGGTCCAGGACAAGGCGTTCTACGAGTACGCCGAAGCGATCCCCGACGGCCCCATCGTCAAGCGCTTCCAGGCGCTCGCCAAGGAACTCGGCCTCGTCCTCGTGCTGCCGATGTACGAGGAGGAGCAGCCGGGCGTCCTCTACAACACGGCCGCCGTGATCGACGCGGACGGCAAGTACCTCGGCAAGTACCGCAAGCACCACATCCCCCAAGTCCCGGGATTCTGGGAGAAGTTCTACTTCCGTCCCGGCAACGCGGGCTGGCCCGTCTTCGACACCGCCGTGGGACGGATCGGCGTCTACATCTGCTACGACCGGCACTTCCCGGAGGGCTGGCGTGCGCTGGGCCTCGGCGGCGCGGAGATCGTCTTCAACCCGTCCGCCACCTCCCGCGGTCTGTCCCGCTACCTCTGGCAGCTGGAGCAGCCGGCGTCGGCCGTCGCCAACGAGTACTTCATCGGCGCCATCAACCGGGTCGGCGTCGAGGAGCTCGGCGACAACGACTTCTACGGCACCTCCTACTTCGTGGACCCCGAGGCCCAGTTCGTCGGCGAGGTCGCCAGCGACAAGGAGACCGAACTCGTCGTCCGCGACCTGGACCTGGCCAAGCTCCGCGAGGTCCGCGACCGCTGGCAGTTCTTCCGCGACCGCCGCCCGGACGCGTACGGCCCGCTGACGGCGCCGTAGCGACGCTCGACCCGCGCCCGCTGCTTCAGGGGCGCGGGGCAGCGCCTGATATGCGGCTTCCGCCGCGTGGGCGCGACCAGCCACAGACGACCGGCACTTTCCCGACAACCGAACGGAGCGTGACCGAATGAGCGGCCGCACAGTCATCCGCGGCGGTCTCGTCATCACAGCCTCGGATGAGATCCACGCCGACGTCCTGATCGAGGACGGCCGAGTCGCCGCCCTGGCGGCAAGCGGCACCACCGCCGCGGAGGCCTGGACCGCCGACCGCACCCTCGACGCCACCGGCAAGTACGTCATCCCGGGCGGCGTCGACGTCCACACCCACATGGAACTCCCCTTCGGCGGCACCTCCGCGTCCGACACCTTCGAGACCGGCACCCGCGCCGCCGCCTGGGGCGGTACGACGACGATCGTCGACTTCGCCGTGCAGAGCGTCGGCCACACCCTGCGCGAGGGCCTCGACGCCTGGCACGCCAAGGCGGAGGGCAACTGCGCGATCGACTACGGCTTCCACATGATCGTGTCCGACGTGAACCAGGACACGCTCAAGGAGATGGACCTGCTGGTGCAGGAGGGCGTCACCTCCTTCAAGCAGTTCATGGCCTACCCGGGCGTCTTCTACAGCGACGACGGCCAGATCCTGCGCGCCATGCAACGCTCCGCCGAGAACGGCGGCCTGATCATGATGCACGCGGAGAACGGCATCGCGATCGACGTCCTGGTCGAACAGGCCCTGGCACGCGGTGAGACCGACCCCCGCTACCACGGCGAGGTCCGCAAGGCCCTGCTGGAAGCCGAGGCCACCCACCGCGCCATCAAGCTGGCCCAGGTCGCCGGCGCCCCCCTGTACGTCGTGCACGTCTCGGCCATGGAGGCAGTGGCCGAGCTGGCGCGGGCGCGTGACGAGGGGCTCAACGTCTTCGGCGAGACCTGCCCGCAGTATCTGTTCCTCTCCACCGACAACCTCGCCGAGCCGGACTTCGAGGGCTCCAAGTACGTGTGCAGCACGCCCCTGCGGCCGCGTGAGCACCAGGCCAAGCTCTGGCAGGGACTGCGCACCAACGACCTCCAGGTGGTCTCCACCGACCACTGCCCCTTCTGCTTCGTCGGTCAGAAGGAGCTGGGCCGAGGCGACTTCTCCAAGATCCCCAACGGCCTCCCGGGCGTCGAGAACCGCATGGACCTCCTCCACCAGGCGGTCGTCGACGGGCACATCTCGCGCCGCCGCTGGATCGAGATCGCCTGCGCCACCCCGGCGCGCATGTTCGGCATGTACCCGAAGAAGGGCACCATCGCGCCGGGCGCGGACGCCGACATCGTCCTCTACGACCCGCACGCCGAGCAGGTCATGTCCGCCGAGACGCACCACATGAACGTCGACTACTCGGCGTACGAGGGCAAGCGCACCACAGGCCGGGTCGAGACGGTCCTCTCGCGCGGCGAACTCGTCATCACCGAGCGGGAGTACACCGGGCACGCCGGGCACGGCGTCTACACCCCCCGCTCCACCTGTCAGTACCTCACCTAGGAGTGGAGCAGATGGACTTCGGACTCGTCCTGCAGACCGACCCGCCGGCCTCGCGTGTCATCGAGCTGATGAAGCGCGCCGAGGACAACGGCTTCACCTACGGCTGGACCTTCGACTCCGCCGTGCTCTGGCAGGAACCGTTCGTCATCTACAGCCAGATCCTGTCCAGCACGACGAAACTGACGGTCGGCCCGATGGTCACCAACCCGGGCACCCGCACCTGGGAGGTCACCGCCTCGACCTTCGCCACGCTCAACGACATGTTCGGCAACCGCACGGTCTGCGGCATCGGCCGCGGCGACTCTGCGATGCGGGTCGCGGGCCGCAAGCCCAACACGCTGGCCCGGATCAGCGAGGCCATGAAGGTGATCCGGTCGCTGGGCAGCGGGGGAGAGGCCGACCTCGGCGGCACCGTGATCAGCTTCCCGTGGATCAAGCCCGGCGCCGAACTCCCGGTCTGGATGGCCGCGTACGGCCCGAAGGCCCTGAAGATGACCGGTGAGGAGGCCGACGGCTTCATCCTCCAGCTCTCCGACCTGTACCTCACCGAGTACATGGTCAAGGCGGTCAAGGACGCGGCGGTGGCGGCCGGGCGCGATCCGTCCGAGGTGAAGATCTGCGTGGCCGCGCCCGCGTACGTCACCGAGGACGACTCGCCCGAGGCGCTGGCGCACGCGCGGGAGCAGTGCCGCTGGTTCGGCGGGATGGTCGGCAACCACGTCGCCGACCTGGTGTCCAAGTACGGGGAGCACTCCGCGGCCGTACCGGAGGAGCTGACGGACTACATCAAGGCGCGCGAGGGGTACGACTACTCCCACCACGGGCGGGCCGACAACCCGGACACCCAGTTCGTGCCCGACGAGATCGTGGACCGCTTCTGCGTCATCGGCACCCCCGCCATGCACATCGAGAAGCTGAACGCGCTGCGGGCACTGGGCGTGGACCAGTTCGCCGTCTACGACATGCACGACGCGCAGGAGAGGGTGATCGACACGTACGGCTCGACGGTCATCCCGGCGATGGGCGGCTGATCCGCTTCCCGCAACGCCCCGCCGACTGCGAGAATCCGCCCACCCGGTAGACGGAACCAGCCACTCCGAACCCGGTCCCGCAACCGTCCGGACCCGCGCGGCTCCGGTCCGCAAGGTCCCGGTCCCGCAAGGCTCCGGTCCGCAAGGTCCCCGTCCCTCCAGACCCCCCACACCTTGTCTCCCTCCCCTCCGCCGTCCCGGAGGGGAGGGGCCCAAGGCCTCCGCACGGCCTTTCTTCCCGTCCCGCCTCCCCTGATTGGCCTGCCCATGACCGACATAGCACCCACGGGGTCGCCGACAGCCCAGTCCGCCGGCCCGTCCGGGCGGATCGAGCTGGCGCCCGGGGCCTTCCCCGCCGACAGCCCCTTCGCCAACGAGGACCTGCGCCCCGTACCCGTCGCCGAGCGCAAGTGGACGACGTACAACTTCGCGGCGCTGTGGATCTCCATGGCCCACTGCATCCCCAGCTGGACCCTGGCCTCCGGCCTGGTCGCCCTCGGCATGGACTGGAAGCAGGCCGTCTTCACCATCGCCCTGGCCAACGTCATCGTGCTGCTGCCGATGCTGGCCACCGGGCACGCCGGCCCCAAGTACGGCATCCCCTTCCCGGTGCTGGCCCGCGCCTCCTTCGGACTGCGGGGCGCCAACATCCCGGCGATGATCCGGGCGGCCGTGGCCTGCGGCTGGTTCGGCATCCAGACCTGGATCGGCGGCTCCGGCATCTTCGCGCTCGGCTCCAAGCTCACCGGCGGTGAGTGGGAGAACGCGGGGAAGATCGCCGGCAACCCCTGGCCGCTGTGGCTCTGCTTCGTCCTCTTCTGGGCGTTGCAGATAGCGATCATCTACCGCGGCATGGACTTCCTGCGGCACTTCGAGAACTGGGCCGCCCCGTTCGTGATCGTCGGCGCGCTCGTGCTGCTGATCTGGATCGCCGTCAAGGCCGACGGCTTCGGCGCCCTGCTCGACCAGCCGTCCAAGCTCGGCTGGGGCCCCGACTTCTGGCCGGTCTTCTTCCCGTCCCTGATGGGGATGATCGGCTTCTGGGCCACTCTGTCCCTGAACATCCCCGACTTCACCCGCTTCGGCGCCAGTCAGAAGGCGCAGACCTGGGGGCAGTCCCTCGGCCTGCCCACCACGATGACGCTCTTCGCGGTCCTCGCCGTGCTGGTCACCTCCGGCTCCGAGGTCGTCTACGGCGAGGCCATCTGGGACCCGGTGACGCTCGCCGCCAAGGCCGACAACGTCTTCGGTCTCCTCTTCGCCCTGATCACCGTGCTGGTCGCCACCATCTCCGTGAACATCGCGGCGAACGTGGTCTCACCGGCGTACGACCTGGCGAACCTCGCGCCGAAGCTCATCAACTTCCGTACCGGCGCGCTCATCACGGGTGTCGTCGGCGTCCTGATCTTCCCGTGGAAGCTGATCTCCACGCCCGAGTTCTACATCTTCACCTGGCTCGGTGTGGTCGGCGGTCTGCTCGGCACCGTCGCCGGCATCCTCATCGCCGACTACTGGATCGTCCGCCGCACCGTCCTGCACCTGGCGGACCTGTACACGCCGGGCGGGCGCTACTGGTACACCTCCGGCTGGAACTGGCGCGCGATAGCGGCCTTCGTGGTCGGCGGTGTCCTCGCGGTCGGCGGCTCGTACTCGACCGTGTCCGAGGACGGTGTGTCCTCCGGGCCGTTCCCGCACGACGGACTGATCCCGTTCCTCAAGCCGCTGGCCGACTACGGCTGGGCGGTGGGCCTGGGCGCGTCGATGCTGCTGTACGTGGTGCTGATGGCCGGTGAGCGGGAGAAGGTCCGGACCGAGAAGGAGCGGGTGACCGTCTGACGGGCCCGCGCCCGGAGCGGCGGCGGTCCTACTGGAAGACGCCCTACGCGGAGTTCTCCAGCACGGCCGCCGCTTCCTTCGCGGCCTTGATGGCGCCCTTGTTGATCTCGTCCGTGCCGGGTGCCTTCTGCGACTCGAAGTCGCTGCCGTTGTAGGTGACGACCACCAGGGCGTTGGACATCCGGACGTACACCACACCCTCACGGGTCTGCTGCTTGTCCTCCGTGGTGAGGTTCACCACGGAGTAGGCCTCGTCGCCGAGGCCGGGCACGGCGCCGCCGCCGCTCTTCTCCGTGGTACGCGTCCTATAGGCGCTTTCGGCCTTGTCGTCCGATTGCTGGATCTCGTACGAGACGTCGAGCCAGCGGTAGTCGAAGCCCTTGAGCGCGTTCCACGAGCAGGTGCGGCGCACGGACTCGTTGGTCGACGCGATCTCCTTGCCGGCCGTCTTCGCCCCGGGAACAAGCGATTTGACCGTTTTCTCCGTGACGCCGGAGCAGGGAGACGGGGCCTTCTCGTACGTCTTCGTCACCGTCGCCGTGGACGGCGCGGACTCGTCGGTCGAGACGGGGCTCGACGCCGTGTCCTGGGCGGAGTCCTCCCTGGCCGGGCTCGCGGACAGCGGACCGGACGACAACGCCCAGCCCGCGACGGCGAGTACGGCGACCGGTAGCAGTCGCGCGGTGAGGGCGAACGGCAGAGGGAGATCACGCACAGCGCACTTCTCGGGGTCGAGGCGGCGGTACCGCCGGGCGGTGGGGTACGCCAGTGTCACACGACTGCCTGTGGGACGAAAGTGTGAACTCGCTCCGTGCATACCCGGTGACTGGGTCTCACGTGCGCGCCGGTCACGGCGTCCCGCGCGGATGTACGGCTTGCGTGCGGAGTCACGGCTTCCGCGTCGCGTCCGTGTCAGGATCGGCTCATGATCCCGATACGCGGCCGTTCGGCCTCCCGCGCGCTCCTGGTGACGGCACTGATCCTGGCCGTCGCCGGCTGCGGGCTCGCGGACGAAGTGGACCGCGAACTCGATCCCGACCGCGCGGCGCCCCAGCCCTCGGCCTCGTCGACACCCCCGAACGTGCCCGAGGGGCTGCGGGGCCCGGAGTCGCCCGCGGCCACCGGGACACCGGCCGGCGCGGGACCCACCGAGGCCGCGTCACCCGACGGGGCGACCGCCTGCCCCACCTCCGGGGTGCGCATGCAGCCCGGGCTCGTGGAGGCGGCGATGGGCCTGCGGGCGATGAGCGTGACCCTCACCAACTGCGGCGAGAAGCCGTACACCGTCAAGGGCTACCCGTCGATCCAGGTGCTCGACGAGGACGGCGAGGTCCACGACGACGTACGTGTCCTCCGGGGGCCGCAGGAGATCACCACCGGCGTGCCCGACTTCGGCCCCCACCAGGTCACCCTGAAGCCCGGCGAGTCCGCCGGGACCTCGCTGGTCTGGCGCAACACGGTCACCGAGGCGGACGTGCCGGCCGTCGACGCCCCCGGCCTGCGCATCGCCCCGCTCCCCGGCCGCCCCGCCGAGATCCTCACCCCCGACGGCGGCCTCGACCTCGGCAACACCGGCCGCCTCGGCACGACGGCCTGGGCGAAGCTCGCCCCGGATCTCTGACACGTCAGGGGTGCTTAACCGGTTGCGGGTCCGCCGCGGTGATCAGCACCCTGGAACCATGAGCCGGACACGGTACGACAACGAGCCCCAACTCCCGTCCCTGCCCGAGGAGATACTCGCCTACTACGAGCGCGGAGGGGAACTCACCCGCCTCAGGCAGGGCACCGGGCGGCTGGAGTTCTGGCGCACCCAGGACCTCCTGCGCCGACTGCTGCCCGAGGCTCCCGCGCGCGTGCTCGACGTCGGCGGCGGCACGGGCATCCATGCCGAGTGGCTGGCCGAGGACGGGTACGAGGTCGAGGTCGTCGATCCGGTGCCGATGCACGTGGAACGCTCCGGACAGCTGCCCGGCGTCACCGCCCGGCTCGGGGACGCCCGCGCCCTGCCCGCCGAGGACGCCGCGTACGACGTCGTCCTGTATCTCGGGCCGCTCTACCACCTCCCCGAACACCCGGACCGGGTGAGGGCGTTGGCCGAGGCCCGGCGGGTGGTGCGGCCGGGGGGCGCGGTGGTCGCGGCCACGATCAACCGCTTCGCCGGGCTCAACGACACCCTCATGCAGGGGAACTACTTCATCCCGGAACGCCGCGAGCGCACCGACGCCGTGTCGGGCCACGGCAGACACCGGTACTCGTCGGCGGACCCGCACTTCACCACCGCCTACTTCGCCGATCCAGCCGACGTGCCCGGCGAGTTCGCCGAGGCCGGACTCGTCCCCGAGGGGCAGTACGGCGTGGAGGGCGTCGCCTGGCTGATGGGCGGGGTCGAGGAGTGGCTGGACGACCCGGAGCGCCGGGAGGCCGTGCTGGCCGCGACCCGGCGCATCGAGTCGGAGCCGACGCTGCTGGGAGCGAGCGGACATGTGCTGACGGTGGGGCGGAGACCGGGAGAGGACCTGGAGGGCGCCGTCGGCTGAGACGCGGCGTGCCACGCGCTGCCGGGGACGCCCCGGCATCGAGGGTGAGCGATTCCGCCACGTCGGCCGAATGCGGCTGGACACCGTCGGCCTGTTCGTCGGCCATCAGGCGTTCGGTGGCCGGGCGGGCTGGGCATGCGAACATCGCGTGACCATCGCATGCACGTACACGCCCGGACGGTGTCTGCTGGACCTGGAAGTCAGCGGTGCGGTGGAGATCAGCGATGCAGTGGAGGTCAGCGGGCGGGACCCGACCCGAGGCCCCCCAACCGGTGCAGGGGAGGCCCGGCGTCCGGATCATGGAGTGTCTTCGTCCGGGGACGCCGTGGAACGCGAGCGCGCGGGCATCGCCACTGACGGCGGCCCTTCGGCCAGGGGCACCGGCCCCGGAACCTCTGGTCGATGACGCGCTCGGTGGGTCTCCATCACGACTTCCACGAGACGAAGGCCCCGCGTCGTGCTTCGCCGGACCCGGCGAAGCACGCCCTGTTCGTGGTGGTGATGCTCGCCGCGGCCGGGCACCGCACCGCCCACGCGAAGGGCCGCACTGACCTGCCCGGTCCTGGTGATCGCCGCCCATCCGGATCTTGCTCTGCCCGGGCGGGGGCCCGGAACAGGCACCCACGGGCCCCGCCGCAACTGCACGTACTTCCGGCCGGGAAGTGGCCCGGTCCGAAGCGGCCCTCGCGCTGAAGGCGGCACGTCGCTACTGCGGGGCGGCACTCTTCGGGCCGTGGCCGTGGCCGTGGCCGTGGCCGTGGCCGGGGCCGGGGCCGTGCCCACGGCCCCGGGCAGTGGCCGGTCCTTCTGGCAGGGCGGTGCCGAGATTCTCGAACAGCACCATCCCGGCCGCTGTGTTGGAGGCGGGCACGTGGTAGGCATCGTGCACGCGGCGGATGCGTGGTCCGAGGGCTCCGCGCATGATCAGCCACATGATGAGCTCGATGCCCTCCGAACCGGCCTCGTGGATGTAGTCCTCCCGGCTCAGCGCTGCCAGCTTCTCCGGGGCGTGCTCGATGGCGTCGAGGTACATCCGGTCGAAGTCCTGGTTGATCAGCCCCGCTCGGGCACCCGCGAGCTGATGGGACATGCCGCCGGTACCGAAGACGGCGACCTTGAGGTTTTCGGGGAAGGAACGGATCGCCTCACCGAGGGCCCTTCCCAGGGCCAGGCACCGTGCCGCCGTGGGCTGCGGGTACTGGATGACGTTGACCAGGAGGGGGACGACAGCGCACGGCCAGCTCTCCCCGGGGTCGGGGCAGTACACCGACAGCGGCACGGTCAGACCGTGGTCCACGGCGAGGTCCTGGAACACCGTGATGTCGAAGGAGGAGTCGACCAGGCTTTCGATGAGGTGGTCGGAGAACTCCGGGGCGCCGACGACGGTCGGGACCGGGCGGCTGCCCCATCCTTCGTCCGCCACCTCGTACGAGGCCGCCGCGCCGATCGCGAAGGTCGGTGTGACGGACATGTCGACGGCGTTGGCGTGGTCGTTGTAGACGATCACGGCCACGTCCGGCGTGTGCCGGGCCATCCACTCACGGGCCGGCGCGTAGCCGTCGAACAGTGGTCTCCAGTACGGGTCCTCGGTCTTCCCCCGGTCCATCGCCGCGCCGATCGACGGCACATGGGAGGTGGCCAGACCCCATATCACCTCAGCCAAAGCTCCGCCCTCCCGCTTCCAGTGCCTGGGTGAACTCCTCGGTGGTCATGCCGGTGAACACGCCTCCGAGGTACTGCATGGACTTCTGGTCCAGCACCGCGAGTTTGAAGACGTAGAAGATGGAGCCGCCCAGCTCCAGCATCCGCGTCCAGTCCCGGTCCAGGACCGCCTCCCGCTGCTCGGCCGTGAGTCCGTGCTCCTCGCAGTACGCGCTCTCGTCCGCGCTGAACCTCACGCGGTTGGCGGCGTCCTTCAACGAGCCGCAGAGCCGGTTCAGCGCCCGGCCCCGACGGTTGTCGGCGGTGTCGAAGACGTAGGTACCCGTGACGTGCGGTGTGCGGGTGGACATGGCTTCTCCTTTTCTCTCCTCTTCCGCTGTCGTGCCCGGGCGGCCGGTCAGTGCAGCACTCCGCCACCGTCGCAGACGAGCGTCTGACCGGTGACCATGGCCGCGTCCGGCGAGGCCAGATACGAGACGAGCCCCGCGAAGTGCTCCGGGGTGACGTACTCCCGGATCGCCTGCTGCCGCATGGTCGCGGCGAATACCTCGTCGCCGGAGTGCGCCCTGGTGCCGGGCGTGGCGACCTGGGCGGGTGCCACCGCGTTGACGGTGATCCCGTGCGCGCCGAGTTCTCGCGCCATCACCCGGGTCATGCCGATCAGCGCGCCCTTGCTGGCGACGTAGGCGAGTTGGCCCGGTGAGCCGGTGAAGAAGGTGCGGGAGGCGACATTGATCACCCTGCCGTGGTGTGCGCTCCTGACCAGCCACGGCACGCACGCCTGCACCATGAGAAGCGGGCCGACGGCGTTGACGGCGAAGAAGCGGTGCAGTTCCTGCGGGGTGGCCTCCATGAGACCGCTCCGGCCGGAGAGCAGGCCCGCGTTGTTGACCAGGACGTCCACGCCGCCGTAGGTCTCCGCGATCTCCTCGACGGTGCGGCGTGTGGCGGCCGGGTCGCTGACGTCGCAACGCCAGGCCCGTACGCCGGTGATCGCAGCCCCGTCGTCCAACCGTGCCGTGTCGTCGGGTTCGGTGATGTCCAGGGCGGCGACGGTGAACCCGTCGGCGGCCAGCCGGCGCACGATGGGCCCGCCGAGTCCACCCGCCGCGCCCGTGACGACCGCGACCCGAGCGCTCCGCGTGGTCACGGTGCCTTCTCCTGCGGGTGGGTGGCCAGCGCCTCCACGGTGATGTCCATCCACTTCCACATCGGCAGGGACACGAGCGCGTCGTGCAGTTCAGCCGGGTCGGCCGCCTCGTACAGGCCGATGGTCGCGTTGCGGCCCGGTACCCGCCACAGCCGTTTGAGGATCCCGGCCTCGCGGAGTTCCTGGGCCCGTGCGCGCTCGCCCCTGCGCAGGCTCTCACGGACGTCGTCAGGGGTGTCGGGGGGCAGGGTGTTCTCGGTGCGGACGAGGAATTCCATGCGGGTGTCCTACCTCTCAGGGCTTCAGGCCGGATCCGGCGACATCCAGCACGTCCGCCAGTTCACCGGGGGCGGTGACCATGGCCTCGTGACCGGTGGAGATCTCGTGGACCGGCCAACCCCGGGCGGCGGCGCGCTCGGCGTGCGGGGTGAACACCCGCATCCAGTCGGTGCATTCGACGAAGACGCCGGGCACCTGCTCGGCCTTGCCGGTCAGCCTCAACGGCTCCGTGTAGGTCAGCCACGGGTGCGGCGTGAGGCGGGGGCCGAGCCAGTCCAGGTCCGACTGTTCCTCCACACCCAGGACGCTCAGCGAGCGCACCGGGATGAGCCAGCCGAAGCCCGGCCCGGCCACGGACTCCCGGTAGTGGCCGGCGATGGTGGCGGGCAGCAGGTCGATCGCCGCGTCCCCGTCGTCGCCGACGAAGGCGTCGAGGTGGATCCGTCCGGCCAACCGCTCCGGGACACGGTCCGCGACGCCGGTGACGACCTGACCGGCGTAGCTGTGCCCGACGAGCACGACGTCCCGCAGGTCGTGGGCCTCGATCAGAGCCACGACGTCCTGGATGTGCGTCGTCAGGCCCACGTGCGGACCGAGCAGGTGGGCGCGGTCGCTCACCCCGGTGAGGGTGGGGGCGTGCACCTCATGCCCGGCGGCGCGCATTCTCGGGGCCACGCGCTGCCACACCCATCCGCCGTGCCAGGCCCCGTGCAGGAGGACGAAGACGCTCATGCCGGTACGTTCCCTCGCTGTTCGCGGGCCAGCATCTTCGCCAGCGCGCGGCGTCCCCGCAGGGCGGCCAGGTCGGAGCGGATGCTGGACTCGACGGTGCCGCCCGGGTCCGTGGCGTACATCAGCTCCTGGGCCTCCAGGGCGTCGACGTCCTCCTGCATCACCGCGAGCTGCTGCTTGTGCTGGAACTCGGTGAGGTCCTCGTCGTCGATGAGGTAGTCGCGGGCCAGGGCGTAGAAGTCGTGGGTCTCGTTGCCGCGCCCGGGCGTCATGCCGTACAGCACCTTCATGTGGAAGCCCTCCGGTTCCTCGGTGCCGGTGGCCGCGACGCGGATGTGGAGGATGAAGATCCCGGGCGGGTGGAACTCGCCGTCCTGCCAGCGGTCCACCGGTGAGGTCAGCCCGCACGACTTCTCGTAGAAGGGCGGGGCCTCGATGCCGGCCATGCGGCGGCTGAAGCCGACCCGGTCGCCGTCCACGGTGACGTCGATCGGGGTGGCGGCGACGGCCGCGTTGCCGATGCTCGTCGGGTGCAGGAACGTCTCGTGCGTGAGGTCGAGCAGGTTCTCCACCAGCAGCAGGTGGCGAGCCTTCAGCGGTACGACGCCGTGTACGTGCGTCCAGCGCGGGTTGGTCAGCCACGAGGTGTCGGGCAGCAGGCTCGCGTCGGCCTGGTCGGGGTCGCCGGGCCAGATCCAGATGACGCCGTCCTGCTCGACCAGGGGGAAGCGGCGCAGGGCGGCCTTGGGCCGGTCGGCCTGCTCGGCGACGCCGACGCACACGCCCTGCCCGTCGAAGCGGTAGCCGTGGTAGTCGCACTGGAGCGTGCCCTGGTCGTCCAAGTGGCCCAGGGACAGCGGGTACTTGCGGTGGGGGCAGCGGTCCTCGACGGCGGTCACGCTGCCATCGGGCAGCCGGTAGAAGCAGACCGGGATGTCCGTGATCCAGCGGCCGGTGAGCCCCCGGCCGATCTCGTCGGACCAGGCCCCCAGGTACCAGCCGTTGCGCACGTGTGAGGAGAGCATGACGGCAACGCCTTTCTCTTCGAAGTCTTATGCGAGCGGCGGGCCGAGGCCCAGCCAGTCAGAGCCCGGCCAGTCACAGGTCCAGGACGAGGCGGCCGCCGCGGGCGCGGGAGACGCAGATCAGCATGGTGTCGCCGGCGGCCCGCTCGTCGTCGGTGAGCAGGGAGTCCCGGTGGTCGATCTCGCCGGCCAGGACGGCCGTCTCGCAGGAGCCGCAGATGCCTTCCTCGCAGGAGGAAAGGACCGGTGCGCCCGCCGCTTCGACGGCCTTGAGCACCGACTGTCCCGGCTGCACGGTGACCGTCGTCCCGGACGAGCGCAGCTCCACCTCGAACGGTTCGTCGGCCTCGCCGTCGTCCGCGTGCCGCCCCGGCGTCGCGGCGAACCGCTCCACGTGGAGCGATCCCGCCGGCCAGGTCGCGCAGTGCGCCTCGACCGCGTCGATCAGCCCGGCCGGGCCGCAGCAGTACACCAGGGCGGAGGGATCGGGGTCGCCCAGATGGCCGGCGAGGTCGAGCAGGCCGTACTCGTCCTGCGGCCGTACGGTCACGCGCTCGCCGTAGCCCTCCAGCTCGGACAGGAACGCCATGGACGCCCGGCTCCGGCCCCCGTAGAGCAGGGACCAGTCGGCCCCGGCCGCGCCGGCCTCGGCGATCATCGGCAGCAGCGGGGTGATGCCGATGCCGCCGGCGACGAACAGGTACCGCGAGGCCTGCCGCAGGGGGAAGTTGTTGCGCGGGCCCCGTATCCGCAGTTCGCTCGCCTCGCGGACCTGGTCGTGGATCCACTGCGATCCGCCACGTCCGTCCGGCTCCCGCAGCACCGCGATGCGCCAGCAGTCGGTGATGGCCGTCGGACCGCACAGCGAGTACTGGCGCACGGTGCCCGTGGGGAGGACGACGTCGATGTGCGCGCCCGGCTGCCAGGGCGGCAGCGGTACGCCGTCGCGCGGTGCGAGCACCAGGGACGTGACGCCGTCCGCCGCCGTCTGCCGGGACAGCACGGTGACTGTGCCGTTGTACTCGTCGCGTGGCGCCTTGACGACTGTGGCCGCGGCCGTCCCGAGCGGTAGCGCGTCCAGGGCGGCGGTCGACGGGCTCGTCATGCGTGTCATCTCCTCGGCACGGTCGGTGGTGCGGTGGCACGTTCGACGCTAGTCGCGGGGAATGCGCAGGTCGTCACGCTAATGACCGGACCCGGACGGCGGAAGGTCACGGCCCGACTACGTCATTCGTCCCGACTGCCGGGCTCCCGCCCGTGCCCCCGGGGCCTGGTCGAGGTGGATGTGCAGCGGGTGGTCCGTGCTCCACAGGGCTTCCACCACGGCGTGCAGATGCTCCGCGTCGACCCGCCACAGAGGCTCGCCGTAACGGTCGTCCCGCGTGATGCCGTCCGACGGGACGGCGTCGGTCAGCAGTCCCCGGGGGCCCGCGGCGCGGTCCGGGGCGTCCGCTCCCTGTGCGAACTCCACGAACAGGGAGGTGTCGCGGAAGGGCACCCAGATGTGCGTGGCCGCGGTCATGCCAGCGTCCCCGTGGTCTCGGGGTAGAGCCGTACGTACGCCTCGCCCATGGTCCCGTGCGAAAGGCCCAGGTTGGGGCCGGCGTTCCGCTTGAGCTGGACCCCGCGGCGTGTGGCGAGATCGGTGTAGTAGTCCCACATGTGCTGCTGGGCGGCCAGGCACTCCATGGCCTTGCGCTTCTTGTCGAAGACGGTGGTGATGTCGAGCAGGACATTGGGCTTGAAGTCGCACTGCTCGGGCTGGTGCGGTTCGAAGAAGAACACCGGGGGAGCACCGAGGGGCTCACCGGGCGCGTCGTAGCCGATCGCCTGAGCGAGCACGCGTGCCTGCAGGGCCATGCGGGCGGCGGCCGGGTGGTCGCCGTTGTAGGGGTCTGTGAGGGTGTGGGTGAGGACGACCGTGGGGTTCACCTCCCGGTAGACGCGCACGATGCGGTCGACCAACTCGGGTGTCTCCGAAAGGGGGTAGTCCCCGGCGTCCAGGAACTCGATCTCCGCGCCCAGCGCGGCGGCGGCGTCGGTGGCCTCCGTGCGGCGGAGTTGCTTGATCTCGTCGAGGCGGAGGCCGTCCCGCCAGGCTTTGGCGGACTCGCCGCGTTCGCCGAAGCTCAGGCACAGCACCTTGGCGCGCTGACCGCGTTCGGCGGCCAGGGCGATGGCGCCGCCGGCCCGCCAGACGAAATCGCCGGCGTGCGCGCTGATCACCAGCAGGGTGCCGTCGGAGGCTTGCGACGTGGTGGGGGTCATGGGGACTCCTTGGGTCGGACGGGACCGGACGGGGCCGGACGCACCGGGGCGTCGGCGGGACGGTCGGCGTGTGCCGGGACGCCGGCGACTTCGTGTGCGGGTGGCGGGCCGCCGAGCAGCGTGCCCCCGGACCTGGCAGAAGCAGGTCGGCACGAGGTTCGGCACGAGATCGGGCCGCGAAGCGATGCCGTGCTTGAGGGTGGGCATCCTGCGAAGTCCGCCGCAGTGGCACGACGTTGACACAGAGCGAGCGGGGCGGCATGAGCCACGACGCGGTGTCACCATAATCGTGAAAGTTTTTGTTGACAATAGTGTTGACGTCAAGCAATCTCCTGACAGCATTCCTGGAACAGCCCGGAGGAGACATGCCCAACCGCCATGTCGTCGTCAGGAACATCGACCGACCGGCCCCGGACGTCGTCGCCCGGCTCGCCGAGGCCGGGGCGTCCACCGTCCACGAGGCCATCGGCCGCCGTGGCTTCGCAGGGAGCGACCTGAGGCCGAACCAGCAGAACGTGCGGATGGCGGGCCCGGCGGTGACGGTCAGCTCGCACCCCGGGGACAACCTGATGATCCACGCGGCCGTCGAGGTGTGCCGCCCCGGGGACGTCCTCGTGGTGACCACCACCTCCCCGTCCACTGACGGGATGTTCGGCGAACTGCTGGCGACGTCCCTCGCCGCCCGCGGTGTCATCGGCCTGGTCACGGCGGCCGGCGTGCGCGACACCGCGGAACTGCGGGAGATGGGCTTCCACGTCTGGTCCCGGGCCGTGTCCGCACAGGGCACGGTGAAGGCGTCCCCGGGCTCGGTCAACGTGCCCGTGACGCTCGGCGGGGTGTCCGTGCGCCCCGGGGACGTCGTCGTCGCCGACGACGACGGCGTGGTCGTCGTACCTCGCGCGGAGGCGGAGGAGGCGGCCGAGCTGGCGGAGAAGCGGATCGCGAAGGAAGCCGCCAACCGGGAGGTGCTGCGCTCCGGGACCCTGGGCGTGGACCACTACGGACTGCGCGCCCGGCTCGCCGATCTCGGCGTCACCTATCAGGACTGACGCTCGCCGATCCCCGGCCGTGCGGCGCTTGCCGGCTGTGGTCGCCGGCCGCGAAGCGGGCGCACGACCGCGCGGAACGAGCCGGTCTTCCTCCCTCATGGACCCACAGTGGATGGTGACTACGCACAATGAGCACTCCCGGTACTCCCGTCGGATTCGACGTCACCGGTGCGATCCGGGACGAGCTGCTGCGTGGCAGGTACGCGCCGCGGCAGCGCCTGATCGAGACGGATCTCTGCGAACAGTTCGGCGTCGGCCGCGCCGGCGTGCGGGCGGCGTTCCAGCAACTGGCGGCGGAAGGGCTGGTGGAGATCCAGCGCAACCGCGGCGCCCGCGTCCGGGAGATCGCCTTCGCCGAGGCCGTCCAGATCACGGAGGCCCGCATGGTGCTGGAAGGGCTGTTGGCCGCCCGCGCGGCGGAGCGGATCAGCCCGGCGGGGAGCGAGATGCTGCGCCGGATCGGCGAGGACATGGCGAAAGCGGTGGCCGACGGCGAACTGGCGGCGTACAGCGACCTCAACGCCCGTCTGCACCGCTGCGTACGTGACATCGCCGGTCACGAGACCGCCAACCGGCTCATCGAGCAACTGAGGGCCCAGGTGGTCCGGCACCAGTTCATGCTCTCGCAGGTGCCCGGCCGAGCCCGTGCGTCGCTGCCCCAGCACCAGCGGATCATCGAGGCGATCGTCGCCGGCGACCCGGGGGAGGCCGAGACCGCCATGCGGGACCATGTCGCCAGCGTGATCGAGGCGCTGAGGGCCCTGGAGACGAGTAGGAGCGCGGAGGGCTGAGAGGCCCCGAATGCCGGGCGGCAACCATGGATTGAGCCACGGTTCGCCCGGCCGCTAGGCCGCGAGGCCGCGAACCCGCGCGCCGCCTGTGGACGACGGGCGCGCGGTCGGCAGAACGATCGACAGGCCGGTCGGGGCGACGGCCGGAGAACACGGTGGGTGGGCGTGGACCGCCACCAGGCCACCTGACGACGACGGTCTCGCGCTCCGCGGCCGGCTGCGGGAACTGCTGGAAGAACGAGGTGAGTGGGTCGGCCCTGAGGCGGGCCGTCGTCGTGGTCCCCCGTCAGCCTCCCGCCGGACCGGCGTTCTGGGCCGTCCTCCTGGCCCAGGCGATCTCGAGCTTGCCCGTCGGCGTACGGGGCAGGACGTCCGTCAGCACGACGGACCGCGGGACCTTGTAACCGGCGAGGCTGCGCCGGACCCAGTCGCGCAGCTCCTCGCCGGTGGCCGTGGCGGCCGGTCCGACCGCGACGACAGCAGCCACCCGCTCTCCCCATGTCTCGTCGGGGACACCCACGACGACGCAGTCCTTCACCTCGGGGTGCGTCAGCAGCACGTCCTCCACCTCCTGCGGGTGCACCTTCTCCCCGCCGGTGTTGATCACGCCCGAGCCGCGCCCGAGGAACCTGATCGCGCCGTCGGCTTCGATCTGCGCGAGATCGCCGGGGACGGAATACCGGACCCCGTCGATGGTGCGGAACGTCCGGGCGCTCTTCCCGGTGTCCTTGTAGTAGCCGAGCGGCATCGGCCCGCGGTAGGCGAGGACACCGGTCTCACCGCTGCCGGGATCGACGAAACGGTCACCCTCGCCGATCACCCTGGTCGCGGGCACCGGATGGAACCGGGCCGGCAGCTCCCGTACCGACGAGGTGACCGCCAGCGCGAAGGGACCGCCCTCACTGGAGGCGATGGCGTCGACGACCGTGACGTCGGCGCGTTCGTGCAGCGCCTTCTTCAGCCGGTCGTCGAGCGCGGTGCCGGAGCTGAGGACCGTGCGCAGGGTATGCAGGTCGTACGGTGTGCCCGTGCCTTCGGCGCGCACCAGTTCGTCGACGAGCGGCCGGCAGACGGCGTTGCCCGCGACGAGCAGTGTGTCGACCTCGCGCTCGGCGAGCGTCTGCCAGACGTGGACCGGATCCAGTGAGCCCTGTCGTGCCATGACCGCCCGGCCGCCCACCAGCAGGGTGCCCATGGTGTTGAACAGACCGGTGGCGTGCATCAGCGGGACGACCGGCATGGTGGTCGGCGCTCTGCCTTCACGGCGGGCGGCGACCGCGATCGACGCCGCTTCCTCGAGCGTCTTCGGCAGCTCGGTGACGCCGGCCTGCCTCAGGATCGGGATGGAGTGGAGCAGGTCGCCGAGCTGCCACATCACACCCTTCGGCTTGCCCGTGGTGCCGCCGGTGTACATGAAGAGCCGGTCCGATCCGGGCCGGGGCCGGGCCGCGCGGGGTGCGTGCCTCGCGAGCAGCTCCTCCAGCTCGGGCACCGCGGGCCCGGCCGGGCCCGCGGTGGGCGGATCCCCGGCCCTCACGAGCAGCTTCAACGTCCTCACGTGTCCGGCGGCATGTGCGACCCGGTCCGCCAAGGCGCCACTGAACACGAGCGCCGCCGCGTCCGCGTCCGTGAGCAGCTCGGACAACTCCTCGCCGGTGTAGCGGTAGTTGGCGTTCGCCGGCACGGCGCCGAGCTTGAACGCCGCGAAGACCGTCTCCAGGTACGCGGCACCGTTGTACAGGTAGCAGGCCACCGTGTCGCCGGCCCGCACCCCGGCGTCCTCCAGCGCGGTGGCCAGCCGTGCCGCACGATCGTCGAACTCCCGGTAGGTCAGCTCGCGACCGGGCTCGGTGATGGCGACGGCATCGGGCAGGGCGCGGGAGACCGCCTCCCAGATCGTGCCGATGGACACGTCCATTCCTCAGACCTCCTTGTCCTCGGGGCTCGGATACCAGGGCGGCGCGGGCGCGGACCGACCATGCGGCCGAGCCCGTCCCGCGGGCCTCGCCGGATCCCATCCGGGGGAGTGGGGGATCCGGCGAGGTGGATGCCCAGGCTAGGCGGGTGCCGTCGGAGGGGGAACGCGAGCAATGACTGAAGCCGCTCGGCGCTTCGACAGGCGATGAACAGGTCAAATGACGTAGCACCGCCGTCGGCGCACCGGGCTACGATGCTGCCGTCGGCACTACCCCGAACCCCGACCTCCACCCAGATCCCTCCGCCGGACCCTTCCGCCAGTCCATACGCCCCAGGCTCCGTGGAATCCGTTGTACGCGGCTGATGAGGAGACAGGCCATGTCCGCTGCACTGCTCGTCGAATGGGGCGAGGTCGCCACCGCGACCGTGGACGGCCTCGCCGTGGTGGACTGCGCCGGCCGCTTCGTCCAGCTGAACCCCGCGGCGGTCGCGCTGTGCGGCGCGCGCCGGGAGGCCGATCTCATCGGTGCCCCCGCTCCGTTCGCTCTCACCACGGAGCCCACGACCTGCCCGGGGCTGCTGGAGGACCAGCCGGACGAGCAGGTGGCCCACTGGGTGACCGGCTCCGGGGCGCGCCGCGAGTTCGCCTACCGGGCCCGCAACCTGCCGGCCGACCCGAGCCTGAAGGTCGTGTCCTTCCGCGACGTGACGGACGAGGGGCACCGCCACCGCAGGGTCGCGGCCATCGCCCGGACCTCCGTCGCCCTGGCCTCCGAGGGATCACTGGGCTCGACCCTTGACGCCGTCGCCCGGCAGATCGTCCAGACCGACGGACTGGCAGGGGTGCAGATCCTGATCCTGGACAGCACGGGCCGGGAACTGCGGCTGATGGGCTCCGCCGGTCTACGGCGCTCGGACGCGTTCCTCGACCGTCTGCTGGAGTGCCGCGACCGTGGCGCCCGACTGGTCATGCTCGACACCCTGAAGGCACGCGAACCGATCGTCGTCCCCCACCGATGGGCGGAGATCCGCTCGGACCCGGCCTGGGAACCGCTGCACGACTATCTCGGTGAACTGGCCTGGGACTCCTTCGTCAGCGTGCCGCTGATGGTGCGCGGCCGCGCCGAAGGTGTGCTGAACGCGTACTTCGCGCCGGGCCAGGAGGTCGGCACACGCACGCTGGAGTTCCTCGCCGCCATGACCGAACAGGCCGCCCTCGCCGTCGACTACGCGACACTGCTGCAGCGTGAACGCGACGGAGCCCGGCAGGACGAACGCCAGCGCCTGGCCCGGGATCTGCACGACTCGATCGTCCAGCAGGTGTTCTCGATCGGCATGCAGGCCAACGCGGTGGGCGTACTCGGGGCGCGCGGCGTACCGGTGCCCGCCGAGGCCGTCCGGCGCTTCGCGGACGAGATCGGAACGCTCTCGCGGACCGTGCTCGCCGACCTGAGGGCGATGGTGCACGAACTGCGTCCGTCCTCCACCGCCGACCTCGGTCTGGAGGAGACGGTGCGCACGCTCGTCAGGAGCACCGAGAACCGGACCGGTCTTGACTTCCGGCTCCGGTTCGGGCGGGGGCTGGACTCGATCGACCCCGAACTCGCCGAGGACGCCTACCGGATCATCGCGGAGGCCATCCACAACGTGGTCAAACACGCGGAGGCCACCCTCGCCACCGTCCGCCTCGGCGTCCACGGCCACACCCTGACCGCAGGCGTCTCGGACAACGGCCGCGGACTGCGTGACCCGAGCGCGCGGCCGGTTCCTCCGCAGGGCGACCGTGGCGTCGGCGCGCGGGGAGCCGCGGAGGGCTACGGACTGACGACGATGCGGGAAAGGGCGGAACGATGGGGCGGCACCATGAGGATCAGCTCGCGCGCGCAGAGGGGTACGGTCGTGCGCGTGGTCATACCCCTGCCCGTACAGGTGCCGGACCCGTCCCCCGAGGACCCGGACAACTCCGCGAACTCCCCACTGACGGTGCGGCTCTGAGCAGCGGGGAGCGCCGGCCCACCCGGGTGCTGATCGTGGACGACCACGCCGTCGTACGCCGTGGCATCCGCGCCTACCTGGAAGTCCTGGGCGACATGGAGGTCGCCGCGGAGGCGGCCGACGGGCAGGAGGCGCTCGCCCGGCTGGACGCGATGGCGGCCCACGGCGAGCTGCCCGACGTGGTGCTGATCGACCTGCTCATGCCCAGGATGGACGGCCCCACCGCGATCGGGCTGATCAAGGAACACCACCCTGGGGTACGGGTCGTGGTGCTCACCAGCTTCGGCGAGATGGAGCGCGTCCACGCCGCCCTCGCCCAGGGGGCCGCGGGGTACCTGCTCAAGGACGCGGAGGCCGGCGAGGTGGTCTCCGCGATCCGCGCGGCGGCACGCGGAGAGGTCTTCCTCGACCCCGCGGTCGCCCGAGGGCTCACCCAGGAGATCGTGGCGCCGCCGACCGGGCTCGGTGCGCTCACCACCCGCGAGCGTGATGTCCTCGTCCTCGTCGCCGAGGGACGGTCCAACCAGCAGATCGCCGACGAACTGGTGATCAGCGAGCGCACGGCCCGCACGCATGTGAGCAACGTGCTGCGCAAGCTGCGCCTCACGTCACGGACCCAGGCGGCGCTGTTCGCCGTACGGCAGGGACTGGTACCGCCGCGCGGCTGAGCGACGCCTTCGACCGCGACACATGTCCCGGTCCCGGCAGGACACAGGACGGCCGCCGAAGCAGTCATCGGGCAGATCCTTCGAGGACCGGAGCGTACCTACGCTCGGGAGAACGCCTACCGACTCCCTGCTCAGGAGGACAACATGCTCGACGGCCGAGTCGCCATCGTCACGGGTGCGGGCCGTGGCCTGGGGCGGGCCTACGCCCGTGCGCTGGCGGCAGCGGGTGCCGCTGTCGTGGTGAACGACCTGGACGCCGACGTGGCCGCGGAAACCGTCGACGCGATCACCGCGGCGGGAGGCGCCGCCGTAGCCCATGTCGGCGCGGTCGGCGGCTCCGAGCTCGCCGACGCCCTGGTCGAGCGTGCCGTCGCCGAGTTCGGCCGCCTCGACGTGATGATCACCAACGCCGGCGCGCTGCGGGACAGGACCCTGCGCAACGTGACCGACGAGGACTTCGACCTCGTCGTCACCAGCCATCTGAGGGGCACATTCACCTGCGGTCGCGCCGCGGCGGCCCGCTTCCGTGAGCAGGGTGACGGCGGTCGGCTCATCCTCGTGGGCTCACCCGCGGGCCAGCGCGCGAGCTTCGGCCAAACCGCCTATTCGGCCGCCAAGGGCGCGATCGTCGCGATGACCCGTACCTGGGCTGCCGAGCTCGGGAAGATCGACGTCACCGTCAACGCCGTCGTACCGACCGCCCTGACCCGCATGGTCGCGACCATGCCGCGCCTAGGTGACCTGGTGGCGAAGGTGGACGCGGGCGAGCCGGTTCCCGAGGGAGCCCGCCGCCAGGGGCTGGGCTCGCCGGACGATGTCGCCCCGGTGATCGTGTACCTGGCCTCGAAGGAGTCGGGCCATGTCACCGGGCAGGCCATCGCAGCCGGAGGCGACCGGATCGCCCTGTGGACGCACCCCGGCGAGGTGTCCGAGCAGCTCCGCCCCGGCGGCTGGACGGCCGAGTCGGTGAGCGGACTGTTCGCCGGCGCGTACACGGAACAGTTGCAGGACTTCAGGCCCACGCCGCTCGACCTCGAAGCCATCGGCGGCGTCTGACCTGTGTGCCACGAGAAGCACTGCCCCGAACTCCCGCCCGCTCGCGCCACGGCCGGACCGTGGCCGGGCTGACGGCCTGACCGGATCCCTCCGGGGCGCGGCCGGCCGCCTCGGCCACGCCTCCATACAACCGCCAGGAGAGCCGCATGTCCCAAGAGGTTGGTACCAGATCAGAGAAACCGCAGGCCACCGAGGTGCGGACCGGGCTGCTCATTGATGGCAAGACCGTCGAGACCGACGGCCACACAGCCGTACACGATCCCGCCGCCCCCGACCGGATCGTCGGGTACGCCGCAGCGGCGACCCGGGAGCAGGCCCGCGCGGCGGTCGCCGCCGCCGATGCCGCCTTCGCCGACTGGGCCGCCACGCCCGCCCGGCGGCGGGCGGAGATCATGGAGGAGGCGCTCGGCCTGCTCGACGACAGTGCGGCCGAGCGGGCGACCCTGATGACCCGCGAGAACGGCAAGATCTCCTTCGAGAGCCAGGTGGAGATGGGAGTCTTCGTCGCACGCACGCGGGCGGCGCTCGACCTGGTCGACACCCTGGACAAGGTGCGGCACCTCGACGGCCCGCCGCTGAGCTCACGGATCCACCGGCTGCCCATGGGCGTGGTCACCGTCATCGTGCCGTTCAACTGGCCGATCGCGATCCTCGGAGCGAGCCTGCCCTACGCGCTGCTCGCCGGGAACACCGCGGTGGTCAAACCCCCGCCCACCGCGCCGCTGGCGATGGTGCGCACCCTGGAACTGTTCGCCGCGGGACTCCCGGCCGGCGTGCTCAACGTCGTGACCGGAAGCAACGAGGCGGTGGAGCCGCTGCTCACCGATCCGCGGGTGCGGAAGATCGTGTTCACCGGCAGTACCGCCGCCGGCCGGCACATCATGGCCGCCGCCGCGCAGAGCCTCGCCTCGGTCACCCTGGAACTCGGCGGCAATGACCCCGCGATCGTCCTGGACGACGCCGTACTGGACGAGGAACACATCGGACGCCTCACGCACGGCGCCTTCCTGACGAGTGGCCAGGTGTGCATGGCGGTCAAACGGGTGTACGTCCACCGGTCGCGCTACGACGAACTCATCGACAAGCTCACCTCCGCCCTCGACGCCCACCGCGTGGGCCCGGGGTCCGACCCCGCCTCCACGCTGGGCCCACTCAACAGCGCGGGTCAGCGCGAGAAGGTGGTCGCCATGCTGGCCGAGGCGGCGGACGCCGGGGCCGAGATCCGCGAACGGGGCACGCTGGAGGCGGGAGTCGCGGCCTCGGGTGGCCACTTCCTGCGCCCGGCGCTCGTCCTCGACCCCGACCCCCGCCTGCGGATCGTCACCGAGGAGCAGTTCGGCCCGGCGTTGCCGATCCTGCCGTTCGACGACCTCGATCCCGTGGTGGAGCACCTCAACAACGACTGGTCGGGGCTGTGTTCCTCGGTGTGGAGCGCCGACCCCGCCCGCGCTTTTGTCCTGGCGGAGCGGCTGCGCACCGGCACCACGTGGATCAACCACGCCAACGCCGTCGTGTGCGACGACCGGGCCCCGTTCGGCGGCTTCCGGCAGAGCGGCATCGGCCGCGAGATGGGCCCGGACGGACTGCTCACCTTCACCGAGGCGCACACCGTCACCGTGCCGGGCGGCTGAGCACTGCTTCCTGTCCGCCTCCCGGCCGTGCCCCGGACCGCCTCGGTGGCCGGGACACGGCCGGGAGGTGACCAACCGGCGGTCGACTGTCGGACGACCGGCACCGAGACGGCGCCACATGGTGGGACGCCGGGTGGCCCAAGAAGAGGTCGCGGCCGAAGAGCGCCCGCCCCGCCGCCGCGCAGGGGCGTCGTACACGGGCCGACCTGTCTGGCGCCCCGGTGCCAGGGGCGACGCCCATCAGCGGACCGCCGCCCGCGGCCGCGCCGCCCCGGCGGCAGCCGGTGGAGCCGTGCGCCGAAGGACGCGGTGAACCGGGCGGCGTCCTCGGCGAGTGCGGCATCGTCGACGAAGCCGCCGGTCCCGTCGACAGCGCTGGATGCGAGCGGCTCGCCGGGACGGGCGTCGACGACGCATGTCCCGACCCCCGAAAGACCGCCGCTCCCGAGACCGCAGCTCCCGAAAGACCGCCGCTCCCGAAAGACCGCCACTCCTGAATGACCGACCGCTGAAGGCCGAATGTCGGGCCCGCACTACGTCATCCGTCTCCACTTCCCCCGCTGCGTCCCCTACCTCTTTCTCCGGCGGCCGGTGCGCGGTCATCATCCGAAAACCTGCCGGTCGCAGTGGCGCGACCGGCATCGGCACGGTGACGGCCGTGGGTCGCACCGAGGAGGCGAGCGGATCATGAGTGTCCAGCGGCCGCACATCGAACCGGGCGGACTGTTCATCGCCGGAGCGTGGCGGGAGGCGGAGTCCGGGGGGCGGCGTGACGTCGTGGACCCGTCCACCGGCCAGGTCGTCACCACGGTCGCGGAGGCCGACGAGGCCGATCTCGACGCCGGGGTGGCCGCCGCCCGCGAGGCGTTCGACGAGGGACCGTGGTCCCGGACCCCGGCCCGCGAGCGCGCCCGTGTGCTGAACCGGGCGGCCGGCCTGATCCGTGAGCGGGGAGACGAGATCGCCGCCGTCGAAAGCCTGGATGTCGGCAAACCGGTCACGCTGTGCCGGGCGGTGGACGTGGAGACGGCGGCCGAGACCTATGAGTACTACTCCGCGCTGGCACAGAGCCTGGACGGGGCCACCCGGCAGATCCCGATCCCCGCCCATGCCTACACCGAGCGGGATCCGGTCGGCGTGTGCGGGCTGATCACCCCGTTCAACTTCCCGCTGATCCTGAGTTCCTCCAAGCTGGCCCCGGCACTCGCGGCCGGGAACACCGTGGTGCACAAGCCGGCCGAGGACACGCCGCTCAGCGCGCTGCTGATGGCTGACATCCTCACCGATGCCGGGGTGCCCGCCGGTGTGGTGAACGTGGTCACCGGGGGAGGCGCCACGGGTGAGGCCCTGGTACGCCACCCGTCCGTGGACAAGATCGCCTTCACCGGCTCCACCGGAATCGGCCGTGTCGTGGCCGCTGCGGCGGGTGAACGGCTCAAGCCCGTGACCATGGAACTGGGCGGCAACGCCCCGCACATCCTCTTCGAGGACGCAGACATGGAGAAGGCGGTCGGCGCGGTCATCAAGGGATTCGTCTACAACACCGGGCAGTTCTGCATGGGCGCACCCAGGCTGCTCGTCCACAGCTCCCTGCACGACACCGTCGTCGGCATCCTCACGCAGGCCGTGCCCGGGGTACCCGTCGGCGACCCCTTCGACCCGGTCACCGTGGTCGGCCCGATGGCCGGTGAACGGCACCTGGAGAACGTCGAGAGATACGTGGAACTCGCCAGAAAAGACGGCGGCCAGGTCGTCATCGGCGGTGAACGACTGGAACTCGGCGGCGGCTACTACTACAAGCCCACGGTCATCACCGGCCTGGACAACGACGCCCGAACCGTGCAGGAGGAGGTCTTCGGCCCAGTCCTGACCGTCCAGCCCTTCGACACGGAGGACGAGGCCGTCGCACTGGCGAACAGCACGGCCTACGGGCTGGCCGCCGGTCTGCACACGTCCGACCTGGCCCGCGCCCACCGTGTCGCCGCACGTCTGCAGGCCGGCATCGTCTGGGTCAACGACTGGGCCATGCTCGACCCGTCCATGCCCTTCGGCGGCGTCAAGCAGTCAGGCTACGGACGGGAATCCGGCCCGGAGGCACTCCTGGAGTACACGAAGACCAAATCGGTTGTCATATCCCTGGCGTGAGCCACAGAACCGTTGAGAGAACCGTGCAGTCCCTGCCTCGTGCGAGGCAGGGACTGCACGTCGTCGGCCCGCAACGCCCAGGCGGTCAGGCGCCCTTGTTCTGCGTCTGGAAGCAGCCCGGCTTCTTCGGCGAGTACGACACCAGTGGCCTGTCGGCCCGCCCATGGTCCGGATCTCGGTCGAGGTTGCGGGCGCGCCAGTACGCGCCCGAGTCCGCCGGGCGAGCCGCGGCCGGAGCTTGTGCGGGGTCTTGAAAGCCTTCGGCAAGTGCCTCACCCTCGGGCGGCGGCACGAGTGACAGCACCCGGCTCGTGATCGAGAGCTGTAACGGCGGCACTAGCCGACAGTGGCACCTGCCGTCCTGACGCTCCCATCGCGGCTGTGCGGCACCCCGACCAGGTGCCGCACAGCCCCGGGCGCGCTCCAGTGAGTCGTACAGCGGCACCATTCGTGATATCCGTCCCGCTATGTGTTCACCCCTGAAGTGGCCTACCGGGGCTGTACCGGTGATCGTGGCGGGGGTGTCACGCCGGCGAGCCGAACCGCAGGAGTTGGCCGATCAGGTACTGCTGCGGTTCCGAGCCGGGGCTGGCAACGCCGCCGAACCGCGGGCCGCGCACCGCATGGATGGTGCGGGCGACCTCACTGAGCTGCCGTAAGGAGATCCGCCAGGTGGTGCGCGGGTAGGCGCCGAGCCGCGAGGCGGCAGGAAACGCCGTCCAGGAGTGTTCGGACCATGACGTCGCGTTCGATGACCTCGTGGGTGAAGCCGTCGGCGATGAGCCGGGGCATCAGCGGGGCGATCGGCGCGAGGTAGGGCAGAGCCGCGCACTCGTCGAGCATCAGGGCGCGCTCGCTGTTGAACTGCCGGTCCGGACGAGGTGCGAAGCGGAGGATGACCAGTTGGTCCTCACCGGTGACGGTCACGCGCAGGAGTGTGTGGTGCACGTCGCCGCCGGGTTCGGGCGATCCGCAGCCGCGTCTTCGGTACAAACGCACAGGTCATCGTCGCTGTACGCCGGAAGAGGACGTGCCGGACGAAGAAATGGCCACGGTGAAGGCGGTCACCGCAGGCCGGCTGGATCAGCCGCCTGGCTGACGGGCCAAGGTATCGAGATCCTGGGCAACTCGGCGTCCGAGCTTCTCCACCTGCGGTACCGGGATCGCGATCGTGGGGGCGTCGTGAGTCGGCGAGAACGACGGGTCCGCGTAACGGAGCGGCAGCGTGCGACAGGAGATTTCGGTGCCCACCAAGGGGACCCGTTTCGCCAGATGAGACGGGTTGCCGCTGATCCGCTGCGCACGTCGACTCCGCGAGCGCAGCGGTTTCGGGCCTCAACGGCCGGCCAGGAAAGTAGGGGCAACGGGTCCTGCCTGGAGGAGACGGCCCCGCGCTCCTTCTCCCCAGATTCTCCCCGCGGCCCGTTCCGGGCCGACCGACACACGTGAACACCGAGGTCAGATATGGAATTTACGACTCGCCCCACCCTGCAAGGCACTTTCGGCATGGTGTCCTCCACGCACTGGCTCGCCTCGCAGTCGGCGATGGCGGTCCTGGAGGACGGCGGCAACGCCTTCGACGCGGCCGTGGCGGCGGGCTTCGTCCTGCACGTCGTCGAACCGCACCTCAACGGCCCGGCGGGCGAGGTGCCGATCCTCCTCGCCCCGGCCGGCGGCGAGGTCCGGGTGCTGTGCGGACAGGGCGTGGCCCCAGCCGGGGCGTCCGCCGCGCACTACCGGGGGCTGGGCCTGGAACTCGTCCCCGGCACGGGCCCCCTGGCCGCCGCCGTACCGGGCGCGTTCGACGCCTGGATGCTCCTCCTGCGCGATCACGGCACCAAGGACCTGGCCGACGTCCTCAAGTACGCCATCGGGTACGCCGAGGACGGGCACGCGCCCGTGGAGAACGTGGGGGCGACCGTCGAGTCCGTGCGGGACCTCTTCGAGAAGGAGTGGCTCTCGTCGGCGGAGGTGTACCTGCCGGACGGGCGGGCGCCCCGGCCCGGCGAGCTGCTGCGCAACCCGGCCCTGGCCGCGACCTGGCGGCGGCTGCTCGCCGAGGTCGAGGGGGCCGGGGACCGGGAGGCCCGGATCGAGGCGGCGCGCGCGGTGTGGCGCTCCGGTTTCGTCGCCGAGGCCCTCGTCCGGCAGGCGGGCCGGCCCACCCTGGACACCAGCGGCGAACGGCACACCGGCACACTCACCCTGGCCGACCTCGCCGCCTGGTCCGCCACCTACGAGGCACCGGCGACGTACGACTGGAACGGCTGGACCCTGTGCAAGGCGGGCCCCTGGAGCCAGGGTCCGGTCCTGCTCCAGCAACTGGCCCTGCTGCCGGCCGAGATGCCCCCGTACGGGTCCGCCGAGTACATGCACCTCCTCGTCGAGGGCTGCAAGCTCGCCATGGCGGACCGGGAGGCCTGGTACGGGGACGCGGCGCCCGTGCCGCTCGCCGAGCTGCTGTCCGAGGAGTACAACGCCGGGCGGCGGGCGCTCGTCGGCGACACCGCCTCCCACGAGCTGCTGCCGGGCGCGCCGGGCGGCCGGACCCCACGGCTGAGCGCGCACGCGCGCGTGGTGGTCACCGACGAACCGGGCTTCGACGCGCTGGGGGTCGGCGAGCCCACGGTCGCGAAGAGGCCGGGAGGAGCCGGCGAACCCACCGTGGCGAAGAGCCCCCGGTCGCCGGTGCCGGGGGAGCCGGAGGTCGCGGCGGACGGCGCCACCCGGGGCGACACCTGCCACCTCGACGTCGTCGACCGCTGGGGAAACATGGTCGCCGCCACGCCCAGCGGCGGCTGGCTCCAGTCCAACCCGGTGGTGCCCGAGCTGGGCTTCCCGCTCGGCACCCGACTGCAGATGGCCTGGCTGGACGAGGGCCTGCCCAACACGCTCACCCCGGGCCGCCGTCCGCGCACCACGCTCACCCCGTCGCTCGCGCTGCGCGACGGGGTGCCCGTCATGGCCTTCGGCACGCCCGGCGGCGACCAGCAGGACCAGTGGCAGCTGCACTTCTTCCTCGCCGTCGCCGTCCGCCCGCGGGTGCGCGGCGGGCTCGACCTCCAGGGCGCGATCGACGCCCCCAACTGGCACACCGACAGCTTCCCCGGCTCCTTCTACCCGCGCGGCATGCGCCCGGGCAGCGTCACCGTCGAGTCCCGGACGCCGCCGCGGGTCGTCGAGGAACTGCGCCGACGCGGCCATGACGTCGTCGTCGGCGAGGACTGGTCCGAGGGCCGGCTGTGCGCGGTCGCGCGCGACCCGCGGACCGGGGTGCTGTCCGCGGCGGCGAATCCGCGCGGCATGCAGGGCTACGCGGTCGGGCGCTGAGCGGGGCCGGGCCCCGGCACCCGGAGTTCACGGCGATTCCCTCCCGAATACACCGAACGGGTGGGGATTGTCAGTGCCGCGTGCTGTCATGGAGACATGATCGAAGACAACGAAACCATCGACGAGTTTCTCGCCCGGCACGCCTCGGACGTCGAGGAAGCGATCCGCAAGGCCGCCGCCACCGAGATCATGCCGCGCTTCCGGCAGCTCGCCGCGCACGAGGTCGACCAGAAGAGCGGCCCGCACGACCTGGTGACCGACGCCGACCGCAAGGCCGAGCTGTATCTGACCGAGGCGCTCCCCGCGCTGCTGCCCGGGTCGGTCGTGGTCGGCGAGGAGGCGGTGCACGCCGCTCCCGCGTCGTACGAGGCGCTCCAGGGCGAGGCACCGGTCTGGATCGTCGACCCGGTGGACGGCACCCGGCAGTTCGTGCGCGGCGAGCCCGGCTTCTGCACCCTCGTCGCCCTCGCCCGAGGCGGCGTCCTGCTCGCCTCCTGGACGTACGCGCCCGCCCTGGACCGGCTCGCCGTGGCGGTCCGCGGCCGGGGGGCCACGCTCGACGGCGAGCCCCTGCGCGCCGGGTCGCCCGACCCGGGCCGCGCCCTCGACATAGCGACCTCCCACCCGGACTACACCACCGAGGAGCAGAAGCGGGCCCTGCTCGGCCTCTGGACCGACGGCGTGTCCCCGCGCGCCTGCGGCTCGGCGGGCCTCGAGTATCTCGCCGTCGCCAGGGGCCACTTGGACGCGGTCGCCTTCAGCTGGGAAGCGGCCTGGGACCACGCGGCCGGCCTCCTGCTGGTCGAGGAGGCCGGCGGCGCCCACCTCACCCTGTCCGGCGAGCCGTTCCGCATCACGGGCGGCAACACCCTGCCGTTCACCGCGGCCCGGGACGCGGCCACGGCCCGCCGGGTGGCGGGACTGCTGGCGAGCGGGGCCTGAGGCCCACGCGGCCCTGGGCGAGCGGCCCCCGCGTGCTCAGGGCGAGCGGCACCGCGTGCTCCGCGCGAGCGGCACCCGCGCGCGCTCAGGGCGGGTGACACACCTGCGCGGCGCGGGCGGGCCGCACCCGCACGGCCCGGGGCGGGCGTCGGCGCGGGCCACCCGTGAGCGGTGCCGTCGGTGCCTCGGCATATCCTGAGCGCAGGTTTTGCCGACGGCGGAAGCCGGGGGGCGGGGCCTGGTGGTCATCGGCCGACGACGAAGGGGTCCGGACGTGCCGTCGATGCTCGACGCGGTGGTGGTGGGGGCGGGGCCGAACGGCCTGACGGCCGCCGTGGAGCTGGCCCGCCGCGGGTTCTCCGTGGCCGTGTTCGAGGCGAAGGACACCGTGGGAGGGGGCGCCCGCACCGCGGAGCTGACCCTGCCCGGTTTCCACCACGACCCCTGCTCGGCCGCCCACCCGCTCGGCGTCAACTCGCCCGCGTTCAAGGCGATGCCGCTCCACCGCTACGGCCTGGAGTGGCTGCACGCCGACCTCCCGATGGCGCACCCCTTCCTCGACGGCTCGGCGGCCGTGCTGTCGCGCTCGGTGGGGGAGACGGCCGCCTCGTTCGGGCCGCGTGACGCGGGCGCGTACCGCAGGCTGGTCGAGCCCTTCCTGCCCCGGTGGGACACGCTCGTCCGGGACTTCATGTCGCTGCCGCTGTCCGCTCTGCCCCGGGACCCGGTCACCCTGGCCCGCTTCGGCCTCGTCGGCCTGCCGCCCTCGACGTGGCTGATGCGCCGCTTCAAGGACGAGCGGGCCCAGGCGCTCTTCGCCGGACTCGTCGCCCATGTCATCGCCCCGCTGGGGGGCCTGGCCACCGGCGCCGTCGGTCTGGTCTTCGCCCTGGCCGCGCACGCCGCCGGCTGGCCGGTCGCCCGGGGCGGCTCGCAGGCGATCTCCGACGCGCTCGCCGCCTATCTGAAGGACCTCGGCGGCACCGTCCACACCGACTACGAGGTCAAGCGCCTCGACGACCTGCCGCCCGCCCGCGCCTACGTCTTCGACACCTCACCCACCGCGCTGGCCCGGATCGCGGGCTTCGGCGGCCACTACGACGCCTACCGCTACGGCGCGAGCGTCTTCAAGCTCGACTACGCGCTGGACGGCCCCGTGCCGTGGACCGCCGAGGAGGCGCGTCGCGCCGGCACCGTCCAGGTCGGCGCGAGCAGGGCCGAGATCGGCGCGGCGCTCGACGCGGCCTCCCGGCAGGGCCGCGCGCCCGACCGGCCCTTCCTCATCACCGTGCAGCCCAGCCTGGTCGACCCCGGCCGGGCCCCCGAGGGCAAGCACGTCTTCTGGGCGTACGGCCACGTCCCGAACGGCTGGACGGGCGACCTGACGGACGCCGTCGAGCGTCAACTGGAGCGCTTCGCCCCGGGTTTCCGCGACCGCGTCCTCGCCCGCGCCACCGCGGGCCCGCCCGAACTGGCCGCGCACAACGCGAACTACGTGGGCGGCGACATCGCCTGCGGCGCCGCCTCCGGCCTCCAACTGCTGCTCCGCCCCAGGCTCTCGCTCCGCCCGTACGACACCCCGCACCCGGCCGTGTTCATCTGCTCCTCGGCCACCCCGCCGGGCCCCGGCGTCCACGGCATGTCGGGCCACAACGCGGCCAAGGCGGTGTGGCGGCGGCTCCGGCAGGAACGCTGAGTCACCGCAGTACCGAGTGACATTCGGACAACATCACGAATCGACAAAGGTCTTCACCCTTTCTCCACGTGAATGGTCAAGTCGCATGGGTAAGTTGCCGCCATGAAAGATCGGAGAGCGGTTCCGGACTCCGGCCCGCGGCCTGCCACGGGCCTCGCCGACCTCGCCCAACTCGTCCGCGCCCCGGCCGCGTTGAGCGTCCCCGGCGATGTGCTCGCGGGCGCCGCCGCCGCAGGCCACCCGCTGGGCGTGCGGACGGTCGGTGTGATGGGTTCGTCCGTCTGCCTCTACTGGGCCGGCATGGCCCTCAACGACTACGCCGACGCCACGGTCGACGCGGTCGAGCGCCCCGAGCGTCCCGTCCCGTCGGGCCGGGTCCCGCGCCGCACCGCCCTCGCCGTCGCCGGCACCCTGACCGCCGGCGGCCTCGCGCTCGCCGCCGCCTCGGGGGGCCGCCGCAGCCTCATGGGAGCGCTTCCGCTCGCCGCCGCCGTCTGGGCGTACGACCTGAAGCTCAAGTCCACCCCCGCCGGACCGGCCGCCATGGCGGCCGCGCGCGCCCTCGACGTCCTCGCGGGCGCGCTGGTCGCCGGACGCGGACCGGACCGCGCCACCGGGACCGGTACCGCCCTGCTGCGCGGCGCCGTCCCCGCCGCACTGGTCGGCGCCCACACGTACACCCTCACCGCCCTCAGCCGCCACGAGATCTCGGGCGCCCCGGCCCGGCTGCCGGCCGCGACCCTCGCCGCCTCCACGACCACCGCCCTCGCCACGGCACTCCCGGCCGCCCGCACCGCCGTCGCCTGGCGTGCCGGGCGCCTCCAAGGGCGCGCCGGTGCCGGTGCCGCCGCCCGGGCCGCCGTGGTGGCCGCGGGCGCCCTCACCTACCTCGGCAGCTACGGAACGGCCCAGGCCCGTGCCGTACGGGAACCGTCGGGCGAGAACGTCCGGCGGGCCGTCGGGGCCGGCATCCTCGGGCTGATGCCCCTCCAGGCGGCGCTGACCGCACGGAGCGGAGCCACGGCAGCGGCGGCGGCCCTCGGCGTCGTGCACCCCCTCGCGCGGCGGCTCGCCCGGCGCATATCCCCCACCTGAACAGCACGACCTCCGCAGGAGAAAGCCGGAATGACCCCGCCCTCCACCCCCCTCAGATTCGGCTACGGCACCAACGGCTTCACCAACCACCGGCTGGGCGACGTCCTCGCGGTCCTCGCCGACCTCGGCTACGACGGCGTCGCCCTCACCCTCGACCACGGCCACCTCGACCCGTACGCGGACGACCTGCCCCGGCGGGTGACCGCGGTCGCCCGGGACCTGGCCCGGCACGGACTGGACGTCACCGTGGAGACCGGCGCGCCCTACCTCCTCGACCCCTGGGGCAAGCACCACCCGACCCTCATGGCGGACGGGTCCGAGCGCAGGATCGACCTGCTGCGACGGGCCGTACGCATCGCCGCCGACCTCGGCTCGCCCACCGTCCACCTGTGCAGCGGGCCCGCGCCGGACGACGGACTGCCGGAACGGGACGCGTGGAAGCGGCTCGCGGCGGGCGTCGAGACCGTCCTGGAGACGGCCGAGGAGTTCGGCGTCTCGCTGGCCTTCGAACCCGAGCCCTACATGTTCGTCGACACCGTGGAGCGCTGCCTCGAACTCGCCGAACTGGTCGGCGGGCACGAACTGTTCGGGATCACCCTCGACGTGGGGCACGCGCACTGCGTGGAGGAGCGGACCGTGCTGGAGTGTGTGCGCCTCGCCGCCCCGCGTCTGCTGAACGTGCAGATCGAGGACATGCGGCGGGGTGTCCACCGGCATCTCGAACTGGGCACCGGCGAGATCGACTTCCCGCCCGTGCTCGCCGTCCTCCAGGACCTCGACCACCGCGGACTGGTCTCCGTGGAGATCCAGGGCGGTTCCCTCGACGCCCCCGAAGTGGCCCGCCGCTCGCTCGACTTCCTGCGCGCGGCGACGACCTGACCCGCCCCCGCCCAACGACCTCACCCCCCGCCCTCCGCACCCCTCCACCCCCACAGGAGGTTGTTCCGTCATGGTCTCCACCGGAATGCCGCCCTCCGCGACGGCCGAACTCTCCGACCCCCGCACCCTCCTCGCCCGGCACCCGCTGGACCCGGCCGCCCGTGCCTGGCTCGACGAGGCCGTGGCCCGTGTCACCGAGCGCCCCGCCGCCGTCCGCCCCCTGTTCCCGGCCGCCCGAAGACGCTGCGGGCGTGCCCGGCTGGACGCGCGCTGGACCGTCGACGAGGCCGCCCGCGCGGTCCTGCTCACCGCGCTGCCGCTGGGCGGACAGCCGCTCGCCGACGAACTGACGGGCCTGCACCGCCACGGCGACCCGGCCGAACAACGGGCGGTGCTGCGGACCCTGCCGCTGCTCGCGGCACCGCACGGCGCCGGCACCGACGCCGACTCCGGTTCGGGCGCCCGCTCCGGCTCCGGCGGCGCACGGGAGCGGGAACCCCTCGGCGATCTCGCCCTCCCGCTCGTCCGTGACGCCCTGCGCGGCAACGACAGCAGCCTCGTCGAGGCCGCCCTCGGCCCGTACGGCGCGGCCAGGCTGCCGGACGCGGAGTACCGGCAGGCCGTGCTGAAGTGCGTGTTCCACGAGATCCCGCTGGACCGGATCGACGGTCTCCCCGCCCGCGCCGACGCCGAACTCGCCCGGATGCTGGCCGACTTCGCGCACGAGCGGGTCGCCGCCGGGCGTGACGTACCGGCGGACATCTGGCCCGTCGTCCGCCCCTTCCCCGCCGCCGACCAGCTCGCCGACGGACTCACCGCCGAGACCCGCGCCGCGGCACCCGAGCGCCGAGCGGCCGCCGAGCGTGCCTTGAGGGCGCTCCACCGGGCCACGGCCTCCCCATAGCCACGCTCTTGCCTCCCGGGTCCCGGTCTCCACCCGGCAGTCCGCCTCCCCCATGGCCACGGCCGCCGCACGGTCCCCGTGTCCGTCCCGTCCCGCCTCCTCCGCACACCGTCACCGTCCCGGCCGCAGTCGGCGCGGCTCACCGCACCACCCGAGGAAAGACCTGCCCGTGCGCATCTTCGACCCCCACATCCACATGACCTCCCGCACGACCGACGACTACGAGGCGATGCACGCCGCCGGAGTGCGCGCCGTCGTCGAGCCGGCGTTCTGGCTGGGCCAGCCCCGCACCTCGCCCGAGAGCTTCTACGACTCATTCGACGCGCTGCTCGGCTGGGAGCCCTACCGGGCCGCCCAGTTCGGCATCCAGCACTTCTGCACGATCGCCCTCAACCCCAAGGAGGCCAACGACCCGCGCTGCCGTCCCGTCCTGGAGGAACTGCCCCGCTACCTCGCCAAGGACCGGGTGGTCGCCGTCGGTGAGATCGGCTACGACTCCATGACACCGGAGGAGGACGAGGCCCTCGCCCTCCAGCTCCAGCTCGCGATCGAGCACGAACTGCCCGCCCTCGTGCACACCCCGCACCGCGACAAGGCCACCGGGACCCGGCGCACCCTCGATGTCGTACGGGAGTCGGGCATCGCCCCCGAACTCGTCGTCCTCGACCACCTCAACGAGCTGACCGTCGGCATGGTCCTCGACAGCGGCTGCTGGGCCGGGTTCTCGATCTACCCGAGGACCAAGATGAGCGAGGACCGCATGGTGACCATCCTCCAGGACCACGGCACCGAGCGCGTCCTCGTCAACTCGGCCGCCGACTGGGGACGTTCGGACCCGCTGAAGACCCGCAGGACCGCCGACGCCATGCTCGCCGCCGGCTTCGACGACGACACCGTCGACCGGGTGCTGTGGCGCAACCCGGTCGCCTTCTACGGCCAGAGCGGACGGCTGGACCTCGACGAGCCCAAGCCCGACGAGGAGTCGAGCTTCCAGGGCAACTCCGTCCGGCGCGGCGGGGAATGAGGGGCCATCCATGCGCTTCCGGCACCCCGACGGCACCACCGTCCACCTCGGCTACTGCAGCAACGTCCACCAGGCGGAGGATGTCGACGGCGTCCTCGCGCAACTCGCCGACCACGCCGAACCGGTGCGGGAGCGGCTGGGCGTCGACCGGCTGGGCATCGGACTCTGGCTCGCCCGTGACGTCGTCACCCGACTCACCGCCGAACCGGGCGAGGTGCGGCGCCTCAAGGCCGAACTCGCCGCCCGGGGCCTGGAGACCGTCACCCTCAACGCCTTCCCCTACGCCGGGTTCCACCGCGACGTGGTCAAGAAGGACGTCTACCTCCCCGACTGGGCGGACGAGGCGCGCCTGACGCACACCCTCGACTGCGCCCGACTCCTCGCCGCGCTCCTTCCCGACGACGCGGAACGCGGCAGTGTCTCCACCCTGCCGCTGGCCTGGCGCACACCCTGGCCGCCGGACCGCGCCGACACCGCCCGCCGCGCCCTGGACCGGCTCGCCGCCGGGCTCGCCACGATCGAGTCGGACACCGGCCGCCGCGTCCGCGTCGGCTTCGAACCGGAGCCCGGCTGCGTCGTCGAGACCACCGTCCAGGCCGTACGGGAACTGCGCGGCCTCGACCCCGAACGGCTCGGCGTCTGCCTCGACGCCTGCCACCTCGCCGTGCAGTTCGAGGAACCCGGCGCGGCCCTGCGCCGCCTCGCCGAGGCCGGGCTGCCGGTGGTCAAGCTCCAGGCGTCCTGCGCGATCGAGGCCGCCGACCCGGCCGACCCCACCGCCCGCGCGGCCCTGCACCGCCTCGCCGAACCACGCTTCCTGCACCAGACCCGCACGACGGTGTCGCGGGGGACGGACGGGGAGGAGCGCACGGCGGCCGAGCGGGTGGATCGGGAGACGCGCACGGCATCTCGGTCGGGGGACCCGGAGGTGTCGGGGGACCCGGAGGTCCTGGGTGTCGACGATCTGCCGGACGCGCTGGGCGGAGGACTGCCCACGGACACCGGCCCCTGGCGCGTCCACTTCCACGCCCCGCTGCACGCCGACCCCGAACCGCCGCTGCGCACCACCGCCGACCAGCTGGGCCGGGTGCTGGCCGGACTCCTCGGCGGACCCTCGGCCGACTGCGACCACATCGAGGTCGAGACCTACACCTGGTCCGTCCTCCCCGAACCGCCCACCGACCTGCCCGGCGGAATCGCCGCCGAACTCGCCTGGGCCCGCGACCGGTTGACCGGCCTGGGCCTCAAGGACGACCGATGACGAGCCCGCGACCGCCCCACCGCAAGCCCACGACCGGCCCCGGACCCCTGCGAGGAGAACCTGCGATGAGCCTTCGGCCCGGCACCAAGGAGCACCGGCGATGACCACCCGACCCCGCCGCCTCGTCGTCCTCGACATCGTCGGTCTCACCCCGAAGCTGCTGGCCCACATGCCCGCCGTGGCCGCCCTCGGCGAGCGCGGCTTCCGGGCCCGGCTCGACCCCGTCCTGCCCGCCGTGACCTGCACGGTCCAGTCCACGTTCCTCACCGGCGAACCGCCCGCCGGGCACGGCGCGGTCGCCAACGGCTGGTACTTCCGCGACCTCGGCGAGGTGCTGCTGTGGCGCCAGCACAACGCGCTCGTCGGCGGCGAGAAGATCTGGGAGACCGCGCGCAGGGCCGACCCCGACTACAAGGTCGCCAACATCTGCTGGTGGTACGCGATGGGCGCGGACGTCGACCTCACGGTCACCCCGCGCCCGGTCTACTACTCCGACGGCCGCAAGGAACCCGACTGCTACACCTGGCCGCCCAGCCTGCACGACGAACTCACCGACCGCCTCGGCCCGTTCCCCCTGTTCACCTACTGGGGCCCGAACGCCGGCATGCCCTCCACCCAGTGGATCCTGGGCGCCGCCCGCCAGGTCTTCGACGAGCACGGCCCGGACCTCACCCTCGTCTACCTCCCCCAACTCGACTACGAGCCCCAGCGATCCGGCCCGGACTCGCCCGCCACGATCCAGGCGGCCCGCCAACTCGACGACGCGCTGCGCCCGTTGCTCGACCACTTCCAGCGCGCGGGCGCCACGGTGGTGGCGCTCAGCGAGTACGGCATCACACCCGTCTCCCGGCCCGTGGACATCAACCGGGCCCTGCGCCGGGCCGGACTGCTCCAGGTGTACACCCAGGACGGCATGGAGTACCTCGACCCCTGGACCTCACGCGCCTTCGCGGTCGCCGACCACCAGGTGGCCCACGTGTACGTCCGGGACCCGGCCGACACCGCGGAGGTCGCCAAGCTGCTGGCCGAACTCGACGGTGTGGACGAGGTGCTGGACGCCGAGGGCAAGGCCGCGCACGGCCTGGACCACGAGCGCTCCGGCGAACTCGTCGCCGTCGCCGACCCCGACGCCTGGTTCACGTACTACTACTGGCTCGACGACGAGCGCGCCCCCGACTTCGCCCGCCAGGTCGAGATCCACCGCAAACCCGGCTACGACCCCGCCGAGCTGCTCTACGACGAGACCGTCCCCGCGGTGAAGCTGCGCGCCGTCGGCCAGGTCGCCCGCAAGAAGCTGGGCTTCCGCTACCGCATCAGCACGGTGCCGCTGGACCCCGCCGGCGTGCGCGGCAGCCACGGCCGCCTCCCCGCCGACCCCGACGACGGTCCCGTCCTGCTGTGCTCCACCGCGGGGCCGGCCCGGGAGGCGTACGCCGCCACCGAGATCAAGTCCCTGCTGCTGCGCCTCGCGGGCCTGACGCCGGAGGAGCCGCGGGCATGACCACCCACCCTCCCCTCCCGGACCTGCGCCCGCTGCTCGACCCGTCGCCGGAGTACGCCAAGTGGCGTGCCGAGGAGCCGATCCGGCGGGTGACGATCTGGGGTGACAACAGCCCGTGGCTGATCACCCGGCACGAGGACGCCCGCACGGTCCTCGCCGACCCCCGCTTCAGCGCCGACGCGACCCGCGACGGCTTTCCCGGCTTCCGCCCGCAGTCGCCGCCCCGCGCGCCGGGCCAGTTCTTCATGATGGACCCGCCCGACCACACCCGGCTGCGCCGCGTCCTGATCCCCGACTTCACCTTCCGCCGCATCGAACAGCTGCGCCCGGCGCTCGCCCGGATCTGCGGCGACCTGCTCGACGCGATGACGGCGGACGGCGCCACGACCGCCGACCTGGTGACGGCGTACGCCCTGCCGCTGCCCTCGCTCGCCATCTGCGAGCTGCTCGGCGTGCCGTACGAGGACCACGACTTCTTCCAGCGCCAGGCGCACGCGTTCAGCAGCCTCTCGTCGGGGCCGCAGGAGATGATGGCCGCCCGCGAGGCCCTCCACACCTACCTGGGCGAGCTGCTGGCCCGACGCGGCCGGGAGCCCGCCGACGACCTCCTCTCGCGGCTCGCCCGGGACCGGGTGGCGACCGGCGAGGTCAGCGCGCCCGAGGCCGTCGGCATCGCCTCGCTGCTGCTGGTGGCCGGCCACGAGACGACCGCGAACATGTTCCCGCTGGCGGTCGTGGCCCTGCTGCGCCACCCGGCACAACTGGCCGCCCTGCGCGCGGACCCCGGCCTGTGGCCCGGTGCCGTCGAGGAACTGCTGCGCCATCTGACCGTCGCGCACTCGGGGCTGCGCCGGGTGGCCACCGAGGACGTGGAGGTGGCCGGCGTCCGCATCCGCGCCGGCGAGGGTGTGGTCGTCGCGCTCCAGGCCGCCAACCGCGACCCGTCCGCCTTCACCGACCCCGATGCCCTGGACGTCCGCCGCGGCGCCGCCGGTCATCTCGCCTTCGGCCACGGACTGCACCAGTGCGTCGGCCAGTCCCTGGCCCGGGCGGAACTCCAGGTCGGCCTGCCCGCCCTCTTCGACCGCCTGCCCGGCCTGCGCCTGACCGCACCGCCGGAGGACTTCGCGCTGACGATGACCACGGTCCACGGGGTCCGGTCGCTGCCGGTCGGCTGGTAGTCCGTACGGGATCGCCCCCGGCGCGCGCAGGCGGACCGGGTGTCGGCCGCCGGCCCGACCCGGTGGCCGGTCCCGCCCGCCCCGGGCGGGTCGAAATCGGAGGCCCGCCCGTCCCGTCGGCTGGTATAGAGGCGGGCATGACCACCATCACCCTCGTCCGGGGCGACATCACCGAGCAGTCCGTCGACGCCATCGTCAACGCCGCGAACTCCTCCCTCCTCGGCGGGGGAGGAGTGGACGGCGCCATCCACCGGCGCGGCGGCCCCGCCATCCTGGCCGACTGCCGCAAGCTGCGCGCTTCCCACTACGGCAAGGGCCTGCCCACCGGTCAGGCCGTCGCCACCACGGCGGGCGACCTCGACGCGCGCTGGGTCATCCACACGGTCGGACCCGTCCACAGCCAGAGTCTCGACCGCTCCGCCCTCCTCGCGTCCTGCTACCGCGAGTCCCTCCGGGTCGCCGACGAGCTGGGCGCCCGGACCGTCGCCTTCCCGGCCGTCTCCGCCGGGGTCTACGGCTGGCCCATGGCGGACGCCGCCCGCATCGCCGTGGAGACCGTCCGGGCCACCGAGACCTCGGTCGAGGAGGTCAGGTTCGTCCTCTTCGACGACGAGGCGTACCGGGCGTTCGCCGAACAGACGGACTGACACGGCGTCGAGGGGCCGGCCGACGGGCGGGACGCGGCCCGGCGTGTCGCCCTCCCGCACTCTGACGGACGAACGCCGAAGGCGAGTCGAACGGAGTCGTACGGAGCCCGCCCTCGGGGGAAACACGCTGGTCAGGGTCGTCGATGCGGTCGGTCGGCGGGTCCGGCCGGGGCGCCGGGCTCGGTTGCGGCACCTCGTGACGCCTCCCACGGTGAGCGCAAGGACAGCTGCTTCGAAAGGAACGTGCATGCGCGCCCTCGTCTCCCGTGCTCTTCTCCTGTCACCTCTGGTCTGCGGGGCACTGGTCTTCGGGCCGGTCGGTACCGCCACCGCGGCCGTCGACGCGGGCCGAGCCGCCTCGGACCGTGCCGCGACCCGGGCCGCCGCGGTCCCCGAACCCGATCTGGACGCCTTCTTCGACGCGTTGGAGAAGGAGATCGACGCGCTCGTGGAGAAGGAGGAGGCGGAGGCGGACGCCATCGTCGACAAGGAGATCGCCGACATGGACGCGCTCCTGGACAAGCTCGAGAGCGATCTGGACGCGCTGCTGGCGGATCTCGACGCCGGCACGGACGCGGCCGCGGAGACGGCGACCGGCACGGCCACGGAGACCGACGCCGTCGGCACCGACGTGGACGATCTGCTCGGTCAGCTGGACCTGCTCGACCGCATGGACCAGAACGACGTGCTCGCCCCGCTGCTGGACGAGATGACGGCCGTCGCCGAGCTGGACGCCGGCCAGTTGGACACCGCCGAGGCGGCCCGGCACGTCGCGGCTCTGCGGACCGCCCACGCCACCGTGCAGCAGCGGTTGCAGAAGATCGACGCGGCGGCCCCGGCGGGCTCCCACCGCGCCGCGGCGGCCGACCCGGTCGCGGATCTGCTGGCCGCGCTCCAGGCCGCGGTCGACGCGCTGCTCAAGGCGCTGACCTCGCTCGACCTGGGTGCGGTCCTGGGTGCCGTGACCGGTCTGCTCGGCCCGGTCCTCGGTGTCGTCACCGGTCTTCTGCAGCCGGTGCTCGGCCTGGTCACCGGCCTGCTCGGAGGACTGCTCGGCGGCCTGCCCGCCTCGACGCTGCCGGCGACCCCGGCGGCGTGACCACCACCCGGGAGACCTGCCCGGACCTCCGCACCAGGCACCCCGCCCCGGCCACCGGCCGGGGCGCTCTCGTACCCGCCCGGCGCCTCAGTCCCCGTCCGGCGTGTCGCTGAGCCCCAGTCGCAGGTGCTCGACGTGGTAGACGGCCTGGTCCAGCAGCTCGGCGACATGGTGGTCGTGCAGCGCGTACACCACCGAACGCCCCCGGCGCTCGCCCACCACCAGGCCGAGGTTGCGCAGCAGCCGCAGCTGGTGGGAGCAGGCGGACTGCTCCATCCCGACCTCGGCGGCCAACTCGGTCGCGGGGAGCGGCCCTTCGCGCAACCTGGCCAGGATCAGCAGGCGGGACGGGGTGGAGAGGGCCTGGAGGGTGGTGGCCACCTTGGCGACGTTGGCCGCGTCCAGACGCACACGAGGGGCGGCGTCCTGCGCTGAGGTGACGGCTCCATGACCCATGGCGAGTATCTTACTCATCGCACATGAAGGCATGAATGAGTCTTCATGTGTTCCTGTATGGTGTGCCGCGTGTCTGCCACCCTCACCCCCACCCCGGTCCGCCGGCCGTCCGCCACGACGGCCCCCCGCCGCCGCACCCGCGTCCTCGCCCTTCCCGAGGCCCGCTGGGCGCTCACGTCGACCCTCGCCTTCCTGCTCGCGTTCCCCCTGGACCTGGCCGGGGCCTCCGCCTGGCTGTACGGCCCGCTCTATGTGATCGCCTACGCGGCCGGCGGCTGGGAGCCCGCCCTCGAAGGACTGCGGGCGCTGCGCGAGAAGAGCCTCGACGTCGACCTGCTGATGATCGTCGCGGCGCTCGGCGCGGCCGCGATCGGCCAGGTACTCGACGGCGCCCTGCTGATCGTCATCTTCGCCACCTCCGGCGCCCTGGAGGCCCTGGCCACCGCCCGCACCGCGGACTCCGTACGGGGTCTGCTCGACCTCGCGCCCACCACGGCCACCCGGCTGTCGCCGGACGGCACGGCGGAGGAGACCGTGCCGACGGACCGCCTCGCCGTCGGCGACCTGGTGCTGGTCCGCCCCGGCGAGCGCATCGGTGCCGACGGCCGTGTGGTCGCGGGGGAGAGCGAGGCCGACCAGGCCACCATCACCGGCGAGCCGCTGCCCGTCCCCAAGGCCCCGGGCGACGAGGTCTTCGCGGGCACCCTCAACGGCACGGGAGCGCTGCGCGTCCGCGTCGCACGGGACCCGGCCGACTCCGTGATCGCCCGCATCGTGAGCCTCGTCGAGGAGGCATCGCGCACCAAGGCGCCCACCCAGCTCTTCATCGAGAAGATCGAACAGCGGTACGCCGTCGGTGTCGTCGTCGCCACCCTCGCCGTCTTCGGCATCCCCCTGGCCTTCGGCGAGGACCTCACGGCCGCGCTGCTCCGCGCCATGACCTTCATGATCGTCGCCTCGCCCTGCGCGGTGGTCCTCGCCACCATGCCGCCGCTGCTCTCCGCCATCGCCAACGCCGGCCGCCACGGTGTCCTCGTGAAGTCCGCCGTCGCGATGGAGCGGCTGGGCGAGATCGACGCCGCCGCGCTCGACAAGACCGGCACGCTCACGGAGGGCACGCCCGAGGTCGTCGCCGTACGGCCGCTGCCCGGCTCCGGGCTCGACGAGGACGAGCTGCTGGCCCTGGCCGCGGCCGCCGAGTACCCGAGCGAACATCCGCTGGCCCGCGCGGTGGTGGCCGCCGCCGGCGCGCGAGGGCTGCGGGTGGCCGCCGCCGAGGACTTCGTGGCCCTGCCGGGCCGGGGCGTGCGGGCGACCGTCGAGGGGCGCGTGGTGGCTGTGGGGCGGACGGGGGAGCACGCCGGGATCGGTGACGGGACTGCGGCCGACGGGGCCGCCGCCGACGGGACCGCTGGCGACGGGATCGCTGTCGACGGGGACGTCGCCGGCAGGGCGGTCGCCGAGGGCACGACCGTCGTCGTCGAGCGGGACGACGTCGCCGTCGGGACGCTCACCCTGGCCGACCGGCTGCGTCCTGACGCACCCGCCGCGGTGGGCGCCCTCACCGCTCTGACCGGCGGGTCGCCGGTCCTGCTGACCGGCGACAACGCGCGTGCCGCCGCCCGGGTGGCGGCGGACACCGGGATCGACGACGTGCGGGCCGAACTGCTGCCGGAGGGCAAGGTGGAGGCCGTACGGGAGCTGCAGAACGGGGGCGCGAAGGTGCTGTTCGTCGGGGACGGGGTCAACGACGCGCCCGCGCTCGCCGCCGCGCACGCCGGGGTGGCCATGGGCCGGGCCGGTTCCGATCTGGCGCTGGAGACCGCGGACGCGGTGGTGGTGCGCGACGAACTGCGGGCGATCCCGGCGGTGGTGCGACTGTCCCGCGCGGCCCGGCGGTTGGTGGTGCAGAACCTGGTGATCGCGGGGGTGTGCATCGCCGTGCTGGTGGTGTGGGACCTGGTGGGCCATCTGCCGCTGCCCCTCGGGGTGGCGGGGCACGAGGGGTCGACGGTGGTGGTGGGGCTGAACGGTCTGCGGTTGCTGCGAGAGGGGGCGTGGGCCAGCGCTGCGCGGGGTTAGGGGCGCCTGAGGGGGAGGGGCTGTCCGTTGTGGGGCGGCTGCGGGCTCGTACGGGTTGGTCGCGCGGTTCCCCGCGCTCCTGAAGGGTCTCGGCGGTCACGAGGCGCCCTCACCGCGATGTCGGATTCTCGCCAGCCCTTCTCCTTCCCCTCCCCGATGCTTGAGGCATGCGGAACGGGATGTACGCGGACACGGAACGGTGTGTGCGGGCCGTGCGGTCGAAGGACGCGCGGTTCGACGGCTGGTTCTTCACGGCCGTGGTGACCACACGGATCTACTGCCGGCCCAGCTGCCCGGTGGTGCCGCCGAAGGCGGAGAACATGACGTTCTACCCGAGCGCGGCGGCGTGCCAGCAGGCCGGGTTCCGGGCCTGCAAGCGGTGCCGGCCGGACACCAGCCCGGGGTCACCGGAGTGGGACCGACGGGCGGACCTGGTGGCGCGGGCGATGCGGCTGATGGGGGACGGGGTCGTGGACCGGGAGGGCGTGCCGGGGCTGGCGCGGCGACTCGGCTACAGCGCCCGGCAGATCGAACGGCACCTGCTGGCCGAGCTGGGCGCGGGCCCGCTGGCACTCGCCCGGGCACAGCGGGCGCAGACCGCGCGGCTGCTGATCGAGACGACCGCGCTGCCGATGGCGGAGATCGCGTTCGCCGCCGGGTTCGGGTCGATCCGGACCTTCAACGACACCGTCCGGGAGATCTTCGCGCTGTCGCCCAGCCAACTGCGCGAGCGGGCCACCCGGTCGGCCCGGCAGCGCTCCGACTCCCCAGGCACTTCAGGGGTGTTGAGCCTCCGGCTGCCGTTCCGGGCCCCGCTCAACCCCGACAACCTCTTCGGTCACCTCGCCGCGACCGCCGTACCCGGGGTGGAGGAGTGGCGCGACGGCGCGTACCGGCGCACGCTCCGGCTGCCGTACGGCCACGGCATCGTCGCGCTCACGCCGGAGCCCGACCACATCGCCTGCCGGCTCACCCTCGGCGATCTGCGCGACCTGCCCGTCGCCATCAGCCGCTGCCGCCGCATGCTCGACCTGGACGCCGACCCGGTCGCGGTCGACGAGCAGCTGCGCACCGACGCCCTGGTCGCCCCGCTGGTGGACAAGGCGCCCGGGCGCCGGGTGCCGCGGACCGTCGACGAGGCGGAGTTCGCGGTACGGGCGGTGCTCGGCCAGCAGGTCTCCACGGCCGCCGCCCGGACCCACGCGGCCCGGCTGGTCGTCGCGCACGGCGAACCGGTCGACGATCCGGAAGGGGGCCTCACCCATCTCTTCCCGTCCCCCGAGGCGCTGGCGGTCGTCGATCCCGAGACCCTCGCGATGCCGCGCACCCGCCGGACCACCTTCACCACGCTGGTGGGCCAACTCGCCTCAGGGGCACTGCACTTGGGTGTGGACAGCGACTGGGCCGAGACCCGTGCCCGGCTCCTCGCCCTGCCCGGCTTCGGCCCCTGGACCGTCGACGTCATCGCCATGCGTGCCCTCGGCGACCCGGACGCCTTCCTCGCCGGTGATCTCGGAATCCGGCGCGCGGCGGCCGAGTTGGGCCTGCCCTCCACCCCGGCCGCCCTCACGGCCCGGGCCGAGGCCTGGCGGCCGTGGCGGGCCTACGCGGTCCAGTACCTCTGGGCGACGGACAGCCACCCCATCAACTTCCTCCCCGTATGAGCCGGTCGCCGTCGGCCCCCGCGCCGAAGGCACCGGCCGACCGACCTTCCGAGGACCTCTCATGAAGCAGCAGAAGCGGCACTCCGTCGTCGACAGCCCCTACGGCCCCCTCACCCTCGTCGCCGACGACGGTGTCCTGTGCGGCCTCTACATGACCGACCAGCGCCACCGCCCGCCGCAGGAGGGCTTCGGGGCACGCGACGACACGGCCTTCGGCGAGGCGCGGGAACAGCTGGAGGCCTATTTCGGCGGCGAGTTGCGGCAGTTCACGCTCGAACTCCGGCTGCGCGGCACCCCGTTCCAGCGTCAGGTCTGGGAACAGCTCGTCCGGATCCCCTACGGCGAGACCCGCTCGTACGGCGAACTCGCGGGCGCCCTCGGCAACCCCAAGGCGTCCCGCGCGGTCGGTCTGGCCAACGGCAGGAACCCCGTCGGCATCATCGTCCCCTGCCACCGCGTGGTCGGCGCCGACGGCAGCCTGACCGGATACGGAGGCGGCACGGAACGCAAACAGCGCCTGCTGGACTTCGAACGGGGCGCGGCACTCTTCTGAGGGGCCCGGCCCCCGGGCCCCTCAGTCGCTCTCCGCGCGGATCCCCCGCAGCACCTCGGGCAACGCCGTGCCGATCGGCTCCCGTACGACCTCGTCCGCCAGCTCGTCGTACGGGGTCGGCTCGGCGTTGACGATGATCAGGCGGGCCCCGTGGTCGGCGGCGACGCCGGCCAGCCCGGCGGCGGGCTGCACCTGGAGGCTGCTCCCGACGGCGATGAAGATCTGGCAGGCCTTGGTGATCGCGACGGCCTCGCCGAGGACCACCGGGTCCAGGCGCTCGCCGAACATCACGGTGGCGGACTTCAGCACGCCCCCGCACTCCAGGCACGGCGGGTCGTCCTCACCGGCCTCGACCCGGGCGAGCGCGTCCTCCATCGGCATCCGGGCATGACACCCGACGCACACCACGGACCGGGCGGACCCGTGCAGTTCCAGGACCTTGCGGGCCGGCATCCCGGCCAGCTGGTGCAGCCCGTCCACGTTCTGTGTGATCACCCGTACCGGCACCCCGGACCGCTCCAGCTCCGCCACCGCGCGGTGCGCCACGTTCGGCTCGGCCCTCAGGGTCCGGTTCTGCCGCCGCATCTGCCACGAACGCCGGCGGATCTCCGGATCCCCCATGTAGTACTCGTACGTCACCAGCTTCTCGGCCTCCGGATCCCGCCGCCACAGCCCGTTGGGGCCCCGGTAGTCGGGGATGCCGGAGTCGGTGGAGATGCCTGCGCCACTGAGGAGGGCGACGAGGGGCTTGTTCATGGGGCGAGCGTAGGTCGGCTGTGCGGCCGGGGCGAGCGGATATCGGCGGGGCGGGGTCAGGGGGAGGGCAGGCCGTAGGTGCGGTCGTAGTGCTGGGCGACCAGGACGCCGCTGTGGTCGCAGGCGAGCTGCCAGTCGTTGACGCCGGTCTCCAGGCCGTCGGTGAAGTTCCACAGGAGTCCGCCCTTGGCGGCGTCGATCGCGTAGAAACCGTTCTTGTTCTTGTAGGCGGTGACGTAGACCGCGTCCGGGCCCGCCGTGATCGGCTGGTCGATGTTGAGGCGCGGGGTGGGGCAGAACCAACGGCGGGCACCGGTACCGGCGTTGAACGCGTACACACCGGCGGGATCCGTGCCGGTGACGTAGACGGTGTTGCCGTAGCCGCCGAGCGAGGCGAACTTGCCGCGTTCCGGCTTCACCCGCCAGCGGAGCTTGCCGTCGTTGAGGTCCAGGGCCTTGAGCTCCTGGCCGATGGCGAACACCGTGCGGTTGACGACGGCGAGCCCCGGCCGCAGGTCGTAGCCGACCGGGTGGCGCCACAGGACGCCGGAGCTGTCGGTGTCCCGGACCGTGACGTTGCGCAGTCCGTCCGCGTAGACGAAATAGCCGGGCAGGATGACCGGCGCCAGCTTGACGCCGACGTCCTCCGGGCTGATGGGGATCACCTCGGCGCGGCGGGCCGCGAGGTCGACGCCGAAGACGGTGTCCGTGGACGTCGCGACGCCCTGCTCGTCGGACTCGCGCCGCAGCCGGACGCCGATGACGGAGACGGCCCGGTCGTCGACGGCGCCGAGCAGGGTGGTGAAGCGGAAGTCCGGCCCGAAGTCGACGGTGAAACGTTCCGTTCCGTCGACCGGGTCGACCCCGATCACCGTCGACCCCTCGCCGAGCGCGATCACCGCGTCGAAGGCGAACACGGCCGGGGTGGGCGACTGGCTGATGCCCTGGTAGACCCATCGGGGCCGGGTGCCGTCCTTGAGGTCGAGGCAGAGCAGGTCACCCGGGCGGGTCTTCACCAGGGCCGTGCCGTCGTGGAAGACGGCGGGCGCCTGGAGCAGCGGGCCGCCGCGGTAGGTCCACAGCGGCTTCGGGGCCGGGCCCGCGGGGTCCGTGGACCGCACGGTCGGCTTGCTGCGGCGGCTGAGCACCAGGCCGGCCCCGACCGCGGCCGCGGCGGAGCCCGCCGACACGGTCAGGACCGTACGCCGCGAGGGACCGGGCCGCGGTACGGCACGACGGTGCCCCGAGGCGCGGTACGGCTCCGGGTCGCCGGGGGCGGGACGCGGGCCCGCGCCCGCGGAGGGCACGGCCGCGGAGGACGACTCGCCACCGGTCCGGCCCGCACCGCCGTCCGCGCCGTACCTCCCGCTCCCGGAGTACGGCCCGCTCTCGCCGTACCCGCCGATCGTGTCGGCCCGGCCGTACCCGCCGTCCCTGTCGGCCGGCGGCGCCCCGGCCGACAGGCCGGGGGAGCCGTCGTACGGGCCGCCGGAGTCGCACGCCGGCGGAGTGCCCGTGGCGGCGGGCGCGCCCTCATGTTCGAAGCCGTAGGCCGCCCGGTCCCGCCGCGCGTCGTACGCCGCCCGCTCCGGCCCGGGCGCGTGGGCGAGACGTTCCCGCTGGAAGTCGTACGCGTCCCGCTCCCGCACGGCCTCGGTGGAGCGCAGGACGACCGGGCCGTCCGGCCCGCTGTCGAGGGTCTGTACCGCCGCCGCGCGCAGGGCGATCGAGGAGGCCACCGACGGGGGCAGCCAGCCGTCGGCCGCCGGCTGCTCCACCCCGCCGGGCGCGCAGGCGGCGGCCAGCTTGTCCGGTGTGATCCGCAGCCGGGGGTCCTTGGTGAGACAGAGGTTGATGATCTTGTCGAGGGGCTCGGGCACACCCCTCAGATCGGGCATGCTGTGCACCACCTGGTACAGGAGCGTGGCCACCGCGCTGCCGCTGAACGGGGCGTGCCCGGACGCGGCGAACGTGAGCACCGAGCCCAACGAGAAGATGTCCCCCTCGGGGCCCAGCGGCTCGCCCGTCGCCTGCTCGGGGCACATGTACTCGAAGGAACCGAAGAGCGCGCCCGAGCGGGTGAGGTCGTAGCCGTCGCTCGCCCGGACGATGCCGAAGTCGATGACGCGCGGCCCGTCGGCGGCGAGCAGCACGTTGGAGGGCTTCAGGTCGCGGTGCACCAGCCCGGCCGCCTGCACCGAGATCAGCGCCTCGGCGATGCCGGCCCCCAGCACCAGCACCGACTCCACCGGCAGCGGGCCGTGCGCGGCGACCGCCTCGGCCAGGGTGGGGCCGGCGATGTAGTCGGTGGCCAGCCAGGGGATGGGGGCCTCGGGGTCGGCGTCGACGACGGGCGCGGTGTATCTGCCGCCGACCGCCCCCGCGGCCTCCACCTCGCGGCGGAAGCGGATGCGGAAGTTCTTGTCCCCCATCAGCTCGGGGCGGATGGCCTTGACCGCGGTGGTCCGCCCCTGCGGGGAGCGCGCCAGATAGACCCGCCCCATCCCTCCTGCGCCGAGCCGTGCCACGAGACGGTAGGGACCTAGCTCCTCGGGATCGTCTGAGCCCAGTGGTTCCATGACCTCAGCTGCCTGTTCGGTGATGACGGGCGAGAAACGGCCCGCAGGTGGGGGGAGACCGACTGCTCCGGGCGGCTCCCGGTGACCGTTTCCCCAGGGGCTCCGGATCTCCCGGCGCCACGGCCCGCGCCCGGGCCGCCGGTCACGGGTGTCCCGAGTGCTGCCCCGGTCACCGAGCGGGGCAACGAGGCACGATCGCTCGGACGGGGGTGACGTCAGCCTAGATGCTGGAGTGACGAACGGGCAGGGTTTTCAGCCAGCGCTTTAAACTTCCATTAAGTGGCAGGTTCACACACTTCACGTTCCGTACAAGGGGAGTTGACGTGACGTCAGCTGACTCCTGTCAACAGTGGTCGGCGACCGGACGACTCCGCCGTGGCCGATCCTCGCCCGGTCTCAGGCCACCCGCTCACCGTTCTCCAGCTCGGCCGGGCCCGTGCCCTCCGTCAGCGCGTCGAGGGCGGCGAGCACCCGCCGGCCGAGCGGTCCCAGGAGGTATTCCGGCAGTTCGGCACGCGGGACGAGCCGCCACGACAGCAACTCCTCCTCCTGCAACCGGATCCGCTTCAGATCCTCCTCGTCGAGCACCCCGCCGTCGTACACGTACGCCACCAGCGGCGGCCTGCCCACCCCGGGCACCCAGTCCACGGCGAGCAGCCGCCCCGGCTCGACGTCCAGCCCGATCTCCTCCAGGGTCTCGCGCCGGGCCCCCTGCCTCGGGGTCTCCCCGTCGTCCGACTCGATCGTGCCGCCCGGAAGGGCCCATCCCTCGCGGTAGTTGGGCTCGACGACGAGCACGCGCCCCTCGGCGTCACGGAAGATCGCGGCGGCACCGGCGAGGACACGGGGCAGGCTCGCGATGTACGCGGCGAAGTCCGAAGTGGTCATCCGCCCAGGGTAGACGGGCCGCGAAAGGCGGGAAATCGGCGCCAGGGGCGCGAGGACCGGCGCTCAGGAGCCGAACGTCTCCGCCAACCGCACCGTGCGCTCCGCGAGTTCGCTGATGCGCACCCCGTCGAAGCCGAACACGGCGCTGCGCACGGTGTCCTCCAACGGGTCCTTCCACCGGTCCGGGATCGCCGCCGCCCCGCACAGCACACCCGCCACCGAACCGGCGGTGGCCCCGTTCGAGTCGGTGTCCAGGCCGCCGCGGACGGTCAGCGCGAGGGTGCGGGTGAAGTCGCCGTCGCCGTACAGCAGCCCGGCCGTGAGCACGGCGGCGTTCGGCACCACGTGGATCCAGCCGAGCCCGGCCGTCTCCTCGCCCACCGTCGTCAGCGTCTCCTCCCAGGCGAGTCCGGCCTCGTGCAGCGACACGACCCGCCGCACGGTCCGGGCCAGACGGCTGCTCGCGGGCACCACCGCCAGCGCCTCGTCCAGGGCCGCCCGCGCCCCCGGCGCCGTGAACGCCGCCGCGATCAGGGCCGCCGCCCACATCGCCCCGTACACCCCGTTGCCGGTGTGCGACAGCACCGCGTCGCGCCGGGCCAGCGAGGCCGCGCGCCGGGGCAGGCCCGGGGAGGTCCAGCCGAAGACGTCGGCCCGGATGAGGGCGCCGATCCACTCCTGGTACGGGTTGTCGTAGGTGGCCGTCAGCGGCGGCTTCAGTCCGCTCGCGAGGTTGCGGTAGGCCGCCCGCTCCGCCGTGAACGTCTGGAGGTACGGCAGCCGCAGCAGCCACAGGTCACCGACCTGCTCGGTGCTGAAGCCGAAGCCGTGCGTCTCCAGCAGGTGCAGCCCGAGGATCGCGTAGTCCACGTCGTCGTCGCGGCAGCTGCCGTGGATCCGGCCGCGTACGCAGTCCCGCCACTCCGGCCGCAGCGCGACCCCGTCGCTCTCGCTCACCGGCTCCGGGAGGTAGTCGGTGAGCGGGAGGGCCCCGGCCTGCCGCAGATAGCGGTCGATGCGCTCGCGGGTCCACACCTCCCCCTGCTCCACCGGCTTCCCGAGCATGTTCCCCGCGATCCGGCCCAGCCAGCCCCCGAGCACACGGTCGGCGAGCTCGGCACCGACCGGGGGCGCGAGAGGGGTCGTGGTCGTGGGCGTCATGTCCGAAGGTCTACCCGTTTCCGCCCGATTCCGCGCATGACGGCCCGCCGGGGGCCGGCGGAACCCGCTCGGGGCGGGTGTTCGCTGGGCGGGACGGGGCATGACGTACCGGGGCCGGGCCGGTTAGGGTCACAGCGGCGCGACTGCCTTGACGTGCGCAAGGCCCGATGAGCGAGGGGAACGCTAGGTGGCGAACGCCGCAGTGGACGGGATCGACACGTCCGGCGACAAGGACACGGCCGGCGACACGGGCACGGCCGGCGACACGGGCACGGCCGATCCGCGGGTGCTGATCGCCGCGGACAAGTTCAAGGGCACGCTGACGGCCGTGGAGGTCGCCGAGCGGGTCACGGCGGGCCTGCGCCGGGTCCGGCCCGGCCTGGAGGTCGAGGCGCTGCCGGTCGCCGACGGCGGCGACGGCACGGTGGCCGCGGCGGTCGCGGCCGGTTTCGAACGCCGCGAGGTACGGGTCGCGGGCCCCCTCGGCGAGCCGGTCACCGCCGCGTACGCGCTGCGCGGCGACACGGCCGTCGTGGAGATGGCCGAGGCGAGCGGGTTGCAGCGCCTCCCCGCCGGGGTCTTCGCACCGCTCACGGCCTCCACGTACGGCTCCGGAGAGCTGTTGCGCGCCGCGCTCGACGCGGGTGCCCACACGATCGTGTTCGGCGTCGGCGGCAGCGCGACCACGGACGGCGGCGCGGGCATGCTCGCGGCGCTCGGCGCGCGCTTCCTGGACGCGGCGGGGGAGCCCGTCGGGCCCGGTGGCGGAGGCCTGCGCGACCTGGCGACGGCGGACCTGTCGGGCCTCGACGAGAGGCTCGCGTCCGTCGACCTCGTCCTGGCGAGCGACGTCGACAATCCGCTCACGGGCCCCAAGGGCGCTCCGGCCGTGTACGGCCCGCAGAAGGGCGCGAGCCCCGAGGACGTGGCGACGCTGGACGCGGCCCTGACGCACTTCGCGACCGTCCTGGAGAAGACGGTGGGCGCGCGCGCCGCCGAGCACGCCCTGGCCCCCGGCGCGGGCGCCGCGGGCGGCATCGGCTACGGCGCCCTCGTCCTCGGCGCCCGTTTCCGCCCCGGCATCGCGGTCATGCTCGACGTCCTCGGCTTCGCGCCGGCGCTGGAGAAGGCCACGCTGGTGATCACCGGCGAGGGCTCCCTCGACGAGCAGACCCTGCACGGCAAGGCTCCCGCCGGGGTCGCGGCGGCCGCCCGCGCCGCCGGCAAGGAGGTCGTCGCTGTCTGCGGCCGCCTGGCCCTCCCTCCGGAGGCGCTGGGGCGTGCGGGCATCCGCCGAGCGTATCCGCTCACGGAGATCGAACCGGACGTGGAGCGCTGCATCGCGGATCCGGGGCCGATCCTGGAACGGGTGGCCGAACGGATCGGCCGGGACTTCCTCACCTGACCCCTACGGCAGGTGGATCAGATTGCCGTCGAACTCCCTGAAGTAGCTGCCGCTGCTGAGGCCCTCCACCTTGCCGTTCTTGAACCACTGCCTGGAGAAGCGGTGGATGTCCTTGGCGACGGTCTCCCACACCAGGGAGTGGCCGGAGCCCTCGAAGCAGAACATGAGCTTGCGAGGGCCCTTGACGGCCGTGTAGAGGTCCGGAACGGAGAAGTGCAGGATGTCGGGCATCGGTGTCTGTGTGACGGCTGTCCTGTCCAGTTCCCCGTAGAGGATGAGCACGGGGACCCTGTCGCCGAGCACGTACGTGCCGTCCTTCTTGTACGGCGCGGTCTGGTTGTTCCAGCCCCACCAGTAGGTGTTCCGGTACCGCAGGACGCCCTCGGGTTCGCCGTTCACCATGGGGCCCCACTTGCTTCCGAGGGGGTCGTTCTCCATGCAGGCGGCCCACACGCGATCGGCGATGCCCTCCTCCCACAATGCGGGGGTACTGGTCAGCGACTGCGTGAAGCCCCTCTTGCTGGCCACGTGCATCGGGAATCCGAACAGGTGGGCCGGCTTGCCGACGGGCAGTGTCGCGGCTTCCTGAGGGCGTCCGAAGGGGGCGTCGGGGTTGCCGGACCATCGTCCTCGCGGCGGGAACATCGGAGCGAGCAGGAACAGGCTCTCGACCTCCTCGGGATGCTTGAGGGTGTAGGGGCCCATGACGAGCGCGGCCGCGGACCAGCCGACGAAGCGGATGCGCTTGTCCACGCCGACCTGGGACTTGATGAACTTCACCACCGTCGCCAACTCCGCCTCGTCACTCTCCGAGCTGCCCAGCTCCGACGGGTACGTGGGCTTGCCGGTCGCCGGGATGGTGTGGTCGACGAGGACCGCCTGCTGCTGCGCGGGGTTGGCGTTGTACGGATTGTCCATCTGCCCCGGACGGGGCGACCGGCCGGAGCCCTGGAGGTCCAGCAGGAAGACGTCGTAACCGGCCGCCGCCAGTTCCTGTGCCCAGCTGTACCGGTTGGGGTCGCCCCCGGGTACGTGCGCGAGGTCGGAGCCCGGCAGCACCGGCACGCTCCTGCCGTGCAGCATCAGCACCGGCTCGCGGTCCTGCGCGTGGCCGTTGCCGTGGGTGCCGTCGTACTCCCGGACGGGCAGCTCCAGTACGTGGCCTTCCGTCGCCGGAACCGTCGACGTGTGCTTGACCTTGTGCTCTCTGTACGCGGTCATGCCCTCCTCCTGACGCTCGAAAGGTGTCAAGTGATGCGAAACCACCCCCCCTTTCCACCGTCCGCCTCTTCCTCACCCCCAGCAACTGGAGCCCCACGCGAGGTAGTTGACCTCTCAAGGGCAAAGAGCGACGCCCTTGAACGCGAAACGGGTGTGGCCCGAGCCGTGTCGGCTCGGGCCACACCCGCCAGTACGGAAGCGAAGGTCAGGGCAGCTGCGCCGCCCGCGCCTCGCGACGGTTGTCGCGGAAGTTGTTCACACGGCGCGCCGTGGCGAAGAGCGGGATGACCGCGCCCATCACGAGCTGCAGGGCGCAGCCGGTCTGGAGCAGGAGCTGACCGCCGGGCGCGTCGAACGCCCAGGCCGCCAGCAGGCCCATCGCCAGGACGATCCAGGTGAGCACCGCCCCCGCGAGGGGACCCCGCGGCTTCGGGTACTCGACCCGGCTCACCATCAGCCACGCGACGCCGACGATCGCCAGAAGGGTCGCCACGAAGGGCAGCTCCAGGAGCACGATCGAGATGACCGTGAGCGCGCCGAACGGCGACGGCATGCCCTGGAAGGTGCCGTCCTTCACCGTCACGCAGGAGAATCTCGCGAGCCTCAGCACCACCGCCAGCAGCACGACGATCGCCCCCACCGCCGCCACCCGCTGGTGCGCGTCGTCCGCGACCATGCCGTAGACGAGGACGAAGTACGCCGGCGCCAGGCCGAAGCTGATCAGGTCGGAGAGGTTGTCCAGCTCCGCGCCCATCGGCGAGGAGCGGAGCTTGCGCGCCACCAGCCCGTCGAACAGGTCGAAGATCGCCGCGCACAGCATCAGGATCACCGCGGTGGCCGCGCTGTGCCGGGCCATGCCCGACTCCTGGCTGCCGGTGAGGTGCGGGATCAGGATGCCCGTGGTGGTGAAGTACACCGCCATGAAGCCGCACGTGGCGTTGCCCAGGGTGAGCGTGTCCGCTATCGACAGGCGGAGCGACAGCGGCATCTCCTCCGCGTCGTCCTCCACCTCGTCCACGTCGGGCACCCAGCCCGCCCCGGTCTGGCCGGGTTGGGTCTCCGGATCAGTCACGGTCAATGCGAGTCACCCCAGCCACGGTCTTCTGGCCCACCTCGACGTCGATCTCCACACCCTCGGGCAGGTAGATGTCCACACGCGAGCCGAAGCGGATCAGCCCGATCCGGTCACCCTGCTCCACCTTGGTGCCCTCGGGGATGTACGGAACGATGCGGCGAGCCACGGCGCCGGCGATCTGGATCATCTCGATGTCACCGAGTTCGGTGTCGAAGTGCCAGACGACGCGCTCGTTGTTCTCGCTCTCCTTGTTGAACGCCGGCACGAACCCACCCGGGATGTGCTCCACGGACGTCACCGTGCCGGAGAGCGGCGCGCGGTTGACGTGGACGTTGAGCGGGCTCATGAAGATCGCGACGCGGGTGCGTCCGTCCTTCCACGGCATGATGCTCTGCACCACTCCGTCGGCGGGCGAGATGACCCGGCCCTGGGCGATCTCACGCTCGGGGTCGCGGAAGAACCACAGCATGCCCGCCGCCAGCGCGGTGGCGGGTACGGCCACGGCGCGCGCGGCGCCGGAGCGGCGCGAGCGGGCGAGGCTGAGTGCTGCGGTGGCGACGGTCGGGAGAAGCCACGGCGATGCTCCGCGCGCAAGACGTACGCCTGCCAGGCTGTCGCGTGGTGCAGAGGTTTGGCTGTGGGGCATGGATGACCTTCGTAGCGGATGATGCCGCGCGGTGACTGGGGACGGCGGCTTTCACGGGATCGTACCGGTCGCGGACCGCAACTGGGCAAGCCAGGAAGCCGAGTCGACGACCGAAGCGTGCTGACGGGGTGTGATCTTCTTCTCGAAGAAAACACCCCGAACCAGACATCCGACCCTGGACCAACCGCGTGCTAGCCCTGGAATCGATACTCTTCGAGCAGTCGACGACCGATGATCATTTTCTGGATTTCGGCGGTACCTTCACCGATCAGCAGCATCGGCGCCTCGCGGTAGAGGCGCTCGATCTCGTACTCCTTGGAGAAGCCGTAACCGCCGTGGATCCGGAAAGCGTCCTCGACGACTTCTTTGCAGTATTCGGAGGCGAGGTACTTCGCCATCCCTGCTTCGAGGTCGTTTCGTTCGCCCGAGTCCTTTTTGCGTGCTGCGTTGACCATCATCGCATGCGCGGCCTCGACCTTGGTAGCCATCTCGGCCAGCTTGAACTGGATCGCCTGGTGCTGGGCGATCTGCTTGCCGAAAGTATGGCGCTGCTGGGCGTACTGGACACCGAGCTCGAACGCACGCTGAGCGACACCGCAGCCACGCGCGGCCACATTCACCCGGCCCACCTCGACGCCGTCCATCATTTGGTAAAACCCTCGGCCCGTGGTGCCGCCGAGTACACGATTGGCCGGAATGCGCAGTCCGTCCATGATGAGCTCGGTCGTGTCGACGCCCTTGTAGCCCATCTTGTCGATCTTCCCGGGAATGGTGAGGCCGGGGCGGACCTCTCCGAAGCCGGGCTCCTTCTCGACGAGGAAGGTCGTCATCGACTTGTGGGGGGCCGTGCCCTCCGGGTGTCCTTCGTCACTTCGGACGAGAACGGCGACGAGCGTTGACGTCCCGCCGTTCGTCAGCCACATCTTCTGACCGTTCAGGACGTACTCGTCGCCGTCCTTGACCGCCTTCGATGTGATCGCCGACACATCCGAGCCGAGCCCCGGCTCCGACATCGAGAAGGCGCCCCGGACGTCGCCGGCCGCCATCCGCGGCAGGAAGTGGTCCTTCTGCTCCTCGGTGCCGTGCTGCTTCAGCATGTACGCCACGATGAAGTGCGTGTTGATGATCCCGGACACGGACATCCAGCCCCGGGCGATCTCCTCCACGCACAGCGCGTACGTGAGGAGGGACTCGCCCAGACCGCCGTACTCCTCGGGGATCATCAGGCCGAACAGGCCCAGCTCCTTGAGCCCGTCGACGATCTGCTGCGGGTACTCGTCCCGGTGCTCCAGCTCGGTCGCGACCGGGATGATCTCCTTGTCCACGAAGTCACGGACGGTGGAGAGGATCTCCCGCTGGACGTCCGTGAGGCCGTGGGTCTGGGCGAGTCGTGCCATGGCTACTTCTCCTGCTCCCTGAGCTCGGGGCGGCCCGGCTGCTCGCCGCCGCGCTCCTTGATGTAGGTCTCGGTGGGCACCATGACCTTGCGACGGAACACACAGACCAGCGTGCCGTCCTGCTTGTAGCCCTTGGTCTCCACGTACACGATGCCGCGGTCGTTCTTCGACTTGGACGGCCACTTGTCGAGCACGGTCGTCTGGCCGTAGACCGTGTCGCCGTGGAAGGTCGGCGCCACGTGGCGCAGCGACTCGATCTCCAGGTTGGCGATCGCCTTGCCCGAGACGTCCGGCACGGACATGCCCAGCAGCAGCGAGTAGATGTAGTTCCCGACCACGACGTTCTTGCCGAAGTCCGTCGTCTTCTCGGCGTAGTTGACGTCCATGTGGAGCGGGTGGTGGTTCATGGTGAGGAGACAGAAGAGGTGGTCGTCGTACTCCGTGACCGTCTTGCCGGGCCAGTGCTTGTAGACCGCCCCGACCTCGAACTCCTCGTAGGTGCGTCCGAACTGCATCGCGCTCAGGCCTCCGGGATCTCGAACTTCGACGTCCGCTGCATGCCGGCGGCCCGCCCCTTGCCGGAGATGACCAGCGCCATCTTGCGGCTGGCCTCGTCGATCATCTCGTCGCCGAGCATCGCCGAGCCCTTCTTGCCGCCCGCCTCGGAGGTGTAGTAGTCGTACGCGTCCAGGATCAGCTCGGCGTGGTCGTAGTCCTCCTGCGAGGGCGAGAAGATCTCGTTGGACGCCTCGACCTGGCCCGGGTGCAGCACCCACTTGCCGTCGAAGCCGAGGGCCGCGGCGCGCTGGGCGACCTCGCGGTAGCCGTCGATGTTGCGGATCTGGAGGTAGGGGCCGTCGATCGCCTGGAGGTTGTTGGCGCGGGCGGCCATCAGGATCTTCATCAGGATGTAGTGGTAGGCGTCCGCCGGGTAGCCGGGCGGCTGCTCGCCCACGACCAGCGACTTCATGTTGATCGAGGCCATGAAGTCGGCCGGGCCGAAGATGATCGTCTCCACGCGCTGGGAGGCCGTCGCGATCTCGTTGACGTTGTTCAGGCCCTGCGCGTTCTCGATCTGCGCCTCGATGCCGATCTTGCCGACCTCGAAGCCCATCGTCTTCTCGATCTGGGTGAGCAGGAGATCGAGGGCGACGACCTGCTGGGCCGTCTGCACCTTCGGCAGCATGATGCAGTCGAGGTTCTGGCCGGCGCCCTCGACGACGGTCACGACATCGCGGTACGTCCACTCCGTCGTCCAGTCGTTGACCCGCACGACCCGTGTCTTGCCGGTCCAGTCGCCCTCGTTGAGGAACTTGACGATGGTGTGCCGCGCCTCGGGCTTGGCGAGCGGGGCGCAGGCGTCCTCCAGGTCGAGGAAGACCTGGTCCGCCGGGAGGCCCTGGGCCTTCTCCAGGAAGCGGGGGTTGCTTCCCGGCACCGCGAGGCAGGAACGCCGCGGACGGAGGCGGTTCACCTGAGGAACAGGGCTGGTCATGCGGGGACCTCCAGGGGGTCGAGCTTGTTGGCCTTGCGGATCTCGTCGACGATACGGCCGATGATCCCGGTGATGTCGAAGTCCTTCGGGGTGAACACGGCGGCCACTCCGGCGGCCCTGAGCCGGTCGGCGTCCGCGTTCGGGATGATCCCGCCGGCGATCACCGGGATGTCGCCGGCGCCCGCCTCGCGCAGCCGCTCCAGCACGTCCGGGACGAGCTGGGCGTGCGAGCCGGAGAGGATGGAGAGGCCGACCGCGTGCACGTCCTCGGCGAGGGCGGCGTCCACGATCTGCTCCGGGGTGAGCCGGATGCCCTGGTAGACCACCTCGAAGCCCGCGTCGCGGGCCCGCACGGCGATCTGCTCGGCCCCGTTGGAGTGCCCGTCCAGGCCCGGCTTGCCGACCAGGAAGCGGAGCTTGCCGACGCCGAGGTCCCCGGCCGTCAGGTCCACCTTGCGGCGGACTCCCGCCATGGCCGAGCCCTCTTCGGCGGTGACGGCCACCGGCGCCGACGAGACACCGGTCGGTGCCCGGAACTCGCCGAACACCTCACGGAGGGCCCCGGCCCACTCGCCGGTCGTGACCCCGGCGCGGGCGCACTCCAGGGTGGCCTCCATGAGGTTGTCCGTGCCCTTCGCGGCCTCCTTGAGCCGCTCCAGCGCCTTGCACGGGCGCGGGTGGTTGAAGGGCGGCTGGTAGCGCGTGTCGCGCCAGTTCCGGAGGGACTCGATGACGCGGGCCTCGACGGCCGGGTCGACCGTCTGGATCGCCGCGTCCAGGTCGGCGGTCAGCGGGTTCGGCTCGGTCGACTCGAAGATGTTGACGCCGACGATCTTCTCCTCGCCGGACTCGATCCGGGCCCGGCGCTCGGCGTGCGAGGAGACCAGCTGGGACTTCAGGTAGCCGGACTCGACGGCCGCCATCGCGCCGCCCATCTCCTGGATCCGCTCGATCTCGGCGAAGGACTGCTCGACCAGCTCGGCCACCTTCGCCTCGATGACGTGCGAGCCCTCGAAGATGTCCTCGTACTCCAGCAGGTCGCTCTCGTGCGCCAGCACCTGCTGGATGCGCAGCGACCACTGCTGGTCCCACGGCCGGGGCAGGCCCAGCGCCTCGTTCCAGGCCGGCAGCTGCACCGCACGTGCCCGCGCGTCCTTGGAGAGGGTCACGGCCAGCATCTCCAGCACGATCCGCTGGACGTTGTTCTCCGGCTGCGCCTCGGTCAGCCCGAGGGAGTTGACCTGGACGCCGTACCGGAAGCGGCGCTGCTTGGGGTTCTCGATGCCGTACCGCTCGCGGGTGATGCGGTCCCAGATGCGGCCGAACGCCCGCATCTTGCACATCTCCTCGACGAAGCGGACGCCCGCGTTCACGAAGAACGAGATGCGGGCGACCACATCGCCCATGCGCTCCTCGGGCACCTGGCCGGAGTCGCGCACGGCGTCGAGGACCGCGATGGCCGTGGACATCGCGTACGCGATCTCCTGCACCGGCGTGGCCCCGGCCTCCTGCAGGTGGTAGCTGCAGATGTTGATCGGGTTCCACTTCGGGATGTGGGAGACCGTGTACGCGATCATGTCCGTCGTCAGCCGGAGCGAGGGTCCCGGCGGGAACACATGGGTGCCCCGCGACAGGTACTCCTTGACGATGTCGTTCTGGGTCGTGCCCTGGAGCTGGGTGATGTCCACACCCTGTTCCTCGGCGACGACCTGGTAGAGCGCCAGCAGCCACATGGCGGTGGCGTTGATGGTCATCGAGGTGTTCATCTGCTCCAGGGGGATGTCCTGGAACAGCCTGCGCATGTCACCGAGATGGGCCACCGGGACGCCGACCCGGCCGACCTCGCCGCGGGCGAGGATGTGGTCGGAGTCGTAGCCGGTCTGGGTCGGCAGGTCGAACGCGACCGACAGACCCGTCTGCCCCTTGGCGAGGTTGCGCCGGTACAACTCGTTGGACGCCTCGGCCGTGGAGTGACCGGCGTACGTCCGCATGAGCCACGGCCGGTCCTTGGCTTTCCCGCCCTCGGCGGGCTGACGCTCGCTCATCGTGGACCTCAGATGTTCCGGAAGCGGTTGATGGCGTCGATGTGCTGGGCGCGCTTGTCGTGGTCGCGGACGCCCAGGCCCTCCTCGGGGGCCAGCGCGAGGACGCCGACCTTGCCCTGGTGGAGGTTGCGGTGCACGTCGTACGCGGCCTGCCCGGTCTCCTCCAGGGAGTAGACCTTCGACAGCGTCGGGTGGATCTTGCCCTTGGCGATGAGGCGGTTGGCCTCCCACGCCTCGCGGTAGTTCGCGAAGTGCGAGCCGATGATCCGCTTCAGCGACATCCACAGGTAGCGGTTGTCGTACTCGTGCATGTAGCCCGAGGTCGAGGCGCAGGTGGTGATGGTGCCGCCCTTGCGGGTGACGAAGACGCTCGCGCCGAAGGTCTCACGGCCCGGGTGCTCGAAGACGATGTCGATGTCCTCGCCGCCGGTGAGTTCGCGGATGCGCTTGCCGAAGCGCTTCCACTCCTTGGGGTCCTGGGTGTTCTCGTCCTTCCAGAACGTGTATCCCTCGGCGTTGCGGTCGATGATCGCGTCGGCGCCCATCGCGCGGCAGATGTCCGCCTTCTGCTCGCTGGAGACGACACAGATCGGGTTGGCGCCACCGGCCAGGGCGAACTGCGTGGCGTAGCTGCCGAGGCCGCCGCTGGCGCCCCAGATCAGCACGTTGTCGCCCTGCTTCATGCCGGCGCCGTTGCGGGAGACCAGCTGCCGGTAGGCGGTGGAGTTGACCAGGCCCGGGGCGGCGGCCTCCTCCCAGCTGAGGTGGTCCGGCTTCGGCATCAGCTGGTTGGACTTGACGAGCGCGATCTCGGCGAGCCCGCCGAAGTTGGTCTCGAAGCCCCAGATCCGCTGCTCGGGGTCGAGCATCGTGTCGTTGTGGCCGTCGGAGGACTCCAGCTCGACGGAGAGGCAGTGCGCGACGACCTCGTCACCGGGCTGCCAGGCGTTGACGCCGGGGCCGGTGCGCAGGACGACGCCCGCGAGGTCGGAGCCGATGATGTGGTACGGCAGGTCGTGGCGCTTGGCCAGCTCGCTGGTGCGGCCGTAGCGCTCCAGGAACCCGAAGGTGGACAGCGGCTCGAAGATCGAGGTCCACACCGAGTTGTAGTTGACCGAGGAGGCCATGACGGCCACCAGGGCCTCGCCCGGGCCGAGCTCCGGGAGCGGGACCTCGTCCAGGTGGATCGACTTGCGCGGGTCCTTCTCGCGGGTCGCCATGCCCGCGAACATCTCTGTCTCGTCCTTGTGCACGGTGATCGCGCGGTACGACTCGGGGAGCGGCAGAGCGGCGAAGTCGGCGGACGTGGAGTCCGGCGACTGGATCGCGTCCAGGATGTCCTTCACGGTGGTGCCTCCGGCGACGAGCGTCCTCGCGGGAAGACGCTGTTGAGGGTTACGTCGGGTGCTGCAGAGCTGTCTGGTGATGCCGTCGGTTCGGCGGAGGTGGTGCTTCGGCGGCGCTGTGTGTGGCGCGGAGGGTTGCCTGTGACGCAGGCGTCCGGGCGCGTGGACCGTGGTCCGCGGGGACAGCCGACGAACGAGATGTCGCGGTGCGTCGGCCGCCCGGACTCCTTCAACGTATGGCACGCCGTGTCACCCCGCAAGGCACCGAGTGCCAGAAAGTTCGCTCAGGTGAAATCTTTACGTAACACCTGAGCGATGATCGATCAGACGCGGGTGAAAAAGGGCCCCTGACGTGCCAAAACGGCCACCCGGTGGGGTGGCCGTTCTCACAGTTACCGTTGAGTAGATCGGGGTGTGCGGGGGTGTCAGCGGTCGCGGAGAGCCTCTTCGATGGTCCGCATGACCTCGTCGAGCGGGGCGTCGGTGCGGGCGACCGTCACCAGGACCTCGCCGTGCGTGGAGGCCGTCGCCGCGGCCGGCTCGGGGGACAGGGTGCGGCCGGCGCCGGTGCCCTTGCCGAACGTCCTGCGGACGATGGCGAAGGCGTGGTCGAGCTGGGTCTCGACGTCGCCCTGCCCGCCGGATCTGAGCCACCGCCGCAGCACGTGGTTGTGCGCGGTGACCACCGCCGACGCGGCCACCTCGGCGAGCAGCGGGTCGTCGTTGCCGGCGTCGTGGTGGGCGGTCTCGTCGAAATGGCCCAGCAGATAACGGGTGAAGAGGCGCTCGTAGCGGGCCACGGAGGCGATCTCCGCCTCCCGGAGGGTGGGAACCTCACGGGTCAGCTTGTAGCGGGCGACCGAGATCTCCGGCCGGGCCGCGTACATCTTCATGACCTCCTTGATCCCGCGGCACACCGTGTCGAGCGGGTGCTCGTGCGGGGGCGCCGCGTTGAGCACCGCCTCGGCGCGGATCAGGGTGTCGTCGTGGTCCGGGAAGATCGCCTCTTCCTTGGAGCGGAAGTGGCGGAAGAAGGTGCGGCGGGCGACCCCGGCCGCCGCCGCGATCTCGTCGACGGTGGTCGCCTCGTAGCCCTTGGTCGAGAACAGCTCCATGGCCGCGGCCGCCAGTTCCCTGCGCATCTTGAGGCGTTGGGCGGCGGCACGACTTCCCGCGGCGCTCTCCACGGGAGCGTCGGGCGCAGCTGGCGTACGTGAGGACTTGGCGGGCTGGGACATGCCCCGAACGTACTGCATCCGTGCAGGAGAGTGCGCGTGTCCGGCCGTCCCCCCGCCCGTCCGGGACGCGGGCGGGAGCGGTGCGCAGGCGGGGGAGTCGGGGCACGGGCCGGGCGCGGAGGGGGCGGATCGGGCCGACGGGGGCCGGCTGCCCGGGCCGAGCAGCCCGCCCCAGTCCGCCTCGGACGCCGGCGGGGACGCCCCGCCGGATCCCGCCGGGCCCGACAGCCGGACCGACGGCGGGGACACCGGGCCCCCGGCCGGGACGGACTCGTCGCCCGACCGCTCAGCGCTTGGCATATTCGCGGAAGCCACGGCCCGTCTTGCGGCCGAGGCAGCCCGCGGCCACCAGGTGCTCCAGCAGCGGCGCCGGGGCCAGCCCCGGGTCGCGGAACTCGCGGTGCAGCACCTTCTCGATGGCCAGCGAGACGTCCAGCCCGACCACGTCCAGCAGTTCGAACGGGCCCATCGGGTAGCCGCCGCCCAGCTTCATGGCCGCGTCGATGTCGTCCAGCGTCGCGTAGTGCTCCTGCACCATCTTGATCGCGTTGTTCAGGTACGGGAACAGCAGCGCGTTCACGATGAACCCGGCGCGGTCGCCGCAGTCCACCGGGTGCTTGCGGACCTTCGCGCACAGCTCCCGGACCGTGGCGTGGACGTCGTCGGCGGTCAGCACCGTGCGGACCACCTCGACCAACTTCATCGCCGGCGCCGGGTTGAAGAAGTGCATCCCGATCACGTCCTGCGGCCGCGAGGTGGCGCGGGCGCAGGCGACGACCGGCAGCGAGGAGGTCGTGGTGGCGAGGATCGCGCCCGGCTTGCAGACCTTGTCGAAGGTCGCGAACAGCTGCCGCTTGACCTCCAGGTCCTCCGCCACGGCCTCCAGCGCCAGATCGACGTCGGCGAAGGCGTCGTACGTGCCCGCCGGAGTGATCCGGTCCAGCGTCTCGGCGGCGGCCTCGACCGTCATCCGCCCCTTGTCGACGGAGCGCGCCAGCGACTTGCCGATCCGGGCCTTCGCGGCCTGCGCCTTCTCCTCGCTGCGGGCGGCCAGCACGACCTCGTACCCCGCCTTCGCGAACACCTCGGCGATCCCGGACGCCATGGTCCCGGAGCCCGCGACGCCCACCGAGCGGACCGTGCGGCTGGCGACCGTGGCGCCCCCTTCCAGCGGCGTCAGCGCGTCCCGCACGACGGTCGCGGAACCGGGCGCCTCGTAGGAGTAGAAGCCGCGCCCCGACTTGCGGCCGGTCAGGCCCGCCTCGCTGAGCTGGCGGAGGATGGGCGCCGGAGCGTGCAGCCGGTCGTGCGAGGCCGCGTACATGGCCTCCAGGACCGTGCGGGCGGTGTCGACGCCGATGAGGTCCAGCAGGGCCAGCGGGCCCATCGGCAGACCGCAGCCGAGCCGCATCGCCGCGTCGATGTCCTCGCGGGAGGCGTACTTGGCCTCGTACATCGCGGCGGCCTGGTTGAGGTACCCGAACAGCAGCCCGTCGGCGACGAAGCCGGGCCGGTCGCCCACCGCGACCGGTTCCTTGCCCAGGTCGAGGGCGAGATCCGTGACGGCCGCGACGGCCTGGGGTGCGGTCAGCACCGAGGAGACGACCTCGACCAGCTTCATCGCGGGCGCCGGGTTGAAGAAGTGCAGCCCGAGGACCCGCTCCGGACGCGCCGACTCGGCGGCCAGCCGCGTCACCGACAGGGCGTTGGTGCCGGTGGCGAGAACCGTCTCCGGCCGCACGATCGCGTCGAGTTCACGGAAGACCTGCTGCTTGATCTCGTACGACTCCGGGACCACCTCGATCACCAGGTCGGCGTCGGCCGCGGCCTGGAGGTCGGTGAAGGCGCGGAAGCGGGCGAGGGCGTCTCCGCGCTCCCGCTCGGTGATCCGCCCACGGGCCACGGCACGCTCGGTCGCGGCCTCCAGCGCGGCCACGGCACGGGCGCCGGCGGCCTCGCTGATGTCGATGCCGACGACCTCGCGGCCGGCCCGGGTCAGCACCTCGGCGATACCGGTGCCCATGGTGCCGAGACCGACCACGGCGATCGTCTTGAACGGGGACTGCGGGGACAGCGACGAGTCGGAAAGGGGAGCGGCCATCGCGGGACTCCAGGAATGAGGGTGACGACTGAGGGAAGCGCCGCGGATACGCGAAGAGCGCGCGAGCGGCGCGTGGGGCGCGGGTGTGGGTGGTGCCGGGCTGATGAACGCACACGCCCGGTGCCGTCGCCGGGGCGTGCACACGCCCGGGGGAACGGCTGAACCGACCGGCCCTGTCCCGAGGCCGAGCCGTACTGGTACTCCAGGTACCGAACCGACTGTGCTCGCGACGGCTGCGTCACCAAACCGTCGAGAGCGAACACGAGAGGGTGTCTCGCTCGTCTGAGCTTAACCGGTGGGTAACGAGCGCGCCAGCCCTCGTCTTTGTGAGCTACGTCCCTCAAACGCCGCCACGCCCGTACGCTCGGTGGCATGGACGAGGAGTTGCGATCACTCACGGAGCGTGTGCGGAGCGAGTCGGGGGGCGCGGCGGGTTACGAGCGGCTCGTCACGACCGAGTCCACGGACGAGTTGGCGGCGGTGCTCACCGAGCCGGGGCAGCCGTTGTGGGCGCGGGAGCTGGCGGCGTTCAGGCTGGGGGTGGCGGGGGACCGCCGGGCCTTCGAGTCACTGGTCCTGCTCCTCAACCACCGGGATCCGCCGCGGTGCCGCTCCGCCGCGTACGCGCTGGCCCGGCTCGGCGACCCGCGCACCGCGCGCGCGGCCGCCGCGCTCGCCACGAACGAACTGCGCGTCGCCTACGCCCTGCACCCCGTGCGGCTGCTCGTCGAACTCCGGGCGCCCGAGGCGGTGCCGGCGCTGATCACCACGCTCCGGCGCCGGCTGACTCCGCACGATCCCCACCGCAGGGTGGCGCTCGCCTGTGTGGAGGGGCTGGGGGTGCTGGGGGACACCCGGGCCGAGCCCGTGCTGAACGACGCCCTCGCCCATCCGAGCCTCGCGGAGGCGGCGGTGCGGGCGCTGACGCGGATGCGCTCCGCTTAGGAGGCCGTTCCTTCGGCCGGGGCTGTTTCTTCGGCTGCGGGCCGGTGGGGGCTTGCCGCGCCCCGCGGCGGAGCCGCATATCGGATACGGACCCGCGCCCCTTACGGGGCGCGTACGTAGCGCACCTCTGGGACTTCGACCCCGGCCACTTCGAAGGGCTCCTCCGCGCCGTCCGCCGTGAAACCGTGGTGCTCGTAGAAACGGCGGGCCCTGGTGTTCTCCCTGAGGACCCACAGGAGCATCCGGTCGTGGCCGGCGGTCTCGCAGCGTTCGGTCGTGGTGTGCAGGAGCGCTCCGCCGACCCCGGCGCCCCAGTGCCCCGGCCGGACGTACAGCGCGTACAACTCGGCGTCCTCGGTGCGGACCTCGCCGTCGCGGTAGGGGCCGTACGCCGCCCAGCCGAGGATCTCGCCGGCCCGCTCGGCGACCAGGTTCACCACCGGGTTGCCGGGCTTCAGGAGCATGGCGCGCCGGTGCTCGGCGTCCTCGGCCACGTCCATCGCGTCGAGGTACGACCGCGGTACGAGGCCGGCATACGCGTTCCGCCAGCCCCCTACACGGATCTCGGCCACGGGGCGGCAGTCGGCGCTGGTCATCTCGCGTATGCGGAGGTCATGGGGAGCGGCGTTCATGGCCGCACCCTAGGGCCGGGCGGCCGGGGGAGTCCCGCGGTTTTCGGCGGGCCTCCCCGGCCGGGCGTTCAGCCGCGGTGGCCCAGCAGGCCGTGCAGCGTCGAGCCCCGGGACGAGGCGGACGCGGCCTTGGTGCTCAGCGGCTTGGGGTCCGGGAGCTTGGCGCAGACGGCGTCGGTCTCGCCCGTGCCGCGCGGCACCCTGCCGTCGGTCAGATACGCCGCCAGGTGCTTGTCCAGGCAGCTGTTGCCGCTCAGCGAGATGCCGTGGTTCCCGCCGCCCTGCTCGACCACCAGACTGGAGCCCCGCAGCAACTGGTGGGTGACGGCTCCGCCCGCGTACGGGGTGGCCGCGTCGTCCGTCGCCTGGAGGATCAGGACCGGCGGCAACGCGGTGTTCGAGACGTCCACCGGGTTCAGCGCCTCGGTCGGCCAGAACGCGCAGGGCGCGTTGTACCAGGCGTTGTTCCAGGTCATGAAGGGCGCCTTCTCGTACGCCGCCCAGTTGTCGTCGCGCCACTCGGCCCAGGCGCGCGGCCAGCGCGCGTCCCGGCACTGCACCGAGGTGTAGACGCTGTAGCCGTTGTCGCCGGCCCGGTCGACGGCGCCGAAGTTCTCGTACGCCTCGACCAGCGGGTCGTCGTTCTTCTTGTTCGCGTAGGCGGCGAACGCCTCGGCGAGATGGGGCCAGTAGCCGTCGTAGTAGCCGCCGGGCACGAAGGTGTCCTCCAGCTCGGCGGGGCCCACCTTGCCGTCCGCGGGCTTTCGGGCCAGCGCCGCCCGCATCGCGTACCACTTGGCCTCGATCTTCTCCGGATCGGTGCCGAGCCTGTACGTCCTGTGGTTCTTGGCGATCCAGGCCATCAGCGCCCGGTGGCGGTCGTTGAACGCCTGGTCCTGCTGGAGGTTGTCGTCGTACCAGACGCCCAAGGGGTCGACGACGGAGTCCAGCACCGCGCGCCGTACCCGGTGCGGGAAGAGCTTGCCGTACACGGCGCCCAGATAGGTGCCGTACGAGTAGCCGAAGTAGTTGATCTTCTTGGCGCCGAGGGCCGCGCGGATGGCGTCCATGTCCTTGGCCGAGCTGACCGTGTCGATGAACGGCAGCACGTCCGCGTACTTCTTCGCGCAGGCGTCGGCGAAGGCCTCGGCACGCTTGAGATTGGCTCGCTCGGTCTTCGCGTCGGCCGGCAGGGAGTCGGGGCGCAGCGGCGAGAAGTGACCGGGCCGGCAGTCGAGCGCGGGCTTGCTGGCGCCGACGCCGCGCGGGTCGAAGCCGATGACGTCGTACTGCGCCGCCACCTTCGGCAGCGAGGACGCGACGAACCCGGCCAGGGTGCGGCCGCTGCCGCCGGGGCCGCCCGGGTTGACCACCAGGGGGCCCTGGTACTTCTTCGCGGTGTGCGGGACGCGGGACAGGGCGAGCGTGATCTTCCTGCCGGCCGGCTCGGCGTGGTTCAACGGCACTTTCAGGGTGGTGCACTGGAGCGTCGGATAGTCGCCGGTGGCGCACTTCTTCCAGGTGAGCTTCGCCGCCGGCGCGGCGGCGAGGGCGCCGCTCGCGCCGGCCGGGACCGCCGAGACCATTCCGGCCAACACGGCGGCGGCACCGCACAGAGCAGCTGCGCGCTTCTTCATCGTCAGGCCTCCCAGGACGGAGGATCGCGGGCCGTGCAGACCACGGCCTTCGTCGCATCGTCCCGGAGCAGGCCCCCGAAGGAACTCGTTCCGGCGAGAGTTGACCCCATCGGGGGCGCGAGAGGCGCCCGGATGCCCCGCGGGAGGTCAGAGCAGCGTCAGCTGCGTCGGCTCCGTCCCCCGGACCGGCTCGGGCGCCGCCGGCTCGCGCGCCGGTGTCCGTCGCGGCAGCTCCGCGCGCCGGGGGCCCATGCCGTACTCCTCGGCCAGTTCGTGGACCTGACGGGTGATCTGACGCTGGTACCACTTGGGGGCGTAGGCGCCCTCCGCGTACAGCAGCTCGTACCGGCGTACGAGACGGGGGTGGTGGCGTTCCAGCCAGGCCATGTACCACTCGCGGGCGCCGGGCCGCAGATGCAGCACCAGCGGGGTCACCGAGGTCGCGCCGGAGGCGGCGATCGCCCGCACGGTGGCACGCAGCCGGTCGGGGTGGTCGCTGAGGAAGGGCAGCACGGGAGCCATCAGCACCCCGCAGCCGATGCCGAGGTCGGTGAAGGCCCGCACCACGTCGAGCCGGCGCTCCGGGGCGGGCGTACCCGGCTCGACCGTGCGCCACAGCTCGGGGTCGGTGAAGCCGACGGAGACCGAGATGCCGACCTCGGTGACCTCCGCGGCCTGCCGGATCAGCTCCAGGTCGCGCAGGATCAGCGTGCCCTTGGTCAGGATCGAGAAGGGGTTCGCGTGATCGCGCAGGGCGGAGATGATGCCCGGCATCAGACGGTAGCGGCCCTCGGCGCGCTGGTAGCAGTCCACGTTGGTGCCCATGGCGATGTGCTCGCCGTGCCAGCGCGGTGAGGTGAGCTGCCGGCGCAGCAGGTCGGGCGCGTTGACCTTCACCACGATCTGCGAGTCGAAGTCGAGGCCCGTGTCGAGGTCCAGGTAGCTGTGGGTCTTGCGGGCGAAGCAGTAGACGCACGCGTGCGTGCAGCCCCGGTAGGGGTTCACCGTCCATTCGAACGGCATCCGGGAGGCTCCCGGGACCCGGTTGACGATCGTCCTCGCCCGGACCTCGTGGAAGGTCATGCCGCGGAACTCGGGGGTGTCGAAGGTGCGGCTCGTCACCAGGTCCGCGCCGAACAGCGCGGCGTCCCGGGCCGTGGCGGGGTTCTCGGCCAGATGGTCCCAGCGCATGGACGCCTCCTCGGTTGCTCTCCGCCCCAGAATAGAACACACGTTCCCTTGATCGTGCGAACTGGTTTTCGAACATCGTGTGGAGGTCTCGTCAGGGGCCCTCGGGGCCGTCCGCGCCAGGGCCTCGGGACCGCCCGCTCCGGCCCCTTGGGGCACCCCGATTTGGGCCCTCCGGCCGGGGGGTGGTTGGCTTTCCGCACATCCCCGAGTTACCAAGTGCTGGAGGAAGTGCAATGGCGCAGGTCGAGGCCACGACTGAACGAGTCGTCGCGGCGGACGCGGAGACGGTGTTCGACACCCTGGCCGAGTACAACGGCGCGCGCGAGAAGCTGATGCCGCAGCACTTCAGCGAGTACGAGGTGCGCGAGGGCGGCGACGGCGAGGGCACCCTCGTCCACTGGAAGCTCCAGGCCACCAAGAAGCGCGTGCGTGACTGCCTCCTGGAGGTCACCGAGCCCTCCGACGGCGAGCTCGTCGAGAAGGACCGCAACTCCTCCATGGTCACCGTCTGGCGGGTCACCCCGGCCGGCGAGGGCAGCTCCCGCGTCGTCGTCACCACCACCTGGCAGGGTGCCGGCGGCATCGGCGGCTTCTTCGAGAAGACCTTCGCCCCCAAGGGCCTCGCCCGCATCTACGACGCCCTGCTCGCCAACCTCGCCGCCGAGGTGGAGAAGTAGCACCCGGCGGGAGGATGCCCGGTCCAACGGGCGATCGCGCGGGGCGTGTTGCCGTCCTCACCGGTTCGAGTGGATCTACCCGACGCTCCCCGGAATGCCGTAACTCGCCGCACTTGCCGACAGTTGCCGCTTAACGCGGGAATTGTCGGTGAGTGCGACGAGGGGAGCGGTACGCATGGGCGCGACCACACTGGTGAAGGACGAGCCGACCACCACACCCGCTCCACCGTCGCCGGCGGACGGACCTCCCCCGCTCGGTCCCCTCCGGGTCCGGCTGGTCTTCTCGGCACTGCTGCTCGTCCTGCTCCTCGCCGCCCTGGAGCAGATGGTCGTCGCCACCGCGCTCCCCGAGATCGTCGGTGAGCTGCACGGCGCGGACCGCCTGTCCTGGCCGATCACGGCCTATCTCCTCACCGCCACCGTCACCCTTCCCGTCTACGGCAGACTCGGCGAACTCCACGGCCGCAAGGGCGTCCTGCAGTTCGCGCTCACGGTCTTCGTGGCCGGCTCCGCGCTCGCCGGGTTCGCCCGCGGCATGGACCAGCTCATCGCGTTCCGCGCGCTCCAGGGCGTCGGCGCGGGCGGCCTCATGATCGGTGTGCAGGCGATCATGGCCGACATCCTGCCGCCCCGGAACAGGGGCCCCCGGCTGGGCCTGGTCGGCGCCGTGTTCGGGCTCGCCTCCGTCGCGGGGCCGCTCCTGGGCGGTGTGCTCACGGACCACCTCACCTGGCGGTGGTGCTTCCTGCTCAACGTGCCCGCCGGGCTCCTCGCGCTGGCCGTCGTCACCTTCGCGCTGAGACTGCCGAGGCCCACGGCCGAGGGGCGTCTCGACGTCCTCGGGGCCCTGCTGCTCGCCACCGCCTCGACCTGCGTGGTCCTGCTGGCGAGCTGGGGCGGCACCACCCACGCCTGGACCTCGCGGCCCGTCCTCGGCCTCACCGCCGGCGCGGTCGCCGCGACCGCCCTCCTCCTCGTCGTCGAGCACTTCGCGCCCCAACCCCTGATCCCACCGCGGCTGTTCAGCGACCCCGCCTTCGTCGTCACCGGCCTCGTCGGGCTCGCCATCGGCGTCGCCCTCTTCTGCACCGCCAGTTACCTGCCCACCCAGTTGCGGATGGCCGGGGGGACCTCCGCCACCGAGTCCGGGCTGCTCATGCTGCCGATGATGGCCGGCATCGTCGGCGCCTCCGTGATCTCCGGCCGGCTCATCGGCGGCACCGGGCACTACCGGACGTACCCGGTCCTCGGCTGCGCCCTGACCGCGCTCGGCGTCTGGCTGCTGTCCCGGCTGGAGACGGACACGCCCCGGCTGCACTTCGGCATCTGGACCGCCGTCCTCGGCGCGGGGATCGGCATGGTGATGCCGGTCCTGATCCTGGCCGTGCAGAACTCCGTGCGCCCCGCCGACGTCGGACCCGCCACCGCGGCCGGCAACTACCTGCGGCAGATGGGCGGCAGCGTGGGCACGGCCGCCTTCGGCGCGCTCCTCACGGCCCGGCTGACCGACCGCCTCCCCGAACGCGCGGACGCCGTCCTGCCCGACCCGGGCTCCCTCACCCCGGACCTCGTCCACACCCTGCCGGACCCGCTGCGCGACGCCTACGTCCAGGCCTACGCGCAGGCCATGCCGAGGATCTTCCTGTACCTCGTGCCGGTGCTCGTCCTCGGGCTCCTCGTCGCCTGCTTCCTCAAGGAGAAGACGCCGGAGCCCCTGGACGAGGCCCCCGCCGGGCCCGCACCCGAGCCCGCCTCCGCCACCGCGCCCGCCGTCCCGATCCCGCAGGCGCGCTCGCCGTACGCCCCCGGTGTCCCCGTCCGCGGCACGGTCCAGCACTCAGACGGCACCGTCGTGCCCCGGGCCGCGCTCACCCTCATCGACGCCGGCGGCCGGCAGACCGGGCGCGGCGGCAGCGGCGAGGACGGGCGGTACGCGCTCTCCACGCCCGGCCCCGGGGCGTACGTGCTGATCGCCGCGGCCGGCGGCCACCAGCCGCAGGCCGTGAGCGTCACCGTCGGGGACCGGCCCGTCGAGGTCGACATCGTGCTCGGCGGCGCGGGACGCCTGGCGGGCGTGGTCCGGACGGCGGACGGCCGGACCGTGAGCGACGCGACCGTCACGCTCACCGACGTGCACGGCGAGGTCGTCGTGACGACCCGCAGCGGGGAGGCGGGCGAGTACCTCGTCACCGAACTGGTCGCCGGGGAGTACACCCTCGCCGCCGGCGCCCACTCCTACCGGCCGGCCGCGCTGCCCGTCACCGTCCGGGCCGCCCGCGAGACACGCCAGGACATCGAGCTGGCCGGGGGCGCCGTCCTGCGGGGCACCGTGCGCGCCGGGGGCGGCCGACCCGTGGAGGACGCGCGCGTGACGCTCCTCGACGCCGCCGGGAACGTCGTCGACACAATCACCACCGGCATCGACGGGACCTTCCGGTTCGTCGACCTCTCCTCCGGCGAGTACACGGTCATCGCCACCGGGTATCCGCCCGTCGCGACGGTGCTCCAGGTCGCCTCCGGCTCCCGGACGGAGCAGGACGTCCATCTGGGGCACGCGGACTGACGGGACCGGGCCATCGGGGGGCGCGCGAGTGATCGTGCGCCGCCCGTGTGGCCTGCACGTGCGCCGGAGCCTCCTACGGAGCAATTCGCGTATTGCCACACATGGCGACGCTACGCAGCCGTACGGTAGTGAGGGCGGCGCAGATCTTGCGAGCCGTGGGGAGAAAGGGCCTTGGCCATGGACCGTGGCACCGACACGGGCGCGACGACCGGCCTCGGAGCCGGTGACGAGACGCCGGAGCACGCCGCGGCCGGCCGGATTCCCCTGGCCGTGGTCGTGGTCGACCGCGCCGGTCTCGTGTCGCACTGGAGCTCCGGCGCACGCCGGCTCTTCGGCGCGACCAAGGACGAGGCGGTGGGCCAGAGCGCCCTCGATCTGCTGCCCGTCTCCGGTGCCCTCCCGGACGCGGACGAGCCCGCGCCCCACACCGCCCACGGCGCGTACGAGGCCCTCGGGCACGACGCATTCGGGCACGACGCGTTCGGGCACGACCTGGAGACCTCGCTCGACGGACAGCTGTCCTACCCGGCGGCCGGCCGCGCCCGGCTCACCGTGCCCGGCCGGGACCGGATCGACGTGCTGTGGTGGGCGTACCCCCTGGTCGGCCCCGGCCGGGAACGGCTCCTGGTGCTGGCCGCCGACGCCGAGACCCTGCGGCGGGCGGACCAGGCGGACGTCGCCGTCGAACGCATCGCCCCCGGATTCGCCCTGCACACCGACTTCCCCGGCGCCGACGAACTCGCCCGCAGACTCCCCGACATCCTGCCCAGCATGAGCGTCGGCGAGAGCGCCCGCATCGTCGCCCAGATCCTCGAACTGGGCTATCCGGTGCTGGAGTTCAGCCAGAACGACCGGGTGCCCGTCACCCCCGACTGGGGCGTGCCCCGGCGCGCGGAGCGACGGGCCCGCCGGGAACGGGCCGCGCGCGCCGTCGCGGAGGGGCTGCCGGTGCCGGAGGACGTCCGGGACGAGGGCGAGGACCTCGAACACGCCGCCGTGCGCGAGCGTCTGGAGTTCCTCAACGAGGTCAGCGGGCGCATCGGCACCTCCCTCGACCTCTCCCGGACCATCGTCGAGGTCAGCAGGGCGGTCGTGCCCCGCTTCACCGACGTCGCCGGCACCTATCTGCGCGAACAGGTCGTCGCCGGTGAGGGGTTCCCGGACGGGGTGCCCGACACGACGACCATGTGGCACCGGGTGGCCGTCGAGCACACGGACGAGCCGGGCCGCTGGGACGACGTCGTCCCCGTCGGCGAGGCCATGCCGTTCCCGGCGCACACCCCGTTCTTCCAGTGCATGACCACCGGCGAGCCCGTGCTCGTGCCGCGCATCAGCGAGCAGATGGGGCACGCGATCGCCGCGCAGTTCGAGAAGCGCGACATCCGCCCGCTGATCACGGGCCGCTCCATGCTGGTCGTGCCCCTGAAGGCCCGCAACGTCGTGCTCGGCTTCATGATCCTGCTGCGCCACCCCGAGCGCGAGGTCTTCGACGACATGGACCGCGTCACCGGCGCCGAACTCGCCGCCCGCGCGGGCCTCGTCCTCGACAACGCCCGCATGTACACCTACCAGGAGAACGTCGCCGAGACGCTCCAGGACAGCATGCTGCCGCAGATCGAGGCCCACATGGCGGGCTGCGACATCGCCACCCGCTATCTCCCGGGCACCCTGCTCGGGCGGGTCGGAGGCGACTGGTTCGACTCGGTGAAACTGCCGGGCGCCCGCACCGCCCTGGTCGTCGGCGACGTCATGGGGCACGGCCTCAACTCCGCCGCGATGATGGGCCAGTTGCGCACGGCCGTGCAGACCATGGCCGCCCTCGACCTGCCGCCCGCGCAGCTCCTGCGCAACCTCGACGACCTCGCCCAGCGCCTCGGCGAGCACTATCTCGCGACCTGCCTCTACGCCGTCTACGACCCCATCGCCGGTGAACTCCACCTCGCCAACGCCGGGCACATCCCGCCCGTGCTGGTCCGCGCGGTGGACGGCCGCAGCGAACTCCTCGACCTGCCCACCGGCGCGCCGATCGGCGTCGGCGGGGTGGCGTTCGAGGCGGTACGCGTGCGCGTGGACCCGGGTGACCGGCTCGTGATGTGCACCGACGGACTGGTCGAGATGCGCGGCGAGGACATCGGGGTGGGCCTCGCGACGCTCTGCGAGTCCGCCGCCCACCCGGCCGCCTCCATGGACGACGCCTGCGACACGATCATCCGCGCCCTCAACACCCGAGGCGGCCGCAAGGACGACGTGGCCCTGCTGATGGCCCGGCTCAACGGCATCGAGCCCGAGGACGTCGCCGAGTGGCGCCTCGCCCGTGACCCGGTCGAGGCGGCCCGCGCTCGCGCCGCCGTCCGCGAACAGCTCTGCGTCTGGGGCCTCGACAGCCTCACGGACACCGCCGCGCTCCTGGCCGGCGAGCTCGTCACCAACGCCGTACGGCACGCGCGCGGGCGCCGCGTCGAACTGCGGCTGGTCCGTGGCGACACGCTGCTGTGCGAGGTCTACGACGACGACCCGACCCTGCCGACCCTGCTCAGCGCGGCCCCGACGGACGAGTCCGGCCGGGGACTGCGCGTCCTCAGCACGCTGGCCCGCGAGTGGGGGACCAGCCGGACGGGCGCGGGCAAGACGGTGTGGTTCGAACTGACCTTGCCACGGCGGCGCCGAAGCGGCGACGGGCCGTCCGCGCCTACCTCGGCCAAGGGGGCGTGAGGGGCGCTCGGGGGCGCGTGGGACCTGAACGAGGGGTGAAGGTACGCGCATGGTGCTTGTCTGCGGCTGCCGGGCACGGTAGACCGATCTGGGCCGCCGGAGCGGCGGCCCAGTCGCTGGTCCGGGGGTGTGGCATGAGCGTGACGCGTCGGTACCGTGAGGCCTGGGAGGGGTTCTGGCGGGAGGCTCCCGACGAACCGGGCGCGGTCTTCTGGGACGCCGGGCCCGAGAGGACCGCGGCCGTCCATCTGGCGCTCTTCGAGCCGTACCTGACCGCCGCCGGCCTCCCGCTCGTCGACCTCGGCTGCGGCAACGGCACCCAGACCCGCTTCCTGGCCGACCGCTTCCCCCGTGTGATCGGCGCCGACCTCTCTGCCGCGGCCGTCGACCGGGCCCGCCGCGCCGACCCCGACGGCCGGGCCGACTACCGGGTGCTCGACGCGGCCGACAAGACGGACGCCGAAGCGCTCCACGCCGACCTCGGCGACGCCAACGTCTATGTGCGCGGCGTCCTCCACCAGTGCGAGCCCGACGACCGCCAACGCCTCGTCGACACCGTCGCCACCCTGCTGGGCGAGCGCGGCCGGGTCTGCCTCGTCGAACTCTCCGAGGCCGCGAAACCCGTCCTCATGGGCCTCGCGGCCGATCCGGCGGGCCCTCCCGCCAAGCTAGCCCCGATCTTCCGGCACGGCATCGCCCCCGGCGAGGTCACCGACGCCGCGATCCCGGAGTACCTGGGCGCCGCCGGCCTCACCGTGGTGACCAGCGGCGAACTCCCCCTGGTCACCACGGAACACACGGCCACGGGAACCCGGATCGAACTGCCGTCGAGGTGGTACGTGGCGGGGCGTTCCGGTCTTCCCACAGCGGCATTCCGGCCCGCGGGCCGCCCGTGAGGCGGCGGGCGTGTTCCCGCTCACCACGCGAGCGACTGCGTTCGCTGGCCGGACCGAACACGGCCCCCATCGCCGGCCGGGTCCGCCAGGCCGCCGGCGCGGCGAGGCACAGTCGTGGGTAGCCCGAGGTCCCGGGTCGGCTCACCCTGACGAAGCGCCTCCACGCCACGGAACGGCGTCGGGGCTGGAGGCGCGGCACTTCCGCCGGAGGGCTCAGCGCCAGTCGGGCCCGCCCGAGGCGGGCGGCAGTTGGGACTCGATCTTCGCCCGGATCTCCCGCATCACGGCGACGATGCGGGCTTCGTGTTCCGGGGTGAGTCGGGCCACCGGGACCGAGCAGCTGATGGCGTCGGTGGCAGGGGAGGCGTAGCGCAGGGCGAAGCCGAAGCCGGCGATGCCGGTCACCGTCTCCTCGTGATCGATGGAGTAGCCACGTTCGCGGATCCGGGCCAGGTCGGCGTGGAGGGAGGCGCGGGTGGTGTGCGTGTTCTCGGTGAGGGCAGTCAACGGGCCGTCCGGGAGCGGCAGTTCGTCGTCGGGGCGCTCGGCGAGCAGGGCCTTGCCGAGTCCGCCGGCGTGGGCGGGGACGCGGCGGCCGACGCGGCTTATGGTGCGCAGGTACTCATGGGACTCGCGGGTGGCGAGGTAGACGACGTCCGGGCCGTCGAGGCGGGCCATGTGCATGGTCTCGCCGAGGGCGTCCGACGCCTCGTCGAGGTAGGAGCGGACGACCCGGATGTGGTGGTCGCCGTCCAGGTAGCTGGTGCCGGTGAGCAGGGCGCGGATGCCGATGCCGTAGAGGGATCCGGTGGCGTCGGTGCGGACCCAGCCGCAGTCGACGAGTGTCTGCAGCAGTTGGTACATGCTGCTGCGCGGCACGTCCAGGTCCTCCGCGAGCTGATCCAGGCGTGAGGGCTGCCCCCCTCGTCCCGCGAGCAGTTCCAGCAGCGCGACGGTTCTGGCCGCCGACTTCACCCCGCGGACACCTGTCTTCTCCGGCATGCACTCATCGTAGGTGCGCGCCGATTCGTGACCGCACACCCATTGACCGACCTTGTTCACACATCTAATCTCCATCTGCATACGCAGACGACATCTGTATACAGGGATGGATTTGATGGCAAGGAACAGCACTGACCCAGTCGGCGTGATTCAGCGGCTCCGGGACGGCATGGCGGACGGTGTGCTCTCCTTCCCTCTCACGAGCTTCCGGGAGGACGGCGGTCTCGACCTCGACGCCTACCGGGCGTACCTGGCCGACCGGCTGGCCACCGCCCCCGGCGCCGTCTTCCCCGCCTGCGGCACCGGCGAGTTCTTCTCGCTCGACGAGGACGAGTACCACGCGGTCGTGGAGGCCACCGTCGAGATCGCCGACGGGCGCCTCCCGGTGGTCGCCGGCATCGGCTACGGCTGGGCCCAGGCCGCCCGGTTCGCCCGCATCGCGGAGGAGGCCGGCGCCGACGCCCTCCTGGTCCTGCCGCACTACCTCGTCGCCGCCCCGCAGGACGGGCTCGTGGCACAACTGGAGCACATCGCGGCCCGGACCCGGCTGCCCCTCATCGCCTACCAGCGCGGCCAGGTCACCTTCACCGCCGAGTCGTTGAAGCGGATCGCCGACATCCCGAACGTCGTCGGCCTGAAGGACGGCCACAGCGACCTCGACCGCCTGCAGCGTCTCACTCTCGCCGCCCCCGACGGCTTCCTCTTCTTCAACGGCGCCTCCACCGCCGAGATCCAGGCCCGCGCCTACGCCACCGTCGGCGTCCCCGCCTACTCCTCCGCCGTCCACGCCTTCGCACCCGAGATCGCGAACGCCTTCTTCACCGCGCTCAAGGACGGCGACGACACCGTCGTGAACACGCTCCTGCGCGAGTTCTACGTCCCCCTCGTGGAACTGCGCGACCGGGTGCCCGGCTACGCCGTCTCCCTGGTCAAGGCCGCCGCCCGGCTCCGTGGCCTCCCGGTCGGTCCGGTGCGCGCCCCGCTCACCGACCCGTCCGCCGCCGACCTCGCCGACCTGGAGAAGGTGCTGGACCACGGACTGAGCCTGGTCGGCGCCGTACGACGACCGGTCTGACACCCCTCTCGTTCCCCCTGCTCGTCGGTCACCGTTCGTCCCCCCCCCACACACACCCTCCCCGTCGCTCGACAGTTCAAAGGAGAACTGCCATGCCACTTCTCGTGGTCGGGATCAGCGTTCTGGTCCTGTTGCTGCTCATGACCAGGCTGAGGCTCAACGGCTTCGCGGCCCTGCTGCTCGTGGCGGTCGGTGTCGCGCTGGTCCAGGGAATTCCGGTGGCGACCATCCCGGACGTCCTCTCGGAGGGCATCGGGGGCCAGATCGGCGACACCATGCTCACCATCGGGCTCGGCGCGATGGTCGGCCGGGTCATGGGCGACTCCGGCGCCGCCCAACGCATCGCCGGGAAGCTGCTTGACGCCTTCGGGCCGCGCTGGGTGCAGGTGGCGATGGTGGTCACCGCGATGCTGATCGGCGTGACCATGTTCTACGAGGTCGCGTTCATCATCATCGTCCCGATCGCGTTCACCCTGGTCAGGGTGACCGGGGCGCCGCTGCTGTGGGTCGGTCTGCCGATGTCCATCACGCTGTCGACGATGCACAGCTTCCTGCCGCCGCACCCCGGGCCCACCGCCGTGGCCGCGACGTTCGACGCCTCCGTCGGACTGACCCTGCTGTACGGCCTGTTCATCGCGGTCCCGGCGGGCGTGTCCATCGCCCTGCTCTGGCCGCGCCTGCCGTTCATCAAGGCGATGACGCCCTCCATACCCCAAGGGCTGGTCACCGAGCGCGAGTTCACGGACGAGGAGATGCCCGGCCTGGGCTGGTCGCTGTTCGTGGCGCTGTTCCCGGTGGCGCTCATCGTGGCCGCCGCCGTGACCGACATGGCCACCTCCGGCGAGAACGGGATCCTGCACTTCGTCGCCTTCATCGGCTCGGCGCCCATCGCACTGCTGCTCACCCTGTGCCTGGCCGTCTGGGCCTTCGGACCGCGGATCGGCCGCAGCCTGGAGGAGGTCGGCGCCTCCTGTTCCTCGGCGGCCAAGGCGATGGCGATGATCCTGCTGGTGATCGGCGCCGGCGGGGCGTTCAAGAACGTCCTCGTCGAGGGCGGGATCTCCGACTACATCAAGGACGCCACCGACGGTTGGTCCATCTCGCCGATCATCCTGGCCTGGCTCGTCGCCGTCATCCTCCGTGTCGCGCTCGGCTCGGCGACCGTCGCCGTCGTCACCGCGTCGGGCGTGGTGCTGCCGCTGCTCGCGGGCAGTGGGGTCCACCCGGAGGTGATGGTGCTCGCCGTCGCCTGTGGATCCATCGCCTTCTCCCACGTCAACGACCCGGGATTCTGGTTGTTCAAGGAGTACTTCAACCTCTCCGTCGTCGAAGCGATCAAGGTCCGTACGAGCTACACCACGGTCCTCGCGATCCTCGGTCTGGGCGGTGTCCTGATCGCCGAACAGATCCTCGACGCGCTCAGTCTCTAGAAGCACCACCCCACCGCAGAAAGGCACCAGATGAGCATCGGACAGCCGACCGTCACGGGGTTCACCGTGTACCCCGTCGCCGGCCGGGACAGCATGGAGCTGAATCTCTCCGGCGCCCACGGCCCCTACTTCACCCGCAACATCGTCGTCCTCACCGACTCCGAGGGACGAACGGGACTGGGGGAGGTGCCCGGCGGGGAGCAGATCACGCGGACACTGCGGGACTCCGAATCGCTGGTCGTCGGGGCCAGGGTGGGCGACTACAAGCGGGTGCTGCGCGAGATCGGCGACCGGTTCGCCGACCGCGACTCGGGCGGGCGTGGTGCGCAGACCTTCGACCTGCGTACCACCGTCCACGCGGTCACCGCCGTCGAGTCGGCGCTGCTCGACCTTCTCGGGCAGCACCTCGACGTGCCGGTGGCGGCGCTGCTCGGTGACGGCCAACAGCGTGACTCGGTCAGGGTGTTGGGCTACCTCTTCTACGTCGGCGACCCGGACCGCACCGATCTGGAGTACGTCCGCGAACCCGACTCCCCGGTGGAGTGGTACCGGATCCGCCGCGAGGAGGCCCTCACGCCGGAGGCGATCGTCCGGCAGGCGGAGGCGGCCTACGACCTGTACGGCTTCAAGGACTTCAAGCTCAAGGGAGGGGTCCTGGAGGGTGCGGAGGAGGTCAAGGCCGTCCGCGCTCTCAAGAGCCGCTTCCCCGAAGCTCGCATCACCCTCGACCCGAACGGTGCCTGGTCCCTGGCCGAGGCGATCGAGCTGTGCCGTCCGCTGGGCGACACGCTCGCGTACGCCGAGGACCCGTGCGGGGCCGAGGGCGGTTACTCCGGGCGGGAGATCCTGGCCGAGTTCCGCCGCGCCACCGGGCTGCCCACCGCGACCAACATGATCGCCACGGACTGGCGCCAGCTGACCCACGCCCTGGCCCTGCAGTCGGTCTCCATCCCGTTGGCCGACCCCCACTTCTGGACCATGCAGGGCTCGGTGCGGGTGGCGCAGTTGTGCAACGCGATGGGGCTGACCTGGGGTTGTCACTCCAACAACCACTTCGACATCTCCCTGGCGATGGTCGTCCACTGCGGTGCCGCGGCCCCGGGCGAGTACAACGCCCTGGACACGCACTGGATCTGGCAGGAGGGCACGGAACGGCTCACCACCACCCCACCGCGCATCGTCGGCGGCGAGATCGCCGTCCCGGACGCGCCGGGCCTGGGCGTCCAGCTCGACATGGACCGGCTGTTCGCGGCGCACGAGCTGTACCAGCGCAAGGCGCTGGGGGCCCGCGACGACGCCGTCACCATGCAATACCTCAGCCCCGGCTGGAAGTTCGACAACAAGCGCCCCTGCCTGGTGCGTTAGCACGCCCGTGGGCGCAGGGCGGTGGCGTCGACGGGTGAGACGACGCCACCGGCGCGGTCGCGGGGCTTGACGGACGAGGCGTGCCGTGCGTCGGATCTGCTCGGGGCCCGAGAGAAGTGGGCTCGACCCTCCTTCTCCGGCTCGTATGAAGTTCCCGCGCCGCCGCGTAACGTGAAGCAGCATGAAGATCCTCATCAGCGCCGACATGGAGGGCGCCACCGGTGTCACCTGGCCCGCCGACGTCCTGCCGGGGACACCGCAGTGGGAGCGGTGCCGCTCGATGTTCACCTCGGACGTGAACGCCGCCGTGCTCGGGTTCCTCGACGGCGGGGCCGACGAGGTGCTGATCAACGAGGCGCACTGGACCATGCGCAACCTGCTGCTGGAGGAGCTGGACGAGCGCGCGCAGATGCTGACCGGGCGGCACAAGGCACTGTCCATGGTGGAAGGCGTCCAGCACGGGGACGTGGACGGCATCGCGTTCGTCGGCTACCACGCGGGCGCCGGGATGGAGGGCGTCCTCGCCCACACCTACCTGGCGAACTCGATCACCGGCGTGTGGGTGAACGACGAGCGGGCCAGCGAGGGGCTGCTCAACTCGCATGTCGTGGCCGAGTACGGGGTACCGGTGGTGCTGGTGACCGGCGACGACGTGGCGTGCGAGGACGCCCTGGGCTATGCGCCCGAGGCGCTCAAAGTCGCGGTCAAGGACCATGTCTCGCGGTACGCGGCGGTGTGCCGCACCCCGGCCAGAACGGCCGCCGACATCCGCGCGGCGGCGAAGGAGGCCGCGGCTCTCGCCGTACGGCACACACCGGTCAGGGGAGGCCCCTTCACCGTGGCGCTGGAGTTCGACGCCGAGCACCTGGCGATGGCCGCGACCGTGGTGCCCGGAGTGGTCCGTACCGGTGAACGCAAGGTCGCGTACACCAGCCCGACCATGTACGAGGGAATCCGCACCTTCAAGGCGGTCACCACGATCGTCTCGGCCGCGGTGGAGGAGACATATGGCTGAGCAGACGGCACCCGTGGACCAGCGGGCGCTCGACGAGGTCGTCCGGTTCACCTCCGACCTCATCCGGATCGACACCACCAACCGCGGCGGCGGGGACTGCCGGGAGCGGCCGGCCGCCGAGTACGCCGCCGCGCTGCTGGCCGAGGCCGGTGCGGAGCCCACGCTGCTGGAGCGCACCGCAGGCCGCACCAACGTGGTGGCGCGGATCGAGGGCACCGACCCGTCGGCGGACGCCCTGCTCGTCCACGGTCATCTCGACGTCGTGCCCGCCCAGGCCGCGGACTGGAGCGTGCACCCCTTCTCCGGGGAGATCCGCGACGGCGTGGTCTGGGGCCGGGGCGCGGTCGACATGAAGAACATGGACGCGATGATCCTCGCCGTCGTGCGCCAGTGGGCGCGCACCGGCGTACGCCCCCGCCGGGACCTCGTGATCGCGTTCACCGCCGACGAGGAGGCGAGCGCCGAGGACGGCTCCGGCTTCCTCGCCGACCGGCACGCCGGTCTCTTCGAGGGCTGCACCGAGGGCATCAGCGAGTCGGGGGCCTTCACCTTCCACGACGGCGATGGCCGCCAGATCTATCCGATCGCGGCGGGTGAGCGCGGCACCGGCTGGCTGAAGCTCACCGCGCGCGGCCGGGCCGGCCACGGCTCCAAGGTGAACCGGGCCAACGCGGTGACCCGCCTCGCGGCGGCCGTCGCCCGGATCGGCGCGCACGAGTGGCCCCTGCGGCTCACGCCGACCGTCCGCGCGGCCCTCACCGAACTCGCCGCGCTGTACGGCGTCGAGGCCGACCTCGACGACCACGGCGGCGTCGACCGGCTGCTCGACAAACTCGGCCCGGCCGCGGCCCTCGTCGAGGCGACCGTCCGCAACAGCGCCAACCCGACCATGCTGGACGCCGGCTACAAGATCAACGTCATCCCGGGGGAGGCCGCCGCCCGCGTGGACGGACGGTATCTGCCGGGCGGCGAGGACGAGTTCCGGGAGACTCTCGACCGGCTCACCGGACCCGACGTGGACTGGGAGTACGAGCACCGGGAGGTGGCGCTCCAGGCGCCGGTGGACTCGGTCACGTACGCGCGGATGCGGGCCGCCGTCGAGGAGTTCGCGCCCGAGGGGCACGTGGTGCCGTACTGCATGCCGGGCGGCACGGACGCCAAGCAGTTCTCGCGCCTCGGCATCACCGGCTACGGCTTCTCGCCGCTGAAGCTCCCCGAGGGCTTCGACTACGCGGCGCTCTTCCACGGCGTCGACGAGCGCGTCCCCGTGGAGGCGCTCCACTTCGGCGTCCGTGTGCTCGACCGCTTCCTGCGGACAGCCTGACCGATGGGACTCGGGGGACGAAGGGACATGGGGGACAAGGTGCAGACCCTGGCGTACGGTTCGTGGCCCTCGCCGATCGACGCGGCGCTCGCCGCCGCGCACGACGGGCATCCCGAGTTCGTCGGCTTCGTCGGCGACGAGGCCTGGTGGACGGAGCCCCGGCCCGCCGAGGGCGGCAGACGCACCCTGGTGCGGCGCACGGCCGACGGCACGGAGGAGTCGGTCCTGCCGGCCCCGTGGAACGTGCGCAGCCGGGTCATGGAGTACGGCGGGCAGCCCTGGACCGGGGTCCCCCGGGACGGCGGCCCCTTCGTGGTCTTCGTGAACCACGCCGACCAGCGCCTCTACGGCTTCGAGCCCGGTGGTGAGCCCCGCCCGCTCACCCCGGTGTCGCCGGTCGGCGGCGGACTGCGCTGGGTGGACCCGCGGCCGCACCCGGAGCGGGACGAGGTGTGGTGCGTCCTGGAGGAGTTCACCGGCGAGGGGCCCACCGACGTGCGGCGGGTCGTCGCCGCGGTGCCGCTGGACGGCTCGGCGGCCGAGGACCGCGGCGCCGTGCGGGAGCTGACCGACGACAGCAGGCGGTTCGTCACCTGCCCCCGTCTCTCGCCGGACGGCCGCCGTGCCGCCTGGCTCGCCTGGGACCACCCCGGGATGCCGTGGGACGGCACGTCGCTGCTGGTCGCCGAGGTGACCGAGGACGGCAGGCTCGGCGTGCCCCGGTGCGTCGCGGGCGGCCCGGAGGAGTCGGTCGCCCAGGTCGACTGGGCCGCCGACGGCACCCTCGTGTACTCCAGCGACACCACCGGCTACTGGAACCTCTACCGCCTCGACCCCGACCACGTCGGCCCCGGCCGCACCGAGCCCGGCCGCCTCGACCCCGACGGCGGCGGCCGCACGGCCCTCTGCGCCCGCGAGGAGGAGTTCGGAGGCCCGCTGTGGAAGGTCGGCTGGAGCTGGTTCGCGCTGCTGGACGACGGTCTCGTCGCCGTGATCCACGGGCGGGGCGCCACCGCGCTCGGCGTCCTCGACCTGGAGACCGGCCAGGTCGTGGACGCGGCCGGACCGTGGACCGAGTTCGCCCCGTCGCTCGCCGTGCGCGGCGGCCGGATCCTCGGCATCGGGGCCAGCCCCCGCAGCGCGTACGAGGTGGTCGAGCTGGACGCCGCCACCGGCGACGCCCGGGTGATCGGCGCCGCGCACGACGACCCGGTGGACCCCGCCTACTACCCCGAACCCCAGATCCGCAGCTTCCTCGGCCCCGCCGGGCGCGAGATCCACGCACATGTCTACCCGCCCCACAACCCCGGCTCCGTCGCCTTCAGCACCGAGCTGCCGCCCTACGTCGTCTGGGCGCACGGCGGGCCCACCAGCCGCGCGCCGCTGGTCCTGGACCTCGCGATCGCCTACTTCACCTCACGCGGCATCGGCGTCGCCGAGGTCAACTACGGCGGGTCCACCGGCTACGGCCGGGAGTACCGCAACCGGCTGCGCGAGCAGTGGGGCGTCGTCGACGTGGAGGACTGCGCGGCCGTGGCGCTCGCCCTCGCCGACGAGGGCACCGCCGACCGCACCAGGCTCGCCATCAGGGGCGGCAGCGCGGGCGGCTGGACGGCCGCCGTGTCCCTGACCGCGACCGACGTGTACGCCTGCGGAACGATCCTGTATCCCATCCTCGACCTCGCGCACTGGGGGTCGGGGGAAACGCACGACTTCGAGTCCCAGTACCTGGAGAGCCTGGTCGGGCCGTCGGCCGAGGAGCCGATGCGGTACGCGGAGCGGTCGCCCACCGAGCACGCCGACCGGATCACCGCGCCGTTCCTGCTGCTCCAGGGCCTCGACGACGTGATCTGTCCGCCCGCGCAGTGCGAGCGGTTCCTGGCCCGGCTCGACGGGCGGCGGGTGCCGCACGCCTACCTCGCCTTCGAGGGGGAGGGGCACGGCTTCAGGCGGGCGGAGACGATGGTGCGGGTCCTGGAGGCGGAGCTGTCGCTGTACGCCCAGGTGTTCGGGTTGAATCCTCCGGGTATCCCTACTCTGGAGCTCGCCAAGTGACACCCGTGACACCGGTAACGCCCGTGACCCCCCTGACCAGACCCGCTCGCCTCGTCCCCGGCGCGCGGGTGGCCGTCGTCGCGCCCAGCGGGCCGGTCGTCGAGGAGCGGCTCAGCGCCGGGCTGGACCTGCTGCGCGGCTGGGACCTCGATCCCGTCGTGGCGCCCCACACGCTGGACCGGCACCCCGGGTTCCCCTATCTCGCGGGCACGGACGCCGACCGTGCCGCCGACTTCCAGAACGCCTGGTGCGACCCGTCCGTGTCCGCCGTGCTGTGCGCCCGCGGCGGGTACGGCGTGCAGCGGATGGTCGACCTGCTCGACTGGGACGCGATACGGGCGGCCGGCCCCAAGACGCTCGTCGGGTTCAGTGACATCACCGCCCTGCACGAGGCGTTCGCCACCAGGGCCGGGCTGGTCACCCTGCACGGGCCCATGGCCGCGGGCGTCGACTTCCTCAAGAACAGCCGGGCCCAGGAGCATCTGCGGGCCACCCTGTTCTCCCCCGAGACCGTGCGCACGATCCGGGCCGCCGAGGGAAGCGCCGCCCTGGTGCCGGGCCGTGCCCGCGGGGTCCTCCTCGGTGGCTGCCTGTGTCTGCTCGCGGCCGAGCTGGGCAACCCGCACGCCCGGCCCTCCGCCCGGGGCGGCCTGCTCTGCCTGGAGGACGTCGGCGAGGAGACCTACCGCCTCGACCGCTACCTCACCCAGCTCCTGCGCGCGGGCTGGCTGGACGGGGTCGCCGGTGTCGTCCTCGGCTCCTGGGCGGAGTGCGAGCCGTACGAGAAGGTGCGGGCGGTGCTCGTCGACCGGCTCGGCGGGGTCGGGGTGCCGGTGGTGGAGGAGTTCGGATTCGGCCACGGGGAAGGGGCGCTGACGATCCCCTTCGGGGTGACGGCGGAGCTGGACGCGGAGGCGGGGACACTGACACTGGACGAACCGGCCCTGATCTGACGGCCCGCAGCCCGGGGCGTCTCCGACGGGGCGTCTCCGACGGGGCGTCTCCGACGGGGTGTCTCCCACCGGGCGCGTCCCGGTCGAGCGCGTCATCCTGGAGACATGAGCCCGAAGACATCGGAACGAGTCGGGACGCACAGGCGCAGGCGGTGGAGCGAGACGCTGACCCCCGGCAGGGTCCTCGTGGGTCTGCTCGCCGTCCTCGCGCTCGTCTTCGTGTTCCAGAACACCCGGAGCACCGAGATCCAGCTGCTGGTCTCCGAGGTCACCATGCCCCTGTGGCTGGCTCTCCTCGGGACAGGCCTGGTCGGAGCGGTGTGCGGGGCGTACTTCATGAGACGGCGCAGGTGACGCCCGCTCCGACGTACCGTGGCGGGGTGTCCGAGAACGTTCGTCACCTCATCGCAGGCCCCCGCGTCGCGATCCGCCGCTTCACACCCGGGGACGGCCCCGAGTTCGTCGCACGGGTGCGGGAGAGCAGGGAGCTGCACCGGCCGTGGCTGTTTCCCCCGGCCACACCCGCGGCGTACACCGCGTACGCGGGACGGCTCATCGAGGATCCGACCAAGGCCGGGTTCCTGGTGTGCGAGAGGGACGGCGGGGGGATCGCCGGATTCATCAACATCAACAACATCGTGGAGGGCGGCTTCCAGAGCGGCGCCCTCGGCTACGGGGCCTTCGCCCACGCCGCCGGGCGCGGCCTGATGGGGGAGGGGCTCGCACTGGTGGTCGAGTACGCGTTCACCTTCATGGGCCTGCACCGGCTGGAGATCAACGTGCAGCCCGGGAACTCCGCCTCCATCGCCCTCGCCCGGCGGTGCGGCTTCCGGCTGGAGGGCTTCTCGCCGGACTTCCTGTTCATCGACGGGGCCTGGCGGGACCACCAGCGGTGGGCGCTGACCACGGAGATGGAGCGCCCGGTCCCGGGCGGGGGCGGTCTCCCGGAGCCGCCCGGGGGCCGTCTCCCGGAATGATCCGTTCCCGTCCCGGCGGACGGCCCCGTCGCTCAGGATGGGACCCATGCGGAACATCGTCGTCGTGGACGCCCCCTCCAATCTCGGCCTGCGGCCGCCCGCCCCGGGGACCGTGCCCGGTTGCCACAAGCTCGCCGGGGCCCTGCGGGAACAGGGCATCGTGCGGCGGCTCGGCGCGCTGGAGGGCGGGGTGGTGGTGCCGCCGCGCTATGACCGGGGCGACTGGCAGGAGGGCGACGGTGTCTTCAACGCCGGCGCGATCGCCTCGTACACCCGCAGGCTCGCCGACCGGATCGAGCGGCACGTCCGGGCCGGTGAGCTGCCCGTCGTGCTCGGCGGGGACTGTTCGATCCAGCTCGGCGCCTCGCTCGCGCTGCGGCGGATCGGGCGGTACGGGCTGGTCGCTGTCGACGCCTCCGCCGACTTCCGGCATCCGGGGAACTCCGACCGGGTCGGGGCGGCCGGCGGTGAGGAGCTGGCGCTCGCCACCGGGCGCGGACAGCCGGACCTGACCGACCTGGAGGGCCTCGGACCCTATCTGCGCGACGAGGACGTACGGCTCTTCGGCATCCGGGACGCGTTCGAGGACGAGCGCGCCGAGCTGGCCGCCCTGAAGATCCCCGTCGTGACCGTCGGCGAGCTGCGCACCTGGGGCGCGGACGATCTCGCCCGGGTCACCGCGCTGAGCTTCGAGACGCCCGAACTGGCCGGATTCTGGGTGCACCTGGACGCCGACGTCCTCGACCCGTCCGTCATGCCCGCCGTCGACAGCCCCGACCCCGACGGGCTGCTGCCCGACGAACTGACCGCGCTGCTGCGCCCGTTGGTCCGCTCACCGCACTGCGTGGGCCTCAACGTCACCATCTACGACCCAGATCTGGACCCCGACGGCACGGCGGGCGCGCTGCTCACGGACCTCGTCGTGGCCGCGTTCGCCCCCTGACGCTCACGCCACCGTCCGGCGGTCCGCGTACTCGTAGACCGAGCCGTCGGGGTGGACGGCGATCAGGTTGCGGCCGACGGGCGTGGGGATGGGGCCGGCCAGCACCTGGGCGCCGGAGGCGGTGAGGACCCGGTTCGCCTCGTCGACGTCCTCGACCGCGATGGTCGCGGCCACCTTCCGCAGGACCTCCAGCTCCGACTCGGGTCCACTCATCAGCAGGAAGCAGCCGACGGCGGCCACCTGGACGCCACCGCGTTCGAAGCGCATCGCCGGCCCGCCCGAGAGTCTCTCGTAGAACGGGACCGCGGCTTCCAGGTCGTCGACGCAGATGCGGAGCGTGGTGCCGAGAATCTCCATGGGGCAGAGCCTAGTTGGGGATCCGCCCCCGGCGCATGCCGCGTTACGCGGGCGGGGGCACGGGTACCCGGAGGCGATGGACCGCTTGGATCATCTCGAACATCTGGACAAGCACCTGGTCGACGAGCTGGCGCTGGTGGCCCGCGAGACCGTCCGCGACGAGCTGCGGCAGCAGACCCGCAAGCAGCGCCGCAAGGCGGCGCTGTACGCCGCGTCCGGGGCGCTCGCCCTGTACGCGGGTGCCGCGCTGGCGCTGGCCCTCGGGCTGGCGCTGTCGCTCGGCCTGCCGGACTGGGCCGCGGCGCTCATCACGGCCGTGGTGCTCGGTGTGGCGGCGTACGTGCTGAGGAGCGCGGCGCGGCCCTCGGCGTCCCGGCCGGCGTCCGAGCACGAGGGCGACCTCGCCGCGGGCCGTGACCGGGTCGCCGGCGGTACGGCGCCCGGGATGCCCCCGGGCGGGACGGGGCCGGCCGGCTATCCGCCGGTGCCGCCCGTCGCTCCCGGCGGTGCGACCGGCGCGCCGCCCCCGGTCGGCGTCGACCCGGAGGATCCCCGCCACCGGTAGCGGTGAGTGGGGGAAAGAGCAGCGAAGCCGAGCAGAAAAGGGCGGCAGAAGGAGCGGGGCCCGGACGGCGAGGACGTCCGGGCCCCGCTCCTTGCGCACGTGCACTCGGCCCAGACGATGGGGAGAGGGAAACACCATCTGGGCCGAGAATCTGTGGGGCGGTGCGGGTCAGCGAGGACCCCGCTGGAGCTGCGGCAGCACCTTCGTGCGGTAGAAGTCGAAGAACCCGCGCTGGTCGGGGCCGATCTGGCTGACGTAGACGCGGTCGAAGCCCGCGTCGGCGAAGGCGGTCAGCTCGGCGACGTGTTCGTCGACGTCGTCGCCGCAGACCGTGTTCTCGCCGACCATCTGCTCGGTGACCAGCGGCTCCAACTGCTCGAAGTGGCGGGGCGTGGGCAGGATCTGCCCCATCTCGCCCGGCAGCAACTGGCTCGACCAGAGGTGACGGACGAGCCGCACGGCGGCGTCCCGGTCGGGGCCCCAGCACACCTTCGTACCGCCGCTGACGGGGTTCGCGCCCCCGCCGCCCTTGCGGTACTGGGTCACCAGCTCCTCGTCGGGGCTCATGGTGATGAAACCGTCGCCGACGCGGGCGGCGAGGGCGGTGGCCTTGGGCCCGAAACCGGAGATGTCGATGGGGACGGGCGCCTCGGGGAGCGTGTAGAGGCGGGCGTTCTCCACCGTGAAGTGCGTGCCGCGGTGGGTGACCTCCTCGCCGGTGAACAGGCGCCGCATCACCTGCACCGATTCCTCCAGCATCTCCAGACGGACGTCCGCCGGGGGCCAACGGGTGCCGAGGACATGCTCGTTGAGCGCCTCGCCCGAGCCGATGCCGAGCCGGAAACGACCGCCGGTCATCACCGAACTCGTCGCCGCGGCCTGCGCGACGACCGCCGGGTGGATCCGGACGGTCGGACAGGTCACCGCCGTCTCGATCGGCAGCGACACGGCCTCGGAGAGCGCGCCGATCACCGACCACACGAACGGGCTCTGGCCCTGGGCGTCGTTCCACGGGTGGAAGTGGTCCGAGATCCACAGACAGTCGAATCCGGCCTGCTCGGCCATCCTCGCCTGCTCGATCAGCTCGGCGGGACCGAACTCCTCGGTCGCCAGGAAGTATCCGTACTCGGGCATGGGGACTACCTCCGCGACAGGTGCGATCGGGGCGGGGCCTGGACGTGGTCCGAGTACCCGGGGATCACGGCGGAAACCCGCGCACGATCGGGTGGCCCGCCGGTTTGGGCCCGTTGACCAGGGGGACGCGGAAGGTTCGTACGCACGCGACCACGCCGGAGGCGAACCGTGAGTCGACCCCGCATCGTGATCGTCGGTGCCGGTTTCGCCGGCTATCGGACAGCCCGCACCCTCGCGCGGCTGACCCGGAACAAGGCCGACATCACCCTGCTCAACCCGACCGACTACTTTCTGTATCTCCCCCTGCTGCCCCAGGTCGCCGCCGGCATCCTGGAACCACGCAGGGTCACCGTCTCCCTCACCGGCACCCTGCCGCACGTGCGGCTGGTGCTGGGCGAGGCCGACGACATCGACCTCGACGCGCGCACCGTGCGCTACTCGGACCCCGAGGGCGGCGTCGGCACCCTCACCTACGACCGGCTGGTGCTCGCCGCCGGCAGCGTCAACAAGCTGCTGCCCATCCCGGGTGTCGCCGAGCACGCCCACGGCTTCCGGGGGCTGCCCGAGGCGCTGTACCTCAGGGACCACGTCACCCGGCAGGTGGAGCTGGCCGCGGGCAGTGAGGACCCCAAGAGCTGCGACGCGCGGTGCACCTTCGTGGTGGTCGGCGCCGGGTACACCGGGACCGAGGTCGCCGCCCACGGCCAGATGTTCACCGACGCGCTGGTACGCAAGCAGCCGTTGCGGGAGGGCATGCGGCCGCGCTGGATCCTGCTCGACATCGCGGACCGGGTGCTGCCCGAGATGGACGACAAGCTGTCGCGGACCGCCGACAAGGTGCTGCGGCAGCGAGGCGTCGACGTACGGATGGGGACCTCCGTGAAGGAGGCCACACCGAACGGAGTGCTGCTGAGCGACGGGGAGTTCGTCGACACCCGCACCCTCGTGTGGTGCGTGGGCGTAAAGCCCGACCCGCTCGCCGAGTCCCTCGGGCTGCCGATGGAACGCGGCCGGCTGCTCGTCGAGCCCACGTTGCAGGTGCCGGGCCGGCCCGAGGTGTTCGCCTGCGGTGACGCGGCCGCCGTGCCCGATCTCACCAAGCCCGGTCAGTACACGCCGATGACCGCCCAGCACGCGTGGCGGCAGGGCAAGGTGGCCGCGTACAACGTCGCCGCCTCCCTCGGCCGGGGCGAGCCCGAGCCGTACCGCCACAGCGACCTCGGCTTCGTCGTGGACCTCGGCGGGGTCAAGGCCGCCGCCAACCCGCTCGGTGTGCCGCTGTCCGGCCTCGCCGCCGGAGCCGTCACCCGCGGCTACCACCTCGCCGCCATGCCCGGCAACCGCGTCCGGGTCGCCGCCGACTGGCTCCTCGATGCCGTACTGCCCCGCCAGGCCGTCCAGTTGGGCCTCGTACGGTCCTGGTCGGTCCCCTTGGACACGGCCTCGCCGGAGCTGGCCAGGATGCCGGGCGCGCCGGAGAAGGCGACAGCGGGCGCCGGGAAGTCGTCGACCGCATCACCGGGCCGCAAGCTCGGCACGGTGTCCGAAGACCCGTCAAAGCCCGCCGAGGGTTCCGGAGGTAAGTCATGAACAGCCGTCAACTGACCGAGCTGGCACAGCAGTTGAGGGTCGACAGTGTGCGCGCCTCGGACGTCGCGGGCTCCGGGCATCCGACGTCGTCCATGTCGGCCGCCGAGCTGATGGCGGTGCTCCTCGCGGGGCACCTGCGGTACGACTTCGACCGCCCCCAGCACCCGGGCAACGACCGCTTCGTCCTGTCCAAGGGGCACGCCTCGCCGCTGCTGTACTCCGCGTACAAGGCGGCGGGCGCGATCAGCGAGACCGAGCTGATGACCTACCGGAAGCTGGGCAGCCGGCTGGAGGGGCACCCCACGCCGCGGCGGCTGCCGTGGGTGGAGACGGCCACCGGGTCGCTCGGCCAGGGACTGCCCGTCGGCGTCGGCATCGCCCTGGCCGGGAAGCGGCTGGACCGCACCGGCTACCGGGTGTGGGTGCTGTGCGGCGACAGCGAGCTGGCCGAGGGCTCGGTGTGGGAGGCCGCCGAGCACGCCGCGTACGAGCATCTGGACAATCTGACGGCGATCGTCGACGTCAACCGGCTCGGCCAGCGCGGGCCCACCCGGCACGGGCACGACCTGGACGCCTACGCCCGCCGCTTCGCGGCCTTCGGCTGGCACACCATCGAGATCGACGGGCACGACGTGGACGCCGTCGACCGCGCCTACGGCGAGGCCGAGTCCACCAAGGGCCAGCCCACCGTGATCCTCGCCCGCACCCTCAAGGGCAAGGGCGTCGAGGCCGTCCAGGACCGCGAGGGCCTGCACGGCAAGCCGCTCAAGGACGCCGAGGAGGCGATCGCGGAACTCGGCGGCGTACGCGACGTGCGGATCGAGGTCCGGCAGCCGCCCGCCGCCCGGATGCTGCACGCCGTACGCACCGGACACCTGGAACTGCCGCGCTACGAGACCGGTGACGAGGTCGCCACCCGGGACGCCTACGGGCAGGCCCTCGCCGCGCTCGGCTCCGCCCGCGGTGACATCGTCGCCCTCGACGGCGAGGTCGGCGACTCCACCCGCGCGGAGTTCTTCGCCAAGGAGCACCCCGACCGCTACTTCGAGTGCTACATCGCCGAACAACAGCTCGTCGCCGCCTCGGTCGGCCTCGCGGCGCGCGGCTGGGTGCCGTACGCCGCCACGTTCGCGGCGTTCCTCAGCCGCGCCCACGACTTCGTCCGCATGGCGGCGGTCAGCGGGTCCGGCATCAATCTCGTCGGCTCCCACGCGGGTGTCGCCATCGGCCAGGACGGGCCCTCGCAGATGGGCCTGGAGGACCTGGCGATGATGCGCTCGGTGCACGGCTCCACCGTGCTGTACCCGTGCGACGCCAACCAGACCGCCAAGCTCGTCGGCACCATGGCCGGCCTCGAGGGCATCCGCTATCTGCGGACGTCCCGGGGCGCGTCGCCCGTCCTCTACAGCCCGACCGAGGAGTTCCCGATCGGCGGCAGCAAGGTGCTGCGCGCCTCGGACACCGACCGGCTGACGGTCGTCGCCGCGGGGGTCACCGTCCACGAGGCGCTCAAGGCCGCCGAGGCGCTGGACCGGGAGGGCATCCAGGTCCGGGTGATCGACCTCTACTCGGTCAAGCCCGTCGACCGCCGCACCCTGCGGGAGGCCGCCGAACGCACCGGCTGCATCCTCACCGTCGAGGACCACCACGAGGAGGGCGGTCTCGGCGACGCGGTCCTCGACGCCTTCCTCGACGGCCGCCCGGTGCCCCGCCTGGTGCGCCTGGCGGTCCGGACGATGCCGGGCTCGGCCTCCCCCGAGGAGCAGCTGCGCGAGGCGGGCATCGACGCGGAGGCGATCGCGGTGGCCGGACGGCTGCTGGTGGAGCACGCGATCACGCCCTGAAGGCCCTGGACGACCGCGATCCGGAGAGGAGCAGGCGATGGGGGACACGCACACGATGAGGGTCGGCCGCCGTACCGTCGAGATCCACCGGCCGGACAAGGTGCTGTTCCCCGCCGACGGCGAGGGCGGCGGCAAGGAGTACACCAAGGGCGATATCGTCGCCTACCACCGTGCCGTCGCCCCCTTCATGCTGCCCCATCTGCGCGGGCGCCCGCTGATGCTGGAACGGCACCCCGACGGGCTCGACGGGCCCATGTTCATGCAGAAGAACACCCCCGAGCACTACCCGGAGTGGATCGAACGCGTCGAGGTGCCCAAGGAGGGCGGCACGGTCGTCCACCCGGTCTGTGACGACGCGGCCACCCTCGTGTACCTCGCCGACCAGGCCTGTCTCACCCTGCACCGCTGGCTCTCCCGGACCGGAGACGTCGACCGGCCCGACCGGCTGGTCCTCGACCTCGATCCCGCCGTGGACGACTTCGCGCAGGTCCGGGAGGCGGCCCGGGACGTACGGGAGCTGCTCGACCGGCTGAAACTGCCGTCCGTGCCGATGACCACCGGCTCCCGGGGCGTCCATGTCGTCGTGCCGCTCAACGGGCACGACGACTTCGACACGGTGCGCGGCTTCGCCCGGGAGATCGCCGAGGAACTCGTCCGCGCCCATCCAGAGCGGCTCACCGTCGAGCCCCGCAAGAAGGACCGGGGCGACCGGCTCTACCTGGACATCCAGCGCAACGCCTACGCCCAGACCGCCGTCGCCCCCTACACCGTGCGCGCACGCCCCGGCGCGCCCGTGGCCACGCCCCTGACCTGGGAACAGCTGGACGATCCGGCCGTCGACGCCCGCCGCTGGACCCTGGCGGACGCCGTCGACCAGGCCCGCACCGATCCCTGGGCCGGGGCGATGCGCCGGGGCCGGGCGCTGGGCCCGGCGCGGCGCAGGCTCGCGGCGCGGCGCGGCTGACACCGACAGGTTTGGCCAACGGCCGGGGGGCCACTCGGTGTTCGAGGTGGCCATGTCGAACACATCGAACACATCAAAAACACAGAATTCACGTACGGCGCACGAGTCGGACGAGTCAGGCGAAAGCGAAGAGGCACGGGCATCGACGGACGAGCGCCCCAGCCCCATGCAGGTACTGCGGCATGCGCGGACCCAGCTCGCGGAGCTGACCGGCATGGCGCCCGAGTCCGTGTCGTCGTTCGAGCAGACCGAGGACGGCTGGATCTTGGAAGTCGAGGTCCTGGAGATCGCCAGGGTCCCCGACACGATGAGCCTGCTCGCGAGCTACCGGGTGGAACTCGACCCCGGGGGCGAGCTCACCGGCTACCGGCGCGTCCGCCGTTACGAGCGCGGGAGGGCTGACCCACATCGCCCCGGTGGCCGGTAGGCCGCGTCCCGCTCCAGACACCCACAGACAAGGAGGATCAGCCGGCATGACCGTAGTCCCGGCACAGCAGTCCGGCGGCGGAGGCGGCAGCAGCGGCCTGTACGACGTCCTGGAACTCATTCTCGACAGGGGGCTCGTCATCGACGCCTTCGTGCGAGTCTCCCTGGTCGGCATCGAGATCCTGAAGATCGACGTCCGGGTCGTCGTGGCCAGCGTCGACACCTATCTGCGCTTCGCCGAGGCGTGCAACCGGCTCGACCTGGAGGCCGGGCCGCGCAAGAACCCCGGCCTGCCGGACCTCGTCGGTGAGATCACCGAGTCCGGCGCGCGCGGCAAGTCCAAGGGGGCGCTGTCCGGCGCCGCCGAGACGATCTCCGACGCCTTCAAGCAGGCCCGCGAGGAGGGTCAGTCCGAGTCGCGGCCGCGGGCCCGCAAGACCACGAGCTCGCGCAAGAGGGAGGAACAGGAGTGAGCACGTATGTCTACGGCATCACCGCGAGCTCGCACCCCGGCCTCCCCGAGGGCATGGGCGGGGTGGGCGACCCCGCGCGCCCGGTGCGCATCCTCAAGGAGGGAGAGCTGGCGGCGATCGTCAGCGAGGCCCCCGAGGGGCTGCGCCCCAAGCGCAAGGATCTGCTCGCCCACCAGAACGTCCTGAGCGAGGCGGGCGCGGGCGGCCCCCTGCTGCCCATGCGCTTCGGCAGTGTCGCCCCGGACGACGCGTCCGTCACCGGGGTGCTCGCCGAACGCGCGGAGCACTACACGGAACGGCTCGGCGCCCTCGACGGCAAGGTCGAGTACAACGTGAAGGCCAGCCACGACGAAGAGGCCGTGCTGCATCGCGTGATGGGGGAGAACCCCGAGCTGCGGGCCATGACCGAGGCAAACCGGCAGGCGGGTGGCGGTACCTACGAGGACCGGCTGCGGCTCGGCGAGATGGTCGTCGCCGCCGTGCAGGCCCGGGAGGCCGACGACGCGACGGAGCTGCGGCAGGCGCTGGAGCCGGCCGCCGAGGCCATCAGCGCGGGCCCCGAGTCGACCGGCTGGCTGGCCAATCTGTCGTTCCTCGTGGACCGGCAGTCGGCCGCGGGCTTCCTCGAAGCGGTGGAGGCGGTCCGCAAGAGCCATCCGCACATCGAGGTGCGGGTGAACGGACCGCTGCCGCCGTACAGCTTCGTCGAGCCGGGGCCCGCGGAGCCCGCCGAGACGACGCACTGACAGCACGTGACGGCCGAGGAGGCACGTGATGGGACTGATCACCGAGGTGCTGCTGCTGCCGTTCGCACCGGTGCGCGGCAGCCTCTGGACGGTGAGACAGGTGCTCACCGAGGCCGAGCGCCAGTACTACGACCCGGCGGCCGTCCGCGCCGATCTCGCCCGCCTCGAGCAGCGGCTCGAGGCGGGCGAGATCGATGAGGACGAGTTCGACCGCCTGGAGGACGAGCTCCTGGAGCGGCTGGAGATCAGCGCGCGGAGGAGCACAGGAACCGGCGACGGGACGACACAATGAATCGAATCGGACTGGGCCTCGCGGTAGGGGCCGGATACGTCCTCGGACGTACCAAGAAGATGAAACTCGCGTTCGCCATCGGCACCATGGTGGCCGGCAAGCGGATGCACCTCAACCCACGGGCGCTCGCGGAGCTGGCATCACAGCAGCTGCAGAACAACCCCCAGTTCAAGGAGCTCGGGGACCAGCTCCGCGAGGACCTGCGCGGCGCGGGCAAGGCGGCCACCGGGGCGCTGGTCGAGCGGCAGATCGAAGGGCTCGCCGACCGGCTGCACGGGCGTACCTCGCAGGTGCGCGACCAACTCGCCGGGGTGACGCCCGACGTGTCCGGACGCGACGAGGACGAGGAGGAGCCGGAGCCCGGCCACGAAGCGCCCGAGGAGTCGCGACGGTCATCGCGCGGGCAGGCGGCGAAGAAGCCCCCGCCCAGGAAGGCCGCCGCCAAGAAGACGGCCGCCAAGAAGACCGCCCCGGCGAAGAAGGCGGCTCAGACGAAGAAGACCGCACCGGCCAAGAAGGCGGCTCGCAAGGCCACGCGGTCACGGACGACGAGAGGAGGCGGCGGCGATGACTGAGACCCTCGGAAAGGCGACCGGCCGCGCGACCGGCGAGGTGGCGGACCGGGCGAAGGACGCGACGAAGAGCAATCCGCTCTCCGACGTCGCCCACAGCGAGGCCGTCGACCATCTCAAGGCCGAGGCCCGGGAGTACGTGGCCGCGCAGGCCCAGCGGCTGCTTGTCGGCGCCGGCCGCAAACTCGGCGAGACGACCGGCAAGCTCAACGACATCGCCGACGGCAACAGCCCCGGCTTCGCCAAGCTGGCCCTCGACGGCGGCCGCAAGCTCGCCGAGGGCAAGGGGCCGCTGCGCACCGCCCTGGAGGTGGGCGCCGGCCGTGTCAAGGACAACGTGGTCGGCGCGTTCAAGAACCTCGGCGGCGGCAAGGGCAAACCCAAGGGAAGCTCGGGCAACAAGCCCACGGTGATCATCGAGTCCATCGACGTCGGGGTGCCGGTGCGGACCGCGTACGACCAGTGGACCCAGTACCAGAGCTTCAGCACCTTCGCCAAGGGGGTGAAGAGCGCCAACCGGGCCGACGACACCCACTCCGACTGGCAGATGAAGATCTTCTGGTCCAGCCGCGGCTGGAAGGCGCAGACCACCGAACAGGTGCCCGACCAGCGGATCACCTGGACGTCGGAGGGCGCCAAGGGCACCACGAAGGGCGCGGTCACCTTCCACTCCCTCGCCGACGACCTCACCCGAGTCCTGCTGGTCATCGAGTACTACCCGCAGGGCTTCTTCGAGAAGACCGGCAACATCTGGCGTGCCCAGGGCCGCCGGGCCCGGCTCGACCTCAAGAACTTCGCCCGCTTCATCACCTTCAAGGGCGAGGCCGAGGACGGCTGGCGCGGCGAGATCCGCGACGGCGACGTCGTCGTCAGCCACGAGGACGCCGTCGCCGAGGAGGAGCGGGAGGACGAGGAACAGGAGGAGCTGCCCGAGGGCGAGGCGTCGGAGGACGGCGAGGCCGAGGGCGAGTACGAGGAGGACGAGGACGCCGACGAGGCCGAGTCGGACGAGGAGCCGCGTGACTCCGACGAGGCGGACGAGGCCGAGGAGTCCGACGAGGACGAAGAGGCCGAAGGGTACGTCGACGAGGACGAGGAAGGCGACCTGGAGGACCCGGACGAGGTACCGGAGGGCGAGTACGAGGACGCTCCCGAGGCCGAGGGCGACGCCGGGGAGGACATCGACGAGGAACCGTACGAGGATGAGGACGAGGAGCGGGCCGCCGCCGGCGGGAGTCGCCGATGACGTTCCCGAGCCGAGTCCCCGAGCCGTACGGGCAGAACGGGAGTGCCAACCTGGCCGACATCCTGGAGCGTGTCCTCGACAAGGGCCTGGTGATCGCGGGTGACATCCGCATCAACCTGCTCGACATCGAACTGCTCACCATCAAGTTGCGCCTGATCGTCGCCTCCGTCGACAAGGCCAAGGAGATGGGGATCGACTGGTGGGAGACCGACCCGGCGTTGTCGTCCCACGCGCGCCGTGACGAACTCTCCCGTGAGAATGCCGAGTTGCGCGCCCGGCTCGCGGAGCTGGACGACGGCGGGCTCCGGCGGGAGCCGGAGCCCGCCATCGAACGCGGTCGCGCCAGAGAGGAGCCCTCATGACCGGACTGCGGTACGTGTACGCCGTCTGCCGCCCCTTCGACGCCGCGCTCCAGTCCCAGCTCAAGGGCGTCGCGGGGGCGCCGCCCCGGCAACTGCGCCACCACGACCTGATCGCCGTGGTCAGCGAGGTGCCGGAGCGCGACTTCGCGGAGCAACCGCTCCGCGCCCATCTGGAGGACCTGGACTGGCTGACCGAGACGGCCCGGGCCCACCAGAGCGTGATCGACGCCCTCACCGTCGTCACCACCCCGCTGCCGCTCCGGCTCGGCACCGTCTTCCGTGACGACAGCGGCGTACGGGTCATGCTGGAGGCCCGCGAGGAGGGCTTCCGACGCACCCTGGACCGGCTCGCGGGCCGGGTGGAGTGGGGCGTCAAGATCTACGCCGAGTCCGAGGAGCGGGAGCCGTCCCAGGCGCCCGCGAAGGTCTCCAGCGGGCGTGACTATCTGCGGCAGCGGAGGCGCAGCCACCGGGCCCACGAGGAGATGTGGGAGAACGCCGACCGGTTCGCCCGCCGACTGCACGACACTCTCGCGGAATTCGCCGAGGACACCCGGCTGCACGCGCCGCAGAATTCCGCCCTCTCCGGCGTTCCCGGACGCAATGTGCTCAACGCGGCCTATTTGGTGCCGCGCGCGCATTCCGAGGAATTCGTGGAACTGGTGGACCGTACGAAAGGTGAGGAACCGGGATTGCGGGTGGAACTCACCGGGCCGTGGGCCGCCTATTCCTTCAGCGGGGAGACGACCGGGGCCGGGGAGGAAAGCCCGTGACCGTGATCGAACGCCGTGAGGTGGCCCTCGTCGACCTCCTCGACCGGCTGCTGGCCGGCGGGGTCGTCATCACCGGGGACCTCACCCTGCGCATCGCCGACGTGGACCTCGTCCGCATCGATCTGAACGCGCTGATCAGCTCTGTGAACGCACAGGTCCCGTCACCCTGGGGAGGAACCGAGTGAGCGGCCGCAACCGTCTCGAACTGGAGCCCGACACCGTCGAGAGGGACCTGGTCAAGCTGGTCCTGACCGTCGTCGAGCTGCTCCGTCAGCTCATGGAGCGGCAGGCGCTGCGCCGCTTCGACACCGGAGAGCTCTCGGAGGACCAGGAGGAGCGCATCGGGCTCACGCTGATGCTGCTGGACGACCGGATGACCGAACTCCGCGAGCGCTACGGCCTGCGGCCCGAGGACCTGAATCTGGACCTCGGGCCGCTCGGACCGTTGCTACCGCGGGAGTGACGTCACCACCTGTACCAGCGGCTCCTTCCTCCGGAGGCGGACGTGCCGCGCACCAGGAAGCCGAGGAGCCACAGCACCAGGACGGCCAATGCGATGTACCAGAGAACCTTCACCGCGAATCCGGCGCCGAAGAGAATGAGCACCAGAAGCAGTACCAGCAGGATGGGAACCATGATGCGAACCTCCTGATGGTCCGTGTTTCCCGAATTCCCGCTTTCAGGCCGACTTGCGGCAGAGAATTTCTCCGTGCAGTACGGCGAACCAGCCGTCCTCCTGTCGTCCCCATTCCCGCCAGGACTCCGCGATCGCCCGCAATTGCCCGGCCGTGGCGTGACCGGTCTCGGTGGCCCGTTCGGCGTAGGCCGAGGCCACCGTCCGGTCCGCCCACAGGCCGCTCCACCAGGCCCGCTCCTCCGCCGTGGCGTAGGTCCAGGTGGCGGAGGTGGCCGTGATGTCGGTGAGCCCGGCGCGCAGCGCCCAGGACTTCAGCCGGCGCCCCGCGTCGGGCTCACCGCCGTTGGCCCGGGCCACCCGGCGGTACAGGTCCAGCCAGTCGTTCATGCCCGCCGACTCCGGGAACCAGGTCATCGCGGCGTAGTCCGAGTCGCGGACGGCGACGATGCCGCCCGGCCTGGTCACCCGGCGCATCTCGCGCAGGGCCTGTACCGGGTCGCCGACGTGCTGGAGCACCTGGTGCGCGTGCACCACACAGAAGGTGTCGTCGGGGAAGTCCAGGGCGTGGACGTCCGCGACGGCGAAGTCCGTGTTCGTCAGGCCGCGTTCGGCGGCCGTGGCCCGGGCCCGGTCCAGGATGCCGGGCGCGTGGTCGACGCCGGTGACATGGCCGTCCGGAACCAGGGCCGCCAGGTCCGCGGTGATGGTGCCCGGCCCGCAGCCGATGTCCAGGACCTTCATGTGGGGCTTCAGCGAACCGAGGAGGTAGGCCGCCGAGTTGGCGGCCGTGCGCCAGGTGTGCGAGCGCAGCACCGACTCGTGGTGTCCATGCGTGTAGACGGCGGTCTCCTGTGCTTCGGGCATGGCCGTTCCCCTTCCCCGAGGACCGCGACGACCGCGGGTCCGTCCTCGAACCGTACGCGACCATGCCGGATGGTGAGACCGCCGTCTTGAATTGTGGACACGCCCGCGTCGGCGGCGAGGTGGGTCAGCTCATCGGTACGGGCCGGTACACCGTGAGCGCCTCCGGGAGCTTCCGGAGCGTCAGATCCCCCTGCACCTCGGCGACTTCGCCGTCGTACGCGAGGAGGGTGCCCGGTGCGATGCCGTCCACCCGGAGCCGCCGTACCCGGACCGCGGCGTGGGCCGGGGTCCGGGTCAGCGGGCCCGCGAGGGCCGCGGCCAGCAGCCGCAGGGCCGGCCGGCGGCCGCCGTGCACGACACGGACGTCCAGCAGGCCGTCGGCCAGGTCGAAACGCCGGGCGGGGGCGAGGCCCAGCCGGTGGTAGGTGCCGTTGCCCGCGAAGAGCAGCCAGATCGGGCGGGGCCGGCCCTCGAAGGTGGCCCGGAGCGGATGCCGGTCGGAGCGCAGCACCCGCAGGGCCGCGATGACGCCCGCGGGCCAGCCGCCGACCACCTTCTCCCAGCGCTCGCGCTCCCGCACCAGCTCGGGGTAGACGCCGAGGCTGAAGGTGTTGACGAAGTGGCCCTCCGTGTCGCCGGTGGTGAAGTGCCCGAGGTCCACCCGCACGGCCTCGCCCTGGCGCACCGCCCGGCCCAGGTCGCGCACGTCCTCCACGCCGAGGTCGTACGCGAAGTGGTTGAGCGTGCCGCCGGGCAGGACGGCGAGGGGGAGGCCGTGGCGCAGGGCCACCTCGGCGGCGGCGTTCACCGTGCCGTCGCCGCCGCACACGCCGAGCACCCGGGCGCGGGTGGCGGCCTTCTCCAGTTCGGCGCGCACGTCCTCCGGCTCGCACTCCACGGTCTCGGCCCCCGGCAGCACGTCCCGCAGGGCGCGCGCCCGGTCCGACGTGCCGGAGGCACGGTTGGCGACCACGACCAGGCCGTCGCCGTCCGGCAGCGCGGGCGCGTCCACGTAGGGGCGGCCGGGCGGGGGCAGCTGGTCACGGGTCGGCACCATGCCGCGTACGGCGTAGGCGGCGCCCACGCCCAGGGCGGCGCCCACCAGGACGTCGCTCGGGAAGTGCACGCCCGTGTACACCCGGGACAGCGCCACGGCGGCGGCCAGCGGGGCGACGGCGGCGCCCCAGCCGCGCGACTCCAGGGCGACACCGGCGGCGAAGGCGGCGGCCGAGGCGGAGTGGCCCGACGGGAACGAGGTGGTGATCGGCTGCCGCTTCAGCTGACGGGTCAGCGGCACGTTGTCCAGGACCGGGCGGGGGCGGCGGATCGAGCGCTTGCCGAGGGTGTTGATGGTCGCCGAGGCGAGTGCGAGCGAGGCGACGCCCCGGACGGCCGCCCGGCGGGCCCGCGGGCTGCGGGTCGCCGCGATCGCCGCCGCCGTGGCGAACCACAGCACCCCGTGGTTCGCGGCACGGCTCAGCTTCGGCAGGAGGGGATGCGCGCCCGGCCAGTCGCGGGTCGCCACCGCGTTGAACAGCCGGCTGTCCGCGGCGAGGAAACGGTCGCGCAGGATGTGGTGGCCCGGGGGGCGGACGGTGAGGTCGACGTCTGGGGTCATGTGTCCACGGGTACCCCATGGCGCCACAAGAGTGTCGGGCGGGGTGGGAACGGCCCCTGATATGTCGGGTAGCGAACTGATTGTCGTACCGGTGGTGGCCGTGCACAATGCACGGGACCGCCCTCGCCCCGTGTGCGAGGGCGGCTTGCGAGGAGGACGGGCCATGGTCGCCGTCTGGTGGTTGTCGGTGGCCGCGCTCGGTGGCGCGGCCACGGCCGCCCTGTCGACGTTTCTGCGGATGCGTGGGGCCGCCGCCGCACGGACCGCGGAACTGCGACAGCTGGAGCGGCTCGTGGAGCGACGGGCGGAACAGGTCACCGCGCTCAGCCATGAGCTGCGCACACCGCTCAGCATGATCAAGGGCTCGGTGGATCTGCTGCGCGAGGGGACGCCGGGCCCGCTGACGGCGGCGCAGGAGCGGCTGCTGCAGGTCGCCGACCACCAGTCCACGCAGGTCATCGGTCTGTGCGAGAGTCTGCTGATCCAGGCGAAGATCGAGGCCGGTCTCTTCACCCCGCGGATGGAGAAGGTGGACGTGTCGGTGGTGGTGCGCGACGTCGTCACCGCGATGCGACCGCTGTGCGCCCAGCGCGGGCAGCGGGTCGGTCTGGACGTGCCGCAGGTGATGCCGAGGATCCCGGCGGACCCCATGCTGCTGACCCAGGCGCTGACGAACCTGCTGTCCAACGCCAGCCGGTTCACCACCACGGGCGGCAGCATCGACGTCCGGGTCGCGCTGATCGACACCGGTGTCGCCGTCTACGTCACCGACGACGGCGCCGGGATGACGCGGGAGGAACGGCACCGGCTCTTCCACCGCTTCGCGACCGGGCGCCCCCTCGCCGACGGGACCGGCCTCGGCCTCGTGATCACGAAGACGGTGGTGGAACTGCACGGAGGCGAGATCATGGTGCACACCGCGTCGTCCCGGGGGACGACGTTCCTGCTGACCCTGCCGGACGCGTCATGACGGTGGAGACCAGGACGGCGGCGGGCCCCACCGCGCTGGTCGTCGACGACGAACCGCAGATGACGATCATCATCGAGTTCGCCCTGGAGACCCAGGGCTTCACGGTGCTCACCGCGCACGACGGGGCGACCGCCCTCAATCTGCTGCGCACCCGCGCCGTCGACCTGGTCGTCCTGGACGTGATGATGCCGGCGATGGACGGGCTCACCCTCTGCGGGCGGATCCGCGCCCGCTCGGACGTACCGGTCATGCTGCTCACCGCGCTCTCCCAGCACGACGACGTGATCGCCGGTCTGGAACACGGCGCGGACGACTACGTCACCAAGCCGTTCCACCCGCGTGAGGTGGCCCTGCGCGCCGAGGCACTGGTGCGACGGCACCGCCGGGGCAGCGGCGCCGCGCTACGCGTGGGCCGGCTGGTGATCGACCCGGTGGCGCAGTCGGCGAGCCTCGGCCCCCACCGGCTGGACCTGCCGTTCACGGAGTTCAAACTGCTGACCCATCTCGCCTCCCGGCGGGGCGTGCCGCAGTCCTGGCAGGACCTGCTCCGGGAGGTGTGGGGCACCTCGGACCTGCTGGGCGGCCGGGACGTCGTCAAGTCCACGGTGTACCGGCTGCGCTCGCGGCTGGCCGGGGTGCCGGGCGGCTCGGCGTACATCCGCACCCTGCGCGGGGTCGGCTATCTGATGCCGGACCTGCCCCCGGACGACACGGACACGGAGGGCGTCCCCACCGCCGCACCCGACGGGCCGCCCACAGGGTGACCGCGGGGTGAGCGGCCCCGACGACACACGTGACGTGTTCGGTGACGGCGCTGTCACCGGGGCTCACTCCGCCGTCACCGGGGCCCTGTTCACCCGCTCCTAATCTGGCCGAAACATCGCCCGGCCGAGCCGTACCAGGCCTGAGAATGCGGAGGTCAACGCCGTGACAGTCGTGACTAGGGGAAGACGCGCGCGCCGTGGCGCGGTATGGACGACGGCCCTCGCGGCCCTGGCCCTCGCCGCCGCGAGCGGCTGCGCCCGCGACACCGTCCAGGCCGGCTCCGGAGCGGACGGCGGCGTCGTGCACGTGGCCTGCGGCGCGACCGAGGAGTGGTGCGCCGCCACCACGGAGCGGTTCGCCGACACCACCGGGGTGAAGGCCGACTTCGTCCGCCTCTCCAGCGGCGAGGCCCTCGCCCGCATCCAGGCCGGCAAGGGCAACGCCGAGTTCGACGTCTGGTACGGCGGCCCCGCAGACGGATACGCGGCCGCCGGCGACCAGGGCCTGCTGGAGCCCTATGTGTCGGAGAACGCCGCGGCCATCCCCGCGAAGTACAAGGACGTCTCCGGGCTGTGGACCGGCGTCTACGTCGGCGCGCTCGGTTTCTGCAGCAACAAGGAACTGCTGAAGGAGAAGGGTCTCGACGCCCCGCGCTCCTGGGCCGACCTCCTCGACCCGAAGCTCAAGAAGGACATCGGCATCGCGCACCCCTCCACCTCGGGCACCGCGTACACGGCCCTGTGGACGCAGGTGCAACTGGCCGGCGGCGACGAGGCCAAGGCGCTCGACTACATGCGCGACCTGCACCCGAACGTGCTCCAGTACACCAAGTCCGGCGCCGCCCCCGCGCAGATGACGGCCCGCGGCGAGGTCGCCGTCGGCGTGATCTTCTCCCACGACTGCATCGCCACCCAGGAAGCCGGTTTCCCCGACCTCGAAGTGACCTTCCCGTCGGAGGGCACCGGCTACGAGACCGGCGGAGTCGCGCTGGTCAGGGGCGCGAAGAACCACGAGAGCGCGAAGAAGTTCGTCGACTGGGCGCTGACCCCCGAGGCCCAGGAGATCGGCCCGAGCGTCAAGGCCTACCAGTTCCCGACCAACCCCGCCGCCAAGGTCTCGGACAAGGTCGTCGACCTGGCGAGCATCAAGGTCGTGGACTACGACGCCGCCGAGGCCGGGGCGCGGAAGACGGCGCTGACCAAGTGGTTCGACGACGAAGTCGCGCAGGCGCCCAAGTCATGACCGCGATCCTCTCCGACCGTGAGCCGGCCACCCCCGCGCGGGTGGCGGCTCCGCGCCGGCGCCGCCGGGCCGATCTGGGCGTCAGGGTCCTGATCGCCGTCGTCGCCCTGCTCGTGGTGGTCGGCGCCGTCGTGCCGCTGGTCGCGGTGCTCGCCACCGCCTTCGCCCCCGACGCGCTGCCCCGCTACGCCGAGTTCTTCACCTCTCGGGTCGACCTCGTCGTCCTGCGCAACACCCTCGTCCTCGGCGCCCTCGTCGGCCTCTGCGGTACGGCACTCGGCTTCCTGTTCGCCTTCGTGCAGACCCGGCTCGATGTGCCCGGCAAGAAGATCCTGCACGTCATCGCCCTGATGCCGATCGTCAGCCCGCCCTTCGCGATCGCCACCGCCACGGTCGTGCTGTACGGCCGGCGCGGCGTCGTCAGCAACGGCGTCCTCGGGGTGGAGTACGACATCTACGGCCTGGACGGGCTGGTGTTCGTCCTGTCGCTGTCCCTCTTCCCGGTGGCCTACCTGGGTCTGCTCGGCATGCTGCGCGGGCTGGACCCGGCCCTGGAGGAGGCCGCCATGAACATGGGCGCCTCGCGGTGGCGGATCCTGCGGACGCTGATCCTGCCGCTGGTGGCGCCCGGGCTGGTCGCGCCGTTCCTGCTGCTGTTCGTGGAGGCCATCGCCGACCTCGCCAACCCCCTGGTGCTCGGCGGCGACTACACGGTCCTCGCCAGCCGCGCCTATCTCGCGGTCACCGGCGAGTACGACATCACCGGCGCCGCCGTCTACTGCGTGATCCTGCTGGTGCCGTCGCTGGCCCTGTACTTCGGGCAGCGGCACTGGATGAGCCGCAAGGTCCGCACGACCATCACCGGCCGCCCCTCCGGCAGTGTCCACCTGATCACCGGCTGGGCCCGCTGGCCCTTCTACTCGCTGGCCCTGCTGGCGGCCGCGGTGATCCTGAGCCTCTACGGCACCGTCCTCGTCGGCTCGGTGACCCGGGTGTTCGGCGTCGACAACACCCTCACCCTCGACTACCTCCGGGAGGTCGTCGCCGGAGTCGGCGTGGAAGCCGTCCTGGACACCCTCCGGTTCGCCGCCATCGCCACCCCCGTCGCCGGCCTCGTCGGCCTGGTCATCGCCTGGCTGGTCGTACGGCATCTGGACCGCACGGCCTGGCTGCTCGACCTCGGCGGCACCCTCGGTGTCGCCGTCCCCGGCACCGTGCTCGGCATCGGCTTCGTCCTCGCCTACCGGCCCGACCGCTGGATCGGTCCCGTCCACGCCCTGCCCAGCCTGGTCGGCGGCAGCGCGATCGCCGGCGGCGCGGTCGCCATCGTCCTCGCCTACGTCGTCCGCAGCATCCCCGCCGGCCAGCGCACCGCCGTCGGCTCGCTCACCCAGCTGCACCCCTACATCGAGCAGGCCTCCACCGACCTGGGCGCCAGCCCGCTCCAGACGTTCCGCCGGGTGACCCTCCCCCTCATCCGCCCGGCACTGCTCACCGGGCTGAGCTACAGCTTCGCCCGCAGCATGACGTCCGTCTCGACGATCGTCCTGCTGGTCACCCCCCAGACGAAGATCATCACCTCCCAGGTCCTCAGCGCCGCGGGCACCGGCCGCTACGGCGTCGCCTTCGCCTACTGCACCGTGCTGACCGTGCTGGTACTGGCGGGCTTCGCCCTCATCCGTCTCCTCGTCGGCACGGGCGCCGCCCTCCACCGCACCGCCACCTCCGAAAGGCAGAAGTCATGACCGCCGCCGCGCCCGAACGCAACCTCGCGCCGACGCGCGAGACCGACAGCGGACATCTGCGGCTCGACGCCCTGACCAAGCGGTTCACCGGCCGCTCCGGCACCGTCACGGCCGTCGACAGCGTCTCGCTCGACATCGAACCCGGCGAGTTCATCACCCTGCTCGGCCCGTCCGGCTGCGGCAAGACCACCACCCTGCGGATGGTCGCCGGCTTCGAGGACTCCTCCAGCGGCGGCATCCTCCTCGACGGCCGGGCCATCGACGCCATGCCGCCGCAGCGCCGCCCCATGGCGATGGTGTTCCAGAGCTACGCGCTCTTCCCCCACATGACGGTCGCGGAGAACATCGCCTACGGGATGCGCCTGCAGCGGCGTACCCGCGACGACATCGCCACCAGCATGCGGATGGCCCTCACCAGCATGAACCTGGTCGGCCTGGAGGACCGCAGCCCGCACGAGCTGTCCGGCGGCCAGCAGCAGCGTGTCGCGCTGGCCCGCGCCCTGGTCGTCCAGCCGAAGGTCCTGCTCTTCGACGAACCGCTGTCCAACCTGGACGCCAAGCTGCGGGACGCGATGCGGGCCGAGATCCGGCGCATCCAGAAGATGTTCGGCATCACCAGCCTCTATGTCACCCACGACCAGGACGAGGCGATGAGCATGTCCGACCGGATCGTGGTGATGAACAAGGGCCGGGTGGAGCAGGCCGCCACCCCGGGCGAGATCTACGCCCGGCCGGCCAGCGTGTTCGTCGCCGACTTCATCGGCCGGGCGAACTTCCTGGAGGCGATGCCCGAGCGGGTCGTGGACGGACGGGGCACCGTGACCGTCCTCGGCCGACGGCTCACCGTCGCCGCCCATCCCAAGGTGACCGCCAAGGGCGCCGGCGCCTATCTGATGGTGCGGCCGGAGACGGCCCGGCTGTCCGCCGTCACCGACGGCGGCACCGGCATCGGCGCGGTCCTGCGCTCCACCTTCCACGGCGCGACGATCGACTACGAGGTGGAGACGACCGGCGGCACCGTCACGGTCACCGAGGCGGGTGTCGACCCCCGCGACGCCCTGACCGAGGGCACCAACGTCGACGTCGCCTTCGACCCGGACCGCGCCTACCTGCTCACCCAGGACTAGCGGCGCGCGTGCTCAGGGGCTGCCGCCGGCCACCGCGCGGCAGCCCCTGAGCTGCCGTTCTCCCGGCCAGGCACCCCGCCACGACGGCGGACGGGCCCGGCCGGGCGGTGGGGCGGGCAAATGGATTTGCCCGGGCCTTCGTCCGCCTCGGACAATGCGCCCCATGGGACATCTCGAAGCCGCTCACCTGGAGTACTACCTGCCGGACGGGAGGGCGCTGCTCGGGGACGTGTCCTTCCGGGTGGGGGAGGGGTCGGTCGTCGCGCTCGTCGGGCCCAACGGGGCCGGCAAGACGACGCTGCTGCGGCTGATCTCCGGGGAGCTGAAGCCGCACGGCGGATCGGTCACCGTCACCGGGGGTCTCGGGGTGATGCGGCAGTTCGTCGGCTCCGTGCGGGACGAGACGACCGTGCGGGACCTGCTGGTGTCGGTCGCCCAGCCCGGGATCAGGGAGGCCGCGAAGGCGGTCGACGCCGCCGAGCACGGGATCATGACCGTGGACGACGAGGCCGCCCAGCTGGCCTACGCGCAGGCCCTCTCCGACTGGGCCGAGGTACGCGGCTACGAGGCCGAGACCCTGTGGGACATCTGCACCATGGCCGCGCTCGGCGTGCCGTACGAGAAGGCACAGTGGCGGCAGGTGCGCACGCTCTCCGGCGGTGAGCAGAAGCGGCTCGTCCTGGAGGCGCTGCTGCGCGGCACCGACCAGGTGCTCCTCCTGGACGAGCCCGACAACTACCTCGACGTCCCCGGCAAGCGCTGGCTGGAGGAACGGCTGAAGGAGACCCGCAAGACGGTCCTCTTCGTCTCCCACGACCGGGAACTGCTCTCCCGTGCCGCCGAGAAGATCGTCAGCGTGGAGCCGGGCCCGGCGGGCGCCGACGCCTGGGTGCACGGCGGTGGGTTCGACACCTACCACGAGGCCCGGCGGCAGCGCTTCGAGCGTTTCGAGGAACTGCGGCGCCGCTGGGACGAGAAGCACGCCCAGCTGAAGAAGCTGGTGCTGACGCTCCGTCAGGCAGCCGCCGTCAGCCATGAGATGGCCTCCCGGTACGCCGCCGCGCAGACCCGGCTGCGCAAGTTCGAGGAGGCCGGGCCGCCCCCGGAGCCGCCGCGCGAGCAGGACATCACCATGCGGCTCAAGGGCGGCCGCACCGGCGTGCGGGCCGTGACCTGCGCGGGGCTGGAGCTGACGGGCCTGATGAAACCCTTCGACCTGGAGGTCTTCTACGGCGAGCGGGTCGCCGTCCTCGGCTCCAACGGCTCGGGCAAGTCGCACTTCCTGCGGCTGCTCGCCGGGGACGACGTGGCCCACACGGGGCAGTGGAAGCTCGGCGCCAGGGTCGTGCCGGGGCACTTCGCGCAGACGCACGCCCATCCCGAGCTGGAGGGGCGGACCCTGCTCGACATCCTGTGGAAGGAGCACGCGCAGGACCGGGGCGCCGCCATGTCCCGGCTGCGCCGCTACGAACTGACCAGGCAGGCCGAGCAGCCCTTCGACCGGCTCTCGGGCGGCCAGCAGGCCCGCTTCCAGATCCTGCTGCTGGAACTCCAGGGCGTCACCGCGCTGCTGCTCGACGAGCCCACGGACAACCTCGACCTGGAGTCGGCCGAGGCGCTCCAGGAAGGACTGGAGGCCTTCGACGGGACCGTGCTCGCGGTCACCCACGACCGCTGGTTCGCTCGTTCGTTCGATCGCTATCTGGTCTTCGGCTCCGACGGCCGGGTCCGCGAGACCCCCGAACCCGTCTGGGACGAGCGACGTGTGGAGCGCGCCCGCTAGGGATGTTCCGAAAGGCCCGCGCGGGGGCCCGGGGGCCCGGATCTTCGTACAGTGGAGGGAGGACCCACCGAGATCGGGGTACCACCATGACCGGAGTGCACCCGGACCAACTGGACGACCAGCAGTTGATGAAGGAACTGGAGTCGATCCACCGCACACGGCACGACACGCTGCTGCACGGGTCGACCGAGGCGCTGCGCACGCACAACGAACGGATGGCCCAGCTGGAGGGCGAGTATCTGCGCCGTCACCCGCGCCGGCCGGTCGTCCCGGGCCGTACGCGCGACGGCGCGCGGGATCGAGGGCCGGCGACGACATGAGACCCGGCGCGACCGCGAGGAGGCGTGCGCTGCTCGACCGGCACGCCGAGGCCCAGGACCTCTTCGGCGCGCGGGTCCACTCCGTCCGGGACGACCAGTGGGGGGCGGACACGCCCTGCGCCGAGTGGTCGGTCCGCGACCTCGTCAACCACCTCGTCTCCGAGCAGCTGTGGGTGCCCTCGCTGGTCCGGGACGGCTGCATGATCGAGGAGGTCGGCGACACGTTCGGCGGGGATCTGCTGGGGCCCGAGCCCGCGGCCTCCTGGGACACCGCCGCCCACTCCGCGCGTGAGGCGTTCACGGCGCCCGGCGCGCTGGACCGCACGGTCCACCTGTCCTACGGCGACACCCCGGCGACCGCGTACTGCGCGCAGATGGTCGCCGATCTCGTCGTGCACGCGTGGGATCTGTCGCGGGCGATCGGGGCGGACGAGCGGCTGCCGGGGGTGCTGGTGCGGTTCGCGGTGGACGAGATCGCTCCGTACGCCGGTGATCTGGAGAAGAGCGGGTTGTTCGCGGCGCCGGTGGCTCCGCCGGTGGGGGCGGACGCGCAGACCAGGTTGTTGTGTCTGCTCGGGCGGAGGCCTTAGCGCCGGAGGTATGAGGGCCGGTTCGGGGGTGGGGGTGGTGGTGCGTCGCGGGGTGCGGGTGCGTCGTGGTTGCTCGCGCAGTTCCCCGCGCCCCTGAAAGCAGGGGGGCGCCCCTTGTCGCAAGGGGCGCCCCCATCGTGTTCAGCAGCGGGTCGGTGGGCGGTCCCAGTGGCGGTGGGCCGCGATCGCCGACACGAACTCCCTGGTGAAATCCTCGCTCGCGGTGCCCTGGGCCGTGTCCGTCACCACGCCCCGGTCCGCCACCACATGGTGGAACTCGGAGGAGAGGCGGACCCCCTCGGGCCGGAGCGCGGCGAGGACGCCTACGCCGGACCCCAGGGCGCCGATCGGCTTGCCGTGCCGGTAGGCGTCGCGGACGAAGCGCAGGACGTCGGGGTCGGCCGACTGGGGCGGGGTGCCGACGGGACCGCCGGGGAGGAGCACCGCGTCGTACAGAACGGACGCCACCGTCGGCAGGGCCCGGTCCACGGTGTACTCCGCGCCGTCCGCCCCGCGCACGGTGCCGTCCTCGGCCGCCAGGGCCTCCACGATGGCCCCCTCGGCCGCCAGCGCCTCCCGCACACCGGTCACCTGCTCGGCGTCCACACCGTCGGCGACCAGCACCGCGATCTGCCGGGTGCGGATCGAACCAGGGCCGCGCTGCGCCTCCAGGCTGAGCGCCGGGGAGGTGAGCTTGTACGCCACCGGCTCGGTCTCCGACGGGACGGGTACCCCGACGCCCTTCGCCACCTCGGCCGCCAACTCCGGCTCCACCTTGGCCAGTTGCTCCACCGTGCGGGCCCGCACGGAGAGCGCGCCGACCTTGCCCAGCTCGAAGCGGAAGGCGGCCACGATGTGCTGCTTCTCCCACGGGGCCATGCTGTTCCAGAACATGGCCGGCTGGCTGTGGTGGTCCTTGAAACTCTCGCTGCGGCGGCGGATCTTGGCGCCGTCGACGCGCTCGGCGAGGTGCGTATAGGCGTGCGGGTCGACGCCCGCGTGGGCCGGGCAGCCCCCGCCGAGGGAGTTCGGGAAGTAGTTCGTGCCGCGGTGGATCGCCGACTGGTGATAGCCGTCGCGGTGGTTGGTGCGCACCGGGGCCACGGGGCGGTTGACCGGCAGCTGACTGAAGTTGGGGCCGCCGAGGCGGATCAACTGCGTGTCCAGGTAGGAGAAGTTGCGGGCCTGGAGCAGCGGGTCGTTGGTGAAGTCGATGCCGGGGACGACGTTCGCGGTGTGGAAGGCGACCTGTTCCGTCTCCGCGAAGAAGTTCTCGGGGTTGCGGTCCAGCACCATACGACCGATCGGCCGCACCGGCACCTGCTCCTCCGGAATGAGCTTCGTCGCGTCGAGCAGATCGAAGTCGAAGGCGAACTCGTCCTCCTCCGGCACCAGTTGGACGCCCAGCTCCCACTCGGGGAACTCACCCGCCTCGATGGCGTCCCACAGATCCCGGCGGTTGAAGTCCGGGTCCCGGCCCTGGCACTCCTGCGCCTCGTCCCACACCAGCGAGTGCGTGCCCAGCTTCGGCTTCCAGTGGAACTTCACGAACGTGCCCCGCCCGTCGGCGGTCACGAAACGGAAGGTGTGCACGCCGAAGCCCTGCATCATGCGGTAGCTGCGCGGGATCGCCCGGTCCGACATCAGCCACATGATCGCGTGCAGCGTCTCCGGCTGGAGGGAGACGAAGTCCCACAGCGTGTCGTGCGCGGACGCGCCCGTCGGGATGTCGTTGTGCGGCTCCGGCTTCACCGCGTGCACGAAGTCGGGGAACTTGATGCCGTCCTGGATGAAGAAGACCGGGAAGTTGTTCCCGACCAGGTCGTAATTGCCTTCCGAGGTATAGAACTTGGTCGCGAAGCCGCGTACGTCCCGCACGGTGTCCGCCGAGCCGCGCGGCCCCTGCACGGTCGAGAACCGCACGAAGACCGGGGTGCGGACCCCGGGGTCCTGGAGGAACGCGGCGCGGGTGAACTCCGCGCAGGACTCGTACGGTTCGAAGTACCCGTAGGCGCCCGCGCCCCGGGCGTGCACCACCCGCTCCGGGATCCGCTCGTGGTCGAAGTGGGTGAGCTTCTCCCGGAAGTGGAAGTCCTCCATCAGGGTCGGTCCGCGCTCACCGACGGTCAGCGAGTCGTCGGTGTGGTCGACGGCCACGCCCTGGTCGGTGGTGAGGGGGCCCGACGCCGGGTCGACCGGGTGGGCCGCCTCTCGCTGCTCCTGCTTGCGGTCCATGGGCGAGCTCATCAGGCGGCCTCCTCGGCGAACACGTCGAGGAACGCCTCACAGAACGCCTTGAGGTCGTCCGGTTTGCGGCTGGTGACCAGCTTGTTGGAGCCGTGGTCGCAGATCTTCACCTGCTCGTCCACCCAGGTGCCGCCCGCGTTGCCGATGTCCGTGCGCAGACTCGGCCACGACGTCAGGACCCGGCCGCGCACCACGTCCGCCTCCACCAGCGTCCAGGGCGCGTGACAGATCGCCGCGACGGGACGGCCCCGCTCGAAGAACGACCGGACGAACGACACGGCCCGGTCGTCCATGCGCAGGAAGTCCGGGTTGGCCACCCCGCCGGGCAGGACCAGCGCGTCGAAGGAGTCGGCCGGAGCCTCGCCCACCACGGCGTCCACGGGGAAGGTGTCCGCCTTGTCGAGATGGTCGAAGGCCTGGATCCGCCCGGGCTCCGTCGACACCAGCACGGGTTCGTGACCGGCGTTCTCCGCCGCCTGCCAGGGCTCGGTCAGCTCGATCTGCTCGACACCCTCGGGTGCGGTCAGGAATGCGATACGCATGGCTGCTCGATCTCCTCTCCTTGACGAGTTCCTCGCGATGTTGCTCGCGGTGTTTCGCGCCGTGTTCCGCGTCTTGTTCCGCGTCCAGTCCCGCGGCTGGTTCCGTCGCCGGTCACCGGGCCACCACACGCAGGGTGCGCAGCTCCGGGTCCGACGGATCGGGGACGTACATGCCGTGCTCCACCCCCGATCCGAGGTACTCCACGACCGCCCGGTCGATCCGTTCGCCCGGACAGATCACCGGCACTCCGGGCGGATAGGGGCTGGCGGGCTCCGCGGCCACCCGGCCCACGGCCTCCTCCAGCGGCACCTGCTCCACCGGGCCGAAGAAGGCGTCGCGGGGGAGCATCACGCTCTCCAGCTCCAGCTCCTCCGGTTCGGGCAGCCGCATGTCCGGCCGCGGCGGCAGCGACTCGCGCCGCTTCACCAGGTCCGCCAGGGCGTCCAGCAGCGCCGCGCGGCTCTCCTCGGTGTCGGCGTGGGTGAGTTGGGCGACGACCCGCCGGTGGTCGCCGAGTCCGAGGTCGACGCCGTGCTGCTCGCGCAGCCACTCGACGGCCGCGTAGCCGCTCGTGCCCAGACCGGCGACGTCGATCACGACCATCAACGGGTCGTACGCGAACGCCCGCCCGGGACCGGTGAGTTCGGCGTCGGCGAGCGGGGCGAGACCGGGGAGCGCGGCCACCTCGGTACGCAGCCGGTCCGCCAACCGGAGTGCTCGGTCGAGGAGTTGATGGCCGCGCTCGACCATCTGCCGCCGCCAGCCGTCCAGCGCGGCCCACATCAGGACCGACGGGCTGGTGGTGTTGAGCAGGTCGCCGCGGAGCCTGAGCACCGCCGGATCGACCAGGTCGCCCCGCAGGTGGAACACCGAGCCCTGCTCCAGGCCCGCGCCCATCTTGTGCACCGAGGTCACGCACAGGTCGGCGCCCGCGTCCATGGCCCAGCTCGGCAGGGCCTCGTGGAAGGGGAGATGGGCGCCCCACGCCTCGTCGACGATCAGCGGCCGGCCGCGCGCGTGACAGACCTCCGCGATCGCGGCGATGTCCGCGCAGGTGCCGTACGCCGTGGGCGTGACCAGCAGCATGCCCTTCGCGTCGGGCGCCCGTTCGAAGGCCTCGGCGACCTGCTCGGGGCCCGGCGGATGCGACAGCCGGTGCTCGGCGTCCCAGCGGGGGCGCACCCACACCGGTTCGATGCCGGCCAGGATCACGCCCGCGATCACCGACTTGTGGGCGTTGCGCGCGACGAGCAGCTTCTCGTTCGGCCCGGCGACGGCCAGCATCGACGCCTTCACCGACAGGGAGCTGCCGCAGGTCGAGAAGTACGCCCGGTCCGCGTCCACCGCGTCGGCCATCAGCTCCTCGGCCCGCTCCAGAACTCGGCCGGACATCCGCCGGTCGTCGAGCCCGTTGAGGGCGAGCACGTCCGAGGCGAACACATCGGGGCCGAGCGTCAGGGCGACCCGCGCGTCCACGCCGGGACCGCCCTTGTGCCCGGGCGGCGAGAAGGTCCACCGACCACCGCGCCGATGGCGCTCCAGGGCCTCCAGAACAGGGGTACGAGAGTGATCGAGCCGCTGCTCGGTGCGCACAGTGTCGTCGTCCATGATCTCCGTGCCGGTTGCCGTCCGATGGGGGTGGGGCTGGGGGTGTCGGGGGTGGGTGATGGGGGGCTTGGTGGTCCCCGGGGGTGGGTGATTCGGGGCTGGGTTGCGCTCGGGGTGGGGGCGGCTGCTGGTGGTGAGGTGCCGGGCGGCAGCGAACGGGCCGCCGCGAGCCGGCCCGGCTGGGTGGGACGCGGCCTCGGACCCGCCGCGACGGCCCGGCGGCAAGCCGCCCGGTCAGACCGACACCGGCCCCGGGCCGATCCCCGAGGTCGGGTCGGAGTCCGGCCCGGTCCTGGGCATCGGATCCGCCCTCGGGCCGCTCCCGGAGACCGGGTTCGCCGAGAGGCCGATTCCCGAGGCCGGGGCCCCCTCCGGGTCGGTCCCGTGGGCCGGGTTCCCCCCGGTGTCGCCCCTCGAAGTCGGGGCCTTCCTCGGGCCGGTCGCGGGCATCGCGGCCGTCTCCGGGCCGGTTCCGGCGGCCGGAGTCGGCCCCCGGGCCGCCCAGGGCGTCGGGGCCGACCCCAGGCCGCTCGCGGAGATCGTGTCCACCCCGAGGTGACCCCCGGAGATCGTGTCCGACCCCGGCCAGGGGCCCGGCCGTGCTCTGCTGATGTGGGCCAGTGCCGAGGTCGGGGACTGGGCGACGGCCAGGTCGCCGAGGCTGACCATGCCCACCGGGTGGCCGTCCTCCACGACGGGCAGCCGGCGTATCGCGTGGTCGCACATCAGCTCGACCGCCGCGGACACCGCCTCGCCCGGGCCGACCACGACCGGGTTCGGGGTGCAGACGGCCTGTGCGCTCACCGTCAGCGGGTCGGCGCCGGCCGCGACGGCCCGCAGGGTGATGTCGCGGTCGGTCAGCACCCCGATCATGTGCCCGTCGGCCGTCACGAGCACATCCCCGATGTCCTGGGCACGCATCAGCTGCGCGGCCTCCACGAGCGAGGCGTCCGGGCGGACCGTCACCACACCTCGGGTCATGACTTCCCACACGAACTCGGCCATGGTCTCCGGCCTTTCGTCGCTCCGCCCCGACCGGGGGCACGCCCGCTTCGGCGTGACCCTGCCCGCAGTACCCGCGCGCAGGGGGCCTATGTGTCCCCGTCGTGTGGGGATTCCGTGGCGTCCGCCGGGGGCCGCGAGGCCCCGCCTCCGCTCTCCCCGCTCTCCCCGTTCGCACCGCTCTCGTCCCGGAGCCGGACCACGGCCTCCGCGAGCAGGTGGACGGAGTCGTAGCGCGCCTTCCGCGGCAGCCGCTCCAGGGGCGCCACGAGTCCGTCCGGAGCGTGCCGGTCCCGCAGGACCCGGATCAGCTCGGCGGGGCCCGCCGGGAAGGACGTACGGCCGAGGATCCGGGCCAGTTCCAGCCGCAGGGCCTCCACCCGGGCGGGATCCCGGCTCGGGGTCACCGGCCCGTAAGCCACCTCCGGGTCGTCCTCGGCGTAGGGCTCCGGATCGTTCCACTCCTCCGTCCGGGTGGGATGCCCCGAACGGAGGAGTCCCTGCAGTTCGTGCTTCATCTCGTCGTCGCGGTGGGCGCTCAGCCGGTCGCTGCCTCGCTGCATGACTCCCCTCCAGATGGGTTGGTGGCCCCCGCGTACCCGAACACCCGGCACCGACACGGAGGCACGGTCGACGATCCAGGGTTGTTCTCCCGAGTCACCTGAGTCGCCCGAGTCGCGAGTCGCCCGAGTCGTCCGCGGCGGCTCAGGACGCGTCGTCGCGCTTCGAGCCGGCACCCGGCAGGAACTCCTGCAGCTTCGCCTTGAAGCCCTGCTTCACCATGGACCCCCGGTCGGCGTCGCCCTTGAGGATCGAGGCGGCCGTGGACTCCATCTGCTCCCAGGTCGCGTGCGGCGGGATCGGCGGCACGGCCGGGTCGGTCAGGAACTCCACCACCGCCGGCCCGTCCGCCGCGAGCGCCGCGCGCCAGCCCGCCTCGACGTCCTCGGGCTTCTCCACCCGGATCCCGGTCAGCCCGAGCGAGCGCGCGAAGGCGGCGTACTGGACGTCCGGCAGCTCCTGCGAGGGCAGGAAGGACGGCTCGCCGCCCATCGCCCGCAGCTCCCACGTCACCTGGTTGAGGTCGTGGTTGTTCCAGACGGCCACCACCAGCCGCGGATCCTCCCAGCGGTCCTGGTACTTGGCTGCTGTGATCAGCTCCGCCATGCCGTTCATCTGCATCGCCCCGTCCCCGACCAGGGCGATCGCCGGCCGGTCCGGGTGCGCGAACTTCGCGCCGATCGCGTACGGCACCCCGCACCCCATCGTCGCCAGCGTGCCCGACAGCGAACCGCGCATGCGTCCGCGCATGGTGATGTGCCGGGCGTACCAGTTCGCCGCCGAGCCGGAGTCCGAGGAGATGATCGCGTCGTCGGGCAGCAGCGGATCGAGGGCGTGGGCCACCAGCTCCGGGTTGATCGGATCGGCCGACAGCTCCGCCCGGCGCGCCGTCACCTCGCGCCAGCGCGCCACCCCCGCGCACACCTCGTCGTACCACTCGCGGCCCCGCTCCGGATCGATCAGCGGGATCAGCCGCTCCAGCGTCGCCTTCGCGTCCCCGACGAGGTTCACCTCGTACGGGTAGCGCATCCCGACCATGTGCGGGTCGATGTCGATCTGCACGGCCCGCGCCTTGCCGAAGTCCGGCAGGAACTGCGAGTACGGGAAGGACGAACCGATCGTCAGCAGGGTGTCGCAGTCCCGCATCAGCTCGTACGACGGGCGGGTGCCCAGCAGCCCGATCGAGCCGGTGACGTACGGCAGCTCGTCGCTCAGCGCGTCCTTGCCGAGGAGCGCCTTGGCGACGCCCGCGCCGAGCAGTTCGGCGATCCGGGCCACCTCGGCGCGGGCCCCGGCGGCGCCCTGTCCGATGAGGATCGCGACCTTGTCGCCGGCGTTCAGGATCTCGGCGGCCCGCTCCACCGACTCGGCCGACGGCACCGCCGTCCAGGCCTCGCCGCCGAGGCTGGAGGGGACCATCTTGAACTCGTGGGTCGGCGCCGAGTACTCCAGTTCCTGCACGTCACCGGGGACGATGACGGCCGTCGGCGCGCGGCGGGCGTACGCGGTGCGGATCGCCCGGTCGAGGACGTTAGGCAGCTGCTCGGGCACGGTCACCGTCTCGACGAAGTCCGAGGCCACGTCCTTGAACAGGGTGTGCAGGTCGACCTCCTGCTGGTAGGAGCCGCCCATCGCGCTGCGGTGCGTCTGGCCGACGATCGCCAGCACCGGCACATGGTCCAGCTTGGCGTCGTACAGGCCGTTGAGCAGATGGATCGCCCCCGGCCCCGAGGTCGCCGCGCACACCCCGAGCCGACCGGAGAACTTGGCGTACCCGACCGCCTGGAAGGCGGACATCTCCTCGTGCCGGGACTGGATGAACCGCGGTCGGTCCTCGGCCCGGCCCCAGGCCGCGAGCAGCCCGTTGATGCCGTCCCCCGGATAGCCGAACACCTGTTCGACTTCCCAGTCGCGGAGCCTCTGCAAGATGTGATCGGCGACGGTGGTGCTCATACTGGACCTCCCGGGGTCTGAATCTCCCGAGCGAGTCACCCCCGGGCGGAATGGAAAACCCCGAATGTGTTTGCCGTGCATGATCCGGGGCAGGCGCATAACAGTGCTTCGGACAGGAGGCACGTCCGTGGAAGTGGCGATTTCTCCCTCACGGGTGTGTTGTCTCCTGCGCACACCCGCGCCCCCACGGTGACGGTCGATCCCAGAGGCACCATTCCAGGGAGTTGCGACGCACCATGCGTACCCAGGCGAAGCATCATCCGCACGACGACGCCCCCGACACCACGGAGGCCTTCCGCCGACTGGCCGCGCTCCCGCCCGGTCAGCAGCGGGACACCCTGCGTGAGCAGATCATCGAGGCGTGGCTCCCCATGGCCGAACGGCTCGCGGGCCGGTTCCGCAACCGCGGCGAGAGCTACGACGACCTGCGCCAGGTCGCCTCACTCGGCCTGGTCAAGGCGGTAGACCGCTACGACCCCGAGTTGGGCAACGCCTTCGAGAGCTATGCGGTACCCACCGTCACCGGTGAGATCAAGCGGCACTTCCGGGACCACATGTGGACCCTGCACGTGCCGCGCCGGGTCCAGGACCTGCGCAACCGGGTGCGGTTCGCCAGTCAGGACCTGTCCCAGACGATCTCCGGGCGCCGCCCCACCGTCGCGGAGATCGCGGCACACGCGAACATGAGCGAGGAGGACGTCCAGGTAGGACTGGAGGCCCTGGAGAGCTTCACGGCGCTGTCGCTGGACGCGGAGCTTCCGGGGAGTGAGGACGGCTACTCGCTGAGCGACGCGCTGGGGTCCCCGGATCCCGCGCTGGACACGGTGGTGGACCGGGAGGCCGTGAAGCCCCGGCTGGCCGCGCTGCCGGAGCGGGAGCGGGCGATCCTTTACATGCGGTTCTTCGGCGACATGACGCAGAGCCGGATCGCCGAGCAGTTGGGGATCTCGCAGATGCATGTGTCGCGGTTGATCAGCCGGTGCTGTGATCGGCTGCGGGACCAGGTGATGAAGGACGCGGTGTAGCTCCGCGGGGTGGGCCGGGGGCGCCGTGGGGGTGGGGATCGTTGTCGGCTGCGGGTTCGTCGTGGCCGGTCGCGCAGTTCCCCACGCCCCTTACGGGGCCCGGGTTTCCATGGCCAGGGCCACGTGGCGGGACATCGTGTCCATCGCTCGGGCCTCGGCCATCGAGAAGGCCAGGCGGGCGCCTGAGCGGAAGAGGGTCAGGACGCCCCTGACCGGGCCGTCCGGGGATGCCAGGGGCACCGCCAGCAGGGAGGTCACGTCGGCCTTCACCAGGACCGGGGCGCCGGAGCCGTCGTGGCCGAAGGCGGCCGGGTCGGCGGGGCGGATCTGGAGGGCGGGGGAGCCGCCCCGGGCGGCCGTGACGACGAGGGGGCAGGTGGCGGGGTCCTGGGACATCAGGAGCTTCGCCTCCTCCTTTGAAGGAGCGAGGACCGTCGAGCGGGCGAGGGCGGGAGTCGTCGTGTCGGCGACCACCCAGTCGGCGAAGCGGCCGTGCAGGACCCGGGCGGCGCGGTCGAGAGCCGCCTCGGGGGGCGCCGTGAGCAGGGCTGTGGTCATCGCGTCCAGGAGGTCCATCAGGGCCGCGTGACGGGTGGTCTCGGTGAGGTCGGGCAGCGGACGCGGCGGCTCGACCGGCGGCATCCGGTGCCCGGCCGGCTGGAGGACGACCAGGACGGTGTGGCGCGGCTCGCCGCTGCCCGGGCGCAACTGGGTGAGCGTGGCGCGGACCGGCAGCGACGGGCGCTGCTGCAGACGGACGTCGAGGCTGCGGTCGCCCTCGCCGCGCGCCACGGCGGCCGCCTGGGAACGGAACGCCCCCCGGTCGGAGTGCGCGAGGAAACCGCTGAGCGGACGGCCCGTCGCATGACCCGACCGTACGCCGGTGAAGGCGGTCGCGGCCCGGTTCAGACGCCGCACCACCGTCTCGCGGTCCACCAGCACCACCGGCAGCGGCAGGTTCTGGAAGACGTTCCTCAGCAACTGGTGTTCCTGCGCCGCCGACACGGCGCCACCGACCGGGCCCGAGGCGGTCAGCCGCTCATACCAGGGCCACAACTGGTGGGCGGCATGGTCGAGTTCGAAGAAGGCCGCGTCCAGGACCGTGGGGAGATCTTCCGTCCGTACCGAGCGTGCCGCCTTGAGCTCCGCGACACGGCGCACGAAATCCGCGAGTTCTTCACCGAATTCGTCCGTCTGGGCCATGCGATGAACGTAGCGCCTGACAGGCGCCGAGGCACAGCCGCACCGAAGCCGAAGATTCGTTTTCCACGCGGGTGCGCGGGAAGGCGATTCGGGGAGGAGGCGTGCATCATGCCGGAAAGCGAACAACTCGGCCACGTGGGCCGGGAGTCAGCGGAGTCCGTACATCCGGGCAGAAGGCTCTCCGAACTCGTCGAACAGGCCGCCCGCTGCACCAGCGACTGCTGCGGCGCCAGCGGCATGGTGTCCGACAGCGGCACCGAGCGGCCCGCCGCGGTCACCCACCCCGACCTCGCCGGACTCGTCGCCGTCCAACTGCGCTCGGGCGACGGGCCGCTCCCGGCCGCGTTGGAGAGCGGGGAGCCCGTCGACTCCGCCGATCTGCTGCGCGAGGAACGCTGGCCGGAGTACCGGGCGGTGGCGCTCGACGCGGGCGTACGGTCCAGCATCACGCTCCCCTTCAGGCGCTCCGGGCTCACCGTGATCCTCAGCCTCTACAGCTTTCGCCCCCACACCCTGGAGGACGCCCCGCACGGCCCCGCCGGCGCCCTCGGCGACCTCGCCGCGACCTGTATCGTCCGCGACCGCTCCTACCGGGCCGCCCTCACCGAACGCGACCAGCTCGCCGCCGCCCTGCGCTCCCGGCCCGTCGTCGACCAGGCCTGCGGCATGGTGATGCACGTCCTCGGCTGCGACGCGGAGGCCGCGTTCACCGTGCTGCGCCGCATCTCCCAGGGCACCAACCGCAAACTGTCGGACGTCGCGTCGGCCGTGGTGGAGAAGCGGGGCAGGGGCCTGGAAAGGGAACTGGTCTCCCTCTCCGACTGAGCCGAACAGCAGCGCGCCCCCGAAGGAGCGCGGGGAACCGCGCGAGAAGCACGACGTACCCGCACCCCGCGACGCACCGTCCCCCTCCACGGCGCTCTCCGGCCGACCCGGCGGAGCGCGACGGCTGAACCCGGCGGAGCGCGACGGCTGAACCCAGCGGAGCGAACCGTCACCCGGTCGGCCCTCCGTGTCCCGCGAATGGTGCCCGGCGACGCGCGTCCCGTCCGGCGCGGCGCTCTGATGGACGCGGGGCACGGCGGTCGTGCCCCCACCCCACCGGACCCGGCCGAAGGAGCCCCACCGATGCCCCCGCCCACGCGCCCACCGCTGCGCCGCAGAGCCCGCGTCCTGTCCGCCGCCGCCCTGATCGGCGTCGCCCTGGGCGCCGCCGCCCCGACCGCGTACGCGGATCCCGCGGCCGAGGTGAACCCGCAGTCCGTCGAACCGGGCGGCACACTCACCTTCTCCGTCGCCTGCGACCCGACCGGCACCACCGCCCCCGAGACCATCGACGCCAGCTCACAGGCGTTCGAACAGGGCACCGTCACACTGCAACGCCTCCCCGGCGACGGCGACTCCGCCGCGGGCCCCTCCTACCAGGGCACGGCGAAGATCGCGCCCGCAGCGGACTTCGAGACCGGCGTCGACGCGGCGACCGAGGCCACCGAGTGGGGCATCGACGGCATGTGCCCGGCGGCGCCCGGCGGCGAGGGCAAGCAGTGGAGCGCCGCCTTCGACGTCTCCGTCGGCGGCGATCCGTACCGGCCCACCCACCAACCGACCCATCAGCCGACCCACCAACCGAGTCACCAGCCCACGCACCAGCCCTCCCACCACTCCACCCACCAGCCGGCCCCGGTCCAGCGCGGCGTCCACGCGGGCGACGGCGGTGCCTTCACCGACTCCGTCCCGGCCATGGTCGCCGGTGGTCTCCTGGTCGCGGGAGCGCTCGGCGCGGCCGTGCACCGGCTGCGTCGCCGGGACCGATGGACACCATGACGGCAGGGGGCGGCGACGGCCCGTCCGCACCCTTGGCGGATGTGACCGGCGCAACCCGTACCGGGGCCCATGGGGCGCGTGGGCCTGGGTACTGACAGGCCTAGGGTGCGTGCGAGGCCGGTCACGCACGACACGGCACACGCCGACGCACCCCGACGCAACCCGGGCACCATCGACATCCCGGAGCGATCCCTCGGGGTCGGCGCCGGGCAACGCACCAGCGGCGGGCGGAGGCACACATGCGGCGGACGGATCCGGAAGGGCATGGTCCGGTCCGCTACGGCCCGCCCCTCCCCGCCCAGGGACTGCCCGTCCTGCCCGAACTGGCCGCCGTGCTCTCCGCCGCGGCGGGCCGCCCCCACCCCGTCCCGCTCGGCGGTGATCCCGCCCTCCTGGACGCCGCCTGCGGCTACTGGGACCGGCGCGGACTGGCCACCACCCGGGACAGGGCCCTCGCCGCCCCCGGCGCCCCCGCCCTGCTGCTCGCCCTGACCGCCGCGATCGGCGGCGACGTACTGCTGCCGCGGCCGTGTGCCGCCTGGTGGGAGCCGCAGGCACGGGCCCTCGGGAGATCCGTCTTCCACGTGGCCACCCCCGCCGAGTGCGGGGGAGTGCCGGACCCGTACGCGCTCCTGGAGACCGTCCGCAGGATCCGGGCCGAGGGAGGCGATCCCCGGCTGCTCGTGCTGTGCGTCGCCGACGACCCGACCGCGACCGTGGCCCCGCCCGAACTGGTGCACGAGACCATGGAGGCGGCGCTGGGGGAGGGGCTGCACCTGGTCAGCGACGAGACCTGGCGCGACACCTTGCACGACCCGCACGACACCGTGCTGCTCAGCCCCGCCGAGATGCTGCCCGACGGGGTCACCGTCGTCAGCGACCTGGCCGGCGCCTTCCTGCCGGCCGGATGGCCCGCCGCCGTCGCCCGCTTCCCGGCGAACGGGGACGGGGCGGGACTGCGCGACCGGGTCCTGGACGTGCTCACCGCGCTGGGCGCCCGGGTCGCCACCCCGGTCGCCGCGGCCGCCGCCCACGCCCTCGACGAGCCCGCCCCCGTCACCGAACGGCTCGCCACCGCCGTACGCCTGCACGCGCGGCTCGCCGGTGCCGCGCACCGGGCCGTGGTGGACGCCGGAGCGCTCGCCCTGCCGCCGCGCGCCGGACGGCATCTGTACGTCGACCTCGCCCCGCTGCGCTCGGCCCTCGCCGGGTACGGCGTCGGTGACGCCCAGGAGGCCGAGGACTTCCTCACCGACCGGCTGGGGATGCCCGCGCCCGGCGGCCACCGGTTCGGGGACGACCTCGGGGAGCTGCGCGTCCGGCTGTCCACCGACGCGTTCCTCGGCACCACCGACGCGGAGCGCGCCCAGGCCCTCACCGCGCCGGACCCCCTGGAACTCCCGCATGTGGAACGCGCGTTGACGCTCCTCGGCGCCACCTTCGAGGACCTGCGATGACACTCCCCGGCGGCTCCGGCGCGCCCCGCGACTCTCAGCGACCCTCAGCGGCCTTCAGCGATGACGATCCTTCGTGACGACGCTCGGCGACGGGAGCCTCCTCGATGACGCAGCAGTCCGAGTCGACCACCTCCACGACGACAGAGACACCCACCGACGATCCCACGCGCGGGACACCCTTCCTCCCGCCGCTCGCCGAGCCCCGTCCGCTCGGTGAGCGGCGCCGCTGGCCGCGGTCCTTCGCCGACCGGCTCACCACACCCCTCCCCGGGCTGAAGGCCTTCGCCCGGTTCGCCCGCGAGGGGTCGGTGCGGCCCGGGGCCGACGGGCTCGCCGACATCCCGCTCCTGCCGTACGAGCCCGGACCGTTGCCGAGGGTGGACGCCCGTACCGTCGCCGTCTCCTGGGCGGGGCACGCGAGTTGGGTGGTGCGGATCGGCGGGCTGACCGTGCTCACCGACCCCGTCTGGTCCCGCCGCATCCTGGGCACCCCGGCCCGGATCACCCCCGTGGGCATCGACTGGGACGCGCTGCCCCGCGTGGACGCGGTCGTCATCAGCCACAACCACTACGACCACCTCGACGCCCCCACCCTCGCCGGACTCCCGCGCGACACCCCGGTGTTCGTGCCCGCCGGCCTCGGCCGCTGGTTCCGGCGGCGCCGGTTCGAGCGGGTCACCGAGCTGGACTGGTGGGAGGCGGCCGAACTGGGCGGTGTCCGCTTCGACTTCGTACCGGCCCACCACTGGTCCAAGCGCACCCTCACCGACACCTGCCGCTCGCTGTGGGGCGGCTGGGTCCTCACGGCCCCCGACGGCAGACGGGTCTACTTCGCCGGCGACACCGGCTACGGCCACTGGTTCTCCGTCATCGGCCGCCGCCACCCCGGCATCGACGTCGCCCTCCTGCCCATCGGCGCCTACGACCCCCGCTGGTGGCTCAGCGACGTGCACTGCGACCCGGAAGAGGCGGTCCGCGCCTTCCTCGACCTCGGCGCCCGCCACATGGCCCCCATGCACTGGGCCACCTTCGTCCTGTCGGCCGAACCGGTCCTGGAACCCCTGAGGCGGGTGCGGGCGGCATGGCGGGCGGCCGGACTGCCGCGCGAGAACCTGTGGGACCTGCCGATCGGCGGCTCCCGCGTGCTGGACCGAGCGACGCCCCTCAGCGGACGACCCGGCGCCACACGCTCGGCACCACACTGATCAGCACCGTCAACACGACCGCCGCCAGCACCCCTTCCCACGGCTCCTTGAACAAGGACCCGCCCAGGATGCCGATCAGCTGGTACGTCACGGCCCACGCCAGGCACGCCGGCAGGTTCCCGCGGGCGAACCGCCGCAACGGCATCTTCGCCAGCAGACAGGCCAGCATCACCGGGATGCGCCCGGCCGGCATCAGCCGGGACAGCACCAGGACGGCCACCCCGTGGTCGTCGAGCTTCGCCTGCGCCTGCGCCAGCCGGTCCTCCGGCGCCCGGCGGCGGATCGCCTCCAGCCAGCGCGAACCGTTCTTGGAGCCCATTCCGCGCCGCCCCAGCCAGTACAGCGCGATGTCCCCGAGGAACGCGGCGACCGACGCCACCACGAACACCATCAGCAGCGAGAGCGGCGCCGTCTGATGGAACGCCACCACGGCCGCCGAACTGACCAGCGCCCCGGTCGGCACCACCGGCACCAGCGCTCCGGCCAGCACCAGCAGGAACAGTGTGGGATAGCCGATCGCCTGCTGGGTGGACGCGTACGGCACCGGAGTGCTCACGGCGGCCAGGACGATCACCGGGCCTCCCCCACGCCCTCGGGGACCCGCACCGGGGCGCGTCTCATCGCGCCACCCCCGGTCGTACGCTCTCCCCGTGTCCCAGCCGGTGCACGGTCACCCCGGGAGCGCGCGCGGCCGCGAGGCGTACGAACTCCTCGCCGGGGGCGTGGAATTCATGGGGGCGCACGGCGTCCATGCCGATCGGCCAGTACGTGCCGTAGTGCACCGGAATCGCGCTCCGGGGCGCGAGCAGCGCAAGCGCCTCCGCCGCGCGCCCCGCGTCCAGATGCCCCTCGCCCAGGTACGGTCCCCAGCCGCCGACCGGCAGCAGTGCCACGTCGACCGGCCCGACCTCCTCGGGCATCGCCTCGAACAGCCCGGTGTCCCCCGCGAAATACGTCCGCGCCTCGCCCTCCACGACGAAGCCGAGCGCGGGCGAACGGTGCGGCCCCACCGGCAGCCGCCGCCCGTCGTGCCGGGCGGAGACGGCACGTACCACCAGGTCACCGACCTTGAACCGGTCCCCGGGCGCCGCTTCGGAGAGCCGCAGATGCGCCAGCCTGCGCAACCCCGGCACCTGGCGCGGCGCGCCCTTCGGCACCACCAGGCGCGTCCCCGGGGCGAGCCGGGCCAGCGAGGGCACATGCAGATGATCCGCGTGCAGATGCGACACCAGCGCCACGTCCGCGACGGCGGCCTCCGGCGGAGGGGGCGCACCCCGGCGCCTTCGCAGATGCGCGAGCCGGCGCGCGAACAGAGGGTCGGTCAGCACCCTCGTACCCGAGTCCTCCACGGTGCAGGTCGCATGACCCCACCAGGTGATCTCCACCGGCACTCCGTTCGCCTCCTTCGCGCTACTCCCCCGAGCCTACGGGCTGGAGTAGGGTCTGCGGCCTGAGCCCGTCCGGCGGATCATGCCGTGGGCGGGCATGCCGGTTTCCGGCGTCCGCGGTTCGCTCCGCAGGACGGGGCCCGGAGCCGGGGGAGGGGGGAACAGCATGGGAGACAAGGGACACGGGGGCGGCGTCTCCGGCGTGGCGTGCCAGGACGCGGCACAGGGGCGCGGTACGGCGGGGCGCGGCGCGGCGGGACGTGGTGCCGTGGTGCGCGTCGCCGCCATAGCGAGCCTGACACCGCTGGAGGAACTGGAGGCGGATCCCTTCCTGGTCGACTCCCGCAGCCAGCACGCGATGTGCGCCCGCTGGGCGGCCGAGCGCGGCTACGTGGTGACGCGCGAGCTGCTCGTCCGCGGACTGCGCCCCGATCACTGCGCCCTCTGGGCCGACGTCGACGCCGGCCTGGTCGATCTCTTCGTCGCCCCCAGCCGCCGCGTGCTGGAGCGTGCCCTCGCCTCCGTCGACGACTTCACCGCCGAGTGCGTCCGGCGCGGCATCCGCGTCGAGACCGTCGGCCACGCCGAACCCGCCTACGACGCCCAGATGAAGGCCCACGTCCACCGTCGGCTGTCGATGCCGACGGCGGGCTACGACGGCCGCTGAGCCGGGACGAGGGGGGCCGGGAGCGAGGGTGCCTCTCGGGGCGCCGGGAAGCGTTTCAAGGGCGCGGGGAACTGCGCGACCAGCCACCGACGACCTGCGGCCCGCGACGCACGGCAAGTCCCGACCCCTCCCCGGCCCTCCGAGAGCCATGCCCCCGTGCCACCCCGGAACGCCACCCCGGCGCCCCCACCCCCTATGACAGGCTGACCCCAGGATCGTGACGGTAAAGGTGGCCGGGTCGTGGGCGGTGGTCGTTGGCGGAGGGTGCTGAGCGGGATCTGGCGGATGCTCGCCGTATGGGCGGTGTCCACGCTGACCATGCTCGTGCTCGCGGGCGCGCTGCCCGACTTCCGGCTCCAGTCCGAGAGCGACGAGAGCGTCACGCAGATCGCCGTGACCGCCGCGCTGGGCGCCGGCGCGTTCGGTCTGCTGTCCTCGCTGGTGTGGCCGCTGCTGGTGCGGGCCCTGCTGCTGGTCCCGGCGCTCGTCCTCGGCCTGCTCGTCTTCTTCCTCAACGGCTCCCTGCTCCTGCTCGCCCTGCGGCTCAACCCCTCCGGACAGGGCGCGGCCGAGCCCGAGACCGCCGTGGTCGTCGCCGCGGTGATGTCCGCCGTCGCCTCCGCCACCGGCGGCGCCCTCGCCGTACGGGACGACGACGCCTACCGGCGCCGTCTGTACCGCCTCGCCTACCGCCGCCGCAGACACCACGGCGGCCGCCCGGGGCCCGCGGGACCCGGCACCGTCTTCCTCCAGCTCGACGGCGTCGGCCACGACGTGCTGGAGGCGGCGACGGAGAAGGGGCTGATGCCGACCGTGGCCGAGTGGCTGGGCCTCGCGCCGCCGCCCGCGTCGGCCGGCACCGCCCGGCCCCGCCCCACGCACCGGCTCACCCCGTGGCGCACCGACTGGTCCAGCCAGACCGGCGCCAGCCAGCTCGGCATCCTGCACGGCACCAACCACGACGTGCCCGCCTTCCGCTGGTACGAGAAGGACACCCGGGAGGTCATGGTCTGCAACCGGCCCTCCAGCGCCGCCGAACTCCAGCGCCGGGCCGTCGAGCGCACCGGCGACGGCGGTCTGCTGACCGTCGACGGCGCCAGCCGGGGCAACCTCTTCAGCGGCGGCGCCGAACAGCTCGCGCTGGTGCTGTCGATGGCGGCCCGCCGGGGGCGGCGCAACCGGTCCCGCGCCGGGTACTTCGCCTACTTCTCCGACCCCGCCAACGCCGTCCGCACCGCCATGTCCTTCGTCGCCGACGTCCTGCGGGAGATCGGCCAGTCCACCCGGGCCCGGTTCGCCGAGCAGCGCCCCCGCGTCAAGCGCGGCGGGTTCTACCCGTTCATCCGGGCCTTCGCGACCGTCGTCGAGCGCGATGTCGTCGTCGCCGCGGTGATCGGGGACATGTTCGCCGGCCGCGCGGCGATCTACGCCGACCTGGTGGCGTACGACGAGGTCGCGCACCACTCCGGACCGCACAGCCGGGACGCCGCGAAGATCCTCGAGCGCCTGGACCGTTCCCTCGCGCTGATCGCCCAGGTCGCCGAACACGCCCCGCGCGCCTACCGGATCGTCCTCCTCTCCGACCACGGCCAGAGCCCCGGCGAGACCTTCCTCGGCCGCTACGGCCTCACCCTCGGCGACCTGGTCCGCGCCGGCTGCGGCCTGCCCGTCCCGCGCCGCGCCCAGCGCACCCACAGCGGAGCCGAGGCCCGCGCGGCGGTACGGGCCGCGCTGCGCATCCCCGTCGAGGAGGGCGTCGAGGAGCACCGCCTCACCCGCCGCTCCGAGCCCATCACCCTGGCCTCCGGCAACCTCGGCCTCGTCTCCTTCCCCGACGTCTCCCACCGGATGAGCCGCGAGGAGATCGACGCCCGTCACCCCGCCCTGCTCTCCACCCTCGCCAACCACCCCGGCATCGGGTTCGTCCTCGTCCGCAGCGAGGAGCACGGCGGCGTCGTCCTCGGCGCGCACGGCGCGGAGATCCCGATCGGCGAGCTGAGCGACGAACACCCCGGCCCCCTGGCCGACTTCGGCCCCGGCGCAGCCGACGCCGTACGCCGCACCCACGGCTTCCCCCACACCGCCGACATCATGGTCAACTCCTGGTACGACCCCACCGACGGCGAGGTCCTCGCCTTCGAGGAGCAGATCGGCTCCCACGGCGGCCTGGGCGGCTGCCAGTCCCGCCCCTTCCTGATGTCCCCCCTGGCCCTCTCCGAGCCGGTCGCAGAGGACGAGGACCTGGTGGGTGCGGAACACATCCACCGCGTACTGAGGCGATGGCTACGGGAAGCGGACGGCCCCCAAGTACCCCTGGCCCACGAGAGCGCGCCCCTCAGGGGTGCGGAGAACTGCGCGACCGGCCACGACGAACCCGCACCCGCCCCCGAACAGAACCCGGCGGACGCATAGGCACCCGGCCACAGAAAATTCGGCTGCGCTCCAGCGAAGCGGTCACCCACACTGTCCGCAACGTCCGCAGGACCAACCCCTGGAGCCCCCGCCTTGCAGGCAGCCGTCACCGTCACCCCCTCCCGCATCCCCGAGCTGCTGCTCGGCCTCGCCACCGTCCGCCCCGTCTTCGTCTGGGGCGCCCCCGGCATCGGAAAGTCCTCCCTCGTACGGGACTTCGCCGAGTCGCTGGGCCTGGAGTGCGTGAGCCTCCTCGGTACGCAGCTCGCGCCGGAGGACCTGATGGGCGTCCCGCAGATCCGCGACGGCCGCTCCGTGTTCTGCCCGCCGGAGGCGATCGCCCGCGACGAGCCGTACTGCCTGTTCCTGGACGAGCTGAACGCGGCCACCCCGGATGTGCAGAAGGCGTTCTACTCGCTGATCCTGGACCGTCGTATCGGCACCTACGAGCTGCCGAAGGGCTCGATCGTCATCGGCGCCGGCAACCGTGCCACCGACAACGCCCTGGCCCGCCCCATCGCCTCCGCCCTGGTCAACCGTCTCACCCACGTCCACCTCCAGGCCTCGGCGACGGACTGGCTGGTCTGGGCGGAACAGAACGGCATCCACCCCTGGGTCCTGGACCACCTCACCGACCGCCCGGACCAGCTGTGGTCGAAGCCGCCGAAGAGCGAGGAGCCGTTCTCCACCCCCCGCTCCTGGCACATGCTCTCCGACGCGCTGCACTCCTTCGGGCGCGACCTCGACGAGGAGACCCTGAAGGTCCTCGCGCACGGCACGCTGACGCCCGCGCACGCGGTGGCCTTCTGCGGTTACGTCAAGATCGTGCGCAGCCGGTTCGGCATCGAGGCGATCCTCAAGGGCGAGGCCGGCTGGCCCCACCGTCTGGAGGACCGCGACCTGCTGTACTACCTCGCCGACTCCTTCCGCGGCCGGCTGATCAAGGAACTCCCGGTCAGCAAGCAGCACATGTCGGCGAACGGGCGGCAGACCGCGTACCGCGCCAAGTCCCTGCTGGTGCGGCTCGCGGAGATCTCCGTCGAGGTGGCCCAGACCGTCATCGCCGACGACACCGACGGCAATCCCGTGCTGCCCGCCTGGTTCCTGGTCGAGGCGGCCCGCGACATGCCCCGGCTGGTGGAGGCCCGCCGGTGAGCACGTCCGGCGGCAAGGGACAGGGCGGAAAGAAGACGAAGCGCGACCTCGCCGGTGAGGCGTTCGAGGCGGGGCTGGAGGCGGTGCGGTACAACCCCGCGCTACGGGCGGTCGGGTTCAGCGTCTGCCGCAAGGAGAAGTGCGACCTCGCGCCCCGCGCCGGCCTCGTCCGGGTCGACTCCGAGGGCGTGCTGCACGCGCACCCCGACCGGCTCGCCGCCCCCGACGCCTGGGCCTGGGCCATCGCCCACGCCGCCGTCCACCTGGGCTTCGGGCACGTCCCGGCGGCGCACGGCGCGCGTACCCAGCCCGACCGGTTCGACCTCGCCGCCCGCTGCGTGGCCGTCAACCGGTTCCTGCTCACCTTCCCGGTGGGCCTGACGCCCGAGAACCTGCCCGCCCGCTACCCGGACGGCGACGAGGAGCGCCTCGCCGCCCGCTGGCGCCAGGGCGGGCTCCCGGCGGCGTACGCCAACTGCGGGACGGCCGGTGGCGAGCCCGACCAGCTCCTGCTGTCCTGGCCCAAGTGGCGGGGCACGCCCACGGACTGGCAGCTCGCCTTCGCGCACGCCCTCACCCGCACGATGTCCGCCGCGATGGACATGGCCGGCGGTCGCCGCGCGTCCCTGGACGACGAGCCGGTCCGCATGCGGCCCTGGGAGAAGGCCCTGAGCTGGTTCGTCTCCTCCTACCCGCTGCTCGGCGGCATCGCGGCCGGCATCCGTATCGTCGCCGACGTCGAACTCGCCCACGCCCACGGCATCTCCGTCGCGGCCGTCGACGCGGCGGCGGGGGAGATCTACATCAACCCGCTCCGCCAGTTCGACGACGAGGAGTGGCGGTTCGTCCTCGCCCACGAGATGCTGCACGCCGCCCTGCGCCACGGCGACCGCTGCGGCACCCGCGACCCGTATCTGTTCAACGTCGCCGCCGACTACGTCATCAACGACTGGCTGCGCGAGATGCGGGTCGGCACCATGCCCGACGGACTGCTGTACGACCGCGAGCTGTCCGGGCTGTCGGCCGAGGAGGTCTACGACCGGATCGCCGGTGATCTGCGCCGGATGCGCCGGCTCGCCACCCTGCGCGGCAAGGGCGTCGGCGACATCCTCGGCGGCCCGCTCGGCTCGGCGCGCGACTACGTCGATCTCGACGAGTTCTACCGCAGGGGCCTGGCCCGGGGCTTCGACCTGCACGAGCGACAGGAACGCGGCCTCCTGCCCGCCGGTCTGGTCGAGGAGATCCAGGCCCTCAGCCATCCGCCCCTGCCCTGGGACGCGCAACTCGCCCGCTGGTTCGACGAGTTCGTGCCGCGTCCACAGGCCGTCCGGAGCTACGCGCGCCCCTCGCGCCGCCAGTCCGCGACCCCCGACATCCCGCGCGCCGGACGGTACTTCCCGCCCGAGGAGACCGCCCGCTGCACCTTCGGCGTCGTCCTCGACACCTCCGGTTCCATGGACCGGACGCTGCTCGGCAAGGCGCTGGGCGCGATCGCCTCGTACGCCGCGGCCCGTGACGTACCGGCCGCCCGGGTCGTGTTCTGCGACGCGGCCCCGCACGACGCGGGATACCTGCCGGTCACCGAGATCGCCGGGCGGGTGCGGGTGCGCGGCCGCGGCGGTACGGAACTGCAGCCCGGCGTCGACCTGCTGCACCGCGCCGACGACTTCCCGCCGGGCGCGCCGGTCCTCGTCATCACGGACGGCTGGATCGACGTGCTGCGGGTGCGGCGGGAGCACGCGTATCTGATTCCACAGGGTGCTCACCTGCCGTTCACCGCGCGGGGGCCCGTGTTCAGGGTGAGATGAGCCTCCCATGCGCCGGAGTGTGATCGGATGGGGGCACGGAACCCCGGCGACGGGACTCCCGCGACGGGAGCCCCGCAACGGGACTCCGGCGACACGACCCACCGAAAGGACTCATCGTGGCCACCACGCGCACCGCACACACCGTCTGGGAAGGCGAGCTGCTCAAGGGCACCGGCACCGTCACCTTCGACTCCTCCGGCATCGGTTCGCAGCCGGTGTCGTGGCCCTCGCGCGCGGAGCAGGCGAACGGCAAGACCAGCCCCGAGGAGCTGATCGCGGCCGCCCACTCCAGCTGCTTCTCGATGGCGCTCTCCCACGGCCTCACCGGCGCGGGCACCCCGCCCACCCGCCTGGAGACCAAGGCCGACGTGACCTTCCAGCCCGGTGAGGGCATCACCGGCATCCACCTCACCGTCCGCGGCGAGGTCCCCGGCCTGGACGCGGCCGGCTTCCAGGAGGCGGCCGAGGGCGCAAAGAAGAACTGCCCGGTCAGCCAGGCCCTGACCGGCACGACGATCACGCTGACGGCCGAACTGGCCTGACCGCCTGCTTCGTGCGCCCCGTCTCCGCCCCGTTGACAAGCACCCGCTCAAGTTTTGTGCTGGTAGTGGGGACACTTGGCGGACCTTGCGGATCCTTGCGGACTCCGCTGGAAGGGGACGGCGATGGGGCGTGCGGTCGGGATCGATCTCGGTACGACGAACTCGGTGGTGGCCGTGCTGGAGGGCGGCGAGCCGACCGTCGTCGTCAACGCGGAGGGGCAGCGGACCACGCCGTCGGTGGTGGCCTTCGCCAAGAACGGCGAGGTGCTCGTCGGCGAGGTCGCCAAGCGGCAGGCGGTGACGAACGTGGAGCGCACCGCGCGCTCCGTCAAACGCCATATGGGCGAAGCGAGTTGGCGGTTCCCCGCGGAGGGCTCCGTGGACGGTGCGCGCCTGCGGGCCCAGGAACTGTCCGCGCGGGTGCTGCAGAAGCTGAAGCGGGACGCGGAGTCGTATCTCGGCGAGGACGTCACCGACGCCGTCGTCACCGTCCCCGCGTACTTCGACGACGCGCAGCGGCAGGCGACCAAGGAGGCGGGGGAGATCGCGGGCCTGAAGGTCCTGCGGATCATCAACGAGCCCACGGCCGCGGCCCTCGCCTACGGCCTGGACCGGGCCGAGGAGCAGACGGTCCTCGTCTTCGACCTCGGCGGCGGCACCTTCGACGTCTCGCTCCTGGAGATCGGTGACGGGGTCATCGAGGTGAAGGCCACCAACGGCGACACCCGGCTCGGGGGCGACGACTTCGACCAGCGGGTGGTCGAACACCTCGTCAAGCGCTTCCAGGGGCGGTACGGCGGCGATCTTGGCCGCGACAAGATGGCGTTGCAGCGGCTGCGCGAGGGGGCGGAGCGGGCCAAGATCGAGCTGTCCAGCTCCTCCGAGACCTCGATCAACCTCCCGTACGTCACCGCGTCCGCCGAGGGGCCGCTCCATCTGGAGGAGGTGCTGACGCGGGCTCAGTTCCAGGAGCTGACCGCCGATCTGCTCGACCGGTGCCGGACGCCGTTCCACCAGGCCGTCAAGGACGCGGGGGTGAAGCTCGCCGCGGTCGACCACGTCATCCTCGTCGGCGGTTCGACGCGGATGCCCGCCGTGAGCGACCTGGTCAGGGAACTCACCGGCAAGGACCCGCACAAGGGCGTGAACCCCGACGAGGTGGTGGCGGTCGGCGCCGCGCTCCAGGCGGGCGTCATCCGGGGCGACGTGAAGGACGTGCTGCTGCTCGACGTCACCCCGCTGTCCCTGGGCATCGAGACCAAGGGCGGCATCATGACGAAGCTCATCGAACGCAACACCACGATCCCGACCCGCCGTTCGGAGATCTTCACCACGGCCGCCGACAACCAGCCCTCGGTCGGCATCCAGGTCTACCAGGGCGAGCGCGAGATCGCCGCGTACAACAAGAAGCTGGGCGTCTTCGATCTCACCGGGCTGCCGCCGGCGCCGCGGGGTGTCCCGCAGATCGAGGTGGCCTTCGACATCGACGCGAACGGCATCATGCACGTCTCGGCGAAGGACCTCGCCACCGGCCGCGAGCAGAAGATGACGGTGACCGGCGGCTCCGCGCTCCCGAAGGACGACATCGACCGCATGATGCGGGAGGCCGAGCAGTACGCCGACGACGACCGCCGGCGCCGCGAGGCCGCCGAGACCCGCAACCACGCCGAGCAACTCGCCCACCAGACCGAGAGGTTCCTCCGCGACAACGAGGAGCGTGTCCCCGCCGACAGCAGGGCCGAGGTGGAGGCCGCGGTGGCGGAGGTGAAACGCCTCCTGGAACACCCGGAGGACACCGCCCCCCTCCGCGCCGCCACCGACCACCTCTCCACCGTCAGCCAGCGCATGGGCCAGGCCATGTACGCGTCGGCCTCCGCCGGCCGGACCACCCCGCCGCCCCCCGACCCGGCCGAGGACGAGACGGTGGTCGACGCGGAGATCGTGGACGAGGAGCAGGAGCGTGGGTCAGGGGCCACCTGAGTGATCGGGCGGGCGCGCGCACGGTCGTACGCCGACACCGGGGCGAGAGGCACCGGGACGAGCCGTCCGCCTCAGTAGGCTGGTGCGCCGAGCGAAGGAGCACTGCGCATGAGCCGTCGCCTGCAGGCGATCACCCGCGAGGAGCATCTGGCGTTCGTCGCCTCCCGTCCCTCGGTCAGCCACATGCAGGTCCCCTCCTGGGGGGACGTGAAGCCGGACTGGCGGGCGGAGAGCCTGGGCTGGTTCGACGGGGAGGGCCGTCTCGTCGGTGCGGGCCTGGTGCTCCTGCGGCCGTTGCCGAAGCTCCGGCGGTACCTCGCCTATCTGCCCGAGGGCCCCGTCATCGACTGGGCCGACCCCGATCTGGAGCAGTGGCTGGAGCCGATGCTCGCGCACCTGAAGCGGCGGGGCGCGTTCTCGGTGAAGATGGGGCCGCCCGTCGTCTCGCGTCGGTGGAGCGCGGACGCGGTCAAGGCCGCGATCTCCGACCCGCGGGCCGGACGGTTGCGGGACGTGGAGGCCACCGCCACCGAGCCGAATGCCTTCGCCGTCGCGGACCGGCTGCGCCGGATGGGCTGGCGGCAGAGCGAGCCCGGCGGCGCGGACGGCTTCGCCGCGGGCCAGCCGCGCCATGTGTTCCAGGTCCCCCTCGCCGGGCGCACGCCGGAGGAGATCCAGCGCGACTTCAACCAGCAGTGGCGGCGCAACATCAAGAAGGCGGAGAAGGCCGGCGTCAAGGTCGTCCAGGGCGGATACGAGGACTTGCCCGCCTTCCACCGGATCTATGAGGAGACCGCCGAGCGGGACCGCTTCGTCCCCCGCCCGCTGACCTACTTCCAGCGGATGTGGACCGTGCTGCGGGCCGAGGACGAGGACCGCATGCGCCTCTATCTGGCCCAGCACGACGGCGAGCTGCTGGCGGCCGCCACGATGCTGACCGTCGGCGAGCACGTCTGGTACTCCTACGGCGCTTCCACCAGCCGCAGGCGCGAGGTCCAGCCCAACAACGCCATCCAGTGGCGGATGATGTGCGACGCCCATGAACGCGGGGCGGCCGTCTACGACCTCCGCGGCATCACCGACACCCTGGACGAGGACAACCACCTGCTGGGACTGCTCCGGTTCAAGGCCGGTACCGGCGGCCAGGCCGTCGAGTACCTCGGCGAATGGGACTACCCGCTGAACAGGCTCCTGCACAAGGTGCTGGAGCTCTACATGTCCCGTCGCTGAGTTCGCCCGGTGGCCCTGGACTCGTCGCCCCTCGCCCCGCTGTCGGCGGCGACGGCTCAGTACTTGTCGCGGTAGTGCCTCAGGAGGTGGCGGGTCCGCTCGGCGGAGGCCGCGTGGGCCGCCATGTGGTCGAGGACTTCCAGGTGGAGGGCCACCTCGGTGCGGGAGTCGAGGTAGAGGGCGCCGGTGAGGTACTCGGTGTAGACCATGTCGGGAAGTTCGGGTTCGGCGAAGCGGAAGAGGGAGAAGGGGGCGTAGGTGCCCGGGTGGGGGCCGCTGGCGAACTCGCAGACCTGGAGGATCACATGGTCCTTCTCGGTGACGTCGAGGAGCCGGTCGATCTGGTCACGCATGACCTGGGCGCGGATGCTCACCGGACGCATGAGGGCCGTCTCGTCCATGATCACCCACAGGTGCGGCGGCTTCTCCTGCGTGAGCAGTTTCTGTCTCGCCATCCGTAGCGACACATGCCGCTCGATCGTCTCGGGTCCGGTCTGCCCGACCGTCCCGGCCTCCATCACGGCCCGCGCGTACTCCTCCGTCTGGAGCATCCCCGGCACGAAGTGCGGCTCGTACTGCCGGATCAGATGCGCCGCGCCCTCCAGGCTGACGTACATGCTGAACCAGTCGGGCAGCACGTCGTGGAACCGCTGCCACCAGCCCGGTCTGTTCGCCTCCTCGACCAGGGTCACGAACGCGGCGACCTCCGGCTCGGGGACGCCGTACGTCGTCAGCAGGACCTGGACGTAGGGGATCTTGAGGGCGACGTCGGCGGTCTCCATGCGCCGTACGGTCGCCGGGGCGACCCGGAGGACGCGCGCCGCCTCCTCGCGCTTGAGCCCGGCGGACTCCCGCAGTTCCTGGAGCCGTCTTCCGAGCACCACCTGACCCACGGTGGGCGCGGCCCGCCGCTCACTCACGCCACGCCTCCCCACGCGCCGAGATACCTCACCAGTCTGTCATGCCCCGGTGGACTCTCACAGAGTCAGCCGGAACACGCGGCTCCGCCGGACCGCGGTCCGACGACCCCGCAGGGTACGCGAGTCATGACCCCGGAGGTAATCGACCGCCGCGCGCCCCGCCGGGCAAGGTGAGGGCACACCACCCACCACCAGACGGAGCGTGATGTGCCATGGCCATGACTACCACTGCGGCCCCGCTCGCCGTGCTCGCCCGGACCACCGACCCCCGCACCATGCTGCGCCGCTTCCTGGCCGCCGACGCGGCGGTGACCGGAGCGAACGGCCTCGCCTACCTCCTGGCCTCCGGCCCCCTCGGCCGCTTCCTCGGCGTCGACGCCGGTCTGCTCCTTGGGCTCGGCGCGTTCCTCTCCGTGTACGCGGCGGGTGTCGCCCTGCTGGCCACGCGTGAGCGCCCGCCGGCTCTGCCCGTACGGGCGGTGATCGAGGCCAACCTCGCCTGGTCGGTCCTCAGCCTCGTCGCCCTGCCGCTGTGGCTCACGCCGAGCACGCCGGGTGCGGTGTGGACGCTGCTCCAGGCCGTCACCGTGGCCGGCTTCGCCGCCGTCCAGCACCTCGCCCTGCGCGCGGTCGGCGGCGGCGCGGACGCAGGGTGAGCGTCAGGGCAACAGCGCGTGCAGATGCTTGACCGTCGCCGGGTCGGCCGGGAGGAACGTCTCGATGGCCAGCTCGGCCACGGTCACGTCCATGGGGGTGTTGAAGGTGGAGACCGAGGAGACGAAGGACAGCAGCCGGCCCTCGTGCTCGATCCGCATCGGCAGCGCGAAGTAGGCCGTCCCCTCCGCGCCGGGCCCCGCCCCCGCGTCCTCGCCGGGATCTTCCTCGGCCGTGCCCGGCGGCAGCGGATACGCCGCCACCTCCTCGTACAGCGCCCGCAGCGGCCCCGAGCGGCGCAGCGCGACCTGCCGTTCCATCTGCTCCAGCAGGTGCCCGCGCCAGGCGCGCAGATTCCGGATGCGCGGCGCCATCCCCTCGGGATGCAGCGTCAGCCGCATCGCGTTCAGCGGCGGGACGAGCAGCGACTCGGGAATCCCGTCGAGGAGCATGGCGATGCCCCGGTTGGCGGCCAGGACGTCGTACGTCGCGTTCAACACCAGCGCCGGATACGGCTCGTAGCCCCGCAGCAGCCGCTCCATCCCCTCCCGCAGCGCGCCCATCGACGGGTCGTCGAGCGGGGTCTCCGGGTAGCGAGGGGCGTAACCCGCCGCGAGCAGCAGCGCGTTACGCTCCCGTACGGGTACGTCCAGGTGCTCGGCGAGCCGGAGCACCATCTCCTCGCTCGGGCGGGAGCGGCCCGTCTCGACGAAGCTGACGTGCCGCGCCGAGGAACCCGCACGCAGCGCCAACTCCAGCTGGCTGACGCGTCGTTGCTCCCTCCAAGCCCGAAGCAGCGGGCCCACGCCCTGGTCGGTGGGCGCGCTGGGACCGCCCGGGGCACCGGTCGGGGCACTGGTCGGGACACTGGTCATGCGGAGAACGTAGCCGAGGCGGTCGGGGTGTGGCGTGTCCGGGCTCCTGACCAGGGACTCGGCCGTCCGCCTGTGGCACGCTGGAAGGGACCGCACGTCACGGAGGGGACCTCCCGGAAGGAGTGGGTCATGCCCGTCGAACCCTTGTCGCAAGAGGAGATCGAGGACCGGCTGGCGGAGCTGCCCGGCTGGTCGCTGGACGGGGATCGGATCGCCCGCTCGTACCGGCTCGACTCGCACTTCGCGGCGACCGCGCTGGTCGTGCACATCGCCCAGGTTCAGGAGGAGCTCGGCCACCACTCCGACCTCACCCTCGGCTACGACACGGTGTCGCTGACCGTGCACACCCACAGCGCGGGCGGTGCCGTCACGGAGAAGGACATCGAGCTGGCCCGCAGGGTGGAGGCGCTCGCCCCCGGCCACGGGGCGAGCTGAGGCGGGTGCTGGACTACGACAAGGAGGCCGGCGACTACGACGCCCTGCGGGGCGGCGAGCTCCGTGCCGAGGCCGCCGCCCGCGCCGTGCTCGGCCTCGTCCCCGAGGGCACCCGCCGACTGCTCGACCTCGCCTGCGGCACCGGGATCGTGACCCGGCGGATCGCCGCAGCGCGGCCCGGGACCCAGGTCACGGGGGTCGACCTCACCCATGCGATGGCGAGCCGGGCCGCCGCCCGGCTGCCCGGCGCGGTCGTGATCGGCGACGCCCGCCGACTCCCCTTCCGGGACGGGGAGTTCGACGCCGTCACCACTGTGTGGCTGCTGCATCTGCTGGGCGGCCCCGAGGACGTACGGGCCGTGGTGGGGGAGTGCGCGCGGGTGCTCCGCCCCGGCGGTGTGTACGTCACCACCGTCGACAAGGCCGCCTCCCACAACGTGGGCAGCGACATCGACGCGGTACTGGCCCCCCGGCCCCGGGCCCCGGCGATGGACCCCGCGGGCGCCGTCGAGGAGTACGCCCGCGCGCACGGTCTGCGTGCCGTCGGCCGGGCCCGCTTCCCCGGCCGCGGCCAGGGACGCAGCCCCCGCCGCACGGTCGCGGACCTGCGCCGGGGCTGGTTCGTCACGCTGCCGCCGGGCGATCCGCTGGCCGACGAGTTCGCGCTGCGCCTCGCGGCCCTGCCGGACCAGGATCTGCCGCGCCCGGACCCGGAGTTCACCCTGCGGGCGTTCCGGAAGACCGTACGAACTCCTTGATCCAGTCGGCCGGCCCGTTCGGCCAGTTCGGCCGTACCGCGGCCGAACTGGCCGAACGGGCGGAACTGGCCGAAAGATGCGGCAACGCGGCCGGGAACGGCGGCGACTGAAGGTGCGGAACCCGCCCGTCCTCATCTGGAGGTTCGTCACGTGCAGCACCCGCACAGGCACCACAGACGCCGAGCCCTGCGCTCGCTGGTGACCGCGGCCCTGGTCGCCGCCGGACTCACCACGTTCACCGGCACGCCCGCCGAGGCCGCCACCGCCCGCCAGGTCGAGCGCCTAGACCGGGGCGTGGTCAGCGTGCACGTCGACAGCGGCAACCTGGTCAGCTGGCGCTGGCTCGGCACCGACCCGAACGACGTGTCGTTCAACGTCTACCGGGCGGGCACCAAGGTCAACGCGACACCGATCACCGGCTCGACGAACTACTTCCACTCCGGCGCCCCCGCCCAGGCCGACTACACGGTCCGCGCGATCGTGAACGGCGTGGAGCAGGGCGACTCGGTGCACGCCGTGCAACTGCGCACCGGCTACACGGACGTGCCGATCAGCGCACCCGCGGGCGGCACCACCCCGGACGGCGTCGCCTACACCTACGAGGCCAACGACGCCTCCGTGGGCGACCTCGACGGTGACGGGGCCCTGGAGTTCGTCCTGAAGTGGCAGCCGACCAACGCCAAGGACAACTCCCAGTCCGGCTACACCGGCAACACGATCATCGACGGCATCAAGCTCGACGGCACCCGGCTGTGGCGCATCGACCTGGGCCGCAACATCCGCTCGGGCGCGCACTACACCCAGTTCCAGGTGTACGACTACGACGGCGACGGCAAGGCCGAGATCGCCGCCAAGACGGCGGACGGCACGGTCGACGGGGCGGGCACGGTGATCGGCAGCTCCTCGGCCGACCACCGCAACTCCAGCGGCTACATCCTCTCGGGGCCCGAGTACCTGACCATGTTCAACGGGCAGACCGGCAGGGCGATGCAGACGGTGGACTACGTCCCGGCCCGGGGCACGGTCTCGTCCTGGGGCGACTCCTACGGCAACCGGGTGGACCGCTTCCTCGCCGGCACGGCGTATCTGGACGGCGCCCGCCCCTCCCTGATCATGGCGCGCGGCTACTACACCCGTACGGTGATCGCGGCCTGGGACTGGCGGGGCGGCTCCTTCACCCGCCGCTGGACCTTCGACACCAGCTCCTCCACCAACTCCGGCCGGGGCTACGACGGCCAGGGCTCGCACAGCCTCTCCGTCGGCGACGTCGACAACGACGGCCGGGACGAGATCGTGTACGGCGCGATGGCCGTGGACGACAACGGCAACGGCCTGTGGACCACGAGGACGGGCCACGGCGACGCCCAGCACCTGGGCGATCTGGACGCCTCGACCTCCGGCCTGGAGTACTTCAAGGTCTCCGAGTCCACCTCCCAGCCCGCCGAGCTGTACATCAACCCCGCGAACGGCACGGTCCGCTGGCAGCTCGCCGCCTGCTGCGACAACGGCCGGGGCGTGGCCGGTGACATCTACGCCGGGAACGACGGGCCCGAGATGTGGTCGGCCTCCGACTCCTCCGTCCGCGACGAGGCCGGCGCGACGAAGGGCCGCGAGCCCTCCTCCGTCAACTTCCTCTCCTGGTGGGACGGCGACCCGGTCCGTGAACTCCTCGACGGCACCCGGATCGACAAGTACGGCACCTCCGCCGACACCCGGTTGCTGACCGGCTCCGGGGTCTCCTCGAACAACAGCACCAAGGCCACCCCCGCCCTCTCCGGCGACATCCTCGGCGACTGGCGCGAGGAGGTCGTCTGGCGCACCAGCGGCAACACGGCGCTGCGGATCTACTCGACGCCGATCGAGACCGGCACGAAGATCACGACCCTGCTCCACGACCCGATGTACCGCACGGGCCTGGCCTGGCAGAACACCGCCTACAACCAGCCCCCGCACACCAGCTTCTTCATCGGCGCCGGCATGCCGACGGCGCCCCGGCCGACGGTGTACACGCCGTAGGGACTACCTGGCCTGAAACGGCATGGGCCCCGCACCGAAGCGGTCCGATGCGGGGCCTTTGCCGTGTGAGGTTGCCTATCCGGCGTCCGGCAGCTCCCCCCACGCACGCCAGTCTGTGCTGCGGCTGGGACTGCACCGGGATCTGCGGAAGACGCGCCAGGACGCCACTGCCCTGGTAGGAGGTACCGCGAAAGGCCCCAGCGCAGATCCTGGACATCCACCTACGACTACGGGGACGGTACTCTCGAAGGCCCATGCCGCATCTGGCGCAGGACGGATCGATGGAGTTGCCGCCGCTGTCGGACTTTTCGGACTAGCCGGCCTGTCCGCGTGCCCGCCTCGCATCCCCCGGTGAGGCAGGCGCACGCATGTCAGCTGTCGCAGCCGACACCGTCACCATCACGGTCGAGGTGGCTGCCGTAGCCGGGTTCGCCGCGGTGGACGAGGGCGGCTCCGGCCGCGCGGGCCTCCGAGCAGTTCGAGTAGTAGGCGCTGCCGCCGCCGGTGTCGCCCCCACTGCTGCTGCCGGAGTTGTCGTCCGCGGCGGGCCGAGCGGTCACGGTCTCGGTGACCTTCACCTTGACCTTCACCGTCTTGGTGGCGGTCACAGTCGGCGCGGCTTCTGCTTTGGTTTCTGCGGTCGTCGTGGCTGTGGCTGTGACCGTGGTGGTGGGGCCGGGCTTGGCGGCGGTGTTCTTCGCGTCGGCTGTCTGCGGGTCGCCGGCGCCGGCGCCGATGCCGAGGAAGAAGGCGAAGCCGAGCGCGGGGAGCACGTACCGCTTGCGAGCCCATCTGGGTGCGGGTCTGACGGGCTGCGGCATGGGCGGTGTGGTGTACGGGCTGGTCATGTCGTCCCCCTGGGGTGTTTCGGGTGGCATGACGGTAGTGCCCTGGTGCGTCGGGTGGGCGAGTAGTGACTGTTCTGTGACTATCCGTGGCGACTCCCGGGCCATCCGGCAAGGAGTGGGGCCCGGGAGTCGTGTGGCGCCTTGTCAGACGGCTTGGTGTTCCTTCCGCTCGCGCAGTTCGTGGACGCTGGCGGTGAGGGTGCCGTCCTGCTGCTCGTAGTGGGAGAGGGCGACGCCGAGGCCGAAGAAGGTGGGTGCCCATTCGCCGACGAAGATGCCCCAGCGGTCGGCGCGGGCGAGGCCGCCGACGGGTTCGGCTTTGAGGCTGGTCGCCCAGGTGGCGATGGAGAGGCCGATGGAGGTGAAGGCGGCGAGGTAGGCGTGTTCGCTGCGGATGCCCATGTCGTGCAGTTTCTTGATGACCATGGTGTGCTCCGTTCTGTGGGGTCCCTGGTTGGAGTGCCCACGCCCACTGTCGCCATTCGGGCGATTTGCCCGATATGTAGGTTTCGGTGTGAGGTCGTAGGCTGGTCCTGCGCGGAGCTGTCGCGGAGGCCCGCCATGCCTGCCATCCGGAGCGGAGCCGTCAGCTTTCGACTGGTCTCCATCCCGGCCCGGGCGTGACCGCGACCGAAGACCACTCGGTCGCGTTTCGCAGACCCTCACCGAGGGCGAGATCGAGCCCGCGTCGAAGGTCATTCGGGGCTGGCATGGTCGGGTCCAGGGTGGGCCGTCCCAGGTAGCACGCACGGGACGGCCTGGCAGAACACCGCCTACAGCCGGCCGCCCACGCACACCGGTTTCTTCATCGGCGCCGACCTGCCGACGGCGCCCAGGCCGACGGCTACGCCGTAGGGCGCCGGTCCGTGGCGGGTCGGCACCCCGGCCCGCCATGGACTCCGCCGAGCTCCTCAGCCCAGCGTCAGGGACGCCTGGACGGGCAGATGGTCGCTGGGGAACTGGCCGCCGGACGCGAACGTGTTGATGGCCGCCCGGTGCACCGTGATGCCCGGGGTGGTCAGGATCCAGTCGATGCGGTCGCCGCCCGGGGTCAGCGGGCGGTAGCCGTGGAACGTCGCGTAGAGGTCGTTGCGCTCGGGCGCCGCGTCCCAGGTGTCGACGAGCCCGGAGCCCAGCATCGTGTCGTAGACCGTGTTCCGGTGGGCCGCCACGTTGAAGTCACCGGTGACGACGAGGGGAAGCGACCGGTCGAGCCCGGCGATGCGCTGGGTGATCAGGGTCGCGGCGCGGTCGCGGGCGTACTGGCTGAGGTTGTCGAGGTGGGTGTTGAGGACGTAGAACTGTCTGCCGCCGTCCTGGAGGTCGCGGAACCGCACCCAGGTGACCATCCTGATGGAGCCGCCGCCCCAGGTGTTCGACCCCGGCACCTCCGGGGTGTCGGAGAGCCAGAAGTGCCGGTACTCGACGGGCGCGAGCCGGCGGGTGTCGTAGAAGACGGCCATGAACTCGTCGCGGTTGCCGCCCGCGCGGCCCGTGCCGATCCAGCGGTAGTCCGCGCCGAGGTCGGCCTCGATGTCGAGCAGTTGCTGGTGGAGGCCTTCCTGGGTGCCGATGACATGGGGCGCCTCCTGCCGCAGCAGTGTCCGCATCACCGGCCTGCGCACCGCCCAGCTGTTGGGCTGCACCGTGCTCGCGTAACGCAGGTTGAAGGACATGGTCGCCAGAGGCGGGGCCGCGGTGGCCTCCTCCTTCTTCTCCTCCGCGACGGCGGGCTCGCCCGACAGTCCGGTGGTGCGGGACAACGGCAGCAGGACCGCCGCGGCGAGGGCGGTCTTCAGACCCAGTCGGCGCGTGACGCGGCTGTGGTTCGGCACAGGGGCTCCTTCTGTGAAGGTCTCCGGGCGAGCCGTGCGTACACACTCTGGGATGCCCCTCTGTGCCCGCCATGAACATGTCGATAGGGGAGGGTGTACTCGGTGCGACATACCGGTGCCCATGGTACGAAGAGGGCGCGCGCCGACCCGGACGCGCGCCCTCTCCCCGTCCTGCGCGGGGTGTCAGGTCACCGTGCAGGACTGGTCACCGAGCTTGAACGCGGTCGGCTCGCCGTTCGTCCCCGACCAGCTTCCGGTGAAGCCGAAGCTCACCGACGAACCCGCCGCCACCGTGCCGTTCCAGCCGATGTTCCGGGCCGTGACCGCGGACCCCGTCTGGGTGTGCGTGGCGTTCCAGAGCTGGGAGACGCCTTGGCCGTCGGGGAAGGTCCAGCCGAGCGTCCAGCCGGACCAGGCGCTCGCGCCCGTGTTGGCGAGCCGCACGTCCGCCTGGAAGCCGCCCGACCACTGGTTGGTGATCGTGTACGTCACCGCGCACGCACCCGTCGGCTCGGGCTCGGGGTCCGGGTCCGTACCGCCGCCCCCGCCCCCGCCGCCTCCCGTGTCGGAGGAGTCGCCGTAGATGACCCCGCGCCCGTTCGTCGCGATGTAGACCCGCCCGTACACCCTCGGGTCACCCGTGATCGCCGCACCCGTCCAGCCCCATCGGTGGGCGTCGTCGTTGATGCGGGTCCAGCTCGCGCCCTTGTCCGTCGACCGGAAGATGCCGCGTACGCCACCGATCTCGGCGCTGGTGTAGAGGGTCTGGTACGAGGCTCCCGTCGCCGCCTTGCCGAAGCCGATCGTGTCGGCCTGCTCGACACCGGGGAGCTTGGTCCAGGTGGTGCCGGCGTCCGTCGAGTGCCAGAGCCCGTAGGCCCCGTCGGTCGCGCCGCCGGCCAGCCAGACGTCGCCCTTCACCCCGGGCAGCGCCTTGAACCGGACGCTGTCACCGCTGGGCAGGTTGGTCGCGTTCGACGCGGTGAAGGTGGCCCCGCCGTCCGTACTGACGTAGAACTTCCCGGACTTGAAGCCGTAGAAGGTCTTCGGGTCCACCCGGTCGGACTCCACGATCGCGCCCGCCGGGATGCCGCTCGACGTCGACCACGAGGTGCCGAAGCCGGTCGTGTACCGCACACCCGTGCCGTCCGGACTCCACACGAACCGGCCGCCGTCCGGGGCCGCGGCCACCGTCCCGCCGCCGCTGACGCCCGACGGGTCGGTGCCCGCGAACCAGTTGGCGCCGTTGTCCGTGGAGAACGCGATGTGCGGGCCGGAGTCCAGATTGCCCACCCGCACCACCGTGTTCGGGTTGGACTCGGCGTAGTCCAGGCTGGTCGTCGTCGTGAAGTTCGGCTGGGTGAACATCATCGACGGGACCTTCGTCAGATCCGTGTGCCGGAAGCCGCCGATGTCACCGAGCGCGCTGAGCAGCGGCGCGCCGGACGGGGGAGAGGCCAGGTCGAGGACGGCCGTCTCCTCCAGGCCCTGCACCATCGGCTTGATGGTGAACTGGCCGCCGCCGTCCCAGTTGCCCAGGTTCTCCGTGCCGTAGATCGTCGCGCCGGTCCCGTACATCATCCGGTCGGAGTCGAACGGGTCGATCTCCAGCGCCTCGGTCATCCAGCCGAGTTTGGGTGTCTGCTCGGGCGGCGAGGGGTTGGCGCCCCAGGTCAGCCAGGGGGACGAGGACACGTCCATGGTGTAGCGGTTCGCCCGGTTCGGATACGACGAGTAGTCCCAGGCTCTGGTCCAGGTGGCGCCGCTGTCCGTGGAGCGGAAGATCTGGGTGTCCGGCCACCAGGAGCTGTACGCCGTCGCCATGACCGTGCCCGGGTCCTGCCGGTCCACGGTCAGCCCGCTGAAGCCGTAGTAGGTGTCGGCCTCCGCCACCGGGCTGATGTTCGTCCAGGTGCCCGACGCGGTCGCGTACCGCCACAGCTGACCCTTGCCGCCGTCGTACGGACCGCCCTTGTCGCTGTACGACAGATACAGCTGGCCGTTCACGGTGTCGAGGACGCCCTTGTGGGCCAGATAGCCGGTCGGCTGCCCGGCCAGCCGCGACCAGGTGGCCCCCGCGTCCGTGGACCGGTACACCGCGTTCTCCTTGTCGGCGACGCCGACGTAGAGGGTCCGTGTGGCGTTCCCGGAGGTGCCCGTCGACTCGTCGAAGGTGACCCAGACGATGCCCTGGTTGTCGCTGGAGTACCCGCTGGTGTCGGACGGATCGGCCACGTAGTTGCCGACGTTCGGGAAATTGGTCACCTGCGACCAGGTGACCCCCGAGTCGGTGGACCGCCACAGCCCCTTGCCGCTGGGCGCCCCCAGATACAGCACGCTGTTGCGGTTCGGGTCCACGGCCAGCCGCTCGCCCATGCCCCGCCCCGGCATGTTCCCGCCCAGCTTGAACGGCAGACCGGTCTTCTGCCAGCTCGCCCCCCGGTTCGACGACCGCAGGATCGCCCCGTTCCCCGGGTCCCAGCTGTTGGTGTACGTCCCGGCCGCCACGTACACCTTGTTCGGATCGACCGGGTCGGAGGCGAGGCTCACCACACCGGTGTGCCCCCAGTCGTCCCACCCGACGGAGTCGAGCAACGGTGTCCAGGTCTTCGACGACTCCACCCAGCGGTAGGCCCCGCCGATGTCGGTACGGGCGTACGCGAGGTCCTTCTCCTTGCGGTTGAAGACGATGCCCGGGACGAAGCCGCCCCCGTCGATCCGGGCGTTCTTCCAGGTGTAGGTGTCGGCGGCGATCGCCACCGACTTCTCCGGCCTGTCGGCGGCCAACGCGGGTGGGGATCCGGCGAGAAGGCCGGCCGCGAGGGCCAGGACGGTGGTGAGGATGCGGGTTCTTCGCACAGTGGGGGGCCTCTCCTGAGAGTGGGGGGAAAAGATCCCCGCGCCCCGAAGGGGCGCGGGGAACTGCGCGACCAGCCACGTACGGGCGCGCGGCTGTCATACGACCTCGGCGGCGCTACTCCAGGAGCTCCGCGTACGAACCCATGGCCAAGGCGATGTCCGCCTGGGCCCAGAACCGGTGGTACGTGAACGAGGGCGCGGCCCCGCCGGCCAGATACGCCTCGATCTTCGACCAGGCCGGGTCGTCCTCGTAGAACGACCGGATGGAGGTGAAGGTCGAGTTCGAGTCGATCGTGTCGCCGTTGGGCATCTTCCCGGTCCACCCGCTCGGCACGTACACCCGGTCGTCGAACCGGTTGTAGTCCGCCCGGGTCTCCGGAACGGCGATCCCGAGCCCGTCCTGGTGGTGGTCCCACATGCCGTCGAGCAGCGCCTTGGCGACCCGGGCCGCGTCGGCGTCACCGGAGCGGTCCGCGTAGTACGTCAGGGTCTTGGCGTACGCGGCGGCCACACCCACGTCGTCGGTGTAGTCGGCGACGGTGACATGAAGTCCCGCGTTGGTGCCGGGGTTCGACGCGTTCCAGGTGTTCGGCGCACCCGACCACTGAAGGGTCGACGGAATCCGGTAGGTGCCGTCCGGATTGATCGTCGTCTTGGACAGCGCCCAGTCGACCCACTTGTCCAGCACGGTCTTCGCCGCGGCGTTGCCCGTCTGCTGGTAGTACTCGGCGACCCGCTCCATGGACCACGCCTGGAAGCCGAACCACTGGTTGGACGGCGGGTCGTGGTAGACCGGCTTCTCGTCGTAGAACATGCCGTAGAAGGTCGGCGTCCCGGCCGGGGGAGTGGCGTACCGCCCCGCCCAGCTGTTGGTGGCGCCGCCCGCGATGCCGCCCTCGTTCGACTGCAGCCAGCGGTAGAACTCGATCTGCCGGTCGAGCGACTTGGCCCAGTCCGCCTGCCCGGTCGTCGACTTGGGCTTCAACGGGGCGTAGTTGGCGAGGGCATGGGCGGCCAGCGGGTTCTGGTAGCCGCCGTGCGTGTGGCTGGAACCGATGCGCCAGGCCCAGCCGGCCGAGGTGTCGGTGGCGCCGCCCCACGCGTAGTACCAGGACATCAGGTAGTGCGAGGCGTCCTTGCCGGTGCCGGCCGGGCAGGACGTGGCCCCCACACAGTTCCCGATCTTCTTGAAGTACTTGTCGTACATCGCGTAGCGCAGATAGTCGCCCATCTTCGCGGCCTTGCCGATGGTCGCGGAGACGTCCGAGCCCTTGCCCTGCTGCTTGGCCCAGATGTCCGCCCAGTAGGCGGCCTGCACGGCCCGCGCGTCGGCGTCCGGCGCGTTGGTGAACTTCCACTGCTTGGCGTACTGCGCGTCACCGGTGAACAGGTCCAGATACCCGTTCGTGCCGCCGTACTTGAACTGGTCGCAGGTGGGCTGCGGGATCGTCTCCCACACCGACTCCTGCGGTCCGCGCTGGAAGGTGTTGATGTACGACGGCCCGGTGTCCGCCGGCCCCGCCTCGCACTTGCCGGGCGAGTTGCCGTAGCCGTAGACGTTGTCGACGTCCTGCAGCCAGTGCATGCCGTAGATGTCGTCCGTGCCGTACGCGCTCTTCAGTTCCGCGGCGATGGGGTCCGGGCCGACCGAGACACCGGTGTTCAGCTGCGCCGGGTACTCATTGGGGGTGTCGTGCTCGGGGGCGTACGTCGCCGGCTTGGAGGCGTTGTAGAAGGAGTTGGTGGGCTGGTCGGGCTTGGTCGGGATCATGTACTTCTCCATGATCTCCCAGGCCCCGTTGAACTTGGACCAGTCGCCCGTAACCTTGCCGTACATGGCCTGGAGCCACAGGAGGTAGCTGTACGCCTCCGAGGTGGTCTCATGCCCGTGGTCCGGCGCCTCGACCATCAGCGTCTCCACCGAGTGGTACGGGATGCCCTCGGGCGAGAAGTAGCCGTTCGCCGGGTTGGTGATCTTGCCGTAGAGCTCCAGGAACCGTTCGTCGTACTCGCTCGACGCGGCCAGTTGGGTCACGGTCACCGAGGCCTTGGCGTGCCCGGTCGCCGTCGAGTCGAAGACGGCCGAGCCGGTGCCCGAGGCGTTCGCGGTGATCGTCACCTTCTGGGCCGTGCTCCAGTTCGACGGCGTGAAGGTCAGCGACCCGCCGCCCGTCACCGACAGTCCGGTGTTGCCGGACGCCCGCGCGGTCGTCACCGTCACATTGCCGGACGGCTGGGTCGAAAGTTTCACGTCGTAGGTGCCCGACTGGCCCTGGCGCACGCCCAGTTGGGTCGGCGAGACCACCACGGCGGGACCCGAGGCGACCGTGATGCCGACCGGCGTGGAGTTCGCCGACGCGCCCAGGCTGTCGTACGCCTTGGCCACCAGCGAGTGACTGCCGACGCTCAGCCCCGTGGCCGAGTACGTGTACGGCGAGGTCGTGTCCGTGCCCAGCAGCGTGGTGTCGTCGTAGAACTCGACCTTCGTGATCGTCGCGCTGTCCGCCGCGGCGGCGGTGGCCGCCATCGGCACGGCCGTGCCCTGTGTGTACACCGCGCCCGGCGCCGGGCTGGTCAGCACCGTGATCGGGGGCTGGTGCGCGCCCACGCACGCGGTGCCGTTGATCGCGAAGTTGGTCGGCGCGGCGTTCGTGCCGCTGTACGTGAACTGGGCGCCGGTGGTCACCGCGGCCCCGACGGCGATCGTGCCGTTCCAGGAGGCGTTGCGGGCGGTCACGGTCTTCCCGGACTGCGACCAGGTGCCGCTCCAGCCGCTGGTGAGCGTCTGGTTGCCCGCGTAGTCGTACGTCAGGGTCCAGCCGCTGATGGCCTCGGTGCCCCGGTTGGAGAGGGTGAGCTCGGCGGTGAAACCCGAGCCCCAGTCGTTGGTCTTGTAGTCGACGTTGCAGGCGACCGCCGCGGCGCTGGCGGGAGTCGATCCCGTTCCGAGCATCGTCAAGGGGAGGGTGAGGGCCGCGACCACGGCCGTCCACAGGCGCCGCGAGGCACGGCGTCTCCGTCTGGGGTGCATGCTCTGGTTCCTTCCGTGCGGCTCTTACGAAGGTGGGGGCGGAGCAGCAACAACAAGCCTTGAACCAGTGGGAGCGCTCCCATATTGAGGAGGAGGGCCCAGGGGGTCAAGGTGTTTGAAGAGTCGAAAAGATTCGATCAGACGGAAAAGATTCATCGGCCGCAATAACGCAACACCTCTGTCTTTTACCGTCACTTGGCGCTACCTTCACCAGCACCAGTGGGAGCGGTTCCACCAGTCGACGCGCTCGTCCCAGGCGCGTCCGAGCTGCGAGGGACGCTCCGAGCACCCCTAGCGTTCAGGTCTTTTACTCGCCTCGGCGACTGCGCGACGACTCCTCCTCGTACACCCCACTACGGAAGAGGAAACCCGCACTCATGAGCCGTACCAGAACAGCACTCCTCGCGGCGATGGCGCTGGTCGCCGGTGCCGCCGGGACCGCCGTGGCCGCGGTGCCCGACGACGCCGGCGTCCAGGCGATCCCGTGCACGGTCGACTACAAGGTGCAGAACCAGTGGTCCACCGGCTTCACCGCCGCCGTGACGGTCACCAACAACAGCGCGGCGAAGTCCTCGTGGGCCGTGAAGTGGTCGTACGCGGGCAACCAGCAGGTCACCAGCGGCTGGAACTCCCGGATCACGCAGAGCGGTTCGGCGGTGACCGCCGCCAACGAGACCTACAACGGCACGCTGGCCACCGGCGGTTCGGTCAGCTTCGGCTTCCAGGCCTCCTACAGCGGCACCAACGCGCTCCCGACGACGTTCACCCTCGACGGCGTGACCTGCAACGTCGACGGCGGCGGCGGTGGCACCGACCCCGGCCCGGGCACGCCCGGCACGAAGGTCGACAACCCCTACTCCGGCGCCAAGGTGTACGTGAACCCCGAGTGGTCCGCGAAGGCCGCCGCCGAACCGGGCGGCAGCCGGATCTCCAGCCAGCCCACGGGTGTGTGGCTGGACCGGATCGCCGCCATCGCCGGCACCGGCGGCAAGATGGGGCTGCGCGCCCACCTCGACGAGGCGCTGCGGCAGAAGGGCTCCGGCGAACTCGCCATCCAGCTGGTGATCTACAACCTGCCCGGCCGTGACTGCGCGGCCCTCGCCTCCAACGGCGAGCTGGGCCCCACGGAGATCGACAAGTACAAGACGCAGTACATCGACCCGATCAAGGCGATCCTCGCCGACCCGAAGTACGCGGGCCTGCGGATCGTCACGACCGTCGAGATCGACTCGCTGCCGAACCTGGTCACCAACACCGGCAGCCGTCCGACGGCCACCCCCGAGTGCGATGTCATGAAGGCCAACGGCAACTACGTCAAGGGCGTCGGCTACGCCCTCAACAAGCTCGGTGACGTGCCGAACGTCTACAACTACGTCGATGCCGGCCACCACGGCTGGATCGGCTGGGACGACAACTTCGGGGCCTCCGCCACCGTCTTCAAGGAGGCGGCGACCGCCGAGGGTGCCACGGTCAACGACGTCCACGGCTTCATCACCAACACGGCCAACTACAGCGCCCTGAAGGAGAACAACTTCACCATCAACTCGTCCGTGGGCGGCACCTCCGTCCGTGAGTCGAAGTGGGTCGACTGGAACCGCTACGTCGACGAGCTGTCCTTCGCCCAGGCCTTCCGCAACCAGCTGGTCTCGGTCGGGTTCAACTCGAACATCGGCATGCTGATCGACACCTCCAGGAACGGCTGGGGCGGCAGCGCGCGGCCGAGCGGTCCGGGCGCCACGACCAATGTGGACACCTTCGTCGACGGTGGCCGTTACGACCGCCGTATCCACATCGGCAACTGGTGCAACCAGTCCGGGGCCGGACTCGGTGAGCGGCCGAAGGCCTCGCCCGAGCCGGGTATCGACGCCTATGTGTGGATGAAGCCGCCGGGTGAGTCCGACGGGTCCAGCTCCGCCATCCCGAACGACGAGGGCAAGGGCTTCGACCGGATGTGCGACCCGACGTACACGGGCAACCCGCGCAACGGCAACAACATGTCCGGCGCGCTGGCGAACGCGCCGATCTCCGGGCAGTGGTTCTCCGCCCAGTTCCAGCAGCTGATGCAGAACGCGTACCCCGCGCTCTGATCCGCTCCCATGAACCGGTCCGTCAGGGGTCAGTCCCGCTTCCCCCACCCCCTGGCGGACCGGTGGCACGTCCGTGTGAGCCACGTCACGATGAGGGAGGTGGGTGGATGCGATGAGTTCCGGGCGGCGCGGCGGTCTCCTTCGCCGTAAGCCCGTGACGGTACGAGAGAAGAGAACCCCATGCGCATCGTGATCTGCGAGTTCATGAGCCTGGACGGTGTCGTGCAGGCGCCCGGCGGTGCCGACGAGGACACCGAGGGCGGGTTCGCCCACGGCGGCTGGACCCACCCGTTCTTCGACCCGGAGATCGTGGGCGGCGCCTGGGACGCCGCGCTGGAGAAGGCCGACGCCCTGCTGTACGGCCGCCGCACCTGGAAGGCCATGGCCGGCGCGTGGCCCGACCGCGCGGGCGACCCCTTCGCCGACCGGATGAACGCCATCCGCAAGTACGTGGTGTCCACGACGCTCACCGACGCCGACCTCACCTGGGACAACAGCGTGCTCGTCCCGGGGGCGGAGGCGCTCGCGGAGATTCGGGCGCTTCGCGAGGCCGAGGGAGGCGATCTGCTGGTCATGGGCAGCGCGACCCTCGCCCGCACCCTCCTCGCGGAGGGACTCGTCGACGAGCTGGTCCTGATCGTCATGCCGGTCCTCCTCGGCGGCGGAAAGACGATCTTCCCCGGTGGCGGCGCCAGACACGCCCTGGAACTGGTCTCCACGACCACCAGCGGCACGGGCGCGAACGTCTGTGTGTACCGGCCGGCGGAGCAGGGCTGAGCGGGCCGAACCGGCACAGGCGATTTGCCGATACCGCAAGAGGAGTGGCGGTCCTCCGGTGTGTCGGAGCAGGCTGACGGCACCCGGAAGAGAGGCTCACCGCCATGGGACAGCATCACCACGGCCAGGACCCGCACCAGCACGGACACCGGTGCGGACAGGACCACGGCCCCGGCCACGCGCACGGCCCCGGCCACAGCACCGACCTCGACTGGGCGGAGCTGGCCGGATATCTGGAGGGGCAGGCGGAACTGTTCGCGCCGCTGAACCGGCAGGCCGCCGCGTGGATCGCCACACGGCAGCCCGAGCCGGGGCTGGTCGTCGACGTAGGCAGCGGCCCGGGGGTGGTGAGCTGTCTGCTGGCCGAGACGTTCCCCGGCGCCCGGGTCGTCGCGCTGGACGGCTCCGGCCCCCTGCTGGAACGGGCGCGGGGCCGGGCGGAAGAGCTGGGCCTCACCGACCGGTTCGGCACCCTGGAGGCCGAACTGCCGGGCGGGCTGAGCGACTTGGACTACCCGGCCGACCTGATGTGGGCCAGCCGCAGCCTGCACCACCTCGGCGACCAGCGTGCCGCCCTCGCCGCCTTCGCCGAACGCCTGGCCCCCGGCGGCACGTTGGCCATCGTGGAGGGCGGGCTCCCCAGCCGGTTCCTGCCACGTGACCTCGGCATCGGCCGCCCCGGGTTGCAGTCCCGGATCGACGCCGCGGAGGACCGGTGGTTCACCGAGAGAATGCGGACCTCGGTGCCCGGCAGCGTCCCGGAGACCGAGGACTGGCCGGGGCTCCTCACCGCCGTGGGCCTGCGTGACGCCACGTCCCGCACCTTCCTGCTGGACCTCCCGGCCCCGGTCTCCGACGCCGCACGCGCCTACGTCGTGGGCCAGTTCCAGCGCGCCCGGGGAACGCTCGCGGACTTCCTCGACGCCGCCGACCTCGCGACGGTGGACCGCCTCCTCGACGCCGACGACAAGGCGAGCCTGCACCACCGCACAGACCTGTTCGTCCTCGCGGCCCAGACGGTGCACGTCGCCCGGCGCTGACGAGTCGGGGCGCGGTGAAGTCCCCGGCCACCCGGTGAAGTCCCCCCGCTCCGGCGGAGCTTGACTTCGAGAGCGCTTCAAGTGGTGGACTCCGCAGGTCGGCCGGAGCCCTTCCGGCCGACCGGAACCACAGGGGGATTTCCATGACCGACGCACCAGTGGCGCTCATCACCGGCGGATCCAGCGGTATCGGGGCCGCCGTCGCCCGGCAGCTGCTCGACCTCGGCCACCGGGTCGCCGTCACCGGCCGCGGCGCTGAGCGGCTACAGGCGTTCGCGGCCGGACTCGGCGACCCGGAGGGGCTGTTGACCCTGCCCGGGCACGCGGCCGAGTACACGGACGTACAGGCGGCGGTGGACGCCACGCTGAAGGAGTTCGGGCGGATCGACACCGTCCTCGCCAACGCCGGCTTCGGCACCCACGACACGGTCGCCGAGGGCGATCCGGCCGGCTGGCCGGAGATGGTGCTGACCAATGTGCTCGGGCCCGCCCTGCTGATCCGGGCGTCCATCGACGCCCTCAAGGAGACCCGGGGCCGGATCATGCTGGTCGGCAGCGTCGCCGGGTTCATCCACGCGCCCGGCAACATCTACGGGGCGACCATGGGGGTACCTCCCGCTCGAGCGAAGCCGAGAGTGGGGGAGGGCGGTCACCGGGCTCGCCGAGAACACGCGGCGGCAGGTCACCGAGTGGGGGGTGGGGGTGACGCTGATCGCTCCCGGCCGGGTGGAGACCCCGTTCTGGGACAGCTACGGCAGCCTGCCGCCCGGACACCTGCTGACCGCCGACCAGATCGCCGACTCCGTGGTGTGGGCGATCCGCCAGCCGGCCGGGGTCGACATCAACACCGTGGTCGTGCGGCCGATCGGGCAGCCGGTCTGAGCGCGACGAGACCGCCGTCGGACGGCTTCCGGCGGCAGTCTCGTGGCCTGTCTCAGGCCTGGTTGAACGTCGCCGGGTCCGGGCCGATACGGCGGTCCTCGTTCAGCGCGCTGATCGCGGCGATGTCCTCGGTGTCCAGGGAGAAGTCGAAGACCTCGATGTTCTCCTTGATGCGGGACGGGGTCACGGACTTGGGGATGACCACGTTGCCCAGCTGGAGGTGCCAGCGGAGCACCACCTGGGCGGGGGTGCGGCCGTGCTTCTGCGCGATCGCGATGATCGCCGGGACCTCCAGGAGCCCCTTGCCCTGGCCGAGCGGCGACCAGGCCTCGGTGGCGATGCCCTGCTCCGCGTGGTACTCCCGGGCGGCGAGCTGCTGGAGGTGGGGGTGCAGCTCGATCTGGTTGACGGCCGGGATGACGTTCGTGGCCTCGATCAGCGTCTCCAGGTGCTCCGGAAGGAAGTTGGAGACACCGATCGCCTTCGCGCGGCCGTCGGCGTAGAGCTTCTCGAACGCCTTGAAGGTGTCGACGAAGGTGCCCCGGGCCGGCAGCGGCCAGTGGATCAGATACAGATCCACGTACTCCAGGCCGAGCTTGTCCAGGGACTCGTCGAAGGCGCGCAGGGTGGAGTCGTAGCCCTGGTCGCTGTTCCAGAGCTTGGTGGTGACGAAGAGGTCCTTGCGGGCGACGCCGGCCTTGGCGAGTGCCTTGCCGGTGCCCTCCTCGTTTCCGTAGATCGCGGCGGTGTCGATGCTCCGGTAGCCGGCCTCCAGCGCGGTGGTGACCGCCTGCTCGGCCTCGTCGTCCGGCACCTGCCACACGCCGAAGCCCAGCTGGGGCATCTCGACGCCGTTGTTCAGGATGATCGGGGGGACCTTGCTGCTCACGAGCTCTCGATCCTTTAAGTCGTCGGGTGGTGCTTCCCATCGTCAACGATCACGGGGCGCGATGCATTCCTGAGCGGCCAGCTCGCCCCCGGAATCGCAGATTGGCCGGAAATGGATCCGGCGGTTCCAGCGTATCGGTCTGGACCTGGACCCAAAGGTGACCTGAAGAAACCCGAAAGGGCGCGGGGAACTGCGCGACCAGCCACGGCGGACCCACCGTCCGGGACGGACCCCTGCTCCAACGGTGCTGTCCGGCTCGACCGGGCGGAGCGGTTCGGTGCGCCGGATCCTCAACAAGAAGCGCTCGACCACGCCCATCGACGTCTCCCGCGCCGACGTCGACACCTTCCTCGCGGATCACTGATCCGACCGGCGAGGCGGCGAACCCGCTCACGCCCGGTACAGCGCCTCGACCTCGGTGGCGTACGCCTTCTCGATCGCCTTCCGCTTCAGCTTCAGCGAAGGCGTCAGCAGGCCGTGCTCCTCGGTGAACTGATGGGCGAGGATCCGGAACGTGCGGATCGACTCGGCCTGCGAGACCAGGGTGTTGGCGGCGACCACCGCCCGCCGCACCTCGGTCTCCAGCTCCGGATCGCGCACCAGTTCGGCCGCCGACAGCTTCACCTTGTTGTGCATCTGCAGCCAGTGCTCGACGGCCTCCCCGTCCAGGGTGACCAGGGCGGCGATGTACGGGCGGTCGTTGCCGACGACGATGCACTGGGCGACCAGCGGATGGTCGCGCACCCGCTCCTCCAGGATCGCGGGCGAGACGCTCTTGCCGCCCGAGGTCACCAGGATCTCCTTCTTGCGCCCGGTGATGGTGAGATAGCCGTCCTCGTCGAGGGAGCCCAGGTCACCGGTGGCGAGCCAGCCGTCGTGCAGGGTCTCGTCGGTGGCCTTCTGGTTGTTGAGGTAGCCCTGGAAGACATTGGGGCCGCGCAGCCAGATCTCGCCGTCGTCCGCGATGTGCACGGTCATACCGGGGATGGCCTGGCCGACGGTGCCGTACCGGGTGCGCTCCGGCGGGTTGGCGGTCGCGGCCGCCGTGCACTCCGTCAGGCCGTACCCCTCGAAGATGTGGACGCCCGCGCCCGCGAAGAACAGGCCGAGCCGGCGGTCCATCGCCGAGCCGCCGGACATCGCGTACTTGATCCGGCCGCCCATGGCCTCCCGGATCTTGCCGTAGACGACCTTGTCGAAGAACTGGTGCTGCATCCGCAGCCCCGCCGACGGGCCCGGACCGATGCCCCAGGCCCGCGCCTCCATCGCGTCCGCGTACTTCACGGCGACCTCGACGGCCTTCTCGAACGGTGCGGCCTTCCCCTCGCGTTCGGCCTTGCGCCGGCTCGCGTTGAAGACCTTCTCGAAGATGTACGGCACCGCGAGGAAGAACGTCGGCCGGAAGGCCGCGAGGTCGGGCAGCAGGACGGCCGCGTTGAGCTGCGGCTGATGGCCGAACTTGACCTTCCCGCGGATGCCCGCGACCTGCACCATCCGTCCGAAGACGTGCGCGAGCGGCAGAAACAGCAGCGTCGCCGCCTCGTCGCCCTTGCGGGACTTGAACAGCGGCGCCCAGCGCTCGATGACCGTGTCCGCCTCGACCATGAAGTTGGCGTGCGAGATGACGCAGCCCTTCGGGCGGCCCGTCGTGCCGGAGGTGTAGATGATCGTCGCGATCGACTCGGGGGTCACCGCGCGGCGGTGCCGGTGCACCATCTCGTCGTCGAGGTGCGCCCCCGACTCGTACAGCTCCTCCACCGCGCCCACGTCCAGCTGCCAGAGCCTGCGCAGTTGCGGGAGCCGGTCGATGACCGTGGCGATGGTCATCGCGTGGTCCTCGTGCTCGACCATGGCCGCGGTGCACTGGGAGTCGTACAGCATCCAGAAGACCTGCTCGGCGGAGGAGGTCGGGTAGACGGGGACGACCTGGGCGCCGACGGTCCACAGCGCGTAGTCGAAGAGGGTCCACTCGTAGCGCGTACGGCACATGATGGCGACCCGGTCGCCGAAGCGGATGCCCTGGGCCAGCAGGCCCTTCGCCAGCGCGAGGACCTCGTCGCGGAACTCGGCGGAGGTCACGTCGCGCCACTCGCCCCGCTCGTCCTTGCGGCCGAGCGCGATGTACGTCGGGTCCTCCTGGGCGTACTCGAAGACGACGTCGGCCAGACCGCCCACCGGCGGCGCCGACGCCAACGGGGGGTTGGTGAACTCGCGCAAACCCGCTCCTCGTGGCGCTCCGCACAGCGCGTGAAAGCTACCTCACCGGGAGAACGGGCGGGAGGGTTCAGGAGGGGGCGCATCGGGAGGTGCGGCAGGGGGCCGCGCCGGAAAACACGCGCAGATGGGGAGGTCTCCGGCACATTTCCTGACGCGTCAGTAAGTTTCGGGGCCGTAATCTCCACCGAACCCGCACGCCCCGGTCACGGTCCGCGTCCTCGCGGAGACGCTCTGGCCTGGGGAAACGTGAGCCTCGTTCAGGTCCTCCGGGAGCGTCACACCCCCCGCGCGCGGCCGTGGAGCCGGTCGCCGCCGGCGAGGATGGCCGCCGCGAGGGCGTCCGCCGCGCTCGTCGCCGCACCCGGGCGCCGGCCGTGCACGAGGACGAAGTCGACCTCCCCGAGTTCCGGCAGCCCGGCCCGCTCCGGGACACGGACCAGACCGGGAGGCACCAGGCGACGGGAATGCGCCATCACGCCGAGGCCCGCGCGGGCGGCGGCGATCAGACCGTTGAGGCTGCCGCTGGTGCACGCGACGCGCCAGGCACGGCCCTCACGCTCCAGCGCCTCCAGGGCCAGGGCACGGGTGATGCCCGGCGGCGGATAGACGATCAGCGGGACGGGGCGGTCGGCGTCGAGGCGGAGCCGCTCCGCGCCGATCCACACCAGGCGGTCCGTCCAGACGGGCTCGCCGCGGGGGTCCTCCGGGCGGCGCTTGGCCAGCACCAGATCGAGCTTGCCCGCCGCCAGCCGCTCGTGCAGCGTGCCCGACAGCTCGACCGTCAGCTCCAGGTCCACCTCGGGATGGTCGTGCCGGAAGGCCTCCAGGATCTCCGGGAGCCGGGTCAGCACGAAGTCCTCCGAGGCGCCGAACCGCAGCCGTCCGCGCAGCCGGGTCCCGGTGAAGAACGCCGCCGCCTGCTCGTGCACCTCCAGGAGCCGCCGGGCGAAGCCGAGCATCGCCTCGCCGTCCTCCGTCAGCTCCACGGAGTGCGTGTCCCGGGAGAACAGCTGCCGCCCGGTCGCGTCCTCCAGCCGGCGCACGTGCTGGCTCACCGTGGACTGCCGCAGCCCCAGCCGCCGGGCGGCCTGGGTGAAGCTCAGTGTCTGGGCCACGGCCAGGAAGGTACGCAGCTGGGAGGGGTCGTACACGATCCCCACCCTATCCGCTCATCGCAGGACGTGATGACAGTCAGAGCGGTATGAAGGATTCCCGATCAAGGGCCGGGAGAGGACGATGGAGAGGGGCCTTCCGGCCCTGACGCACCCTCATCGAAAGTACGTGGAGCACCGTGAAACGCCTGAAGTGGCCGAACTGGATGCCGATCGACCCGTACATCCTGCTGCTGCTCGGGACGGTGGGCGTAGCCGCCCTCGTCCCCGCGCGGGGTACGGCCGCCGAGGTCGCCTCGGGGGCGTCCACGGCCGCGATCGCCTTCCTCTTCTTCCTCTACGGCGCCCGGCTCTCCACCCGCGAGGCCGTCGACGGCCTCAAGCACTGGCGGCTCCACCTCACCGTCCTCGCCTGCACGTTCGTCGTCTTCCCCCTGCTGGGCCTCGCGGCCCGCGGCCTCGAACCGGTGATCCTGAGCCCCTCCCTCGCCACCGGACTGCTCTTCCTCACCCTCGTCCCGTCGACGATCCAGTCCTCCATCGCCTTCACCTCGATGGCCCGGGGCAATGTGCCCGCCGCGATCTGCGCGGGCTCCTTCTCCTCCCTCGCGGGCATCGTGATCACCCCGCTGCTCGCGGCGAGCCTGCTGGGCGGCAGCGCGGGCGGCTTCTCCGCCGACTCGCTGGTGAAGATCGTGCTCCAGCTGCTGGTGCCGTTCGTCGCGGGACAGCTCGCGCGCCGCTGGATCGGCGGCTTCGTCACCCGGCACAAGCGGATCCTCGGCCTCGTCGACCGGGGCTCCATCCTCCTCGTCGTCTACGTCGCCTTCAGCGAGGGCATGGTGCGCGGCATCTGGAGCCAGGTCAGCCCGCTGCGGCTCGCCGGACTCCTCGTCGTCGAGGCGGCCTTGCTGGCCGTGATGCTGCTGCTCACCTGGTACGGCGCCAAGGCCCTGCGCTTCGACCGCGCGGACCGGATCGCCATCCAGTTCGCCGGCTCCAAGAAGTCCCTCGCCTCCGGACTGCCCATGGCGAGCGTCCTGTTCGGCCCCGAGGCGTCCCTCGCCGTCCTGCCGCTGATGCTCTTCCACCAGATGCAGCTCATGGTCTGCGCGGTCATCGCCAAGCGCCGCGCCCACGACCCGGTGGAGGAGCCGGCGGTCACGGAGCAGCGAGACGAAGCGATACGAACCGCGGTCGGTACAGGGACGCGTTCCGGGTGATGTTCAGCTGCGCCGCCGCCGCGTCGGCGTCCAGCCAGTTGACGTCGTAGCTGAGGACCAGCCTCCCGTCGCCGACCGCCCGGTGCGCCTGCGGGTTGTACGCCGCGACACCGCTCCGCGGCAGCGGGGCGTCGAACCCCTCGGTGGGCCCGTGCCAGGGCCCGGCGGGGGAGCACGCCCAGTACGCAGTCACGGTCGTGAGCCCCGCCGTCCCGGCGGCCATGGTGAACAGCACATAGGTGCGCCCGTCCCGGACGACGGTGAAGGCGCTGCCCACCCCCTTGTCCCCGCCGTTGCCGAGCACCGCCGCCGGCCGGCCCCGCACGGCCCACCGCGAGCCGTCCCAGTACTCCCACGCCCCCGGCTCCCCGAGCCGGCCGCGCGGCACCCGCGCCACATAGGCGTGGGAGGACGGCCGGGAGGCGGCCTGGGCGTCGGTGCCGCCGAAGACGTACGTCCACTCGCCCGCGTCCACGGCCGTCGTCCCGAACAGCACTCGCCGGGCCGGATCGGCGACCGCCGCCTGGTCCAGCACCGTCGTGATCCCCTCCAGCCGCAGACCGGGCAGCGACAGGGTGGCCACCTCGGTCGCGGTGGGCACCCCGTAGATCCACGGCGACCGCCCCGCCGTACGGGTCCACAACAGCACCCGCACGACCTTCTCCTCCGAGCCGGGGGAGCGGGGCTCGACCCGGGCGGCCACCGGCCAGCGCCACCGCTGCGGGGCCGGGTCAGGGAAGACGGGCGCCGGGAGCGTCGACTCCAGCCGGCCCGAGGGGGACATCACCACGGCCGAGTTGCGCACCAGGGGCGTCGAGACGTCCCGCCAGGTGACGGACTCGCCGGCCGGGTTGGGCGGCGGGTGCACCTGGCCCAGATAGGTGTCGGAGAACAGCCACAGCACCCGCCCGTCCGGGAGCGCCACCGAGTGGGTGCCGTCGCCGCCGGTCCAGTCGTCGGTGCGGGTCGCGTCGTCGCCGTAGCGGGTGAACTCGCCGGTCAGCGCGGCCTCCGGGGCCCAGTCCCGGACGGTACGGGCCGTGCAGGCGACGCCGCCCTCCCGGTCGTCGTCCGGGAGGGCGGTGAGCAGCACGGCGGCGAGGGCCAGGACCAGGGCCAGGATCAGGACCGGTCCGGCCCCCGTCCGCTGTCGCGCTCCCGCGTCGTCGGGCACGGAAGGGACGTTAGTGGGCCGCGTCCACCCGGTCCATGGGCAGGCGCAGGATCTCGCCCCGTCGCGCGGCGTCCCGCGGAGCGAGCCTGGCCACTTCCGTGTCGCTCAACGCCCGGTCGTACAGCCGCACTTCGTCGATCGCGCCGGTGAAGTGGGCGCGGCTGTCCACCCGTTGCCCGATGTGCACCCCGAACGGCGAGTTCCGGCTGACCGATCCGGGGACGTCGGCGGTGCTGAACGCGGTGCCGTCGACGAAGAGGGTGAGCTGCCCTCCCGCACGCTCGGCTGCGCCCGCGCGCGAGGCACCCCCCTCGCGCCGCAGCACGAGCCGGTGCCATTCCCCGTCGTTGTACGCCTCCGTGGTCCGCACGGAGGCGGTCCGGGGCGGCGAGGCCCCGTCCCGCACGGTGACGAGCCCCGTCAGCCGCCCGGCCGCCGGCTCCCCGCGCAGCCACACCTGGGGCTGTGTGGTCCCGACCCCGCCCATCCACAGCATCGGCTGTTCCCCGGTGGCCGCCGTGTACCGGAACCAGAGCGAGGCGGTGAAGTCCCCGTCCCCGAGCGGGAGTCGGGGCCGGTACGGCAGCCGTACGGCGTCGTCCGCGCCGTCGAAGTCGAGCGCGCCGCCGACCACGCCGTCCGTGGGCCGGGCGCCCCCGAGCACGGCCGCCGGCCGGCCGCCGGGCGCCCTGTCGGGCGTCGTCGGGTCCGGGCCGCGGCGCGCCTTCAGCCAGCTCTCCGTGAACCGGGCGAAGCGGATCTCGTCCCGGGCATCGACCGCGCCGCCCTCGTACAGCAGCCCCACGACGGCGTCGCCGGCCGTGTCGCCGTCGATCCGCACCAGGTCCGAGTAGCCGGACCAGTCCGTGGTGACGACCGTGCCCCGGTCCACGCTCTCCCAGGTGCGTCCGCCGTCGTACGAGGAGCGGATCGCCATCGTGCGGCGGCGGTCGGGGTCGGCCGGGCCGGCCAGCAGCATGCGGTCGCCGAGGCGCAGCAGGGAGCCCTGCACCTGGGGCGTGTAGAGGTCCGGGAGCGCCTTGAAGGGCGCGGCGAAGGTGGTACCGCCGTCGCGGCTGACGGTCTGGCCGCGGTGGCCCAGGTCGGTGCCGTCCTGTTCGCGCCCGCTGACCAGCACCGAGCCGTCCGCGCGTTCGGCGAGCGTCAGCTCCGACGGCTTCTGGCGGAAGGTTCCGTCGTCCGCGACCGGCCAGGTGTCCGTGGCACCGACCTTCCAGTTCCGCCCACCGTCGTCGCTGGTCACGAGCGCCGCGTGGTTGGCGGTGACCCGGCCGTCCGCCCAGGTCTCGGCGTTGACGCCGAGGACGAGCCGGCCGGTGTGCCGGCCCCGGGTGAGCTGGATGCCGTGCACGGGGCCGGTGGCGTACCAGGAGTTCCAGCCGGACGGGCGGATCTGGTCGCTCAGGGCGCGCGGTTCGGACCAGGTCAGCCCGTCGTCGTCGCTGTACTGCAGATGCGGGGCGCGGTCGCAGGGGACGTCGCAGCCGGCGCTGTCGAGGCGACCCGTGTTGTAGGTCTCCGCCAGCACGATGCGGCCGGTTCGGCGGTCGACCACGGGGGCGGGGTTGCCGTGGGTGTCGCCCCGGCCCTCGTTGACCACCCGCAGCGGGCCCCAGGTGCGGCCGCCGTCCGTGGAGCGCTTCACGACGAGGTCGATGTCCGCGGCGTCACCGCAGTTCAGGACGCGGCCCTCGGCGAAGGCGAGCAAGGTGCCGGTGGTGCTCCGCACGATCGCCGGGATGCGGAAGCAGGCGTAGCCGGGCTCCTGGGAGGCCTTGAAGAGGACCTGTTGCTCGAACTCGGCGGCGGCGGTGACGGTGGCGGTGGCCTGTCGGGGCTCGGCTCCGGCCGGGTGGGCGAGGGTGAGGAGGGCGGTGGTGGTGAGTACCGCGGTGAGCGGGGAGGTGAGGGATGAGCTGAGGGGAGATCTGAGGGGAGATCTGCGGCGTGCGCGAGGAGTCGACGGCACGGTGTGGCCAGCCCTTCATCCGTCTGAGGAGGGACATCGGACGTCCCACGTCCGATGTGGGGCCATGACCGTACGTGGGGGTCCCGGGGCTCACAAGAACCGTGCGGGTGGGTGGGCGTGTTTCGCGTCAGGGGGTGGGGGGTGCGGTCGCGTGGGCGGGTGCGGGTCCGGTGGGGCTTCTCGCGCAGTTCCCCGCGCCCCTAAAAGACCAGGCCCTGCGGGCCTGAAAGACCACGGCCCTGCGGGCCTGAAAGGCGACGGGGCTGCGGGCCTGAAAGGCGACGGGGCCGCGGGTCTGAAAAGCATGGGGCGCAGCCCCTGCTTTTCAGGGGCGCGGGGAACTGCGCGAGAAGCCCCACTCACCCGCACCCGGCAACGAAACCAGTGGGCCCACGGCGCGTACCCGGCGGCAAAGGCGGAGCCCCCGGCGGCGCAGGGGGCGCTCCCCGCCGCAAGGGGCCCCACCGCCGTGTCGCGGAGGCACCGCTCAGCCGCTCTGGTCGACCCCGGCCGCGGCCCGCAGAGCGATACGGTGCTCGCCCGCGTACACGTTCATGGAGGCGCCCCGCAGGAAGCCCACCAGGGTCAACCCGGTCTCCGCCGCCAGGTCCACCGCGAGGGACGACGGCGCCGACACCGCCGCCAGCACCGGGATCCCCGCCATCACCGCCTTCTGCGCCAGCTCGAACGAGGCCCGCCCCGAGACCAGCAGCACCGCCCTCGACAGCGGCAGCGACCCGCTCTGCAGGGCCCGCCCCACCAGCTTGTCCACCGCGTTGTGCCGCCCGACGTCCTCCCGTATGTCGAGCAGTTCACCGGCCTCGCTGAACAGGGCCGCCGCGTGCAGACCCCCGGTCCGGTCGAAGACCCGCTGGGCCGCGCGGAGCCGGTCGGGGAGGCCCGCGAGGAGGTCGGGGTCGAGCCGGACCGGGGGAGCGTCACCGCCCCGGGTGTCGTCGACGGGCCACCGGGCGGTCGTCCGGACGGCGTCCAGCGACGCCTTGCCGCACAGCCCGCAGGACGAGGTCGTGTAGACGTTCCGTTCGAGGGTGATGTCGGGGACGACGACTCCCGGGGCCGTCCGCACGTCCACCACGTTGTACGTGTTCGAACCGTCCTCCGTCGCGCCCGCGCAGTAGACGATGTTCTGGAGGTCCGACCGCTCGGCGAGCACCCCTTCGCTGACCAGGAACCCCGCCGCCAGGGCGAAGTCGTCGCCCGGGGTGCGCATGGTGATCGCGAGCGGCTTGCCGTTCAGCCGGATCTCCATCGGTTCCTCGGCGACGAGCGTGTCCGGGCGGGTGGAGACCGCGCCGTCCCGGATGCGGATCACCTTGCGTCGTTCCGTGACTCGTCCCATGTCGTGTCTCAGTCCCGGTTCTGTACGTGCTGGTAGCCGAAACGGCCCTTGATGCAGAGGTTGCCGTGGGTCACCGGGTTGTCGTGCGGCGAGGTGACCTTCACGATCTCATTGTCCTGCACATGGAGTGTGAGGTTGCAGCCCACACCGCAGTACGCGCACACCGTGGTCGTCTCCGTCTGCGCCGCCTCGTCCCAGGTGCCCGCCGCCCGCATGTCGAACTCCGACTTGAAGGACAGCGCGCCCGTCGGGCACACCTCGATGCAGTTGCCGCAGTACACACAGGCCGAGTCGGTGAGCGGGGCGTCGTGCTCCACGGCGATCCGGGCGTCGAAGCCCCGGCCCGCGACGGAGATCGCGAACGTGTTCTGCCACTGCTCCCCACAGGCGTCCACGCACTTGTAACACAGGATGCATTTGTCGTAGTCCCGCACGTAGAGCTCGTTGTCGACCTTCGGTTCCTCGTTCAGCCGGGCCGCGTCCGGGCCGAAGCGGTCCGGTTTCGCCTCGTACTCCTTGATCCACCCCGCGACCTTCGGGGTCGTCGAGAGGTCGACCGACGACGCGAGGAGTTCGAGGACGACCTTGCGGCTGTGCCGGGCGCGCTCGGTGTCGGTCCGCACCTCCATACCGGGCTCGGCCTTGCGGGAGCACGCCGGGACGAGGGTCCTGGCGCCCTCGACCTCGACGACACAGACCCGGCAGGCGTTCTTCGGGGTGAGGGTGTCGCCCTCGCACAGGGTGGGCACGTCCTTCCCGGCGGCCCGGCAGGCGTCCAGGATCGTCGAGCCCTCGGGCGCCCGCACCGGCTCCCCGTCGAGGGTGAACTCCAGCAGACGGCGCGGCACTCCCAGCGGGATCACGGTCATTCGTACGCCCCCAAGCGGTCGATCGCGGATTCCACGGCGTTCCACGCGGTCTGCCCGAGACCGCAGATGGAGGCGTCCCGCATGGCGCGGCCGACCTCCCTGAGCAGGGCGATGTCCCCGGCCGCCGCTGCCCCGGTCCGCTCGGCGATCCGGTGCAGGGCCTCCTCCTGCCGTACGGTCCCGACCCGGCACGGCACGCACTGCCCGCAGGACTCGTCGCGGAAGAACTCCGCGATCCGCAGCAACAGCCGGGGCAGCGGGACCGTGTCGTCGAAGGCCATCACCACCCCCGAGCCGAGCGTGGTGCCCGCCTCCCGTGTCCCCTCGAAGGTGAGCGGGATGTCCAGCTCGTCGGGGCGCACGAAACCACCGGCGGCGCCGCCGAGGAGGACGGCCCGGAGCCGGTCCCGTACCCCGGCGAGCGTCAGCAAATCGCCGAGGGTGGCGCCGAAGGGCAGTTCGTAGATGCCGGGCCGGTCGACGCTGCCGGAGACGCAGAACAGTTTGGGCCCGGTGGAGCGGGCGGTGCCGACCGCCGCGTACGCCGGCGCGCCCATCGTCAGGATCGGCAGGACGTTGACCAGCGTCTCGACGTTGTTCTCCACCGTCGGCTTGCCGAACAGCCCCTTCTCCACCGGGAACGGCGGCTTGGAGCGCGGCTCCCCCCGGTACCCCTCGATGGAGTTGAACAGGGCTGTCTCCTCGCCGCAGATGTAGGCGCCGGCGCCCCTGCGGATCTCGATGTCGAAGGCGTAGCCCTGTCCGAGGACGTCGTCGCCGAGCAGTCCCCGGGCGCGGGCCTGGGCGATGGCGTGCTCCAGCCGGCGGAGGGCCCGCGGGTACTCGCCGCGCAGATACAGGTAGCCGTGGTGCGCTCCGGTCGCGTACGCCGCGATCGTCATCGCCTCGACCAGGGAGAACGGGTCGCCCTCCATGAGCACGCGGTCCTTGAAGGTGCCCGGCTCGGACTCGTCCGCGTTGCAGACGAGGTAGTGCGGGTGGTCCGGCTGGGAGGCCGTGGCCTGCCATTTCCGGCCGGTGGGGAAGGCGGCGCCGCCCCGCCCGACCAGGCCCGACTCGGTGACCTCGCGGATGACGCCGGCGGGCCCGAGCTCGAAGGCCCGGCGCAGCGCCGTGTAGCCGCCGTGGGCCCGGTAGTCGTCGAGCGAGGCCGGGTCGACGACGCCGACCCGGCGCAGCAGGGTCAGCGAGGGGTCCCCGGCCTGGGGCACCGCCAGGGCCGCCGCCGGCTCCTCGTCCGCCGAGTCGGGCGCGCTCGCCGCGAGCACGGCCCCCTCCAGGGTCGCGGGCGCCGCCACCGCCGTACGCACGGGGTCCCCGGCCCTGATCGCGAGGGCGGCCGGTGCCCGCTCGCACAGCCCGAGGCACGGGCTGCGCTGCACGCCGACCCCGCTGCCGAGGCCGAGGCGGGCCTCGACCCCGGCGCAGAGGTCGGCCGCCCCGGCGGCGGCGCACGCCAGGTCCGTGCAGACGTGCAGCACGGTCGCGGGGCGCGGCTCGACGGAGAACATCGCGTAGAACGTGGCCACGCCGTACGCCTCCGCCGGCGGCACGGTCAGCCGGCGGCAGAGGTAGTCCAGCGCGCCGCCGCTGATCCAGCCGATCCGGTCGTTGATGGCGTGCAGCCCCGGCAACAGCAGGTCACGGCGCTCCCGGGCCTCCCGGCCGCCGCGCGCCCAGCGCAGATCGGCGTCGGAACGGTCCGCGCCCTCCCAGGAGGACTCCGGCGGCCCGAGCAGCGCGTCGACCGCCGCCTTCTCCTCGTCCGTGGGCTTGCTGTCACCGAAGTGCAGGTCCACTCTGTGTCACCTCACGATGGTCGCGACGGGCAGCTTCTCGATCCGGATCGCCGACGCCTTGAACTCCGCCGTCCCCGCGATCGGGCAGTTGGCCTCGATCGTCAGCTGGTTGGTGTCCACCTCGTCGGGAAAGTGCATGGTCATGAAGGCGAGGCCCGGCCGCAGCCCGATGTCGATCCACACCGGCGCCACCACCGACCCGCGCCGCGAGGAGACCTGGACCTCCTCGCCCACCACGACCCCGTAGTGCTCCGCGTCCTCCGGGCACAGCTCGATGTACTCCCCGCGCCGCAACGGGGAGGCGTAACCACCGCTCTGCACACCGGTGTTGTACGAGTCGAGCCGCCGCCCGGTGGTGAGCCGGATGGGGAACTGATCATCCGTCAGATCGACCGGCGGATCGTGCCGGACGATCCCGAAGGGTGCGCGCCTGCCCCGTCGCGCCGGATCGGGATCCCACAACCGCCCGTGCAGATAGCTCGGTTCGACGCCGTCGGTGTCCGGGCAGGGCCACTGGATGCCCTGGTGTTCCTCCAGCCGCTGGTACGTCATGCCGTAGTGGTCCGGCGACACCGACCGCAGCTCGTTCCAGACGGCCTCGGCGTCGGCGTACTTCCACTCGTGCCCGAGCCGTGCGGCGAGGTCGCAGAGGATGTCGATGTCCTCGCGGGCCTCCCCGGGCGGGGTGACCGCCCGGCGCACCCGCTGGACCCGGCGTTCGCTGTTGGTGGTCGTGCCCTCCGTCTCCGCCCATCCGGCGGTCGCGGGCAGCACGACATCGGCCAGCTCGGCCGTCTTCGTGAGGAAGATGTCCTGGACGACGAGGAAGTCCAGCTCCCGCATGCGGCGGACGGCCTGCTCGCTGTCGGCCTCGGACTGCGCCGGGTTCTCCCCGATGCAGTACACGGCCTTCAGGGAGCCCTCCTCCATGGCCTCGAACATCTCCGTCAGGTTCAGCCCGTGGTGCGGCTGGATGACGGTGTCCCACGCCGACTCGAACTTCAGCCGGGACTCGGGGTCGAGGATGTCCTGGAAGCCGGGCAGCCGGTTGGGGATGGCGCCCATGTCGCCGCCGCCCTGCACGTTGTTCTGGCCGCGCAGCGGCTGCAACCCGGAGGCGTAGCGGCCCACGTGCCCGGTCAGCAGGGAGAGGTTGATCAGCGCGCGGACGTTGTCGGTGCCGTTGTGGTGCTCGGTGATGCCGAGCGTCCAGCACAGCTGGGCCCGCTCGGCGCGGGCGTACGCGTGCGCCAACTCCCGTATGGCGGCGGCCGGTACGCCCGTCACCTTCTCCGCGAGGGAGAGCGTCCAGGGCTCGACGAGCGCCCGGTACTCCGCGAAGCCGGTGGTGGCCCGCTCGATGAACGCCTCGTTGGCGAGGCCCGCGTGGATGATCTCGCGGCCGATCGCGTGGGCCATCGGGATGTCGGTGCCGACGTTCAGTCCCAGCCAGCTCTCCGCCCACTCGGCGGTGGACGTGCGCCTCGGGTCGACCGCGTACATCCGGGCACCGCCCCGGATGCCCTTCAGTACGTGCTGGAAGAAGATCGGGTGCGCGAAGCGGGCGTTGGAGCCCCACATCACGATGACGTCGGTGTGCTCGATCTCCTCGTAGGAGGAGGTGCCGCCGCCGGAGCCGAAGGCGGCCGACAGGCCGGCCACGCTCGGCGCGTGGCAGGTGCGGTTGCAGGAGTCGACGTTGTTGGTGCCCATGACCACGCGGGCGAACTTCTGCGCCACGTAGTTCATCTCGTTGGTGGCGCGGGCGCAGGAGAACATGCCGAACGCGCCGCGGTTGCGCTCGATGCCGCGGGCGGCCCGGTCCAGGGCCTCCTCCCAACTCGCCTGCCGGAAGGGCTCGTCGCGGGAGTCGCGGACGAGGGGATGGGTGAGTCGGGTGTAGGTCTTCGGTTGCCGTTTCTGGCGGTTCTGCCGGTTCTTCACGCGGCGCTCCTCAGCGCGAGCAGGTCCGAGATGGCGTGGACGGTGCGGAGTGTGGGCACCTCGACGCCCGTGATGTCCGCCAGTTCGACGACGGCGGCCAGCAGGACGTCGAGTTCCAGCGGTTTGCCGCGCTCCAGGTCCTGGAGCGTGGAGGTGCGGTGGTCGCCGACGCGTTCCGCGCCGGCCATCCGCCGTTCGATGGAGACCCCGACCTCGCAGCCGAGAGCCTCGGCGACGGCCAGCGTCTCGGCCATCATCGTCTCGATGACCTTGCGGGTGCCGCCGTGCAGACACATCTGCCGCATGGTCGCGCGGGCCAGGGCGCTGATCGGGTTGAACGAGATGTTGCCGAGCAGTTTGATCCAGACGTCGCCCCGGATGTCGGGCTCCACCGGGCACTTCAGACCGCCCGCGACCATGGCCTCGCTGAACGCCCGACAGCGCGCCGAGACCGTACGGTCGGGCTCGCCGATGGAGAAGCGGGTGCCTTCCAGGTGCCGTACGACGCCCGGTCCTTCGAGTTCGGTGGCCGCGTAGACGACACAGCCGATGGCCCGTTCGGGCGCGAGCACCGCACTGACCGCGCCGCCGGGGTCCACGCTCTCGACACGGTGGCCGTCGTGCGGGCCGCCGTGCCGGTGGAAGTACCACCAGGGGATGCCGTTCTGGGCGGCGATCACCGCCGTGGTGTCGTGCAGCAGAGGCTCGATCAGCGGCCCGCACGCCGCGTACGAGTTGGCCTTGAGGCCGAGGAAGACGAAGTCGACCGGGCCGATCTCGGCCGGGTCGTCGGTGGCGTGGGCGCGGGCGGTGAAGTCCCCGCGCGAGCTGAGCACGCGCACCCCGTCCCGCCTCATGGCCGCGAGATGCGGTCCACGGGCGACGAGATACGTGTCCGCGCCGGCGCGGTGGAGCGCGGCGCCGACATAGGCACCGATCGCACCGGCGCCGAGAACTGCGACTTTCATGGTGAGGGAGCTCCGTTCGGTCGAGGGATACCGCGGAGATGGCACTCTGTTCGAACTCTGTCGACGAAATATTGTCTACAGTATGGAAGTTGGGCCGACAAGACTTCGCGCAACGACCGGGCAAGGCATTACTCGGACATGAAGGTGGCCGGTACGCGAAGGCGGGGGCGGCCGGGGGAACGACCGTTCGGCGCGCGGTGGATACCGTTCATCGCACACGGTCGACGCGCCGCCTTCTCAACTTCCCCTGCCACTCCCTACCGTCCGGGATCATGAGTCCCCCCGTCGCACCTCCGGGCTGGAGCCGCTGGCTCGTCCCCCCGGCCGCACTCTCCGTACATCTCTCCATCGGACAGGCCTACGCCTGGAGCGTGTTCAAGCCGCCGCTCGAATCCGCCCTCGGCCTCAGCGGCACCCAGAGCGCCCTGCCGTTCCAGCTGGGCATCGTCATGCTGGGCCTGTCCGCCGCGTTCGGCGGCACCCTCGTCGAGCGCAACGGGCCGCGCTGGGCGATGACCGTCGCACTGATCTGCTTCTCCTCCGGCTTCCTGCTCGCCTCCCTCGGCGCGGCCACCGAGCAGTACTGGCTGATCGTCTTCGGCTACGGCTTCGTCGGCGGCATCGGCCTCGGCATCGGCTACATCTCACCCGTCTCGACCCTGATCAAGTGGTTCCCGGACCGGCCCGGCATGGCCACCGGCATCGCGATCATGGGCTTCGGCGGCGGCGCGCTGATCGCCTCGCCCTGGTCCGCCCAGATGCTGGAGTCCTTCGGCGCCGACTCCTCCGGCATCGCCCTCGCCTTCCTGGTGCACGGCCTGTCCTACGCCGTGTTCATGCTGCTCGGCGTGCTGCTGGTCCGGGTGCCGCGCACGGAGCGGCCGGTGGACAGCGGACCGAGCGTCCTCGCGGGCCCCCAGGTCTCGGCCCGCAACGCGATCCGCACCCCGCAGTTCTGGTGCCTGTGGGTCATCCTCTGCATGAACGTGTCCGCGGGCATCGGCATCCTGGAGAAGGCCGCTCCGATGATCACGGACTTCTTCGCCGACTCCTCCACCCCGGTCACCGTCACCGCGGCCGCCGGTTTCGTCGCGCTGCTCTCCGCAGCGAACATGACCGGCCGTATCGTCTGGTCCTCGACGTCCGACCTCATCGGACGCAAGAACATCTACCGCGTCTACCTCGGCGTCGGCGCGCTGATGTATCTGCTGATCGCGCAGTTCGGCGACGCGTCCAAGCCGCTGTTCGTCGTCTGCGCCCTGGTGATCCTGTCCTTCTACGGCGGCGGCTTCGCCACCGTCCCCGCCTATCTGAAGGACCTCTTCGGCACCTACCAGGTCGGCGCCATCCACGGCCGGCTGCTCACCGCCTGGTCCACCGCCGGCGTCCTCGGACCGCTGATCGTCAACTGGATCGCCGACCGGCAGGAGGAGGCGGGCAAGTCCGGCTCCGACCTCTACGGCACGTCCTTCTTCATCATGATCGGACTGCTCGTGATCGGCTTCGTCGCCAACGAGCTGGTCCGGCCCGTCCACCCCCGCTTCCACATCCCCGCCCCGAGGGAGGCCGCCGATGTCGTCCAGCGACAGCAGTCCGAATCCGCCTGACCGGCGTCCCCTGATCGTCCTCGCGTGGATCTGGGTGGGCGTACCGCTCGCCTACGGCCTGTACGAACTCGTACGGAAGGCCACGCAGTTGTTCACCGGCTGAGCGCTCCGGCCGTGCTGTGCCGATGCCGGAACTCCCGGCATCGGCACGCTCACGCCGGGGACCGGTCGTCGGGGGCCGTCGGCTGATGTGCCGTCACGGCGCTCGGCACGGCGCTCGGCACGGCGACGGCGGCGCTGTCGTGCCCGACGCCGGAGCCGACCGTGCTCCGGCGCGGCCCGGCGCGGTCCAGCCAGAGCAGGACCAGGCCGAGCGCGCAGGCCAGCGCCGGCCAGTAGACGTAGCGGTAGTTCGTCGCCGGCACGATGGGCAGATAGCCGAGCAGGTACGCCACCGAGCTGATGCCCAGCGCCCGGATCGGCAGGGAGAACCTCCCCTTCCCCGGACGGACGGCGAGCACGAGGGCGACGGCGAGCCAGAACCAGCCCCGGAAGAGCGGCTTCAGATCGGTGGCCGCACCGTTGACGTACGAGGCGAGGGTGGCCTCCAGCCGGGGACGCGCCACCTCGATCCCGAGGTCGTTGGCGAAGACACCCGGCTGGTACGGGTAGCCGGTCTCGAACAACAGCGAGGTGAACACCCGCAGCCGGTACTGGAGATAGCCGGAGGGGTGCTCGCGCATCTCGCGCAGCCACAGGGACGTCAGCTCGTCCGCGTCCCCGACCAGTCCGTCCGCCGGGCGCTGATAACAGGCCCAGTAGGTGTCCGACAGGGCGCCCACACGACCGCACTCCACGGCGGCGGCCACCAGGCGGTCCCGCAGGTCCGGCCGGATGTCGGCCGAGCGCAGTTCCTCCACGGTCAGGACGTGCAGGAGGTCGTCGAGCATGATCTGCGCGCCCTGGTCCGTCTGCACCGGCCGGGCGAACAACGAGATCGCGGCGGCGGGCACGACGACCGCCGCCACCAGCGCCGCCGTGCACGCGGCCCAGGTGCGGCGCCCGGGGGAGCGCCACAGCGCGAGGACGAGCAGGACGAACATCGGGATCGCGGCCAGGAAGGCGTTCTTGCGCACGAGCACGGCGTAGGAGAGGAAGAGCACGCCCAGCCAGAGCAGACCCCAGCGCGTCCCGGTGGAGAGGCCGCGGTCCCGCAGCAACAGTCCGACGAACGCCACCGCGCAGGCCGCCAGCAGCGCGCAGGCCGTGTGGACGTCCTTCCACACCACGCCGACGAACGTCAGCACCGGCGGCGTCAGCCCGAGGCCGAGGACGGCGAGCGAACCGGCCCGGCTGCCCGTCAGCTCCCAGACGCACCGGGCGAGCACCCACAGCGCGCCCCACAGCACGACGGACTGCAGGACCGCCATGGCCGCGGGAGTGCCGGTGACGGCGATGAGCGCGCGCCACACCAGGCTCAGCACGGGCGGATGCCAGTCGGTCAGGGGCGTCCTGCCCATGGCCTGCCGGAGCTGGTCGAGGCTGTCGGGACTCATGTACCCGGGGATGAAGACGACGGTCGTGGTCAGGCAGCACGCCGCGGCGACAGCGGTCAGCCACCAGTTCCAGTGACTTTTGCCCTGTACCGGTGTGTTTTGTCCCATGCGGCGGATGCTAACAGCGGCGACCGGACCGGACGGATCAGGGCGCGACGAAGACGTAGCGCCGGTAGGTGACGAAGCGGAACAGGGTGGCGAGGACCCAGCCGAGCACGCGGGCGGCGTTGTCGCTGCCGATCGACTCCAGCCCGAGCAGCTGCCGCGAGGCGTAGACCGTGCCCGCGGTGATGGCGACACCGACCGCGTTCACGAACAGGAACAGCGCCAGTTCCTGGGTCATGCTGTCGCGGTGCCGCCGGCGGTAGGTCCAGTAGCGGTTCCCCGCCCAGCTGAAGAGCGCCGCCGCGCTCGTCGCGACGACGGAGGCCCACACGGGGGCCGGCGCCATCACCCCGACCTCCGTGCCGCCGGGAAGCCCGAACACCAGCAGGTTGTAGCCGCCGTTGTCCACCACGAAGGCCAGCGCCCCGACGACCCCGAACTTGGCGGCCTCGCGCCAGGCGCCCCGGACGGCGTCCCGCGCACGCAGCGCCATGGATACGAGGACCAGCACACGGCGAGAGTAACGACCCGGCGCGCCCCGACCGCCCGAACGCGCCCATAACGCATTATTTCGTATCGTCATCCGACGCCGGGTCAGGTAAGGAGCGGCCGTGCAACCGACGATCGCGTGTGTCGTGCCGTGTCACAACGAGGAGGCCGCCGTGGGCAAGGTGGTGCGCGACCTCAGGGTGGCGCTCCCCGAGGCGGACATCTACGTGTACGACAACGCCTCCACCGACCGGACGGTCGAGGTCGCCCGTGCGGCGGGCGCGATCGTCCGCGAGGAACCGCGCAAGGGAAAGGGCAACGTCATCCGGCGTGCCTTCGCCGATGTCGACGCCGACGCCCTGCTCCTCATCGACGGCGACGACACCTATGACGCCTCCCGGGCGCGCGACCTGGTCAACCTGCTCTTCGAGGGGCCGTACGACCAGGTGGTCGGCGCCCGCCGCGAGACGGTCAGCGCCGCCTATCGGGCGGGCCACGCGACCGGCAACCGGCTGCTCACGGGCGCGGTGCGGTTCCTGTTCGGCAACGACGTGACCGACATGCTGAGCGGCTACCGCGTCTTCTCCCGCCGCTTCGTCAAGTCCTTCCCGGCACTCGCCCGCCAGTTCGAGACCGAGACCGAGATGACCGTCCACGCGCTGCACCTGCGGCTCCCCACGGCCGAGGTGGAGGTGGACTACCGGGTCAGGCCCGCCGGGAGCGAGAGCAAACTGCACACCTTCCGGGACGGCTGGCGCATCCTGCGGGTCATCCTCGACCTCGCCCGGCGCGAGCGGCCCTCGCTGGTCCACGCCGTGGTCGCGGGACTCCTGGCCCTCGTCTCGGTCGTCCTCGGCATCCCCGTCGTCGCCGAGTTCATCCGCTCGGGCACCGTGCCGCGCATCCCCACGGCGATCCTCGCCGCCGCGATCATGACCATCGCGGTGCTCGTCCTGCTCGTCGGCTACATCCTGGAGTCCCTCATGCACATGCGGCAGGAACACTCCCGGCTCGTGCACCTCGCCTACGCGGCGCCGGGCCGCCCCCCGCGCTACACCGGGCCCCGGCCCGGCACCCGCCCCGTGCCTGCCAGGAACACCCCGGGACGCCGCTGACCGCCCGGGGCGCGGCACCGCCCGCGCCCCCCGGAGCACGGCCCGGACCGTCAGCGGCGGCCGCCGAACTCCCAGTCGTGGACCTCGATGTCGGCGTAGCGGCCGGCGGTCAGCACGGCCCGCGCCGCGTCCGGGTCCGGGGCCCTGAGCAGCACCGCCGTCCCCAGCCAGGTCGCGCCGTCGTCGGACAGCAGCGGTCCGTACGCGATCAGATCGTCCCGGTCGGCCGGCACCTCGACATCGGCGGCCGGTCCCGATCCCAGCCCGAGCACCAGGTACCGGGCACCGCCGCTCGCCCCGCCGGGGAACTCCCACATGGTCCGCCCGAGCAGGTTGCGCCACCGGCGCAGCAGCACGTCCCGGTATGCGCCGGCCCGGTAGTTGGGCTCGTCGAAGACGAACGCGCGGGCGGCGGCGGGATCGGGCAGGTCGACGATGTGCACGCTGCCGGTCGGGGTCTCGCCGTCGGCGGCGAACGTCGGGCCGCGGGCGATCAGCTCCTTGGCGTACCCGTCCATGTAGGACCAGTGCTCCTCCAGCAGTTCCTCGCGCAACGGGAGGGAGCCGGGCCGGTCGCGGTGGTAGCAGAAGTACTCCATGGCCCCGACCCTTCCCGACACACGGCGACATCTCAACGGACTTTCGCGGCGGAGCCGTTCGCAGCGCCCCACGCGCCCCACGCGGCCCACGCGGCCCACGCGGCCCGCGACGGTATCCCAGGCACCGCATATCGGTGCAGGTCAGATGGGCTGGGATGGTTCCATGGTGCTCGTCGGGGCGTCGGCTGTTGCGCGCGGCCGTTGTGAGCGCTGATGCTTCTGGTGCCGCACCGAGCGGGTCCGGGCCGACCAGCCGGCCTCGCCGCGGCACCCACGTCCGACACTCACTCGTTCACGGGGGAACACCCATGTCCTTGCGCATTCGTACGAGCGCTTTCACCGCTTTCGCCGTCGCCGCTGTCGCGGCGGGTTCGGTCCTTGTGGCGCCGGCGGCGGGTGCCGCGCCGAAGGTGGCCGCGCCCGCGTTCCTGTCGGCGTCTCAGTTGCCGCCGCATCCGACTTCGTCCTGGACCGCCGGGCCGGTCACCGAAGGATTCCCGGAGGCGCTCGGCCTCTGTGTGAGCACGGAGGGCGTGCCGTCCTACGAGTACCGGCACCGTGAGTTCCGGACCGATGTGGACACCAACGCGGTGCAGTTGACCGTGGTGGCGGACACGGCCGCGCTGGCCAAGGCTCTGGCGAAGCACTACGACGACCTGATCCGCACGTGTGCCGACCGTGTCGAGGCGGCGTCGCCCGATGTCGATGCGGAGGGCCGGGACTACGGCACGCTTCAGGTCGAAGAGGGGGCCCATGTCCGTGGTCTGAACACCGAGACGTCGGGGGGTGCCAACGACGTGGCCCTGATGTCGGTGGGGCGGGACGGCCGGACGGTGACCGTCGTCAGGTGGGCGCAGATGGGTGACTTCACGGACGCGCCCGTGGCCGCCTTCAAGAAGACCACGGTCACGGCCGTCAACAAGCTGTACTGACCGGCAGGCCACCGGAAACGAGCCGGGGCCGTCCTTCCGCCAGGGGAGCGGAAGGACGGCCCCGTACGCCTGTCGGACACAACCGGGGCGTAGATCGAACGGAACGCGTACCGCGGCGTCCGAGGCACAGGGAAGCCCACCTGCGTGGACCACTGGAGAGGGACGACAGGGACAGGCGCGGACGGGGACGGGACGGCGAGGACGCGTTACCGGCCGGGTACCTGGTGGGCGACTGTTAGGTCGCGGAGCGGAGGCTGGGAACCGTCTACGAGGGCCGGCCCGCGATCCCGAGGGGCGAGGAACCGCGAGCCCGGTCCGGGGGCGGGCATGAGGAAGCCGTCGCGCTCAAGTTCCTGCCCACCGCCGGACCCGCCCCACGTCAGGCCCGCGCTCTCCTGGAGACCGCCCGGCGCGAGACCGAGTTCGGGCGCCGGACCCGCCATCCACGGCTGATCCGGATGCTCGACTCGGTCGTGCTCCGCGAACCCGGCGACCCCGCTCTGGACGGGGTACAAGTGCGAGACGCGGTCGCTCTCGCACTTCATCGACGCGCTCGCTGTCGTCAACCACCAGACCGGCGGAGCCCCAGTCCATTTCTGGGGGCCCGGCCACCAGACCTACATCCCGGCGGACAACACGCGGCACGAGGTCCCGAACCATGAGACGTACGACTTCGACCGCCTCGATCTTTGCTGAGGGCACATCGACCCGGGCACGCTGTTCATGTCGGAACTCGTCGGGGCTCTGACAGAAGCCCACAACTCGGGCCGCGCTTTACTGTCGCCTCACCCGCCCTCGTACCCGTGGGTCACTGATCAGACTGGTGAATCCCGCTGACCACAGGCAACGAGGGGAACCACCCATGAACGGCTCGCGGATCGCCGCCGTCGGCCACTACCAGCCCGCCAAGGTCCTCACCAACGAGGACCTGGCGGGCCTGGTCGACACCAGTGACGAGTGGATCACGAGCCGAGTGGGCATCCGCACCCGGCACATCGCGGGACCCGACGAGCCGGTGGACGAGCTGGCCGGCCACGCCGCCGCCAAGGCGCTCGCCGCCGCAGGACTCGGTCCGGAGGCCATCGACCTCGTCGTGGTCGCCACCTCCACCGCCGTCGACCGCTCCCCGAACATGGCGGCCCGGGTCGCGCACCGGCTCTCCATCCCGAACCCGGCCGCCATGGACGTCAACGTCGTCTGCGCCGGGTTCACCCACGCCCTCGCCACCGCCGACCACGCCGTGCGGGCCGGCGCCGCCACCCGCGCGCTCGTCATCGGCGCCGACAAGATGTCCGAGGTCGCCGACTGGACCGACCGTACGACCTGTGTCCTCGTCGGCGACGGGGCGGGCGCGGCCGTCGTCGAGGCGGCCGAGGAGCCCGGCATCGGGCCGGTGTTGTGGGGATCGGTGCCCGAGATGGGCAACGCCGTACGGATCGAGGGCACGCCCGCGCGCTTCGCGCAGGAGGGGCAGAGCGTCTACCGCTGGGCCACCACCAAGCTGCCGGCCCACGCCCGTGCCGCCTGCGAGAAGGCCGGGCTCGCGCCCACCGACCTCGCCGCGGTCGTCCTGCACCAGGCCAACCTGCGCATCATCGAGCCCCTCGCCGAGAAGATCGGCGCGGTGAACGCCGTCGTCGCCCGGGATGTCGTCGACTCCGGCAACACCTCGGCCGCCAGCATCCCCCTCGCCTTCTCCAAGCTCGTCGAGCGCGGCGAGATCACCTCCGGCGACCCCGTCCTGCTGTTCGGCTTCGGCGGCAACCTGTCGTACGCCGGACAGGTGGTCCGCTGCCCCTGAGCAGGGCGTGCACGGCACGGTGACGGCGGTGTGACGAGTCCGACCCTCCATCGGGCTGGAAATTGTGGGCCGTAGACTGTAGACGAAAGACAATCCATACTGGCCTGGGACCGTGCCTCCGGCCGACTTTCCGTGTGCAGTGCCCGGTGGCGCTCTGGAGGGGGATCGCGATGTTGTCGGCAGGACTACCGCAAGGGGCCGTGCCCAAGCTCGAACGCCCCGGTCCACTCCGTGACCGTGTCTACGAGGCCCTGCTCGAACTCATCACCACGCGCGCGCTGCGCCCCGGTCAGCACCTCGTCGAGAGCGAACTCGCCGGGCACCTCGGGGTGTCCCGGCAGCCCGTCCGCGAGGCCCTCCAGCGGCTCAACACCGAGGGGTGGGTGGATCTCCGGCCCGCCCAGGGCGCGTTCGTGCACGAGCCGACGGAGGCGGAGGCCGACCAACTCCTCACCGTCCGCACGCTGTTGGAGGCCGAGGCCGCCCGCCTCGCCGCGGCGAACGCCGGCACGGCGGGGATCACGGCCCTGGAGGAGCTCTGCGCGGAGGGGGAGCGGGCCGTCGATGCCGACGACGTCGACGCGGCCGTCGCCCTCAACGCCCGCTTCCACGCCAAGGTCATGGAACTGGCCGGCAACACGGTCCTCGCCGAACTCGCCGCGCAGGTCGACCGCCGCGTCCGCTGGTACTACACCCCCGTCGCCCGCCGGCGCGGCCACCAGTCCTGGATCGAACACCGGGACCTGATCGCCGCCATCTCCGCCCGCGACGAGTCCCGCGCGACGGAGATCATGCGCGCCCACACGGAACACACGCGGAAGACGTACCACGAGCGGGAGAAGTAGCGGGGGTCGGTGGTGGAGGCCGCGCCCCGTCAGGGGCGCGGGGAACTGCGCGACCAGCCACGACGGACCTACGGTCGTCCCTCTGCGTTCACCCTTGCGGCGGCCCTTCTTTGTCCACTCAGTGGAGAAAGTGAGGGCCAATTGCTGCGCAACTTCTTCCCAGGCCCGGCAGCCGCTGCTACGTTCCCCTCGAAAGCCAAGCACGGCAGTGCCGATGAGGCGGGGAGGGGCTTGTGAGACGTATGACGGCTCGACCCGCGAACGCGCACCAGGCACGGCTGCTGCGACTGTTGCGGGACGGAGGGCCCAACTCACGGGCCCAGCTCGGCGATCGGGTGGATCTCTCGCGGTCGAAGCTGGCCGTGGAGGTGGACCGGCTCCTGGAGACGGGACTGGTCGTGGCCGACGGGCTCGCCGCCTCGCGCGGTGGCCGCCGGTCGCACAACATCCGGCTCGCTCCCCAACTGCGCTTCCTCGGCGTCGACATCGGCGCCACCTCCATCGACGTGGCCGTCACCAACGCCGAGTTGGAGATCCTCGGACACATCAACCAGCCGATGGACGTACGGGACGGCCCGGTCGCCGTCTTCGAACAGGTGCTGTCCATGGCGGCCAAGCTGAGGGCCTCCGGGCTCGCGGAAGGGTTCGACGGCGCCGGCATCGGCGTCCCCGGACCGGTCCGCTTCCCGGAGGGTGTCCCGGTCGCCCCGCCGATCATGCCGGGCTGGGACGGGTTCCCCGTCCGCGAGGCGCTCAGCCAGGAACTCGGCTGCCCCGTCATGGTCGACAACGACGTGAACCTGATGGCGATGGGGGAGCAGCACGCGGGCGTGGCCCGTTCCGTGGGCGACTTCCTCTGCGTCAAGATCGGCACCGGCATCGGCTGCGGCATCGTCGTCGGCGGTGAGGTCCACCGCGGTACGACGGGCAGCGCCGGCGACATCGGGCACATCCTCGCCGTACCGGACGGCCGCCCCTGCGCCTGCGGCAACCGGGGCTGTCTGGAGGCCCACTTCAGCGGCGCCGCGCTCGCCCGCGACGCCAGGGAAGCCGCCCAGCAGGGACTTTCGGCGGAACTCGCCTCGCGTCTGGAGATCAACGGCACCCTGACCGCCGTCGACGTGGCCGCCGCGGCCGCCGCCGGCGACGCCACCGCGCTCGACCTGATACGCGAGGGCGGCAACCGCACCGGCCAGGTCATCGCCGGACTCGTCAGCTTCTTCAACCCCGGTCTGGTGGTGATCGGCGGTGGGGTGACCGGCCTCGGACACACCCTGCTCGCCGCCATCCGCACCCAGGTCTACCGTCAGTCACTGCCCCTCGCGACCGGCAATCTGCCCATCGTGCTGGGGGAGTTGGGGCCCACCGCCGGAGTCATCGGCGCAGCCCGCCTCATCAGCGACCACCTGTTCTCACCCGCGTGAGCCCTCTCACGTTCGCAACCGCCTAGGCACTCCTCCGCCCGGCCCCACCAGCACAGCGCTCTGCCTCGCCCTGCCCGAAACGCCTGCCCGGCAGGCGGATTCGCCCTGCAACCGGCCCGCACGCCCGCCAAGGGGAACTCATGGCACCAGAACCACCGCTGCTCACCATGTCCCGCATCACCAAGTCGTTCCCCGGAGTCCGGGCCCTGGACGGCGTCGACCTCGACGTCCAGGCCGGCGAGGTCCACTGTCTGCTCGGCCAGAACGGCGCCGGGAAGTCCACCCTGATCAAGGTCCTGGCCGGCGCCCACCAGCCCGACGGCGGCACCATCACCTGGCGGGGCGAACCCGTCACCCTGAAGTCCCCGATCGCCGCCATGCGCCTCGGCATCGCCACCATCTACCAGGAACTCGACCTGGTCGAGGGCCTGTCGGTGGCCGAGAACGTCCACCTCGGACACGAGCCCACCGCCGCCGGCTTCGTCGTGCGGGGGAAGACGGCGCGTGCTTCGACTGCCGCTCTTCTCAAGCGACTTGGGCACCCCGAGGTCGATCCGGCGCGGCTCGTCGGCGACCTGTCCGCCGCCCAGCAGCAGATCGTCTCCATGGCCCGGGCGCTCTCCCACGACGTACGGCTGATCGTGATGGACGAGCCGTCGGCCGCGCTAGACCCGGACGAGGTCGACAACCTCTTCCGGATCGTCGGCGACCTGACCGCCGACGGAGTGGCCGTCGTCTACATCTCGCACCGCCTGGAGGAGATCCGCCGGATCGGCGACCGGGTGACCGTACTGAAGGACGGGCGGGCCGTGGCGGGCGGGCTGCCCGCGAAGTCCACCCCGACGCGCGAGGTCGTGGCCCTGATGACCGGGCGCAACGTCGAGTACGTCTTCCCCGACCGGCCGCCCGCGCCCCCGGCCGAGGCCGCGCCCGTCCTGGAGGTGCGGGGACTGGCGCGCGCCGGGGAGTTCGAGCCGTTCGACCTCCAGGTGCGGCCCGGTGAGATCGTGGGACTTGCCGGACTCGTCGGCTCGGGACGCTCGGAGATCCTGGAGACGATCTACGGCGCCCGGAGGCCCACGGCAGGCCAAGTCAGCGTCGACGGAAGGCAGTTGAGACTCGGCAGTGTGCGGGCCGCCGTACGGGCCGGGCTCGGGCTCGCCCCCGAGGAGCGCAAGGCACAGGCGCTGCTGATGCTGGAGTCCGTCACCAGGAACGTCTCCGTGTCGTCGATGTCCCGCTTCGCGCGCGCCGGCTGGATCGACCGGGGCGCCGAACACCGTGCCGCACGGGCCACCACCCGCGAGCTGTCCCTGCGCCCCGACAACCCTGCCGTGCCCGTCCGCACCCTCTCCGGGGGCAACCAGCAGAAGGCGGTCCTCGCCCGCTGGCTGCTGCGCGGCTGTCGGGTCCTGCTGCTCGACGAACCCACCCGGGGCGTCGACGTCGGAGCCCGGGCCGAGCTGTACGCGGTGATCCGCCGGCTCGCCGACGAAGGGCTCGCCGTCCTGCTGGTCTCCAGCGAGGTGCCCGAAGTCCTCGGCCTCGCCGACCGGGTGCTCGTCCTGCGCGAAGGCCGGGTCGTGCACACGGCGCCCGCCCGCGAACTCGACGAACACCGAGTCCTCGACCTCGTCATGGAAGGAAGCCCCGTGGCCACAGAAGGGAGCCCGGCGTCATGACGCAGCCCGTGTCCCCGCCCAGGGACAGCATCGACAAGGCCCCCGCGGCGAGCGGGCCCCCGGCCTGGCGGACCACGCTGTTCCGGGCCGACGTCCGCACGCTCTCCCTCCTCGGTGTCCTCGCCGCGCTGATCCTCATCGGCGGTGTCACCAAGCCGGACGAGTTCCTCGACACCCGCAACCTCCAACTCGTGCTCACCCAGGCCTCGGTGATCGGTGTCGTCACCGTCGGCATGACCTTCGTCATCACCTCCGGCGGCATCGACCTGTCCGTCGGCGCGATCGTCGCCCTGGCCTCGGTCTGGGCCACGACCGTCGCCACGCAGGAGTACGGCTTCGCCGGCATCCTCTTCACGGCGGTGATCGTCGGCGTCGGCTGCGGCCTGGTGAACGGACTGCTCGTCGCGTACGGCGGAATGGTCCCCTTCATCGCCACCCTCGCCATGCTCGCCTCGGCCCGCGGGCTCGCCCTACAGATCACCGACGGCAGCACCCAGGTCGTCACCGTCGACGCCATCCTCGACCTCGGCGAACGCGACGCCTATGTCCTCGGCATCCCGCCGCTCGTCCTGGTCTTCGCACTCGTGACGATCATCGGCTGGCTCGTGCTCAATCGCACGACCTTCGGCCGGCGCACGGTCGCCGTCGGCGGCAACGCGGAGGCGGCCCGGCTCGCGGGCATCGACGTCCGCCGCCAGCGGCTCTATCTGTACCTGCTCTCCGGGCTGTGCTGCGGCATCGCCGCCTTCCTGCTGATCGTGCTGTCCGGCTCGGGCCAGAACACCAACGGCAACCTCTACGAACTCGACGCCATCGCCGCCGCGATCATCGGCGGCACCCTGCTCAGCGGCGGCCGGGGCACCATCACCGGTTCCGTCCTCGGCGTCCTGATCTTCACCACGATCACCGACATCTTCGCCCTCAACAACCTGCAGAGCGACGTCCAGCAGATCGCCAAGGGCGCGATCATCGTCGCCGCGGTCCTGGTCCAACGACGTACGGCAAGCACGACCTGAGACACCGAAGAGCCGACACGGGAAAGGTCCACCGCCATGCCAGAGATCACCAGCCGCAGAAGACTGCTCTTCGGAACCGCCGCCGTCTCGGCCGGCGCCCTCCTCGTGGGTTGCACCAGCAACGAGACCAAGGACGCCCCGGCCGCCGACGACCAGCCGGCCGCCGACGACAAGCCCGGCAAGGCGGTCACCATCGGCTTCGCCGGACCGCAGGCCGACCACGGCTGGCTCAACGCGATCAACCAGAACGCCAAGAGCCGTGCCGAGCGGTACGAGGACGTCACCCTGGAGATCACCGAGGGCTCGAACGACACCGCCCAGCAGATCGGGCAGATCGAGACCCTCATCAACAAGAAGGTCGACGTCCTGGTCGTGCTGCCCGCCGACGGCAAGGCCCTCACCCAGGTCGGCCTCAAGGCGATGCGGGCCGGCATCCCCGTCGTCAACCTCGACCGGATCTTCAACTCCCCGCAGGCGTACCGCTGCTGGATCGGCGGCGACAACTACGGCATGGGCCTCAACGCCGGCCACTACATCGGCGAGAAGCTCAAGGACAAGAGTGAGGCCCGGGTCATCGAGCTGGCCGGGCTCGACAACCTGGAGCTGACCAAGCAGCGCACCAAGGGCTTCGACGACGCCCTGAAGAACTACCCGAACATCAAGAAGGTCGCCCGGCAGGCCGCCGAGTTCACCGTCGAGTCCGGGCAGGCCAAGATGGCCCAACTCCTCCAGGCGCAGTCGGACTTCGACGCGCTGTGGAACCACGACGACGACCAGGGCGTCGGCGCGCTGCGCGCCATCGAGCAGGCCGGGCGCGACGACTTCCTGATGGTCGGCGGCGCGGGCGCGCTCTCCGCGTTCCAGGCGATCAAGAAGGACGACGGGGTGCTCAAGGCGACCGTCCTCTACCCGCCGACCATGGCCGCCTCCGCGATCGACCTCGCCCGCGCCCTCGGCCAGGGCAAGGGGGTGAGCGGCCTCGCCGAGTTCGAGATCCCGTCCTCGCTGACGCTGTACTCGGCCGTCGTCGACAAGGACAACGTCGACCAGTACATGGCCACCGGCTTCAAGTGACGGGTCCCGCCCGCCGGACCCGGGCCGGGTCGACGAGGGACGCGGCCCCGGGCCGCCGAGTCGGGCCCCACCCCCCACCGCGCCACCACGAGGAGGACACACGCATGGGACAGCCGCAGCAGCCCGACCAGGCCGGGGCGGAGGAGTCAGGAGCGCCGGGGCCCGACGCGGGGGCCGGCGCCCCTCCCGGTGCCGCGGCCCCGACCACCGCCGTGACGGCCGGCGACGGTCCGCGCGCCGGGGTGTGGCCCGCCGGGCTCGCCGGTGGGGCGGACAAGCCGCGGCTGCGGGTCGGGATGGTGGGCTACGCCTTCATGGGGGCCGCGCACTCGCAGGGGTGGCGCACGGCGGGACGGGTCTTCGACCTGCCGCTCACCCCCGTGCTCGCCGCCGTCTGCGGGCGGGACGCCGACGCGGTGCGGGCCATGGCGGACCGGCACGGGTGGGCGGAGACGGAGACCGACTGGCGGCAGCTGATCGCCCGCGACGACATCGACCTCGTGGACATCTGCACCCCCGGCGACAGCCATGCCGAGATCGCCCTCGCCGCGCTGGCCGCCGGCAAGCACGTGCTCTGCGAGAAACCCCTCGCGAACACCGTCGCGGAGGCCGAGGAGATGGCCGCGGCGGCCGAAGAGGCCCACACGCGCGGACAGTTGGCCATGGTCGGCTTCAACTACCGCCGGGTGCCCGCCACCGCGCTCGCCCGCCGCATGGTCGCCGACGGCCGGCTGGGCGCCCTGCGGCACGTACGGGTGACGTACCTCCAGGACTGGCTCGTGGACCCGGAGTTCCCGCTGACCTGGCGGCTGCGCAAGGAGTCCGCCGGCTCCGGGGCCCTCGGCGACCTCGGCGCCCACATCGTCGACCTCGCGCAGTACCTGGCGGGGGAGCCGGTGGTCGGGGTGTCCGCGCTGATGGAGACCTTCGTCCGCGAACGGCCCCTGCCGGCCGGGGTGTCCAGCGGTCTGGCGTCCTCCGGGGGCACCGCCGACCGGGGCGCGGTCACCGTCGACGACACGGCCCTGTTCACCGGCCGCTTCGCCTCCGGAGCCGTCGCCTCCTTCGAGGCCACCCGCTTCGCCACCGGCCGCAAGAACGCCCTGCGCATCGAACTCAACGGCGAGCGCGGCTCGTTGGCCTTCGACCTGGAACGGCTCAACGAACTCGCCTACCACGACCACACCGAGCCCGCCGCCCACGCCGGTTTCCGCCGCATCCTCGTCACCGAGCCCGACCACCCCTACCTCGACGCCTGGTGGCCGCCGGGGCACGGCCTCGGGTACGAGCACACCTTCGTCCACCAGGCCCGCGACCTGGTGCACGCCGTCGCGGCGGGCCGGCGCCCCGAGCCGTCGTTCGCCGACGGGCTCCAGGTGCAGCGGGTACTCGCGGCGGTCGAGGAGAGCGCCGAGAAGAACTCCGTCTACACCCCGACCCACTTCCCGTCCCACTCGCCGTCACACACCCCCACAGCGGTCTGAGGAGACCCGACATGCCGCGCGACTTCACGCTCTTCACCGGCCAGTGGGCCGACCTCCCCCTCGAAGAGGTCTGCCGCCTCGCCCGCGACTTCGGCTACGACGGACTCGAACTCGCCTGCTGGGGCGACCACTTCGAGGTCGACAAGGCCCTCGCCGACCCGTCGTACCTCGCCTCCCGCCACCAGCTCCTGGAGAAGTACGGCCTGAAGTGCTGGGCCGTCTCCAACCACCTGGTGGGACAGGCGGTGTGCGACGCCATCATCGACGAACGCCACCGCGCCATCCTGCCCGCACGCATCTGGGGCGACGGCGAGCCCGAGGGCGTACGGCGGCGGGCCGCCGCCGAGATGGCCGACACCGCGCGGGCCGCCGCCGCCTTCGGCGTGGACACCGTCGTCGGCTTCACCGGTTCCGCCATCTGGCATCTGGTCGCCATGTTCCCGCCCGCCCCCGAGTCGATGATCGAGCGCGGCTACGACGACTTCGCGACACGCTGGAACCCGGTCCTCGACGTCTTCGACGCCCAGGGCGTGCGGTTCGCGCACGAGGTCCACCCGAGCGAGATCGCGTACGACTACTGGACGACCCGGCGCGCCCTGGAGGCGGTCGACCACCGGCCGGCCTTCGGACTGAACTTCGACCCCTCGCACTTCGTGTGGCAGGACCTCGACCCGGTCGGCTTCCTGTGGGACTTCCGCGAGCGGATCTACCACGTCGACTGCAAGGAGGCCCGCAAGCGCCTCGACGGACGCAACGGCCGCCTCGGCTCGCACCTGCCCTGGGGCGACCCGCGGCGCGGCTGGGACTTCGTGTCGGCCGGCCACGGCGACGTCCCGTGGGAGGACGTCTTCCGGATGCTCCGCTCGATCGACTACCGGGGCCCCGTCTCCGTCGAGTGGGAGGACGCCGGCATGGACCGGCTCCAGGGCGCCCCCGAGGCCCTCGCCCACCTCAAGGCGTTCGACTTCGAACCGCCGACGGCCTCGTTCGACGCGGCGTTCGGCGGCAACGACTGACCGTTCCCCGCCACAACGGCTCCTGCCACAACGGCTCCCGGCCGCAACGCTTCCCTGTCTTCCGGGGTGACGGCGCACCCCGGCGTACCGCACACACCCGTACACCTCCGTACGACCAGCCCCTCACTGGAGGCATTTCGTGCACCCGTACGACGACACCAGACACCCCACCAGCACCACCAGCACCACCAGCACCACCAGTCTCTTCAGACGCCGTGGACTGCGCGGGCCGATCGCCCTGCTGAGCGGTCTGCTGCTCGCGGGCGCCTCGCTCTCCCTCACCGCGCCGGCGGCGGGGGCGGCCGACGCCGGGCCGAAGGCCGCCCCGGCCGCCGCCGAGGACTTCCAGCAGGTCACCCTCGCCAAGGGCGAACCGGAGGTCGGCGAGCCCATGTCGCTCGCCGTCCTCCCCGACCGCTCGGTCCTGCACACCTCGCGCGACGGCGAACTGCGCCTGACCGACGCGGCGGGCAACACCAGGCTCGCGGGCAAGCTCGACGTGTACTCCCACGACGAGGAGGGCCTCCAGGGCATAGGCGTCGACCCGGGCTTCGCCGACAACCGCTTCATCTACCTGTACTACGCGCCTCCGCTGAACACCCCGGCCGGTGACGCCCCCGAGACCGGGACGGCCGCCGACTTCGCGCCCTTCGACGGCGTCAACCGGCTGAGCCGCTTCGTGCTGAAGGCGGACGGCACCCTCGACAACGCCAGCGAGAAGAAGATCCTCGACGTCCCCGCCTCGCGCGGCATCTGCTGCCACGTCGGCGGTGACATCGACTTCGACGCGGCCGGCAACCTGTACCTGTCGACGGGCGACGACAGCAACCCCTTCCAGTCGGACGGCTTCACCCCCATCGACGAGCGGTCCAACCGCAACCCGGCCTTCGACGCCCAGCGCACCTCAGGCAACACCAACGACCTGCGCGGCAAGATCCTGCGCATCAAGGTCGGCGCCGACGGCTCGTACACCGTCCCCGACGGCAACCTCTTCGCGCCGGGCACGGACAGGACGCGCCCCGAGATCTACGCGATGGGCTTCCGCAACCCCTTCCGCTTCAGCGTCGACAAGAAGACCGGCATCCTCTACGTCGGCGAGTACGGCCCCGACGCCGGTGCCGCGAACGCCTCGCGCGGCCCGGCCGGGCAGGTCGAGTTCGCCCGGGTGACCAAGCCCGGCAACTTCGGCTGGCCGTACTGCACCGGCAAGAACGACGCCTACGTCGACTACGACTTCGCCACCGGCACCTCGGGCGCGGCCTTCGACTGCGCGGCCCCGAAGAACACCTCGCCGAACAACACCGGCCTCACCGACCTGCCGCCCGCCGAGCCCGCCTGGATCCCCTACAACGGCGACTCCGTCCCGGAGTTCGGCGACGGCTCCGAGTCCCCGATGGGCGGCCCGGTCTACGACTACGACGCCTCGCTCGACTCCCCGGTGAAGTTCCCCGAGGTCTACGACGGCGACTTCTTCGCCGGTGAGTTCGGCCGTCGCTGGATCAAGCGGATCTCCAGCGACGCCGACGGCACCGTCCAGTCGATCAACAGCGTCCCGTGGACCGGCACCCAGATCATGGACATGGCCTTCGGACCGGACGGTGCGCTGTACGTCCTCGACTACGGGCTCGCCTGGTTCGGCGGCGACGAGAACTCCGCGCTGTACCGCATCGAGAACGCCACCGACGGCCATTCCCCGGTCGCCCAGGCCGCCGCCGACCGCACCTCCGGGCAGGCGAGACTGAAGGTCCGCTTCTCCTCCGCCGGCACCAGCGACCAGGACGGCGACGCCCTCACCTACAGCTGGGACTTCGGCGACGGCGCCACCTCCACGGCCGCGAACCCGACGCACACCTACAAGAAGAACGGCACCTACACGGCGACCGTGACCGCGCAGGACACCACGGGCCGCACGGGCAGCGCGAGCGTGCAGATCGTCGTGGGCAACACCGCGCCCAAGGTCGAGCTGCAACTCCCGGCGGACGGGCAGCTGTTCGCGTTCGGTGACGCCGTGCCGTTCAAGGTGCGGGTGAGCGACCCGGAGGACGGCCGCCCGATCGACTGCGCCAAGGTCAAGGTCACCTTCATCCTCGGCCACGACAGCCACGGCCACCCCGTGACCTCCGCCGACGGCTGCACCGGCACCATCCAGACCAGCGCCGACGGCGGCCACGACGAGAACGCCAACATCTTCGGGGTGTTCGACGCCGAGTACACCGACGGCGGAGGCGGCGGCCAGGCCCCGCTGACCACCCACGACCGACACGTCGTCCAGCCCACCCACCGCCAGGCCGAGCACTACGGCGACTCCTCGGGCATCGCCGTCCAGTCGAAGCCCACCGCTCACGGTGGCAGGACGGTCGGGGACATCGACAACGGCGACTGGATCTCCTTCAAGCCGTACGTCCTGTCCGACGCCACGAAGATCACCGCACGGGTCTCCTCCGGCGGCGCCGGCGGCAAGCTGGAGGTCCGGGCGGGCTCGCCCACCGGTCGCCTCCTCGGCAGCGCGACCGTGCCGGCGACGGGCGGCTGGGAGAACTTCCAGGACGTCACCGCGAACCTGTCCCGCGCCCCGCGCGGCACCACCACGCTCCACCTGGTGTTCAAGGGGAGCGGCTCCGGCGGCCTGTTCGACGTGGACGACTTCACCTTCACGAAGCGGTGAGGGGGCGTCATGCCGACGAACGGACGAGGACGTGGACGTGGACGTGGACGTGGACGCGGACGCCTGTGGGCCGCGACAGGTGGCGCCGCCCTGCTGATCGGCTGTGTGTCGGGGCCCGCCGTGTCGGATGACGCGGCCGGCTACGGAGGCCCTGGAGCCCCCGGAGGCGGGGGTCACGGGGTCGAGCGCCGGGTGCTGGTGTTCTCCAAGACCGCCGGCTTCCGCCACGACTCGATCCCCGAGGGCATCACGGCCGTCCGGGAACTGGGCGCCGCCCACGGCTTCGCGGTCGACGCCACGGAGGACGCCGGCGCCTTCACCACCCGCAACCTCGGGGGCTACGACGCCGTGGTCTTCCTCTCCACGACCGGCGACGTCCTGAACGCGGCCCAACAGGGCGCGTTCGAGCGGTACATCAAACGCGGGGGCGCCTATGTCGGCGTCCACGCGGCCGCCGACACCGAGTACGACTGGGCCTTCTACGGCGGCCTCGCGGGCGCGTACTTCCAGTCGCACCCCGCGATCCAGCCCGCGACGGTCGACGTCGAGGACCACGCCCACCCGGCCACCGCAGGGCTGGGCGCGACCTGGAACCGCACGGACGAGTGGTACAACTACCGCTCCAACCCTCGCGCGCGGGCCCATGTCCTCGCCTCGCTCGACGAGTCGTCGTACAGCGGCGGCACCATGAACGGCGACCATCCGATCGCCTGGTGCCAGGACTACCAGGGCGGGCGCGCCTTCTACACCGGCGGCGGCCACACCAAGGAGTCCTTCGCCGAAACCGCCTTCCGGCAGCACCTGCTGGGTGGCATCCGGTGGGCGATCGGTGACGCCCAGGCCGACTGCCGCCCGGAGAACGGCTACCGGTCGCTGTTCGACGGAACCGCCGACTCGCTCACGGCATGGCGGCAGGCGGGCCCGGGCTCCTTCACCCTGGACGACGACGGCACGCTCACGTCGTCCGGCGGGATGGGCATGCTCTGGTACGCCGACCAGAGCTTCGGGGCCTACTCCCTGAAGCTCGACTGGAGGATGTCCGGCCCCTCGGGCGACGACAACTCCGGTGTCTTCGTCGGCTTCCCGCCCTCCGACGACCCCTGGTCCGCCGTGAACAACGGCTACGAGGTCCAGATCGACGCCACCGACGTACCCGAGCGCACCACCGGGTCCGTCTACGGCTTCCGCTCCGCCGACCTCGGGAAGCGCGACCGGGCCCTGAACCCGCCGGGGGAGTGGAACACGTACGAGATCCGCGTGGAGGGCGAGCGCCTCCGCGTCTGGCTCAACGGTGTGAAGATCAACGACTTCACCAACACCGATCCGGTACGGAGTCTGCGCGACGGCCATTTCGGCATCCAGAACCACGGATCCGCAGATCGGGTGTCCTTCCGTGACGTCCGGATCAAGGAACTGCCCGCACGGGCCGCCGACCGGGCGGACCCGCCGCCGGGCGACTGAGCGACGGCGGGCGGAGGACGCCGGACCTCCGCCTGCCGTCTCGTCCCTCTTCCCTTCCCCTTCCCTCTCCCCCCACGGAGGGTTCCCGGCCCGTCCCACCCCTGGCCCGACGAGGAGGCTGCCCATGTCCGCGTCCGTGTCCGTCACCCCACCGAGCGTCGGCGTCTGGCTGATCGGAGCACGGGGTTCCGTCGCCACCACCGTCGTCGCGGGCTGCGCGGCCGTCACGGCGGGTCTGCACGCCCCGACGGGCATGGTCACCGAGACCGCCGCCTTCGAGGGCACCGGCCTCGCGCCCCTCACCTCCCTCGTCTTCGGCGGCCACGACACGGTCGACTGCCCCCTGCCCAAACGGGCCGAGGCCCTCGCGGCCGGCGGCGTCCTGCCGCACGGCCTCCCGGCGGCCGTCGGCGCCGAACTGGCCGCCGCCGACCGGGAGATCAGGCCCGGCGGCCCCCTCCCGGGCGACACCAGGACCCCCGACGAACTGATCGCCTCCCACGCCGCCGACATCCAGGACTTCGTACGACGCCGGGGGCTCGCCCGCGCCGTGGTGGTGAACGTCGCCTCCACGGAACCCGCCTCCACGGAACCCGCCTCCACGGAACCCGCCCCCACCGGCACGGCCCTGCCGCCCAGCTCCCTCTACGCGGCGGCGGCCCTGCGCGCCGGCTGCCCCTACGTGAACTTCACCCCCTCCACCGGACTCCACCACCCGTCCCTGGGCTCCCTCGCCGCCTCCTCGGGACTTCCCCACGCGGGTCGCGACGGCAAGACCGGCCAGACGCTGCTCCGGTCCGTCCTCGGCCCGATGTTCGCCCAGCGGGCCCTCGCCGTCCGGGCGTGGTCCGGCACCAACCTGCTCGGCGGTGGCGACGGCGCCGCCCTCGCCGACCCGGCCGCCGCCGCTGCCAAGAACGCCGGCAAGGAGCGCGTCCTCACCGACAGCCTCGGGGCGACCCCCGAGGGCGAGACCCACATCGACGACGTCCCCGCCCTCGGCGACTGGAAGACCGCCTGGGACCACATCGCCTTCGACGGTTTCCTCGGCACCCGGATGGTCCTCCAGACCACCTGGCAGGGCTGTGACTCCGCCCTCGCGGCCCCGCTGGTGCTCGACCTGGCCCGCCTGCTGTCCCGCGCCCACGAAGCGGGCCTCTCCGGCCCCCTGTCCGAACTGGGCTTCTACTTCAAGGACCCGGTGGGGGAGAGCCCGGCCGCCCTCGGGGAGCAGTACGCGATGCTGACAGGCTTCGCGGAGCGGCTGCGTCTGCGAGGCCGAGGACACGGGCCAGGGCGAGGGCCAGGGCGGGGGCGGGGGCGGGGGCGGGATGTCGCCGCCGACGCGCCAGAGCCGTCGTCGGCGAGTCCCGGCGAGGCGGGCCGGGCATGAACCCACAGCCGCCCCACCCGACGCTCTCCTTCGGCTACGGCACCAACGGGCTCGCCGACCTCCGGCTCGACGACGCGCTCGCCCTGCTCGCCGACCTCGGCTACGACGGGGTCGGGCTCACGCTCGACCACATGCATCTCGACCCGCTGGCCCCCGACCTCGCTGCCCGCACCCGGCGGCTCGCGCGGCGGCTGGACGACCTCGGGCTGTCCGTCACCGTGGAGACCGGGGCCCGCTATGTGCTGGACCCCCGCCGCAAGCACGGTCCCACGCTGCTCGACGCCGACCCCGACGACCGCGCCCGCCGGGCCGACCTGCTGGTCCGGGCGGTGCGGGTCGCCACCGACCTCGGCGCCCACGCCGTGCACTGCTTCAGCGGGACCACCCCGCCCGGCACGGACGAGGACACCGCCTGGAAACGCCTCCCCGACGCCCTCGCCCCCGTCCTCGACGCCGCCACCGCCGCCGGTGTCCCCCTCGCCGTCGAACCCGAACCCGGTCACCTCCTCGCCACGCTCGCCGACTTCCACCGCCTGCGCGGGGCCCTCGACAGCCCCGCCGCCCTCGGTCTCACCCTCGACATCGGCCACTGCCAGTGCCTCGAAGCCCTCCCTCCGGCCGACTGCGTCCGCGCCGCCGCGCCCTGGCTGTGCCACGTGCAGATCGAGGACATGCGCCGCGGTGTCCACGAACACCTCCCCCTCGGCGAGGGCGAGATCGACTTCCCGCCCGTCCTCGAAGCGCTCGCCGCCGTCGGCTACCGGGCCCTGACCGTCGTCGAACTGCCCCGTCACTCCCACGCGGGCCCGCACTTCGCCGAGCGGTCCCTCTCCTTCCTCGAACGGACACTCGCCCTCCGCCACGGCACGACCGGCCGCACCGTCCTTCCCGGGAGCAGCTCGTGATCCACCACCGCCCCCCGGCCGCGCCGACGACCGGCCACACCCCTCCGGCCCACCGTCCGCATGGCCCCGCCCACACCACCCCCGCCGACCTGCGCCGTCACCTGAACGCCCACCTCACCGACGCGGCCCGTGCCTGGCTGGGCCGGGCCCTGGACGAGGCCGCCGACCGTCCGGGCGGCCACGGGCCCATCTCCACCTGGGAGCTGCGCCTCGCCGAGGCGGGCCGGCGCTGCGGCACCGAACACGCCGACGCCGTCCGCGTCCTGATCCTGCACGCGGCCCACGCCGACACCGACGCGCTCACCCGGGTCTACCGCCAGGGCACCGCCGACGAACGCCGCGCGGTCCTGCACGCGCTGCCCCACCTCGTGCCGGGCCCGGGGGCGCTGCACCTCGTCGAGGACGCCCTGCGCACCAACGACACCCGTCTCGTCGCCGCCGCCCTCGGCCCGTACGCCGCCCGCCACCTGGCCCCGCACCCCTGGCGGCACGCCGTCCTCAAGTGCCTCTTCACCGGTGTGCCCCTCGCCGAGGTCGCCGACCTCGCCCGCCGCGTCCGGGGCGACACCGAACTCGCCCGTATGCTCCGCGCCTTCGCCGAGGAACGCACCGCCGCGGGCCGTCCCGTACCCGAGGACCTGCACCGCGTCCTGGCCCTGACCGCGCCCCCACCGGCCGCCGGGCCCCGCACCGACGGCCTCGACGGCAAGGAGTCCTGATGCGCCTGTTCGACCCCCACATCCACATGACGTCACGCACCACCGACGACTACGAGGCGATGCACGAGGCAGGCGTCCGCGCGGTCGTGGAACCGGCCTTCTGGCTGGGACAGCCCCGGACGTCGCCCGCCTCCTTCGTCGACTACTTCGACTCCCTCCTCGGCTGGGAGCCCTTCCGCGCCGCCCAGTACGGCATCGCCCACCACTGCGCCCTCGCCCTCAACCCCAAGGAGGCCAACGACCCGCGGTGCGCCCCCGTCCTGGACCTGCTGCCCCGCTACCTGCTCAAGGACCGGGTCGTGGCGGTCGGCGAGATCGGCTACGACTCCATGACCCCGGCCGAGGACCACGCGCTCGAACACCAGCTCCAGCTGGCCGCCGACCAGGGCCTGCCCGCCCTCGTCCACACCCCGCACCGGGACAAGCTCGCCGGGCTGCGCCGCACCCTCGACGTCGTACGGGCCTCCGCCCTGCCCGTCGACCGGGTGCTGCTCGACCACCTCAACGAGACCACCGTCGAGGAGGCCAGGGACAGCGGCGCCTGGCTCGGCTTCTCCGTCTACCCGGACACCAAGATGGACGAGGAGCGCATGGTCGCCGTCCTCCAGGAGTTCGGCCCGGAGAAGGTGCTGGTCAACTCCGCCGCCGACTGGGGCAGAAGCGACCCCCTCAAGACCCGTCGGGTCGCCGACGCCCTGCTCGCGGCCGGCTTCGACGAGGACGACGTCGACCTGGTGCTGTGGCGCAACCCGGTCGCCTTCTACGGACTCAGCGGCCGACTCGACCTCGACGTCACCGCGACGGACCCCACGCACGAGGGCAACAGCATCCTGCGCGGCGGTGAGTGACCCGTGCGCTTCCGCCACCCCGACGGCTCCACCGTCCACCTCGCCTACTGCACCAACGTGCACCCGGCCGAGACCCTCGACGGCGTCCTCGCCCAGCTCCGCGACCACTGCGAACCCGTACGCCGCCGCCTCGGCCGCGACCGCCTCGGCATCGGCCTGTGGCTGGCCAGGGACGCCGCCACGGCCCTGGTGACCGACCCGTCCGCGCTGCGCGGCCTGCGCACCGAACTCGACCGGCGCGGCCTCGAAGTGGTCACCCTCAACGGCTTCCCCTATCAGGGCTTCGGTGCCGAGGAGGTCAAGTACCGCGTGTACCGGCCGGACTGGGCCGATCCCGAGCGCCTCGACCACACCACCTCCCTCGCCCGGGTGCTCGCCCGGCTCCTCCCGGACGACGTCACCGAGGGCACCGTCTCCACCCTGCCCCTGGCCTGGCGCACCGCCCACGACGACACCCGCGCCGCCCGGTCCCGCACGGCCCTGCGCACCCTCGCCGAACGCCTCGACGCCGTGGCCGAGCTGACCGGCCGCTCCATCCGCGTCGGCCTGGAACCCGAACCAGGCTGCACCGTCGAGACCACCGCCGACGCCATCGGCCCCCTGACCGACATCGGCCACGACCGCATCGGCATCTGCGTCGACACCTGCCACCTCGCCACCTCCTTCGAAGATCCCCGCACCGCCCTGGACGCGCTCACCCGGGCCGGTGTCCCCGTCGTCAAATCCCAGCTCTCGGCCGCCCTGCACGCCGAACACCCGCACCTGCCCGAGGTCCGCGAGGCCCTCGCCGCCTTCGACGAGCCCCGCTTCCTGCACCAGACCCGCACCTCCACCGCCGCCGGCCTGCGCGGCACCGACGACCTCGGCGAGGCCCTCACGGGCGACACGCTGCCCGACGCCTCACCCTGGCGCGCCCACTTCCACGTCCCCCTCCACGCGGCCCCCGCGGCCCCCCTCACCTCCACCCTCCCGGTCCTCAGGACCGCCCTGACCCACCTGGTCGGCGGCGCCCACCCCCTCACCCACCACCTGGAGGTGGAGACCTACACCTGGCAGGCGCTGCCCCCCGCGCTGCGCCCCACCACCCGCGCCCAGCTCGCCGACGGCATCGCCGCCGAACTCGCCCTGGCCCGCGACCTGTTGACGGACCTCGGTCTCAAGGAGCTGCCATGAACCCCGAGGAGCGGTCATGACCCCGCACCCCGACACCGGGCCCACCCCCCTGCTCGTCCTCGACGTCGTCGGCCTCACCCCCCGTCTCCTCGACCACATGCCCCGCCTGAAGGCCCTCGGCCAGTCCGGCTCCCGGGCCCCGCTCGGCACCGTCCTGCCCGCCGTCACCTGCGCCGCCCAGTCCACCTTCCTCACCGGCACGCTCCCCGCCGAACACGGCATCGTCGGCAACGGCTGGTACTTCCGCGAACTCGGTGACGTCCTGCTCTGGCGCCAGCACAACGGCCTCGTCGCCGGCGACAGACTCTGGGACGCCGCCCGCCGCGCCCACCCCGGCTACACCGTCGCCAACATCTGCTGGTGGTACGCCATGGGCGCCGACACCGACATCACCGTCACCCCCCGTCCGATCTACTACTCCGACGGCCGCAAGGAACCCGACTGCTACACCCGGCCCGCGGCCCTGCACGACGAACTCACCGCGAAACTAGGCACGTTCCCCCTGTTCCACTTCTGGGGACCGGGCGCCGACCTGGTCTCCAGCCGCTGGATCGTCGACGCGACCCGCCACGTCCTGCGCACCCGCCGCCCCGACCTGGCGCTCTGCTACCTCCCCCACCTCGACTACGACCTGCAGCGCTTCGGCCCCGACGACCCGCGCGCAGGTAAGGCGGCCGCCGACCTGGACCGCACGGTGGCGCCCCTGCTCGACGACGCCCGCGCCCAGGGCCGTACCGTCGTCGTGCTCTCCGAGTACGGCATCACCCGCGTGGACCGCCCCGTCGACATCAACCGCGCCCTGCGCCGGGCCGGCCTGCTCGACGTGCACACCCAGGACGGTATGGAGTACCTCGACCCGATGGCCTCACGTGCCTTCGCGGTCGCCGACCACCAGATCGCCCATGTGTACGTACGCCGCGCCGAGGACCTGGACGCCACCAGGGAAGCCCTCGCGGACCTGCCCGGGATCGACCGACTCCTCGACGACGAGGGCAAGAAGGCCCACCACCTCGACCACCCGCGCTCCGGCGAGTTCGTCGCCGTCGCGGAGCCGGACGCCTGGTTCACGTACTACTACTGGCTCGACGACGCCCGCGCGCCCGACTTCGCACGCACCGTCGAGATCCATCGCAAACCCGGCTACGACCCGGTCGAGCTGTTCATGGACCCGCTCGACCCGCTGGTGAAACTCAAGGCGGCCACGGCACTGGCCCGCAAGAAACTCGGCCTGCGCTACCGCATGGCGGTCGTGCCGCTGGACCCCTCGCCTATTCGCGGCAGCCACGGCCGCCTTCCCGCGAGCGACGACGACGGTCCGCTCATCATCTGCTCCACCCCCCGAGCCGTCGGTGACCGTGTGGCGGCCACCGATGTGAAAGCACTCCTGCTCCGCCTTGCCGGTCTGTCCTGACCGGTGCCCAGGACCCACGGGTCCTGACTGGTCACAAGTGAAGCACCCACCACTGACAACGCCCTTCCACGCAGAGGAGTTCCAGGCATGAGCCGCACCCACCAGCCGGATCCCGAACTCACCCACCGCCTCAGCAGACGAGGCATGCTCGGCGTGGCCGCCGGCGCCACGGTCGCCGCCCTGCTGGGCGCGGCAGCCCCGGCGCAGGCCGCCGCGGGCGCCGAGGCCGCGACCGCCACCGGAGCCGCGGGCAAGGGCCGGGGCCGCCCCGTCCTCCCGCCCGGCCGGCTCGGCATCCAGCTCTACAGCCTGCGCGACAAGGTCTCCACCCTCGGCTTCGCCCCCGTCTTCGCCGAACTGGAGAAGTACGGCTACGACGAGGTCGAGTTCGCCGGCTACACCCAGGGCTCGGCGGGCCCCATCACCCTCGCCCAGCTCAAGCGCCTGGCCCGCGACCACGGCCTGACCCCGATCGGCAGCCACGTCGGCTACTACGCGAGCGACCCGAACGCGTACACCTTCGCGCAGAACCTCACCAAGGTCCTCGACGACGCCCAGGCCCTCGGTCTCAAGCACATCGGCACCGCCGCCGGTCCCTTCCGCTACGGCACGACCGTCGACGCGATGAAGCGGGCCGCCCACGAGTTCAACACCTACGGCGCCGCCGCCAGGGCACGCGGCATGAAGTTCTACCAGCACAACCACTCCGAGGAGTTCTCCTTCGCCACCGACGACCCCAAGGTCCGCCTCTACGACGTGCTGCTCCGGGAGACCGACCCCGATCTGGTCTTCCTGGAGATGGACATCTTCTGGGCGTACGTGGCCCAGTTCCGGTTCTCCAAGCGGCCCGACGGCACCGCCGCGCCCTTCGAGCCCCTCGACTACGTCCTGCGCCGCCCCAACCGCTACCCGCTCTTCCACGTCAAGGACGGCGAGAGCGACCCGTCGAACCCCTTCGGCTACCGCATGGTCGACGTCGGCGACGGCGACATCGACTACCAGAAGTTCATCTCGGCCGTCACCCGGCTGAAGGGCCACCGGCTGGCCCACCACTGGCAGGCCGAGCACGACAACCCCGCCGAGTCCTTCACCTTCGCCCGCCGTTCCAGCGAGCACCTGCACTCGCTGCGGGAGAAGTGCTGACCCACCCGGACGACGACGGCAGCAGGCGGCCGCCCCGTGGTGCGAGACCACGGGGCGGCCGCCTGCTGCCGTACGCGGAGGCGTCAGGCCACTTGTCAGGCCACTTCGTCACCGAGCGGACGGGGGTTGGGAGCGATCCGTCGGGCCCGGGGCCGCCCCGGCGGGTGCAGGAAGACCGCCACGCAACCGGCGAACAGGGAGATGGAACCGGCGAGCACGAAGGCGCCCGCGTAGTCCCAGGCACCCACGACCACGGCACCCATACCGGAGCCGAGCAGACCGGACACCAGCTTGGAGCTGTACACCAGGCCGTAGTTGGAGGCGTTGTTGTTCTCGCCGAAGTAGTCCGCGGTCATCGCCGCGAACATCGGGAAGATGGCGCCGCCGCCGAAGCCGGAGATGCTGGAGAACACCAGGAAGAGCGGCAGGTTGCCGATGTTGCCGGACCACAGGATGCCGTACTGGGACAGGCCCAGCACGATGCAGACGAAGATCAGGCACTGCTTGCGGCCGTAGCGGTCGGAGAGCCAGCCGATGACACCGCGCCCCGTGCCGTTGACGACCGCCTTCAGGGACATGGCGGTGGCCACGATCCCGCCCGCGAAGCCCGCCTCGTTGCCGAACGGCACCTGGAAGGCGATGCCGAAGATGTTCACACCCGAGGTGCACAGCAGACAGAACCACATCAGCGCCACCCGGCCCGTGCGCCAGGCCTCGCTCGGCGTGAACTGCTTCACGGCCGGCGGGTTCTTCTCCAGCGCACGCCGGGCGCGTGGGTCGTCCGGCTTGCGCAGCGGGTCGACCTCGGCCGGCCACCAGTTCTTCGGCGGGTCCTGGAAGAACCAGCCCGCCACGGCGACGACCGCCGCGAGGAACACACCGACCGAGACGAGCACCCAGCGGAAGTTCGTCAGGTCCATGTACCCGGTGAAGATGAACACGAAGGGCACCGAACCGTAGGCGAAACCGCCGTTGACGAAGCCGGTCTTGCCGCCCTTGCGCTCCGGGTACCACTTGCCGACCATGTTCACGCAGGTCGCGTAGACCATGCCGGCGCCCATGCCGCTGAACATGCCGAACCCGATGTACGCCACGACGACGTGCGGTGCGAACGCCAGGGACATGTACCCGAGCAGAGTGCCGACGGCGCCCAGCATCATCGCCCAGCGGGCGGGCAGTTTGCCGCTCTCGCGCAGCTTCCCCGCCGGGAAGGCCACCGCGGCCTGGAAGAACACCCAGACGCCCAGCATCCAGAAGATGTGCTGGTTGCTCCAGCTGTGCGCCGTGTGCAGGGTCTCCTCGGCGGACGCGAACGCGTACTCCGCCGAGCTGATGCCCATCATGCCCACCCACGGCAGGATGACCATCCACTTGCGTTTGCGCCCCATGATGTCCAGGTCGGACTCGCCGATCCGGTACATCCGGCCGCCTGCGTCCGTCACCTCCCGGTAGGGGACGGGTGTGGAGATGTCAGTTGTCGCCATGTCGATCGAACCCTCCGCGTGGAAGAAGTCTGGCCAGCGCCCCCTGTCCGTGCTTCTCTGCGCCGGGGCCCGCGGTGAGCGGTCGTCCGCGGACCCCGTGGTTCGAGCCGTCGCTCAGCTCATCGACCGCCCCCCAACAGCCCCGCCCGTGCCCACCGGGCTGCGTGACGCCCGGGGGACGACCCCCGGACCCCCGGCCGACCCGGGGCGCGCCGCCCCGTCACAGGACCCCCGCCGCCCGTGCCCACCTGTACTTCGCGCCGAGGGCGGCCACCGGCTTCTCGGTCGTGTACGGGTACGCCACGACTCCCCGCTCGAAGAGGTACTGGCAGGCCTCCTCCACCTCGACGTCGCCCGCGAGGGAGGCCACCACCGGCTTCTCGACGCCCCGTTCCCGGAACTCGGCCACCACCCGCGCGGTGAGCTCGGCGAAGACCATCGGGGGAGTGACGATGGTGTGCCAGTAGCCGAGGACGAGCGCGTGGATGCGCGGGTCCTCCAGACCCAGCCGGATCGTCGCCTCGTACGTCGACGGAGGCTCGCCGCCGGTGATGTCGACCGGGTTGCCGGCCGCCCCGAACGGCGGGATGAAGGCGCGGAACGACGCGTCCAGGTCCGGCGGGATCTCCATCAGGTGCAGCCCGTTGTCCGTCACCGCGTCCGACAGCAGGACACCGCTGCCGCCGGCGCCGGTGATGATCACGACGTTGTCGCCCTGCGGAGCCGGCAGCACCGGCAACGCGCGCGCGTACTCCAGCATCTCGTTCAGCCCCGGCGCCCGGATGACACCGGCCTGCTTCAGAATGTCCTCGTACACGGCGTCGTCGCCCGCGAGCGCGCCCGTGTGCGAGCCGGCCGCCTTCGCCCCGGCCGCCGTGCGGCCCGCCTTCAGGACCACCACCGGCTTCTTCGGGACGGTCGCCCGCGCGGCCTCCACGAAGGCCCGCCCGTCCTTCAGGTCCTCCAGGTGCATGGCGATGCACTCGGTGTGCGGGTCCTCGCCGAACCAGGTCAGCAGGTCGTCCTCGTCCAGGTCCGACTTGTTGCCGAGCCCGACGATCGCCGACACACCCGTCTTCGTGGTGCGCGCGAAGCCCAGGATGGCCATCCCGATCCCGCCGGACTGCGAGGTGAGCGCCACCCCGCCCTTGACGTCGTACGGCGTGCAGAACGTGGCGCAGAGGTCCTGCCAGGTCGAGTAGTAGCCGTAGATGTTCGGCCCGAGCAGCCGGATGCCGTGCCGCTCGGCGATCGCCACGATCTCGTCCTGGAGTTCGTGCTCACCGGTCTCGGCGAAGCCGGAGGGGATCAGTACGGCGTTGGGGATGCCCTTGCGACCCACCTCCTCCAGCGCCGCGGCCACGAACTTGGCGGGGATCGCGAAGACCGCCACATCCACCTCACCGGGAACGTCCGTGACACTCTTGTACGCCTTGCGGCCCAGAATGTCATCGGCCCTGGGGTTCACCGGATGGATCTCGCCGGCGAACCCTCCGTCGACGAGGTTGCGCATCACCGAGTTGCCGATCTTGCCCTGCTCGTTGGAGGCCCCGACCACGGCGACCGACGCGGGCTGCATCAGCCGGCGCATCGACGTGAGGATCTCCTCGCGCGTGTACCTGCGCCTCGGCTTCGGCACCGACTCCGCGAGGATCACCCGGATGTCCGCCGCGACCGCGCCCTGCGGTGTCGCGATCACCGGGTTGAGGTCCACCTCGGCGATCTCGGGGAAGTCCGCGACCAGTTGGGAGACCCGGCGGATCTGCTCGGCGATCGCCCACCGGTCCACGGCCGCCGCCCCGCGCACCCCGCGCAGGACCTCCGCCGCGCGGATCGAGTCCAGCATGGAGAGCGCCTCGTCCGCGTCGACCGGCGCGAGCCGGAAGGTGACGTCCTTGAGGACCTCCACCAGCACCCCGCCGAGCCCGAACGCGACGACCTTCCCGAACGTCGGGTCGGTCACCGCGCCGACGATGACCTCCTGCCCCTTCGGCAGCAGCTCCTGCACCTGGACGCCCTCGATACGGGCGTCCGGCGCGTACGCGCGCGCGTTGTCGACGATGGTGTGGAACGCGGCCCGGACATCGGCCGCGCCCTCCACTCCGACGATCACACCGCCCGCGTCGGTCTTGTGCAGGATCTCCGGCGACACGATCTTCATCACCACCGGCCCGCCGAAGCGCGCCGCGTACGACACCGCCTCGTCGACGTCCCGCGCCAGTTCCTCGCCGGGTACGGCGATCCCGTAGGCGTCGGCGATCACCTTGCCCTCGGGGGCGGTCAGCGCGCTCCGGCCCTCGGCCCGTACGGCGTCGAGGAGTCCACGCACCCGTGAGCCCCGGTCTTCGGCCATCAATCAGATCACTCCGTTCGACTTGAGCAGGCGCAGTTCCTCGTCGCCGAGGCCCAGCTCGCCGACGTAGACCTCTTCGTTGTGCTCGCCGAGCAAGGGGGAACTGGTCACGTCGACGGGGGAGTCGGACAGCTTCAGCGGGCTGCCGACGGTCACGAAGTCGCCGCGCTCGGGGTGCGGGACGGTGACGACCATCTCGTTGGAGACCAGCGACTCGTCCTCGATGATCTCCTTGGTGGAGAGGATCGGCCCGCACGGGATGTTGTGGGCGTTGAGCCGCTCCAGCACCTCCCACTTGGGCAGGGTGGACGACCACTCCTCGATCAGCTGGAACATCTTGTTGAGCTTGGGCAGGCGGGCCTCCGGGGTCGCCCACTCGGGGTCGTCCGCGAGTTCGGGCCGGCCGATCAGCTCGCTCATCGGCCGCCAGCCGACGGGCTGCACGATGACGTACACGTAGTCGTTCGGGCCGCCCGGAGCGCACTTCACGGCCCAGCCGGGCTGACCGCCGCCGGAGGCGTTCCCGGACCTGGGAACCTCGTCGCCGAAGTCCTCGTTGGGATATTCACGGAGCGGGCCATGGGCCAGCCGCTGCTGGTCCCTCAGCTTCACCCGGCAGAGGTTGAGGACGGCGTGCTGCATGGCCACGTTGACCCGCTGGCCGCGCCCGGTGCTCTCCCGCTGGTAGAGCGCCGCGAGGATCCCCGCCACGGCGTGGATGCCCGTGCCCGAGTCCCCGATCTGGGCCCCCGTCGCCAGCGGCGGTCCGTCCTCGAAGCCGGTGGTCGCCATGGACCCGCCCATGGCCTGGGCCACGACCTCGTACGCCTTGAAGTTGGTGTACGGACCGTCCCCGAACCCCTTGATGGAGGCATAGACGATCCGCGGATTGATCTCCTGGATGCGGTCCCAGGTGAAACCCATGCGGTCGACCGCGCCCGGGCCGAAGTTCTCGACCATGACGTCGGAGCGCCGGATCAGCTCGGTGAGGATCTCCTTGCCGCGCTCGGTCTTGGTGTTGAGGGTGATGCTGCGCTTGTTGCAGTTGAGCATCGTGAAGTAGAGGGAGTCGACGTCCGGGAGGTCGCGCAGCTGTTTGCGCGTGATGTCCCCGGTCGGCGCCTCCAGTTTCACCACGTCCGCGCCGAGCCAGGCGAGCAGTTGGGTGGCGGACGGGCCGGACTGGACGTGCGTCATGTCGAGGACGCGGATGCCTTCGAGAGCCTTGGTCATGCCGAGGTCACCTCACTTGTACATCGTCTGGTTCATGGTTCCGGGGGCGTACGCGTCCGGGTCGACCCAGACGTTGATGAGCGACGGCTTGCCGGACTCCCGGGCGCGCCGGAGCGCGGGGCCGATGTCGGCGGGGTCGCGGACCTCCTCGCCGTAACCGCCGAGCATCTGGGCGAACTTGTCGTAGTGCACGTCGCCGAGGGTGTTGCCGATCCGCTCGCGTTCCTCGCCGTACTTGGCCTTCTGGCCGTAACGGATCTGGTTCATGGAGGAGTTGTTGCCGATGATGCCGACGAAGGGGAGGTCGTAGCGGACGAGGGTCTCGAAGTCCCAGCCGGTGAGGGAGAAGGCGCCGTCGCCGAAGAGGGCCACCACCTCCTTGTCGGGCCGCGCCTTCTTGGCGGCGAGCACGAAGGGGACGCCGACACCGAGCGTGCCGAGGGGGCCCGGGTCCATCCAGTGCCCGGGTGACTTGGGCTGCACGACCTGACCGGAGAAGGTGACGATGTCGCCGCCGTCGCCGATGTAGACGGAGTCCTCGGTGAGGAAGTCGTTGATCTCGCTGACCAGGCGGTAGGGGTGGATGGGCGAGGCGTCGGACCTCAGGCTGGGCAGCCGCTTCTCGATGGCGGTCTGCTCGGCGGCCCGCAGTTCGTCGAGCCACTCCTTGCGCTTCGACGCGCCCCCGTTGATGCGCCCGGACGCCGCCTCGGTCACCGACTTCAGCACCAGACCCGCGTCGCCGACGATCCCGAGGTCGATGTCGCGGTTCTTGCCGACGGTGCGGTAGTCGAGGTCGATCTGCACGACGGTCGCGTCCTGCGACAGTCGCTTGCCGTAGCCCATGCGGAAGTCGAAGGGCGTACCGACGATGACGATGACGTCGGCGCCTGAGAAGGCGTACCGGCGGGAGAGCTGGAAGTGGTGCGGGTCGCCCGGTGGCAGGGTGCCACGGCCTGCGCCGTTCATGTAGGCCGGGATGTTGAGGGTGCGCACCAGCTCGATCGCGGACTCGGTGCCGCGTGTGGTCCACACCTGGCTGCCCAGCAGGATCGCGGGCCTCTCGGCGTGCACCAGCAGGTCGGCGAGCTTCTCGATCGCCTCGGGGTCGCCGGCGGAGCGGGTGGAGGCACGGTAGGCGCCCGCCTTCGGTACGCGCGCCTTCTCCACGGGCACCTTGGCGTCGAGGACGTCGCGCGGGATCTCCAGGAAGGAGGGGCCCGGGGCGCCGTGGTAGCACTCGCGGAACGCCATCGACACCATGTCGGCGGCGCGGGCCGTGTCCGGCACGGTCGCCGCGAACTTGGTGATGGGCGTCATCATGTCGACGTGCGGCAGGTCCTGGAGGGACCCCATCTTGTGCTGGGTGTGCGCGCCCTGACCGCCGATCAGCAGCATCGGGGACTCCGCGCGGAAGGCGTTGGCGACGCCGGTCACGGCGTCGGTCGTACCGGGGCCGGCGGTGACGACCGCGCAGCCGGGCTTGCCGGTGATCCGGGCGTAACCGTCGGCGGCGTGTGCGGCGACCTGCTCGTGGCGGACGTCGACGACCTCGATGCCCTCGTCGACGCAGCCGTCGTAGATGTCGATGATGTGGCCGCCGCACAGGGTGTAGATGACCTCCACACCCTCGGCCTTGAGTGCCTTGGCGACGAGGTGACCACCGGAGATGAGGTCCTGGCTGTTGCCGTCGGGCATGGCGAAGTCCTGTCCCTTCGTAGGGGTTGGAACGCTCTCGCGGTTGATTGCATACAGTCGACGAATACTGTATGAAGCTTGTTATCCCGCATCCGGTGGGTGGTGTCCAGGGGGCGTGCGGCACTTTTGAGTCAGGAGCCGGAATGGACCTGTTCGAACACCAGGCAAGGGAACTCTTCGAGCGACACGGCATCTCGGTGCCGAGGGCGGAGGTCACCGACTCGCCCGAGGAGGCGCGCGACATCGCCCGCCGACTCGGCGGACGCGCCGTCGTCAAGGCCCAGGTGAAGACCGGCGGGCGCGGCAAGGCGGGCGGGGTCAAGCTCGCCGCCGACCCCGCCGCCACCGAACTGACCGCACGGCAGATCCTCGGCATGGACATCAAGGGCCACACCGTCCGCACGGTGATGATCGCCGAACCCGTCGCGATCGAGAGCGAGTTCTACGTCTCCTACGTCCTCGACCGTGCCGTCGGCCGCTTCCTCGCGATCGCCTCGGCCGAGGGCGGCATGGACATCGAGGAGGTGGCGGCGACCAGGCCGGAAGCCGTGGCCCGGATCCCGATCGACCCCGCCGAGGGCGTCACCTCCGCGAAGGCGTCCGAGATCGCCGAAGCGGCCGGTCTGCCGCAGCAGACCGTCGACGTCCTGATGCGGCTCTGGGAGGTGCTGACCCGCGAGGACGCCCTCCTCGTCGAGGTCAACCCCCTCGTCCGCACCGAACAGGGCCGCATCCTCGCCCTCGACGGCAAGGTCACCCTCGACGACAACGCGAGCTTCCGGCAGACCCGCCTGGGCGACGAGGGCTTCGCGCACGAGGACCCGCTGGAGGCGGCGGCCGCCGCCAGGGGCCTCAACTACGTGAAACTGGACGGGGAGGTCGGTGTCATCGGCAACGGCGCCGGACTCGTCATGTCCACCCTCGACGTGGTCGCGGGCTGCGGCGCGCGCCCCGCCAACTTCCTCGACATCGGCGGCGGCGCCTCCGCCCGGATCATGGCCGACGGCCTCTCCGTCGTCCTCTCCGACCCGGACGTGAAGTCCGTCCTCGTCAACGTCTTCGGCGGGATCACCGCCTGCGACGCGGTCGCCGACGGCATTGTCCAGGCCCTGGACAGCGTCCAGTTGACCAAACCGCTCGTCGTCCGGCTCGACGGCAACAGCGCCGTACGCGGCCGGGCGATCCTCGACGGCCGCGACCATCCGCTCGTCCACCAGGCCACCACCATGGACGGCGCCGCGCGCCGCGCCGCCGACCTCGCCCACGCGAACTGAGGAGCCGGACATGGCCATCTACCTCACCGAGGAGAGCAAGGTCCTCGTCCAGGGCATGACCGGCGGCGAGGGCATGAAGCACACCCGCCGCATGCTCGCGGCCGGCACGAACGTCGTCGGCGGCGTCAACCCCCGCAAGGCCGGGCGCACCGTCGACTTCGACGAGCGTGCCGTCCCCGTCTTCGGCTCGGTCGCCGAGGGCATCGAGGTCACCGGCGCCGACGTCACCGTCGTCTTCGTCCCGCCCGCCTTCGCCAAGGCGGCCGTCGTCGAGGCCGCCGACGCCGGCATCGGCCTCGCCGTCGTCATCACCGAGGGCATCCCCGTCCACGACTCCGTCGCCTTCACCGCGTACGCGCGGGCCAGGGGCACCCGGATCGTCGGCCCCAACTGCCCCGGACTGATCACCCCGGGCCAGTCCGACGCCGGCATCATCCCCGCCGACATCGCCAAGCCGGGACGCCTCGGCCTGGTCTCCAAGTCCGGCACGCTCACCTACCAACTCATGTACGAACTCCGCGACATCGGCTTCTCCACCTGTGTCGGCATCGGCGGCGACCCCGTCGTCGGCACCACCCACATCGACTGCCTCGCCGCCTTCCAGGACGACCCCGACACCGAACTGATCGTCCTCATCGGCGAGATCGGCGGAGACGCCGAGGAACGCGCCGCCGCGTACATCCGCGACCACGTCACCAAGCCCGTCGTCGGCTACATCGCCGGATTCACCGCGCCCGAGGGCAAGACCATGGGCCACGCCGGCGCGATCGTCTCCGGCTCCTCCGGCACGGCACAGGCGAAGAAGGAGGCCCTGGAGGCGGTCGGCGTGCGGGTCGGCGGCACTCCCACCGAGACGGCCCGGCTGGTGCTCGCCGCCCTGGAGACCGAGGCCTGACCTCCCCCGCACCACACCCTGCCCGCCCGGCCCCGCACGGGGCCGGCGCACCTCCCGCCCCCGACTGTGCACCGAGAGCGGAGACACCCATGGCACCACCCACCCTCACCCCCGCCACCCTCACCCTGAAGTCCGGCACCGCCTGGACCGACGCCTGGCGGCGCTGTCTCGCCGTCGCCCCGGAGGCCTTCCGGGACGACCGGGTCCTCAACCTCTGGAACGGCTCCTGGCACGCCGACGGCCGGACCCTGCCCGCCACCAGCCCCGTGGACGGCAGCCCCGTCGCGGGCCCGCCCCGCCTGGACGGCGCCACCGCGCACCACGCCGTCCGGGCCTCCCTCGACCAGCACCGCGCCTGGCGCCACGTCCCCCTCGCCGAACGCCGCGCCCGGGTCGCCGCCACCCTCGACGCCCTCACCCGGCACCGCGAACTGCTCGCCCTGCTCCTCGTCTGGGAGATCGGCAAGCCCTGGCGGCTCGCGCAGGCCGACGTGGACCGGGCCATCGACGGCGTCCGCTGGTACGTCGACGGCATCGAACCCATGGTCGAAGGGCGCGTCCCCCTCGACGGCCCGGTGTCCAACATCGCCAGCTGGAACTACCCGATGAGCGTGCTCGTCCACGCGATGCTGGTCCAGGCGCTGGCGGGCAACGCCGTCATCGCCAAGACCCCGACCGACGGCGGCGTCGCCTGCCTCACCCTCGCCGCCGCGCTCGCCGCCCGTGAGGGCATCCCCGTCACCCTCGTCAGCGGCAGCGGACGCGAGCTGTCCGAGGCGCTGGTCCGCGCCCCCGAGATCGGCTGTGTCTCCTTCGTCGGCGGCCGCGACACCGGTGCCGCCGTGGCCACCGCCGTCGCCGACCTCGGCAAACGCCACGTCCTGGAGCAGGAGGGCCTGAACACCTGGGGCATCTGGAACCACACCGACTGGGACACCCTCACCGCTGTCATCCCGAAACTCTTCGACTACGGCAAACAGCGCTGCACGGCCTATCCGCGCTTCGTCGTCCAGCGCGAGCTGTTCGACGAGTTCCTCGCGGCGTACCTCCCGGCGGTCCGCACCCTCCGGGTCGGCCACCCGCTGGCCGTGGAGCACCCGGACGACCCCTGCCCGACGCTGGACTTCGGTCCCGTCATCAACGCGGCCAAGGCCAAGGAACTCACCGACCAGGTCGCCGAGGCCGTCGACCGGGGCGCCGTCCCGCTGCACCGGGGCCGGCTCGCCGACGCGCGCTTCCTGCCCGGCCAGGACACCGCCGCGTACGTCCAGCCCGTCACCCTCCTCGACCCGCCGCCGTCCTCGCCGCTCCACCACGCGGAACCCTTCGGCCCGGTCGACACGATCGTCCTGGTCGACACCGAGGCCGAGCTGCTCGCCGCCATGAACGCCTCGAACGGCGCGCTCGTCGCCACCCTCTCCACCGACGACCGGGCGACGTACGAGCGGCTCGCACCCCAGATCCGGGCGTTCAAGGTCGGCCACGGCAGGCCCCGCTCGCGCGGCGACCGCGACGAGCTGTTCGGCGGCTTCGGTGCCTCCTGGCGGGGCGCCTTCGTCGGCGGCGACCTGCTCGTCAAGGCCGTCACCCACGGCCCGGCGGGGGAGCGGCTGCCGGGCAACTTCCCCGAGTACCACCTCATGCCCTCCGCCGCCTGACCCGGCCGGATCGTGACGGTCCGATCACCCGAGGTGAGGTCGTGCGGGCCCCGCTCGCCGGGGCCCGCACGACCCCGCCCAGGGCCCGGATATGCAGGTGAAAGGCACCCTGAAACCTTGGTATTGTTGTCCATGTCGCCGCGGGGAACACCCCCGGCCGGGCGACAGACACCTGGTCCGGGTGGCGGAATGGCAGACGCGCTAGCTTGAGGTGCTAGTGCCCTTTATCGGGCGTGGGGGTTCAAGTCCCCCCTCGGACACCAAAGCGGTCACGTTTGAACCCCGGTCCCGGTTGGGTCCGGGGTTCGTCGTATCGGCGGGAAGTGGGCCGTTCGGGCGTTCTATGGCGTCCTTGGGCCGCACCAGCTCCAGATTGGCGCGTTGCGCGCCGGTGGACCGCCCCCGACCCTTACCGGGGCGGGAACGGTTTTCGATCTTCGTGCCTTCGCCGCCCTGCGCCTCTGTCAGCTGCGCAAGATCAGGGGCGAGGAGGTGGGCGAAGCCTTGAGTGAGGTCTGCGCCCTGCACCTGGTCGTCAATGATCCAGAAGCGGGCGAAGACGGCTTGGTTGAGCTGTCGGCGTACGTCGGGCGGAGCGCTGAGGTACAGCCGATGCGCGTTGGCGCAGAGCAGTAGTGCCTCCTCGACCACCTTCATGACAGCCTCGATCTCGGTCGAGCACTGGTCGATGATCTGCTGTGCCTGGGCAAGCTCGCGGGTGATGCGCTCCTGCTCTGACTTCAGGTGTTCGAGCGAGATGGCGTCGGCGTACCGCATCTCGATCAGCTTGAGCTGTTGGTTTTGCAGCGTTTTCCTGCGCTTCTCCTGTCTGTCGAGTTCGACTCGGTTGCTGTGCTGTCGGCCGACAAGCGCGGCCATGACCTGCTCACGGATCGCTGCGATGCGAGTCTCGGACAACTGGATGCGAGACCAGTAGTCCGCGACGGCCACCTCGACGTCAGCAATCAGCATCGTTGACTGTGTGCAGTCCTCCTTCTTGGCTCGGCCGAGGCAGTAGAAGTACGGGTAGACCGTGCCCCAGCGGTTACGAGCGTTCATGACACCGAACCGACCACGGCACGTGCCGCAGAAGATCGAACCCTTGAGGTAGTGCGGGTGCTTCTGGACCTTTTCCCGCGCCGCAGCGCGAGCGGTCCGAACGGCTTGCACCTGCTCAAAGGTCACAGTGTCGATGAGGGCCGGATGCCGGCCGTCATACCAGATGCCCTCATACCTCACGAAGCCCGTGTAGTAGCGATTGACGAGCATCTTGTCGATGTGCTGGTAGCGCAGCGGGCGTTCCGGGAGCTTCTTCGTAGCCGGGATACGCAGCCCTTTACGGTTGAGTGCGTCGGTGAGCTGGCGCATAGTCCAGTTCCCGGTGGCGTAGGCGCTGAACATCCACTGGATGAGCGGTGCCCGTTCTGGATCGACGGCGACGGTCCGAATCTCCCGCCCGTCGATGCGTTCCCGGACGTTGCGGTAGCCGAGCGGTGCGTGCCCCGGCGTGCCGCCGGACTTGGCCTTCTGTCGCATGCCCTTCTTGGCCTCGCTGGCCAGGTTGGCGGAGTAGAACTCGGCAATACTCGCCATGATCCCGTGCAGGAGCTTGCCCGAGGGCGTCTCGTCGATGTTCTCCTTGGAGGAGACGAACTGCGCTCCGGCCTTGCGAACGGCCATGTTGATGAGCACGTCGTCTTCCCGGTTGCGGGCGAGCCGGTCAACCTTGTCCACGATGACGTAGCTGATGACGCCGAGTTCGTGGATGAAGCGCAGCATTGCTTGGAGTTCGGGACGGTCGGCAGTCTTGGCAGACTCAGCCGCGTCTACGAACTCGGCCACAATGACCGCGCCGAGCTGTTCGGCCTTCTTCTGGTTGGCTTCGCGTTGGGCCGCGATGGACAGGCCTTCTTCGTCGTAGCCTGTCTCGGTCTGCGCCTTGGTCGAGACGCGGAGGTAGCTGACGGCGAACTTGGTGTCTTCGGGGAAAGGTTGTGTCAGGTCGAGGAGTATGCGCATAGCGCCATCCCTTCGTGGTTGCTCGATGGGCTGAGATGAGCGGGTTCAAGACCGGCTCCTTTCGGGTTGTCGAAACAGGGAGGGAGCGCATCCGGCGGGTTGGAGGGCCGCGTTCTCGGCGCTTGTGTTGACGCGTCATGACGCAAACTCCAGGTCCGAGTTTTTGACGGCAACGCTGACGGCGACGCACCCGAGCTTCCAAGCTCGGCTGTGTGCTCGTACCACCTGATTTATAGAGGTGATTCGGCTTTTTACGGTGTGCTGGATGGGCCTTTTAAGCCGCGTGTCCTGGGTTCGAGTCCCAGTGGGCCCTCCAGAGAGAACTTCACCAATCAGGTGGAGTTTTTTCTTTGTTGACGGCAGACTTTGACGGCTACTCGTTTGATCTTCCGTGAACTGCTCTTCAAACAGATGTCGCTCCACTTTTTCTAGTGCCACCTGCTTATTTCTTAGGCTCACGTGCTGATAGATGCGCGTTGTTGACGTACTGCTATGTCCGAGTACAGCTTGAGTATCGCGCTCTGGCACGTTGAGGTCCTTTTGGGTCGTGCCGTTAGTGTGTCGCAACTCGTGCAGCTTTATGCGGCGGATTCCGTGCTTGTCGATGATTCGATGGAATGATCGGTAGAGGTTGCGTGGCTCAACGGGACTTCCGGTCCGAGTGGTGAAAACCAGCTCGTCGTCTGCGCCTGCTCCTAGCCATTCGGGGCCAGCCGCAGATCGGGCGATTCCTTGCTTGAGCCTCTGTTGCAGCAATACCTTGCGTGCCGTTTCCAAGAGCGGTTCATCTCGTTCGCTCGATTCAGTCTTTAGCTCAACCTGCTGGAGGCTTCCACCAATCCGCTGCACCTGCTGCCTAATGTGCAGAACGCCATGGTCGAAATCGACATCACTCCACCTGATTCCCAGCACCTCGCCTCGGCGTAGTCCATAAAGCACGGACAGTACGAAAGCGTGGTACAGAGGGTCTGGCTGTGCTGCGCGGAGAAACTCGATGACTTCCAGAGCTGTCCAGAACTGCCCTTCCTTTGGTTTATATCGCGGCATCTCTGCTAGTCGGGCTACGTTGCGAAGCAGTAGTTCTTGTCTCATGGCGTGTGTTAGGGCGGCGCTGAGGACTTTCTGCGCTTGATAGACAGTGTTTCGTGTAGCGCCTTCGGCGAGAAGCTTCTTGTAAAAGTCTTCCACCATTCGTACCGAGATCTGGTGTAGTGATTTCTTGCCGAGACCAGGTTTTAGGTGGAGGCGAACCACGATTTCGTATCGCTTGTGGGTGTTCGGTCGCCGTTCGGCGTTCACGGCGCGGTCAAGCCAGTAGTCCAGGTACTCGGCCAGCTTCCAGTTGCGGTCGGGTAGGGGCACGCCTTGCCGTACCTGCGCGAGCGCTGTTGTTAGCTTTTCGTGTGCTTCTTTACGAGTCTTGCCGTATACGCGAAGGCGCTTAACGTTTCCGCTGATCGTTCCTAGATAGGCTGCGCCCTCCCACCTGCCGTCTTTCCGCTTATAGATGCTCCCTTCGCCGTTCCCGTTTCGCCGCGTCATTACGTAGTCGCCTCAATGGTTAGCTTCTCGACCAGGGCGCGAATGGCGCTGCGGGGAATCAGGCGACGACTACGCAACTTGATGCTGGCGAGTTGGCGAGAGTGGATGTACTGGTAGAGAGTCCACTTGCTGACGCGAAGCTCGGCGCAGGCCTCCGCTACGGTGAGCAGTTCATCGGAATTCTCGGTCGCAGTGCGGAAGTAGGTTGTTAGATAGCTTTTGATCATAGACATTCCTCCTTAAAGTGTTGTTGGGCAAACGTCGGGTCGCATTACCGGAGCCTTGCGAAAGTAATTGCGGACGGGGCGGCTCAACCCGTGCAAACTGATGTGACGCGTTCGTGGTTCGCTGAGCCGCAGTTCGCGAAGACGAATCGTCATTGCAGCCTCGGAAACATGGAATTTGGCTGCGAGCGCCGCCGGACTCTGAATGCCGCTAGCCCAGGCTCGTTTGAGCCAGTTACGTGGCATTAAGAGACAGGCCGCGAAGTAGTCGCAGATTTGTTCAGTGATGTGATGTCGTTCCTTATCCGTCGCTCCGAGTCCGCTGTAGATTTCCTTAATGAATGGATGGTCAAGAACGTGCTTGAACTCGTGGCTCAGTGTGAAGCGGCGACGGGTCGGGCTGTCGTCGCGGTTGACGACGATGAGCCAGCGGCCCCGGCTCCACTGCGAGAATCCAGAGATTCCGCCAGTGTGCAGGTTCGGTTCAACCTTCACTTCAATACGCGGCAGGTCTGCGATAAGACCGACGTTCACGGCTGGCTCATGCTCGCCTAGAAGCTCAAGCAGCCGGGTGGCTTGACGCTCGGCAATGATTTTAGCTTCATGCTCTTCGAGCGGGCGCAGTGGCATGAGGGCACGAAGCTGTTTGATGATAGATGCGGGATGTTCGTTCATAGATTTCTTCCTTATTATTCCGGCGACATGTTGTCGTACTTATTGATGATGTTCTGAATTTCTTCAGCCGCCCTATTTAAAGATTCGCCCTTGAGTTTGTGCTTAGCTCGCAAGTAGGGCGCAACGTCGGGTAGTCCTTTGGGTGGCGTGACGCCGATGTAGCCGAACACGTCGGCCTCGTCCAGTTCCAGCACTCGTGCAAGTTGCTGAAGGTCTTCGGCCGCTGGATTCTCTACCTCGTCGTTGAGTATTCGCCTTATAGTTCTGAGCGGTACTCCACTGGCCGTCGCCAACTGCCTGAGGCTTAGCCCTGCATGTTGACGTCCTTGTTCTAGGTACTGGCCGAGTGTAGGACTCGACGACTCTTTTTCGGTCTCCATTTCTTTCTCCCCTTATGTAAATTACTATAATCCAAATGTGCCGAAAACGGCACAGTGGAATTGACAACAGCTATTCATTACGGCTTTGTTCTTCGGTCGATTCGCGGACTTGCCGCAATATCTCGCTCGCCCGGTCGCTACTGATATGGAGCTGCTTACGCAACTTGTCGCGCGTGATCGGCTTGCCGTGCTCGGCGCGGTGGGCGTCATCAGCCGCGCGGGCGGCCTCAAGGAGGTCGTCCCCGCCGGCCTCGGCTTCGTCCTGGTGCTCGTCCAACCCCGTACTGGGTGGCGTGGCTTCGTCCTCGTCGTCCTGGCCGTGCAGGACGGCCAGGTGCGAGAGCAGGCTGAGGACGGCGGGCGGTACGGCCCCGACGAGCACGACGATCGGCCACGTCACGGCGAGCACCTGGGCGGCGATCAAGTGCCAAGCGGCGTTGCCAACCAGCGACAGCCCGATAGCCCCGATCGCGTTCCACCGAGCGAACCGGCGGGCTGCCGCTGAGCCGGTTGCCTTGGACAGCCACACACGGGTGGCGGTCATGGCGTAGGCGTCGATCGTGAACGGCAAGAGCGGCGACAGCGCTTCCGGCCACCCAGTAGCGACCGCCAACGAGTGCAGCCCCGAGAAGCTACTGACAGCCGCCGCGCAGGCGGTGACGGTCATGCCGCCCACGACCCACCAGTCTCGCGGGCGGCTACTCATCGGCGGCCTCGCTGAGTTCCGCAGTGAGCCAGCCCACGGCCTCGTCATGCAGCACCACGACAAACAGCTCATCGGCGGGAGCGGGCAGCTTGCCGACGACACCCGCTATCACGTCGCGCCGTTCAAGAGTCGGCGCTGTCACCAGCACGCGCGGCACGACGTCACCGGGACCAAGCTGCCCCAGGCCAACGAAGTCGATGTACGCCAGGAACTTCCCGCGCAGGGTGGGCGCGGCCTCGGTGGCGAGATCGACCTCAAACCACCAGTGGTCGGTGAACTCGCCTGCGGAGATCGACAGGTAGGCGTCGGGCTTCATCCATCCGCCGGCCCCGTTCGGCCACCACGCGGCTGGCTCAGCCTGGAAGTCGTCGAGCGTGAAGCTCTCGGCTCGGGAGCGTTCGACCAGTTGCACGTACAGCTCGCTCGTCGCCAAGGTGTGCGCCACGAAGCGATCCCCGATCGGCCCCGGCCGCCGGATGCGCTCGTCGCCACGAGACAGGTTGCGGCGCAGACGGAGTAGGCGTTCTCCGGCGGTGTCCAGGGCGTAAGTGAGCTGACCCGAACCGCGGAGTCCGCCACCGATGCGCCGAGAAAGAGGCATGAGCGCCTGGGCGTCAACCAGTCGCTTGAGTACCCGCCAACGGACAACCGATCGGCTCTTGCCGGTCAGTTCCGCGAAGTGCAGCCGTTCAAGCTGGAGGCCAGTCGCCAGACGGAGCCGGTTGACCGTTTCCAAGATCGACCACTCGCGTTCGGTCAGCGTTTCGGCCAGCGCGACGACGAGCGCCGACCGGACACGACGTCCGGAGGACGGAGTGGGCGGGGAGGCGTGAGGCGTCATGGCGAGTCCTCCATGAAGAGGAGGAGGCATTTCGTTGGCGTTATTGGCGAAATCGGTTGTCGTGACATCGGAAGACGGGAAACGAGGTGCGAGGCGATGCCAACACCGAGACCAACAGCGCTCATTGCGCGGGCGCGGCTCATGACGAGCCTCCGCGCTTCGACCGGCCGATGCGTGCACCAGCCGGTGTCTCGATGCGGGAGCGCAACGCCGCTTCGACGTCCGCACGAGGTGTGCCGTAGCGCTGACGGCTTTGCTCAGCGAGCAAGGTCGGATCGTGAGTCGGTTCGCTGAGTGGGTGGGTGAGGCCGGTCGTCGGTGGACGAGTCTGGCCGTTGACGCTGGGCCGGATAGCAATCTCGTACGCCGGTAGGCCCGTAAGGTCGGCAGCGGTCAGCGCCGGGGCGAAGCGTTTTTCCAGTGCGCGGGCGTCGTCGTGGTCGAGCTGGAAGGCAACCTGAGAGCGGGCCGTACCGAGGACAGCGGCTTGCACCTGGCGGGGAAGTTGGTCGAGGTACTGATGGGCCAGCGTCAGCCCGAGGCCAAGCCCGCGCGCCTGGGCCAGCATGTCAGCCAGCTCGCCATCTGCGCCGAGCCGCAGCACGTCTTGGAACTCGTCCAGGTAGGCCCACGCCGGTCGGCGCTTCTCGACCGCGACGGCTGCGCGGGCCAAGGTGGTCTGCCACAACGCGGCCATGAGAAGCGACCCGAGCAGGTGCGCAGTTTCAGTGCCGACCGTGCCCTTGCTGAGGGCGACCAGCACGACGCTTCGCTTGGTGAACACGTCGGCCAGGTCGATGCCCTTGCTCTGGCCGAGCATCAGCCGCAGTGACGTGCGGGTGGTCAGGCTGCGCAGCTTGTTCATGCTGGGGCCAATCACCTGCGCGCGTTCGCCTTCACTCATCTGCTCGTAGGCCGACCAGAAGGAACGCACCGAGTCCGGGACGCTCGCCTGCGCCGTGACGAACTTGCGGAAGGTCGGGTTGAGTAGCAGCTCGGGAACTTCGGTCAGCGCGAAGGCCGAACCGTCGTGGGCACGAGTGTGGGTGAGCGTCAGCAGGCAGGTACGGAGCACGTCACTCGTCCTCGGTCCCCAGGACGAGCGCCAGAGTTCCGAGAAGACATGGACGACGTGATCGACAACCAGTTCCCGTTCGTGCTCGCTGCGACCTACTTGCAACACGTTGAAGCCGATCGGGAAGTCGGTGGCGGACGGGTCGAGGACGATCACGTCCTTCGTCCTGGTGTCGGGTACGCGGGCCAGGACCTCGGCCACGAGGTCGCTCTTGGGGTCCATGAGCAGCAGGCCGTCACCGCGCCCGATGTCCTGAAGCGCGGCGTTGGCGATGAGCGTGGACTTGCCGACGCCGGTCGGTCCGATCAGGTGCAGGTGACGTAGCCGGTCATCGGTACGCAGAGCCAACGGCCGGTCCTGAGCACCAGGGAAGTTGCTCGCCGCGAGCACCAGCCCGGAGCGCGCCATGTCCTGGGGTGGCGGCAACTGACGTGCGCGGCCGAGATCCAGGCCAGGAAGGTGGAGACTGCCGAGCGGAAAACCGAGCAGTCCGGCAACTTCGTGGGTGTTCAGGCGCATCGGCCAGACGGTCAGCGGCACGGCCCGCTTGTAGAAGCGTCCGGTCACAGTGGACAGCGGCAGCAACCGCGGGAGGACCGAGACGCCCGGAGCGTCCAGCACCTTCAAGGCGCTTGTCACGCGGGCCGACAGGCTCACGGCCCGAGCGCGTGAGGGTGCAGTCACGGCCACGCGAGCAACGGCGTTGAAGACCGGCGCAGCGTTCTTGGCGCGCACCGCACGGGCCAGCTCGCCCGTGTCCTCTTTACTGGGCAGGAAGACGCGACCGCCAGACAGCAACCACTGAACTCGCACCGATTCGCCATGCGCGAAGGAATGCAGGCCGGAGAGCAGGGAGGTGACAGCGGCCTCGGCGCGGTCGGCCGCCAACGGACGCTGTGAACTGCTCAGCTTGAACTCACTCGCCGCGCGCACCGCCGGCCTTGCCGCGAGGTAGTCAGGCGCAAGGTCGGCACGTACGCCGGGGAGTGCTGAGCGGAGCCGGGCCAGCGTGCTCGTCTCATGCGACCCGGACACGAGCAGGTAGAAGGCGATGCCCTGGCGGGAGGCTTCGATCTCGATGCCGACCGGCCAGTGTTGGGAGTCGGCGGCGACCGACGCTAGCCAGCCGCTGCCTGATCGGCGGTGAGGCCAGTCGGTAGCCGGAGCTGGTAGGCGACTAGCCGACGACGCCACGAGAGGGCGTCGAGCCAGCGTGCGCCGAGGATCAGGCCCAGGATCGTGAGGCCACCAACAGCTAGGAGAACGGCCAGCATCATGACGGCCGCTCCTGGTCAGATTCGACGGCCGGACGTGTGGCGGAATCGACTTCGGCGATCGCGCTCAGGCGGTGCAGGGCGAAGGCGATGAGAGCGTCAGCGAAGCGCGCAACGTCGAGTTGGGCGCGGCGTTCGCCAACGACACGGATCTTCTTTCGTGGTTTGTCCATAGGGAGCCTTTCCGTTGATTAGGGCTGCGAAAAGCAGCCGAGCTTGCGAAAACACGGATGCACTCCCTTCCTGTTGTTATGGAGCTGACTGGCGGCGCAGTCGAGCCGTAGAAATTACAGCCGCCACGCCGCCAGAGAGACGGCTGTCGATTCCGCAGCACTTGAGGTCGCAGTCAGCGACGACGAATGCCGCGAAAGATGAACCAGTAGATGACTCCCAGAGCTACCGCCGAGATCAGGATGGGGACGAGCGGCGCGAGCAGTTCGTAGGCTGCCCGCGCCACCCCGGCCACCAGGAGCACGAGCAGCAGCGCACCGAACACGCCGGTCAGGAGCTTGCTGAACTTTCCTGGGTGCATGGCTTGTCCCTATCGGTCGTAGGTTTCGAGGTCCAGCACGCGCAACTCCTCAAGGAGATGCCGGCGGCGGGACCGGTGACGAACTGTCGCCCCGTCCTCACTGAGGCGCAGCCTGCGCCAGGACTTCATGACGACCTGGTAGCGGCGGCCGTGGACACCTCGGTAGGGCTGGTAGCGGCTCACCTCGGCCCCCTCCTGCGAGCAACCAGGCGCTCGTCACGCTCCTCTTGCGTCAGGTTGTCCGGCTCGGCGTCGTCGTTGAACCACTTGCGCCACGCGGCCAAAGCGAGCAGGCGCATCACGACGGCCACCAGAATGAGTCCGTTGAGAGCGAGCAGCGTTTCGATCTGCTCCGGGGTGATCTGACCGTTCATGTCTGCTCCTCGGGATCAGCCCCGATGTCGGGAACGGCGGGCAGGTTGGCGGACGCGAGCTGGCGGGCGGCAATGCGCCGCCTGGCGGCTTCGCGCTCTTTGGTCGCCTCGTTGTCCTCGCGGATGACAGCCATGACCGGCGGCACGGTCAGGAACGCGAGTGTCACCAGCGCGAGCGCGACCAGGGTGTAGTAGTCGGTGAGCGTCATTGGTTGATCCCTTTCCGCAGGTGGTATTGCTGGGCGAGTTGGTTCATTTGGTTCTGGGCGTCGTCGTAGGCGACTTCTTGGCGCTGCAAGGACTGCCGGGCCTGTGCTCGAACCTGCCGGAGTCCCAGCCAGGCGCAGAAGCGCGGCCATGCGAAACGCACGAGCAGCACCAGACCGAGCGCGAGCAGCAGCCACACCCAGAAGTTGACGACGAGCCAGTAGAGAGCGCTGCTGACGACGAGACAGAGAAGGAAGACGACGAGGAGCTGCATCACGGCTCCTCGGTCGTTCGAGGCGTATCAGCCGAGCGGAGGACGGTAGTCGCCCACTCGATCGCCGTGGCTTCCATCTCGGCCAGAAGGCCGCTGAGCTTGTCGTCCAGCGCCGCGACCCGTTCGTCAAGCAGCTCGGAGTTCATGTCGGCGTCCATTCAGTACCGCCGGTACATGGAGCGTTGCTCGCTCACGAGACACAGCACGAAGCCGACTTCGACCTCCATGAGGAGGTTGTTCAGGGTCTCGTCACCGCGGGCCAAGATGCGGCGCTGACGGTCGAGAGCCGTCAGGTTGCCCATGGCCTGCTCGGTGAAGGCTGCCAGGCCATCGCCCTTGGCGAGGCCGACGCTGGTTGCTCGCCGCACCGTGGCGAGGTCGCGGGCGAGCGCGCGGCCTCCCGGCGTGAGCATGGACGGCAGGTTGCTGCCGTAGGGGTCGAGTTGGGTCATGGCGGGTCCTCCCTGTCGCCGGGTGGAGAGGGAGGCGTTGGCTCCGAGGTGGCTCCGGCCCTGCGACACGGGAGACGCTGCCTGACCGGCCCAAATGTCCAACAGGTCAGAGCCGCTAGTCAGCATGGGCAGGCCGTATGTCCAGCTGGACAGCTATGCTCTGACCTCGTGGAACGTGCGGATATCTTGGCGAACCGGCTCAAGGAGCTGCGTGAGGGCCGCGGCTGGTTTGAGCCGTTTCCCTTGCTGCCCGACGACCCGCTGTGCCTCGCCCTCCACGTCCACAAGCGCCTGTCGGCTGATCGCCGCGAAGATGAGTTCAAGGGTCGCTTGAAGTACCTGATCGACAACCTGGACAGCGAGCGGGAGCGGGAGGCGCTGATCGTCGCGTACAACTTGCATCCGGACTACAAGAAGGGGCCCACCGGCACCGATCTGATCCTCAACGCACGCCGGAAGCGATACGCCGCTCGGCTCGGCATGAAGGACGACAGGACGGTGAGGCGTCGGGAAGATGCAGCCATTGAGAAACTGGCGCAAAAGCTAGCCCTTGAGCCCGCTGCGCCACCACTCGTCTTCGGAAGGCGCTTCACAAGGAAACCGCACAACGTCTACCTCTTTGACGGAAGGCCGATGGCCAAGTCTCACGCTCGACTGTTCGGCGCAGCTTTGGCGTTGTTGGTACTCGTAGTCATTCTTGCCGTGGTTATCTACATCGGTGCGGCAACGGGCTCGTTCTACATAATTAGCCCACCCAAATAGATGCTTTCCCAGTTAGAAACCTGAAGCCTCCTCATGTGGCGATTTGCCCGGACAAGGACTCAGGTTGCTGCCGACCTATTACTCCGGGTTGGCGGGCGGAGGGCGCGAGAAGCGCCGGACAGAGCGGTAGTCAGAGGTAGACCTCGACGCGACCACTCAGGTGATGGTCGTAGACGTAGCCGTTCACCTCGATGTTGAGCGTACGCCGGACGTTCCGGTTGAACTGCTCGTGCAGCCTTCGGTACATCGGAGACGTGTCCGCATCGACATTGCTCGGCAGGCCAGCGGCCTCACGCCATAGTTCGTCGTAGAAGGCTGCTGTGCTCACCAGCATCCACGCTGCCGCTTCTTGGGCATCCGTGATCGGGAGGTTGTGCGTCGGAGCCCGCCTGACGGACTTGGGCCAGATGATGTCAGGCTCACGTTCCCGTCCGAACTCGCTGAACCCCACGCCGATGCCGATCGCCCCAGCTCGGATGAGCTGTTGTGGCACAGCTCCTCGCAGAACCGCGACCGCGCGGGAAATCAGAGGCGTCACGGTGGGTTCGGTGAGGCCCCTATTGTCATTATCCATTTGCTTGTCTCACTCCCAGGGCGGACCATCCGCCCTCGCGTGAACCACAAGAAATTGTGATGCAGGCGAGAGCGAATGAAAGGCCGATGGAAAGTTCACAGAGGGCATTACTATTAATGACATAAACCGTGCAATTAGTCAATATTGGGCAACCCTCCTCACTTGCGCAACTGCGTGAGGATGTTGCTCAATTCCTCATACTCCCGAGTGCCAGTCAGCCTGCGCAGTTTCTCCCGATCCTGAGCATTACCGTGCCGCTGGACGTAGCGAGCCATCGGGAGCGCTGCCGAGAGCAGCGCCGATAGCAGGAAAACGACTCGGTCTTCTACCTGTCCCTTTGCCACAAGAACCCTCTCAACGAAAATGACAACGTAGCCTTACAGCTTTTCCAGCCCCTCGACCACTCGTCGTAGAAGCTCCACATCAACCGGCAGCGCCGGCGGGCGCGTGATGTCCGCAGCCTTCGGCCGGACTCGCTTCGGTAGGCCGTGCTCGGTCAGCTCGTACACCGGCGGCTTCAGCTCGCACCACACCACGCGGCCGACGTTGGTCGGGTAGGAGTCCCACCGGGAGCACAGCGACGTCACGGCGTCGGGCCACGCCGGCGGCTGGTCGTGGCGGTCGGCCACCTCGACAATGACGCCGTGCTCCAGCAGCACCAGGCGCACGCGGATCAGAGCGAGGTCGGTCAGCTCTACCCAGCGTGGGGAAGGGTCGGGCACGCCGGTCAGATTCACGGCTTGGTCGATCAGCTCGGAGAGTACGGCTTCGCCCCTGTCGCCCAGCTCGGTGCGTTGCCAGTTCGCCAGGGTGTAGCGGAGGAACATCGTGCCGACATTCGCCGCCGTGGCGGTGGCGGCCAACGTGAGATCGGCTATCGCCTTGGGCCTGGGCCGCTCAGTCATCGTCCGCGGGGCCGGGATGGTCGGCCTGTTCATCTGTTCCGGCCGTGAGCGCAGTTCGCCCGCTACCGCCGCCATCGACAACGCCTCCTTCAATGACCATTGCGGCCGTGCTATCTGGCAGATCGCCCAGCTCAACCACCAGGGCAGCAGCGTCCAACTCCAGCCGCTGCACCATGTGGGCCAGCAAGATCGGGTGAGTCGAGATGTGGTTCATGGACGGCACGACCACGTGGTGCGCCTCGGCGCGCTTGAGTTCTTCGGCCAGCTCGTTGAACGCCGCCTGTGATCCGTTCTGGCACTCGTAGAAGGTGGTGGCGTAGCTGAAGCCCTCGACCACCGCGAAGCGCCGCATCTGCTGCTCGATGTCGTCAAGCTCATCGTCCGATGCACCGTTGGCTACTCGCATGTAGCCGTAGATCAAGGGCTGAACGCCCGGTTCGGAAGCGGACACGGCTGTTCTCCGTACGCTTGATGAGCAGACCGGCAACGGGTTCGTACCTTCGGCGGGCGTCCAGGCGTCGCCGGTCTGCTCGGCTTCTTGGTGGTCGCGTCAGAGCGCGAGGTTGTTCTCTGCGAGCACTGCTCGCGCGCATGGGAAGGCGCAGCCGCAGACGGCACACAGGCCGTGATCGTTGGCGTGCTCGTTCAGCACAACGGTGGCCAGCTGGTGAAGCGCGTCGATCTCACGCTCAACGTCCGTCGCGATCATCGTCTGGACCATGCCCGCTCACCCCGCCGCCGGAGCGAAGAAGGTCAGCAGCCGGTCACGGATCAGTGCTGCGGACTGCTCGGGAGGTCGCTTGTTCACGTCCACCCGCAACACGTCGAAGTCCGCCTGAATCAACCGCTCGGTGGCCTGCCGGTAGAAGTGGGCCTCAGCGTGCGAGCTGCCCGGCGAGAGCTGGAAGCGATTGTGCGGGCCGCGCTCCTGGAGCCGTTCCGAGATGACCTCGGGGTCGGCTTCCAGGATGACGGCAAGGTCGGGCCGGTCAGCTTCGGCGTTGAGCCGCCAGAGGAACACCGGGTCGATGCCGTCGAAGCGCTGCATGACGAGACCTGACGGGATGTACCTGTCACTCAGGACGACGCGGCCGGCCTCGATGTTGGGCCGGACTTCTGCCTCAAGGTGGTGATAGCGGTCGGCCGCGTACAAGCAGGCAAGCGCGTGACCAGTGGTCGTCTCGGTCAGCTCCCGGCACAGTGCACCGATGGGGCCGTTGGACGGTTCGGCGGTGACGTGAACCTCTTCACCAGCGGCCACCAGGAGTTGCGCGAGGTGCTGGACGATCGTGGACTTCCCAGCACCGCTCGGTCCGTCGACGCTGACGAACAATCCTCGCTGGTGGTCAGAGAAGGGCCTGAGGCTCATCCGCGCCCCCTTCCGACTTCTGGCCAGTGGCCGCCAGCTCGATAGCGGTCATGGCCTCGGAGGTGAGGCTGATCTGTCGGGCTGCCAGGTTCTCGTGGAGGCGTGCGCTGGAACTGGTTCCGGGGATCGGCTTCACGACCGGGGACCGGTGCAGTAGCCACGCCAGTGCGAGTTGGGCAGGTGTCGCGCCGTACTCGGTGGCCAGCTCGCGAAGCACACCGTGAGGCTCTGCGAGCCGACCTGATGCCAGCGGGGCGTACGGCACGAATGAGATGCCGGTCGCCTCGCAGTGCCGGAGCACGTCTTCTGATGTCCGGTTAGGCACGTTGTACTTGTTCTGCACGGCCGCGACGTCAACGAGCTCGCTGGCCGTGCGGAGCTGTTCCAGGGTGACCTTGGACAGTCCGATACCGCCGATCTTTCCTTCGGCCTGCATGTCCCGCAGCACGCCGAGCTGGTCTTCCATGGGAACGGCAGGGTCGAAGCGGTGGAGGTAGTACAGGCTGATCTGTTCGACCTGGAGCCGCCGGAGACTCATCTCGACACACTGTCGCAGATAGTTCGGCTGGCCACAGGGTGACCACTGGTTCGGGCCTTGGCGGGTCATGCCGCCCTTGGTGGCGATGACCAAGCCGTCGGGGTAGGGAAGCAGCGCCTTGCGGATGTACTTCTCGGCGGTGAACGGGCCATAGGCGTCGGCGGTGTCGATGTGCGTCACGCCTGCGTCAACCGCATCGCGGAGCACCTGCATGGCCTGTTCCGGGTCGTCCGGCGCAGCCCAGTGGCCGGGGCCGGTGAGCTGCATGGAGCCGAAGCCGATGCGGCTGCTGCTAGAAGAGAACATCTTCGTCGATCTCCTTGGGAGGCTGGCCGCGCAGGACTTCCAAGCTGTGCGCCTTGGTGGCGAGCAGCACGAACAGGCGCGCGGCGACAAGCGCGTCATACGTCGCCCGGTGCGGGCTGAGGTCTTCCGGCAGGCCCTCGGCCAGGTTGAACGACTCGACCAACTCACCAAGCCGGTAGCTGTCCATGCCAGGCAACAGACGGCGGGCTAGCTTGAGCGTGTCGAACACCTCGGGCGATTCCCAGCCCGTGAGCTTGCGCTGAAGCACGCCCAGATCAACGTGAGCGTTGTGCGCGACGATCGCCGGATGGCTCAGAGCCAAGAGGACATCGACCTTGACCGCCTCGAACGTCGGGCAGTTGGCCACGTCCTTGTTGGACAACCCGTGAATGCGGGTGGCGAAGTACTTGATCGGGGCATCCGGCTTCACCAGCCAGCTCAGCGGCTCCCCGATGACCCCGCCGACGATCGGCACGGCGGCCAGCTCCACCAGGTCGGGCGGCTGCTGGCCGTTGCCCTCGACGTCCACGACCACGTATGTGAGGTCAGTCCAGTCAGCCATCTTGCTTGCCGTCCTTCCAGCCGATACCCGCTCGGCCATGCTGTCGTTCGACGTGTGGATGTCGCACGTCGTGTACCTGGAAGCCGAGCGCGTGTTGCAGGTAGTAGCGCGGCTGTTCGGTCTCCAGGCCGGACACCACGGCCGCCCGCTCGGTGATGTCCACGACCACAAGACCACGCGCCTCGGGCAGGGCGGTGGCGACCTCCCGTACCCGGTCGGCGGACGGCACGCGGTGCGCACCCCGGCAGAGTTCGAGCTGACTCAGCGGGCAGATGTCGCACAGCTCGGGGATGCCGTAGTGACCGTTGTAGTCCGGGAGTCCATGCGCATAGGCGACAGCGCAACTGGTCTTGCGGAACAACGGCGTGGTGTTGTCGAACGCGGCCAACACCCGCTGTTCCAGCGTCTCGGGCACGATCTTGCGGCGGGCGGTGTCGTCGTACGGCTCGGGCAGGCCGTTGGCCTTGTAGTAGTCCGCGATTTCGCCCCGGTAGAACAGGCCGGTGAACACCGTGGCGTCGGCGTACTGGGCCAGCCGGTAGGCCGCCTCCAGGTGTTCCGGGGAGTCGTTGAGACCGGGCACGAGCGGACGCCAGTAGAGAACTGTCCGATACCGGCGACGTGCCGGCCTGCTCATGAGCTTCAGCGAGTCAGCCGCCACAGACGACGGGTAGGGCTCCACGTCCTTGTTGTCGATGCCGCTGTACGTGAACAGCAACGTCACCTTGACGTGCTGGAGTTGGTTCAGCCGCTCGATGTCTTCCGGCTTCATCTGGTGGCGCGTGATGACGAGAACGTGGTTGGTCAGCCCGCGCTCGTCCAGGTCCTCCAGCACGGCCAGCGTGTGCGGACGGACGACCGGGAGGAACGGGTCAGTGGCCCGGTTGAACACCTGCACCGGGGTCACGTGCGGCTGGAAGTACCGGTGAGTGACCAGCTCCTCAACAGCCTGAGCGTCGGACATGAGCGCCCGCGGTACGCGCTGGTCCCACAGGCCATAGGTGTGCCGGATGCAGTACGCGCAGTCCAGCGGGCAGCCCTGGATGTGGTTCAGGCTCAGGCCGCTCTTGCGATACTCCACGACTTCGCGGGCACGATCGGGCAGCTTGTCGATCTGGTCCCTGCTGAGCAGGGCAACGCGGGTGGCCACTGGCTACTCCCAAGTCCCTTGCGGACGGACGCTGTTGATGCGTCCCTTCCGGCAGAGTAGGAAGGAAAGGCCGTGGTGAATAGAAAGTTTCTTGGTATTTCTCGAAATGCCACGAACGGGTGAGCGCCCGCGAAACCACCAGAACGAGGTGCGTGATTCGCTTACGAGTTGAGGAACCCTTCGTGAAGGGCGTCCACCTCGCCAGCGCGCCTCACGAGGTCTCCAAGCAACGGTTCGAGGAACCTAGCTGTGGCCTCATCAGGAGTCAGGCGCTCAATGTTATCCAGAAAGACTGAGGTCGAGAGCTTAACGAGCATCAAGGGGACTTGAGGCCGGACGTCATAGCTGCTGAGATTTGGTGAGAACTCGCCATCTTCAAACAGAAGATGGTTTCGGTAAATATCGTTCCAGTCGCCGTGCGTTTCGACTGAATCCATGCGGTAACCAATGTAGACGTTGGGTCCGAGCAGCTTGATACGCTCTTCCGCCGAGGGGTAGCCGATCCGCGCTCGTCCTGGCAGCTGCGATACGTCGTCGATGCCGGCTGCTTTTGCTGTGGCAGCGATTGAGCGCTTCATTCGTTCTTCAATGGACCATGTCTCGCCGTTCCGGTCCCTAATGTTTTGCTGAATATCCCGAAGGAGTTCCCGTTCAGCCACGAGGCTGTTCATGACGTACTGATCGAAGCGGACTCCTGTGCCGTCGTCTCCGATCAGGTACACCAGAGTAGCCATCGTCTCGATGGCGTCTCTGGACACGCTCAACTGCTGGAACGTCTCCCTTCCGTGAAGCTCGCGGAGCGTCAATCGGAGGAGCTTGCACGTCCGAACTAGCAGACCGCGCAAGATCGCATCGTTTCGCGTCAATGGTGCTGTCGGCTTCAGGGCCGCAACAATGCTGAACCAATGCGTCGCTTCGCCAAGGAGATAGAACGCAGCCTCCATGTACGGCGACTCGGTAGTTGACTTCTTGAGGGCTTCCATGTCTGGCGAGTAAGCTTGCGGGAGCTGGTCTTCTCCGATTTCGTCATAAGACATGCGCCGACTTTACCCTTAGGTCGATCTCGGGGCATCGGGTTTTTGACCGTCATTGACTGTCGTCAGCGTCCGGAGGAGCAAGATCGTCAATGACTTGGTTGATGATCGCCCGTGCGCTCCGGCCGTAGCTAGCGACTGCGGCCAAGTTGTCGAAGATGCCGCTGTACAGCGCCAGCTCTTGCGGTTGGGCAAGGTTCAACTCGGCCGAGAAGGTCTCGACCATCACGCGGTCGGCGTCGAGAATCCAGAAGCCGTGAGCCGGGGCGACCACGTACGCCGTCTCGAACCCGATGATGCCGAGCTTTACGTTGGGAAGCTGCGAGAAGGAAATCAGGCGGTCGAGCTGTCCAAGCATGATCTCCGGCGGGCACAGCCGGTAGCGGAGGGCGGCCTCGGTCAGCACGAAGTGGAACCGCTTGTCAGGCCGGTACAGGATGCCTTGGCGCTGCACACGGGCGGCCACTGCCTCGTTGATGTCGTTGCGCACCTTGAACACGGTGATGCTCTGCGCGAAGCGGTAGCGGGCGTATTCGGCGGTCTGGAGCAGTCCAGGGATGAAGGTGGACTCGAACGCCCTGAACAGTCGCGTCTTAGCGTCGAGGTCGGCAATCTCTTGCTGGTGCGGCTTCAGACCGACGCGGAGCTGACGTTGCCACTCGGCGTGCTGCACCTCAAGCGTATGCAGGGAGGCGAGCAACCCCTCCGTCTCGCCCTCGCTGTTGGTCCCCCGCGTCCAGTCGCGGATGTCGTCGTCGGTCGGTGTCTGCTTGCCGTTCTCTAGCTTGCTGACCTTGGAGGGTGGCCACGACAACGACTCCGCGAGCGCCCGCCCGCTCAGTCCTGCGGCGGTGCGGAGCTCGCGGAGTCGCTTGCCGAGTGCATCACGAGCTTCATGAACGCTGGTGATGCCGGTCGTTCGCTTCGGTGGCAAAGTCATCCCGTCGTACGGCGAGATGCCACGCAGCGTCTCGCCAATAGTTGTGCTTGACGATCACGGCGGGGTCTTCGATGAGTTCACCGCCAAGGAAGTTCTCATCGTCATCGAAGTGCATCCGCACCAGCTTGGACGAGTCGAACAACCAATAGTCATAGTCCGGTAGGTCGGAGGCTTCGTCACGCCTCAAGTACCGGATGTCCTCGCCGGCCTTGTTGGTGTACTCCGAGCAGAAGACGCCGAAGCGGCTGTAGGTGGTGAGAGGCCTGCTCACGACTCGAACCCGCGAGAACCGCCGGCCCGCCGCGGTTGCCTCCCCGATCATGCTCAACCAGTTCTGGAACCAACCCATGTCTACCGGCTCGCCCACCGTGAACTGGTCGAGCGCTTTGGCTTCGTTCGCGGACTTGTAGTGGTCGCGCGTCTCCAGCCTGAAGGCGGTGTGCTCGAACGTGCGGAAGAGCTGGCCGAACTCGGGGCCAGGTTCGATCATGCGGCTCAGTGCTGACCCTCCTGCTCCAGGTAGCGAAGGGCGTACATCTTGAGCACGTCCTCCGGGATCTCGATCAGGGTCTCGTGGTCCGGCACGTCTCCGACGTCCGCGAGCGCCTGGGGGTCGGTGACCTTCCAGCCCTGGGCGATGTACGTCACCCGGTCGGTGCGGTCGGTGGCGAACAGGGTGGGCGACTGTCCCTCCTGGGACTCCGGGTCCTTGCCGAGGTACTTGGCGCGCATGGTGGCTCCGTTGCTCGAAATTTGGCGAACCATTCTCGACCATCGTGGCCCACAGGTGGACGCCCGTCAACGGTGCACTGAGCGACCCTCGGTCGCTTCAAACCCATACCGGACGACAAGTGTGTCGGGTTCCACTTTGTGAAGCAGGTCCTTTAGCTCGGAATCGCTCAGCAGGGCGGCGACGTACACCGTTGCTACCTGATCCACAAGCTCGGCTGCTTTAGAAGGTTCAGCAACATATACGTCAGCGAAGGACTCGTAGTCGGTCGCAGAGAACTCTGTCCATTCCATGCGTGTTGTCTGTACCGACAACGGGACTGCTGCACGGATAGGTGACATCTGATCTGGCTTGCTTGTAGAGCGGCCTGGAAGGATGTTGCTGTGCCTGTTCCTTATCCCCAAGAGTTCCGTGATGACGTCGTGCGGGTGGCCCGCGGCCGCGAGAAGGGCGTGACCCTTGCGCAGATCGCGAAGGACTTCGGCATCCATGAGATGACCTTGTCGAAGTGGATGCGCCAGGCCGCCGTCGAGGACGGCGAGATGCCCGGTGTCACCAGGACGGAGTCTGCGGAGAACCGCGAGCTGAGGAAGCGCATCCGGCTGCTGGAGCAGGAGAACGAGGTCCTGCGGCGGGCGGCGGCGTATCTGTCGCAGGCGAACCTTCCGGCAAAAGGCTCTACCCGCTCGTGAGAGAGCTCGCCGCCGACGGGGTCCCCGTCGCGGTCGCGTGTCGGGTGCTTCAGCTCTCTCGCCAGCACTACTACCGCTGGCTCCGTCAGCCCGTGACCCATGCGGAGATCACCGTGGCCTATCGCGCGAACGTGTTGTTCGACGCCCACCGTGATGATCCAGAGTTCGGCTACCGGTTCCTCGCCGGCGAGGCCGAAGCCGCCGGAGAGCGGATGTGTGAGCGGTCCGCCTGGCGGATCTGCCGCGACAACGCCTGGTGGTCGGCCTTCGGCAAGAAGCGAGCGAAGAACGGCAAGAGACCGGGACCGCCGGTGCACGACGATCTCGTTCGGCGGGACTTCACCGCATCCGCGATGAACGAGCTGTGGCTGACCGACATCACCGAACACCCCACCGGTGAGGGCAAGCTGTATCTGTGCGCGGTTAAGGACGCATGGTCGGGCCGGATCGTCGGCTACTCGATCAGCAACCGGATGCAGGCCCGCCTTGCGGTGAACGCGCTGGACAACGCGGTCGCGCGGAGGGGACAGGTGACAGGCTGCACCGTCCATTCCGATCGCGGGTCGCAGTTCCGTTCACGGAAGTTCGTCCACGCCCTCAACCGTCACCGCCTGGCCGGTTCCATGGGCAGAGTCGGGGCCGCCGGCGACAACGCCGCGATGGAATCCTTCTTCGCACTCCTGCAGAACAACGTCCTGGACCGCCGCACCTGGGCCACCCGAGGAGACCTCCGCATCGCGATCGTCAGCTGGATCGAGCGGACCTACCACCGGCGCCGCAGACAAGCCCGACTCGGCCGATTGACCCCCATCGAGTTCGAGACCACCATAAAACCCGCCGCAGCCCCCGCGGCATGAAACCCCGACTGTCACCTATCCGTGCAGCAGTCCCAACTCCTCGCGCCGCCACCTATTTAACGTGGATGCGTGCGCGACTTTCAATTCTCGCGCAAGTGCCGCCCAGCGCTTACGGATGAGAGACAAAGCGATGACTGGACGCTCGATGACAACTAGCGCCTTGCCAGCCTCGATGCGCCGCTTCAAGTCCCGAGCAATATTGATCGGTACATCCTTTGGCTCATTAAACTTTCGCACTTCAATCCTCGGGCTTGCCTGACTCATTGCCTTCGTTGTCCTACTTAGTTCAACTCCGATTATGGGACAAACTGTCGCTCGAAACAAGTGGGACGTACAATCACACTCGGGGTGTGAGTAATGAATATAGATTTCTAAAGAAGTTTGGCGGCAGAATCGCAGAGTTGCGACGCAAGCGAGGGTTGACGCAGGAAAAGTTAGCCGAGTTGGTTGGCGTGGATAGAAGCTACATAGGCTATGTCGAACGAGGCCAGCGGAACCCCTCGATTAGCGTCGTGCACCGTATCGCCAAAGTGATAGGCGTGCCTCTTGCGGAACTCTTCAAGCCATTCTGACGTTGGTGGCCTACATATAGCACGACGAGAAGAAGGCAAATCGCTTTCGACCAATAGCTATATGTGCTATTTATGGGTAGTGGTTGCGGCCGAGTGCCCAACACGCAGCGCGTGGCCCCTGCTTTTCCGCTGATCCCGGAGCAGGGGCCACGCCTCTCTTTACAGAGGTGGCGCGACTGTTAGTCACATTTTACTGTTGACTAATTTGCCACATTGTAATTAATTCAAAGAGTACGCCCGATAAAGGACATTGGGCGAATGCACCACCTCGGCATTGTCGAAGGGATCAGCAATGAGAATCAGACGAGCAATCGCGGTGGCGGGCCTCGCCTTCGCGACGGTCACCACGTCCGTGGTCGCCACACCCAACGCAGCCTCGGCCGCTACGGGTGGGTGCTTCGGCGCAGGCTGCAACGGGCTCAACCCGTCCGGCAGGTGCGACGGTGACGCGATCACGGTCGCATCGAAGGCGGTGACGTACGGCCAGTTGGATCTGCGGTACTCGCCGTCCTGCGTGGCCAACTGGGGTCGCTACACCCCGTACAACCGCGACGCTACGTACTGGGCGAGCCAGGGCAGGGCCATCTACGCACGAGTGACCGCGTGGAACCCCGGCGGGCCGAGCTACGGCACCGCCTACCACGCGCCCGACATCTACGGGTCGAGCTGGTCGCAGATGGTGGACGGCCGCTACACGGCCTGCACCGGCGTCGAGATCGTTCTCACCGGCAACAACGGTCAGTACGACTCGCAGGGCTGGAACTGGGGGCCGTGCTACTGAGCGGCCCGCTGAGGTGCACAAACGGATGGCCGGGGCGACCCGGCCATCCGGCACACAAAACTAATAGACGAAGGAAGAAGGGCATGGATCAAAGACATCGACTCAACACAGTAATCGGAGCATCGCTCGTAACCGGTCTGGTCATCATCTTATTTAGGTACTTCTCATTCCCGAACATGCAGCCTGGTGATACTTCATCATCGCTCCTTGTTGCACTACTGGTTCTTCTTGCCACCAACTTCCTCGCCGCAGCGCCAGGTCTATTCTGGTTGCGACAACTGAAAGTGCCGAATCCGATCTTGGTAAGCCTTTTTGCTGTGTTGGAAGCTTCTGTGTTGTCGTACGGTCTATCTCCAATGGTCCTGCCAATCGGTTGGCTTGCCTGGGCTGCTATGACGCTATTGCTCGTCGGCGGTGCGTACTTGCTTAGCAACTACCTGTTCAATGAGACGGAGGGGAGCCCGCGCCGTAAAGTTGGCATAGCAACGCTGATTGTTGCGGCAGCGGCGCTCGCCAGTATCTTCGCCCCAATTCTCGTCGGTTAGCGCTCGACGGCGCGCTCGCGCTTGTGGTTAAGGGTGTCAACCTCAAGCCGTGCTGCGACTAGGGCTAGTGCAACGAATGCAATTATTGCGATTGTCGCAATGGCGATGGCTCTTCTGTTCTTCATGCTATCAACATTTTATAACAACTTTATCGACCCATAATGGCGGCCTGGCCCGCCTTGGATGCCAGGCGCCTGCTCGCACGGCCAGCCGGACACCTGGCCGGAACCACGCCCCTAAGAAACCAACAAACTATCGAAGTCAGTCGGTGGTTGTTTCGTTTCCCTGGGCCGTCAGTCTCCTGGGTTATCTACCTCCGTCAGCAACCTCCCGCCCTCCATCCCAAACCTATCCACCACCAGGAACGCCTTGCCCAGCTCGTTGAGCGTCAGCTCAAGCCGATAGAAGTCGACCTCGCCGCCACCGTTGCGGTATGGCCGGATACGTTCTGTATCCAGACCGCGCTTCCACTCCGCGAACGGCACTGCCGCGAAGACCTCATACTCATCGTCCCAAATACTGCAATCTGCTCTGTACTGGTCATACTCCGTCCCGTCGTACGTCTCCGGATGCACGTGGGCGTCAGCCCACGCGAACAGCTTTGGCACCACCTCGGAGTAGCTGGCGAGACCAAGGAACACGCTCCAACTGGCCAGCTTCTCGGGTTCTTCGCCGTCCTCGTTGTCTATGCCTAGACGAATGTCGCCTCGTCCTGAGCCCCTGTTGATCCACTCCTCCATGTCGACCACCAGCCGCTTGCCGCTGGCCAACAGCTCCATCCATGGCTTGGCAAGCTGCAGTTCACGGATACGCAGCTCGTACGGATCGCCCTCGGCGGCCTCCCGGAGGGCCTTTCGGGCGGTCGTATCCAGCACCTGGGCTTCCGGCACCAGCAGCTTCCAGCTGCCGGTGGATGTCTCCTGGAGCGTCTTTCGGTTCACCAACTGCCAGTGACAGCGCTTCGTCTCCGGGTGGTACAGCACCACGGCCACCGGTAGGGAATGGTTGAGCCAGTAGGCCACGTGTTCGGCGTCCGGCCGAAACCACCAACCCTCTGGCGCCGTCTCCCGGAACCAGCTCATCCCGCTCTTGATCTGCAGCGCCAGCAGCCGGCCACGGACGTCCTCGCCGTCGACAACCTCGGCATACGCGTCAATGCCGTAATCCTCGGTGGGCTGCTCGCGGAACAGCCACTCCAGCTGGTCCTCGACGGCGAGCTTGGTGTGGGTCACCCCGGCACTGGCGACCTTGGCCGATGGCTTACAGCGCATCACGGCTCCAACTTCTGCTGGAATGGGCTCGGCAACCGTTTGCACCAGAAGCTGCCGTCATCGTCCTCAATCTCGTACTCCTCACCCGGCAGCTTCTCGTACTGTCCCGAGATGACTTCCGCGCTGTCGGCAGCCTTGCAGTGCGCGCCATCTGGCTCGGTGTGGATCAGGTAGGCCATGGGGCACTCGCACGCCGTCCCAAAGGCGTAGAACCGACCGTGCATCGCTTCGCTGACGAGCGCGGCAGGGTAGTACACGACGTGCTTGCCGCAGATTGTCGGTAGCTCGACCATGCCGCCCACGGCCCGGCTCGGCTCAAGCTCGGTTGCGGGCTGCCACGGCTGCACCTGGATGTGCTGCTCGGTCGAGCAGAAGCACTTGCCGCCGGCGAAGCCGAGGAAGGCGTCATCTTGGAGGGGCTGTCCGCTCGGCCAAGTGACCGGCCCCGCCGGCGGCCAGAACTCGGGAAGCTCCAGTCGGGTCGACAGCTCGACCTGGAGGCTCGCCGTCGTGAACCGCACTACCTGCAGCGCAAGCTGTCCGAGCAAGATGGTCACGGCGTAGGCCTGTGGGCGGTCGGGTTCAGGCAGGCCGCCGACGCGCACCGCCAGCGGCGTGACCCGGATCGACCAGCCGCGGACTCCTTCGTATCGTCCGGCCCAGAACTGGCTTGCCGGGAGCGGCCGCAGTTCCTCCCGGGGCGCGTACAACTCGTGGTACTCCGGGGCCGGGAGTCCGTAGCCCCTGCCGCGATCCGCCTCGGAGGACACCAGCATCGCCGTCAGCGCGGTTTTCTGCACCCACGCCGCGATTGCACCTTGGTCCGCCGCCTCGATGCGTCCGGGCTGCCCGAGGATGAGCGGGGTTAGGACGCGCTGCGCGACGACTTCGAGGCGGCTCATCCAGCCGTGGTTGCAGTCGCCACAGACGTCCCGGACTTTCTGACGGAACGGCGGGCGCACGCCGAGTTCGCGCCCGATGCGGTTCAGCCAACCAGCACCGTGCGGCACCGGATCAGTGTCAAGGCCGATCTTGCTCAGCCAGTCTCCGAGCACATGCTCGCCGGTAAGGGTATCGGCGGTGCCGCAGAAGACGCAGGTAGCGGACATGGATCAGCCAGCCTGGGTTGGGCCCGACGCGACCCACGCCGGGGGTGATTGTATGGATGCGCGCAGGAACCGCTCGACGTCGAAGCGGTGCTCACGCAGCCGCCGCTCGGCCGTCTCCAGCTGCTCCTCGGTGAATAGCTCCCGGTACCACGGCAGCAGCACGAACGCCTCGACGCTCATCTCCAGTCGTCCGTACTCCCAGAGGGTGGTGAAGCCGTCCGAGGCGTCCCGTCCGCGTAGCAACTGGCGGGCGGCTTCGGCGCCGCCCAGTTCGCCGACCAGCTCTATGAAGCGGGTCGCGTTGTAGCTGATCTCCTGCTTGAGGCGTGCCACGCCGAGCACCATGGCGCGATGGAACTGCCGCTCCGCCTCGCTGGTCACAACGCTCCCCGGATGCTCTGGAGGAACTTCCCAGAGCCGTCGTCCAGCATCCAGAACGACCAGCCGTTGCGGTTAGGGCTGACACCAGGCTTGTAGTGCGCCACCACGGCGCGAGCGGCACCGGTCGGCGTCTTGAAGCTCTGCCCACCGAGCGGCCCCGACGTGATGTCGATGCGCGTCGTCCTCGGGTCGTAGCTGCCCTGCGTGCGGTGGCCCTCGTAGTCGGCGTAGACCGTCACGCCGCTCGCCGCCTCCGGTTGCTCCGAACCCTCCTTGGCCGAGGGTGCCGGCATGCTAGCTTCCGCCACCAGCCGTGCCACCACTTCGCCCGCCGTGCAGCCGCTGATACGGGCCGCGAACTCCAGCGACCGGTAGGTCTGTGGGTCCACTTCGATTGTCTCCGTCATGGGGACTCCTCTCTCGAACGAGAGCGTAGCGACAAGAGAGGAGATGGAGCAAGCAAAAGGAGAGAATGGAGAAGGCTGGAGGTCGGGCGGCCACCGGCCGCCAGGGATGTGCACCGCCGGTCTGGCTCCACGGCGCACCCAGGACGCCGGGTCGTGCGCCATCCTCGTGACTGTCAGTGGTGGTCCGTAGAATCTCCCCGTGAGCGATTCAGACAAGTCCCAGCTGACCGAGACCGAGATCCGTACCCGGTACATCACGCCTGCCCTGAGTACCGCCGGTTGGCCCCTGACGTCGCTCCGCGAGGAGTACTACTACTTCTCGGCTGGACGCATCCAGGTGGTCGGCAAGAAGGGTGTGCGCAAGAAGCCCAAGAAGGTCGACTATCTGCTGGAATGGCGTCCCAACCTCCCGATCGCCGTGGTCGAGGCCAAGGACAACAACCACGAGCCGGGCGACGGAATGCAGCAGGCGATCGAGTATGCTGAGCAGCTTGACGTACCCTCGGTCTTCACTAGCAACGGTGACTCGTTCGTGTGGCACGACCGCACCGGCATCCGGCCAGAAATCGAGGTCGAGATCCCGCTGGAGCAGTTCCCCTCTCCCAAAGCCCTCTACCAGCTGTACAAGCAGTGGAAGGGCATCGAGGACGCCAACGAGCCGGTGATTGCAGGTCAGTTCCATGACGATGGGTCTGGACGCCGGCCGCGCTACTACCAGCGCATCGCGATCAACCGGACGCTCGAAGCGATCGCGAAGGGACAGCGCCGGCTGTTGCTGGTCATGGCCACGGGGACGGGTAAGACCTACACCGCCGCGCAGATCATCTGGCGCTTCATGGAGTCCTTCCGGACGATCAACCCGGACAAGGGCCAGGCCCGCGTGCTGTTCCTGGCCGACCGCAACATCCTGATCGACCAGACCATGATGAACGACTTCGCCATGTTCAAGGGGCGCATGGCCAAGCTCAGCGCCTCGCGCGGCACCATCTCCAAGGTGGCGAACGCCGACGACCCGGAGGGCGCGGGCAGCAAGGTCGTTGATAAAAGCTTCGAGCTGTACCTCTCCCTGTACCAGGCGGTGACCGGTACCGAGGAGATCGACAACGTCTACAAGCAGTTCTCGCCTGACTTCTTCGACCTGATCATCGTCGACGAGTGCCACCGGGGCAGCGCCCGTGAGGACAGCGCCTGGCGGGGCATCCTGCAGTACTTCGACTCGGCCATCCAGCTCGGCATGACGGCCACGCCCAAGGAGACGAAGACCGTCAGCAACATCGACTACTTCGGCGATCCGCTCTACATCTACTCCCTCAAGCAGGGCATCGACGACGGCTTCCTGGCCCCGTACAAGGTCATCCGCACGGCGCTTGACGTCGACACCTTCGGCTGGCGCCCTGAGGAGGGGCAGCGTGACGACGCGGGCAACTTGATTCCCGACCGGCACTACACCGGCGAGGACATCGATGACTCGATCGTCTTCCCGGAGCGTGACAAGCGAGTTGCCGAGCGGATCACCGAGTACCTGAAGAGCACGGATCGCTACGCCAAGGTGATCGTCTTCTGCCAGGACATCCCACACGCCAACCGCATGCGCCGGATACTGGCCAACCTCAACGCCGATGAGGTCCGCAAGGACTCCCGCTACGTCATGCAGATCACCGGCGACGACCAGCAGGGCAAGCAGGAACTCGACAACTTCATCGACCCCGAGATGCAGTACCCCGTCATCGCGACGACATCCAAGCTCCTCGCGACCGGCGTGGACGCCCAGACCTGCAAGCTCATCGTGCTCAACAGCCGCGTCGAGAGCATGACCGACTTCAAGCAGATGATCGGCCGCGGTACCCGGGTACGGACGGACTACGACAAGTGGTTCTTCGTGATCATGGATTTCAAGAACGTCACCAAGCTGTTTGCCGACAAGGACTTCGACGGCGATCCGGTCAAGGTCTACGAGCTGCCGCCCGACGGCGACATGAGCGACGCCGTCGATGAGCTTGACGACGTGGACGAGACCGAAGACATGGGCGAGGAAGAGGACGCGCCGGACCAGTGGGTCGAGCGGCCGGATGCGCGCAAGGCCCGCCGCAAGCGGATCGTGGTCAGCGGCCAGGCCGTGACAATCATCGGCGAACAGGTGCAGATGCTCGGGACTGACGGCAAGCCGCTCACCTCCAGCCTTAAGGAGTTCGTCCGCAGGGGCCTGCTGGAGCGATACCCGACTACAGACGCCTTTGTGAGCGCCTGGTCGGCTGCGGATCAGCGATCGGCTCTGCTCGACGAGCTGGTGGACGCCGGCATACCGCTGGAAGACCTGGTGGAACAGTCAGGCCTAGCGCTTGATCCATTCGACATGGCGCTTGATGTTGCCTACGAACGTCAGCCGATCGAGCGTCGGCAGCGGGCCGCAGCAGTCCACGCGAACGGCTACCTTGGCAAGTACCAGGGCCAGATGCGCTCCGTGTTGGAGGCGCTGCTCGAAAAGTACGTCGAGTCCGGCGTGCGCTCGTTGGAGGACATCGGGGTGCTACGGGTGGAGCCCTTCCGCTCGATGGGCGGACCCATGGAGCTCATACGATCCTTCGGAACCCGCGAGACCTATTTCAAGGCCGTGCATGACCTTGAGCAGCAGTTGTACCAGGAGGCGCAGTGATTTCATCCACGCTCATCAAGTCCATTCAAGACGTCATGCGGCAAGACCAGGGTGTGGACGGCGATGCGCAGCGCCTCAGCCAGCTCGTCTGGATGATCTTCCTCAAGATCCTGGACGACACCGAGCAGGAGCTGGAGCTGATGACCGACGGCTACGTGCCAGCGATCCCAGCGCAGTACCAGTGGCGGGCCTGGGCCGCCGACGAAGAAGGCCTTACCGGTGACGGCCTCAATGACTTCGTCAACAACGACCTCTTCCCGGCGCTGCGCAAGCTGAGCGGCGGCACCAACCCGCGGACCCTGATCGTGCGCGAGGCCTTCGAGGACTCGTACAACTACATGAAGAGCGGCACGCTGCTCCGCCAGGTGATCAACAAGATCAACTCGATCGACTTCACCGTCCGGGCTGACCGGCACCAGTTCAACGATCTCTACGAGAAGCTCCTCAAGGATCTCCAGGGCGCGGGTAATTCTGGTGAGTACTACACGCCGAGGGCGCTGACGCAGTTCATCGTCGAGATGGTGAACCCCCAGCTCGGCGAGACCGTGCTTGACCCGGCCTGCGGCACCGGCGGCTTCCTGGCCAACACCATCGACCACCTGCGGGGGCAGGTGAAGACGCCCGACGACGAAGCGCTCCTGCAGGCCTCGTTGCGGGGCATCGAGAAGAAGCAGCTGCCCCACCTGCTCTGCCTGACGAACATGATCTTGCACGGCATCGACGCCCCGACCGCCATCCGCCGCGCCAATACCTTGACGAGACCGCTCCGGGACTACGGCCCGGCGGACCGCGTGGACGTGATCGTCACCAACCCGCCCTTCGGTGGCATCGAGGAGCCCGGAGTCGAGCAGAACTTCCCGCAGAAGGTACGGACACGGGAGACCGCGGATCTGTTCCTGGTGCTCATCATGCGTCTGCTGAAGCCGGGAGGGCGCGCGGGGATCGTCCTGCCGGACGGCACGCTCTTCGGCGAAGGCGTTAAGACTCGAATCAAGCAGCAGTTGCTGGAGGAGTGCAACCTGCACACCGTAGTGCGGATTCCCAACAGCGCCTTCGCGCCCTACACGAATATCGCCACGAACCTGCTCTTTTTCACGAAGGGCGAGCCGACCAAGGAAATTTGGTACCACGAGCACCGCCTGCCAGCTGGGCTCAAGGCATACAACAAGAGCAAACCGATGCGCTCAAGCGAGTTTGAGGCGGAGCGCTCCTGGTGGCCGAACCGAGAGGAGACGGACGGCGCATGGCGGGTCACGATCGACGAGATCCGCGAACGTAACTTCAACCTCGACATCAAGAACCCTAGGGCCGTCTTGGCTGAACGGGCCTCGCTCGATGAATTGATCGGCGAGTACCACTCGAAGCAAAAGTCGGTGACCAAGACTCTCGCGGAGATCCGCGACCTGCTGCGTGAGGCTATGGGTGGCCATGAGCGCTGATGATCTTCAAGTCCTGAGTTCGAACCTTGATGTCTTGGTGCACCGGCCGGGCGGCCTGGAGTCAATCAGGAAGATCATCGTTGACTTGGCGGTAGCGGGTGGTCTTGTTGGTGCTACCCAACAGCACGAGTCAGTGGATAATCTTCTCGGGCGGATTGCTGCCCAGAAGGTGTCGCTCGGCATCAAGGGCGGCGTAGATGCGCTCAACGGCGACGACCTACCGCCTGTTCCGGATGGCTGGCGCTATGTGCGCCTCGGCGACATCCTGGCGCACTGCCGGAACGGTACCTCGGCAAGCCCCAACGATGCAGGTGACGGCTATCCGCTCCTTCGGATCAGCGCGGGGACCTCTCGGCCTGACGGCTTCGTCGACTTGTCGGACTACAAATATGCGGTTATGAAGGAGGAACAAGCCGCTCCCTACTTCGTCCGTCCTGGTGACCTCTTGGCCTGCCGCTTCAACGGCAATCTTCACTACGTCGGCAAGGTGTCGGAGGTTCCGGCTGAGGTTAGCGGCCCGATTCTGCACCCGGACAAACTCATTTGCTTGCGAACAATCCTTGTATCGCACGCATATCTCCGCCATGTTATGAGTTCAAGCTTCGTCCGTGGACAGATCGAAGGTCTTGCGGCAACCACCGCCGGGAACATCGGGATCAATGGGAAGCAGGTTAAAAGTCTTGTTATCCCTATCGCTCCGTTGGATGAGCAAGAACTCATCGCTGCGCGGCTGGACGAAATTTTTAGTCGGCTCGACCGTGCCGGAGTCGAGTGTGCGGAAGAGGAGTTGGCTCGCCGGACTATGAGTCGGCGTGCCCTGCGTGACCTGGGCGCGGGCAACTCAACAGCTGCGCTGGAGGCCCTTGAAGCTCTGATCCGCCAGCCGGATGACGTCAGTGCCTTGGAGGGGGCAATTCTCGCCCTGGCTGTGAGCGGCCGGCTGACAAAAAGCGGACCTGGCGACGGGCTCGTTTCTGACATTATGCGGAACGCCGAAGACGAGGCGTTGGACTCTCCGGATTTGGTGGATGGCCAGGGAAACCCAGTCAACGAGCCATATGCCTTGCCACTAGGCTGGCAGTGGGTTCCGCTTGGTGCGGTCCTCACCGGCATCGAAGCGGGCTGGAGCCCCAGCGCCCAAGCCAGGCCAAAGGAGGGCGACGAGTGGGGCGTTCTCAAGGTCAGCGCGTGCTCTTGGGGAGAGTTCCGACCTGACGAGAATAAGGCGCTTGGACCGGGTCAAGCTCCGAGGACCCACCTCGAAGTGATGTCAGGCGACTTCCTCCTGTCACGCGCCAACACGTCAGAGCTTGTCGGCAGAAGTGTGATCGTTAAAGATACACCCAATCACCTCATGTTGAGCGACAAGACGCTGCGTCTGTCTGTAGTGGAGGACTGCAACCCGGATTACCTCAACCTTACGAATCTCGGTCCTGCCGCTCGTGCCCACTATGAGCGGGAAGCGACAGGCACGAGCAGTTCCATGAAGAACGTGTCGCAGAAGGTCATCAGGCGCGCTCCTGTGCCGCTTCCGCCTCGCGAGGAGCAAGACCGGATCGTGGCAATCGTTGACGAGCTGATGGGCTTGCTGCGGAGGTTGCGTACGGAAATGGCAGCGTAAGCGAGCCTCAAGCTGGCCGGGTTGCTATTGACCGAAGCCATGCATTGTCTTTTGCTATCTATAGCGCACAGAGACAGACGGTCGCTATCGGGTCGGCCCGCCTCGCCGCAAACCTGCGGCGAGGCGACATCGATCCGATGGAGCCCTCTAATGTCGAAGAAAGACAAGACCTGGCCCTATTATTGGTTGTCTCTTATCCTCTCTGCCGTGCTCGTGGCCTACGTGACGCTTGTGGCCAACAACGTCAACATCTGCGTCTTCTCCTGTAGATGAGGAGCGGGGCCTTACTCCGTTGAGATGCCCACACCAGGGCGTCTCCCGTGTCAAATACGTGAAGTCTGGCACCTCACCTGGGCTCTCTACTCTTAGAGAGGCGAGGTGAAGTTCCACCGAGTTAAAAGGGGCACTTGCGAAACCTCGGGGCTCTCAACGCGGTTTGCTTGGGTTTTTGTACCCGCCGCCCTGGATTGTAGAGCCAGGGCGGCGGGCATTTGCTCAGTACGTGAGCGCCTGACACTGCTCTCTTGTTGCGGTCAGGAGCCTACGAATGAGCCTTGCGAACCTGCCTTCCTCGATACTCGGCTCCAGCGTCATTGACTCGAACGCGATCCCGTGCCGGATGGTCAGCCATTCGTCACCGCCTTCGACCTGATTGATGAAGCACAGGTCGCGGTGATAGAACGTCGTACCGATGGCCCAGTTGCCGTGTCCGATCCGCTCTTCCAGCTCTTCGACGCTGTAGCAGCCGACGAAGCTGTTTCGGGTGAACGGCGGGTCGTCCGCGGAACTGATCCACGGGTTCTCGATGCCGAGCTTGAACCACTGCTCGCGCAGTTCCTCGGCCAGCTCGGCGACGACTCGGACTTCCTGAGCGCCTTCCTGCGTCTCGACCTGCTGCAAGGCGTAGCGGTACGCCTCCGTCCAGTCGGTGAACACTTCCGGGTCGCTCGTCCAACGGGAATCACCGCCGGTCCAGAGCTGGACTCGGTAGCGCTTGGTGTTGAACAGCAGGTCGATGAGGTCCTGCGGGGCCGAGGTGTCGTCACCGTGACGGTTCGGCGGCCCGACGATGAGCGCCGGTCCCACGATCACGTCGTGATTCCGAAACGCCGAGTTGTGCACCCACGTGAGCGTGGTTGCCCGGTGGTTGACGCGCATCCGGTTCAGCTTGCCGGACTCGTTGAGGTACATCCCGGCCGGCGGCCGGTCGAGACCGACGATCTGGAGGTTGCCTCCCACAATCTGCTGGTAGGCGTCGACGTCGCTGGGTTCGAGCTGCTGGAGCCGGATCGGTTGACCCGGATCGACGGGTATGACGATGACGGTAATCAAGGTTGCCGCTCGCTTTTGGACCCTATGGGCTTTTGCCTGGTGGGCGGGTCCGTTTCCACACCAGGCCGCACGCCCTCGTGACCAGGGGGAACGGTCTGATGTGCAAGTGAGATGTGGAGCGGAGGGCGGTCGAAGTGACCGCCGCTCCGCTCCGGGTTTAGCAGGGGCGTCCGTCCTTACTTGGAAGCCTCACCGCTGCGACGCCGCGTCGACGTGGTGGTCTCCGCAGGCGTCTCGGCCGTCGGGTCTTCCGTCCCGAACAGCCCCTGGATTGCGCCACGCCTGGCGGCTGCCTCGCGCTCGATCGCTTCGAGCGCGGCCTTGGCGCGGGCGGCGAAGTCGGGCTCCGCCTTCTTGGTGGTGACGTACAGCTCGACCGCGCGGATGGCCGCGTCTCCCAGGGAGATGCCGTCGAGCTGGGCGACGAGGGCGAACTGGGCGTGCAGAGCGTCGGGCACCTTGATGCCCAGGGTCTTCACGCTGCCGCCGTTACGGGGTTCCGACATCGGAGTCTCCTCGGTTTGGTGCGGCCGGCCATCCCCTTGGTTGGGATGACGACGACGGCCGCATGACACCGGGGAGGTGTCAGGCTGTGTTCCGCGGGTGCCGCTTGGCGCGCTCAGCACGAAGGCGCTGTTCGGCCATCTCGGCGTACGTGGGATTCAACTCAATGCCGATCCAGTCGCGTCCGTGCTTCTCGGCGGCCAACGCCGTCGTACCGGTGCCCATGAAGGGGTCAAGCACGACACCGGGCGCGCTGTCAGCGCCGCACATGCAGGTCGGCTCCAGATCGCCCACAGCCAGCAAGCGGCCGTCTCGGCGTTCCAAGGCACGGTGCCACGGCTCACCGCATACGGAGCAGACTCGTTCCGGGCAGGTGGCCAGCAGTGGACGTTCCGCGAGACTCAGCGGAAAGGCGGCAAAGTGGCCGCCCCGGAATCCGGCAGTCGGCAGCGTCCAGACGTCGCCGGGGTTCTTGCCGAGGGGGTGCCCAGACAAGCCGGAGGCCTTCAGGCGGGAGAGTCCGCTGTTGTCGTTGAGGCTCCAGCCCCTACGGTTCGTGGCCCCGATACCGGCTGGCGGATAGCTACGCGGTGCGGCGCTGGGGTTCTGGCGTTTGCCGGACACGAGCGGTTGCCGGATGGCGTCAAGGTCGAAGTAGTAGTTGCGCGAGCGAGTAAAAAAGTAGATCAGCTCGTGCGTGGTGGTCAGCCGGTCGTCAACCGACGATGGCATGGGGTTGGACTTGGCCCAGATGACTTGGTTGCGGAGTATCCAGCCGTCGCGGATCAAGGCCAGGGCGACTCGGGCAGGGCCGAGGAGCAAGCTCTTGATGGGTGCGCCTTCGGCGTGGCGGCGGGAGTAGCTGTCACCCAGATTGAGCCACAGAGAGCCAGTCGGGCGGAGGACACGGGCCAGTTCACGGGCGGCGTCACGGATGCCGTCCACCCAACCGTCTACGTCGGGCTCGGCTCCGAGCTGCTGCTCATGGCCGTAGTCACGGACGCCGAAGTAGGGCGGGCTGGTGATGATGGTGTCCACGGACGCGGCTGATAGTTCGACCAGGCGCTCACGGACGTCGCCGATGAGGATGGTGTTGCGGGGCAAACTCGTGGCGTCCGCTGACTGCGGGCCGCCTTGAAGATCACCTCCTAGCTGTGTAGGTGGCTGCATGGTTGTGTTCTCTGTTTAGTTGTTGAGGGGTGCCCCGACGTCCCGGTGAGGACGCCGGGGCGTGGCCGGGCCGCGTGGCCCTGGCCGTGGTTACCGATACCGTGGCCGTAGCCACGGGTTCCGCTCTAGCCTTGAGCTGCGTGTTCGCGGACGTACCTGGCGAGAACAGGGTTCAAGTTGAGTCCCCTTTGGGACACCACAGAACCACAGAGATCAACCACATAGATCAATCACATAGATCGAATCGACCCCGTCGACCGTTTCCGGTCGGTGGGGTTTTTCGTTGCCGTCGGGGTCGCCCGGGCCCGGGAAAAATACGATGCCCCGGCCCCGTCGATCTCTCTAGACTCGCCCCACCGAACGACGAGACGAGGGGAGCCGGCCGTGTGTGAGCGCACCGCTGTCGTCGTTCCCCGTTCCCTGTACGAGGTGATCCTCGTGTCCTCGTCCGTCCGGTGCCCGCTGCGCGGCCGGTACCGGGTGTCCGTGACGTACGCCTGACGCGTTCGCACGGGAATCGCGCTGCCCTGAGACAGCTCAGCTGAAAGGCCACGGGCCATGCGCAGCAACGTCACCACCATCGCCAACGCTCTGACCACCGTCCGCAACCTGGGCATCCTCGCCCATGTCGACGCCGGCAAGACCACCGTCACCGAGCGGTTCCTGTACGCCACCGGGACCACGCACAAGCGGGGCGAGGTCCACGACGGGACGACCGTCACCGACTTCGATCCCCAGGAGCGCGACCGGGGGATCACCATCTTCGCGGCGGCCGTGAGCTGCGCCTGGGACGGGCATCGGATCAACCTGATCGACACCCCCGGCCACGTCGACTTCGCCGACGAGGTGGAGCGTTCGCTCAGGGTGCTCGACGGCGCGATCGCGGTGTTCGACGCCGTCGCGGGCGTCGAGCCGCAGAGCGAGTCGGTCTGGCGGCAGGCCGACCGGCACGGCGTGCCCCGCATCGCCTTCGTCAACAAGCTCGACCGGGCGGGCGCCGACCTGGACACGGCCGTCGAGTCGATCCGGCAGCGGCTCCATCCGGCCCCGCTGGTGGTGCAGTCGCCGATCGGTACGGAGGACGGCTTCGTCGGTGTGGTGGATCTGCTGCGCATGAGGGCGCTGGTGTGGGCGGACGGTTCCGAGGCGGCCGAGGAGGGCCCGGTTCCCGACGACCTGCGGGACGAGGCCGAGCGGCGACGGCGAGGGCTGGAGGAGGCGGTGGCGGAACTGCATCCGGCGGCGCTGGAGGAGTTCTGCGCGCAGGGCACGCTCTCCGCGGGCACCCTGGCTGCCGCGCTGCGCGACCTCACCCGCACGGGTGAGGGAGTGGTCGTGCTCTGCGGCTCCGCCTACCGCAACCGCGGTATCGAACCGCTGCTCGACGCGGTGGTGGCGTATCTGCCGTCGCCCCTGGACGTACCGGCCGTGCGCGGCACGCACGACGGTACGGAGCAGGAGCGCGCCGCCGAGGCCGAGGCACCGGTCGCGGCCCTGGCGTTCAAGGTGAGCGCCACGGCCACGGGACGGTTGACGTACGTGAGGCTGTACTCGGGCACGATCCGGAAGGGGGACACCGTGCTGGACGCCGGGACACGGCGCACCGAGCGGATCGGCCGGATCCTGCGGGTCCAGGCCGACCGGCACGCCGAACTGGAGCGGGCCGTGGCCGGGGACATCGTCGCGGTGGTCGGGCTGAAGTCCGCCCGTGCGGGGACGACGCTGTGCGATCCGGCGGCGCCGCTGCTCCTCGAACCGCCGTCCGTCGCCGAGCCGGTGGTGTCGGTGGCCGTCGAGGCACGCCGTAGCACCGACACCGACCGGCTCGCCACGGCTCTCGCACGGCTCGCGGAGGAGGACCCCTCGCTGGTCGTCCGGACCGACCCCGAGACCGGGCAGACCCTGCTGTCCGGCATGGGCGAACTGCATCTGGAGGTGGCGGTGGAGAAGGTCCGGCAGAGCCAAGGGCTCGACGTGGCCGTCGGCCGCCCTCGGGTCGCCTACCGCGAGACCGTCGTCCGGGGCGTGGCCGGGCTGGTGTACCGGCACGTCAAACAGGACGGCGGGGCGGGGCAGTTCGCGCATGTCGTGCTGGACGTGGCACCGCTGGAGGCGGAGGGCGACGGGGCCGCGACGGGCTTCGTGTTCCGCTCGGCCGTCGTCGGCGGGCGGGTGCCGCAGGAGTACGTCCGCGCGGTCGAGGCCGGCTGCCGTGACGCGCTTGCGGAGGGGCCGCTCGGTGGGCACCCGGTGACGGGGATCGCCGTCACGCTGGTCGACGGGGCGACCCACTCCAAGGACTCCTCGGAGATGGCGTTCCGTACGGCGGGACGGTTCGCGCTGCGGGAGGCCATGCGGGCCGGGGTGATGGGAGTTCTGGAGCCTGTCGCCGATGTCACCGTCACCGTGCCCGCGGACGCGGTGGGCGGGGTGCTCGGGGATCTCGCCGCGCGGCGGGGGCGGGTGTCGGACTCCGTGGCGCGGGGTGGGGCGGTGGTCGTCACCGCGACCGTGCCGTTGGCGGAGCTGTTCGGGTATGCGACGCGGTTGCGTAGTCGGACGCAGGGGCGGGGGACGTTCACGGCTCGGCCGGCCGGGTATGTGCGGGCGCCGGGTGTGGTGGTGAGTGAGGGGTGAGTCGGTGGGTGGGGGTGCGTGGGGGTTTTCTCGCCCCCGCCGCCCCTACCCGTCCCTTCCTCAAGGGGCTGCGCCCCTTCGACCCCCAGGCGTCCGTCCGGTGGGGCTTCTCGCGCAGTTCCCCGCGCCCCTGACGGGGCGCGGGGAACTCTTCGGCGTCAGGCCCAGGGGCTCACCGCTGTGAAGGAGCTGTCGGCGCGGAAGGTGTCCGTGGCCTGGTAGAGGTCCAGGCGCAGCTCGTAGTTGTAGTGGCGGATGTAGCGGCCCGGGTAGTTGTAGGACTCCAGGCGGACCGAGCCGGAGGTCGTGCCCGGGCGGGCGCAGTACGTCGCGTCCTTGTCGAAGACGGTCGTGCCGTCGTCCGTGTCGAAGCGGATCCGGTAGTCCCAGTGCCGCAGATAGCGGCCGGCGGAGTTGCGGAAGGAGTAGCAGTTGGCGTCGGCGAGGCCGGGCACGACGGTGAAGGTCGCGCTCTGCTTGACGGCGGTGGTGCTGGAGGAGCTCACCGGGTCGACGTAGCCGAGGTTGTCGGTGCGGGCGACGGCGTAGCGGGCCGGGAAGTTGACGGACTGCAGGGAGCGGGTGGTGTTGGTGGGGAGGGTGACGCCGCCGGCCACCGTCTCCTTGAGGACCGTCAGATGGCGGACGAAGCCGGTGAGACCCGGGAGCTGCGTCGGGGTGGACCAGGTGGCGAAGTTGTCGTAGCTGTCGCTGTACCAGTACTGCCCCGCGCCGTAGGCGTCGTAGTAGATCCGCCAGCCGCCGTTGTCGAGCTGGACCAGCGCCGGGCCCTCCATGCCGGAGCCGAAGCCCGCCCAGTTGCCCGTCTTCGTGATGGTGTACGGGCCGGTGAGGCTGGAGGCGGTGCCGTACTCGATGTACTTCGTCGTCTCGTTCTTGGTGAACGCGTGGTAGGTGGAGCCGATCTTGACGATGAAGGTGTCGATGTAGTTCGGGCCGATGCCGGAAAGCTGGGTGGGCGCCGACCACGCGGTGAGGGCGGAGTTCGTCGCCGTCAGCTTGTACGGCTTGAAGATGTACTCGCCCTCGGCGGCGATCGACGCCGACAGGATGATGTTGACGCTGCCGTTGGTGTCGACGAACCACTCCGGTGCCCAGGCGCGTTGCAGACCGCTGATCGGGACCGTGTAGTCGTAGAGGAAGGTCCAGTTGAGGCGGTCGGTGGAACGGGCGAAGCCGATGGTGGTGGAGAGCGCCGACCAGGTGCGGGTGGTGTAGGTCAGGTAGTAGTAGCCGTCCGTGTGCTTGAAGATGCTGGGGTCACGGATCAGGCCGGAGGGCGGGGTGTACGCCGGGCCCTTGCGGAGGGTGAACCCGGTCGCGTCCGGCGAGTCGTACACGTACATGTTCGACTCGCTGCTGTTGGTGAACGCGGTCATGGTGTACCGCGTCGCCTGTCCCGCCGGCGGGTGGGCGGCTCCGGCCGCGCCGGCGAAGGCGGTGGTGAGCCCCAGGAGGGCGGCCACCGAGGTGAGGAGGGCGAGGACCGCCCTGAGGGTTCTGTTCAACGCTCGTCCCATTTCTGCGTGAACTGCCCTGAGGCGTGGGGATGTTGTTTTGTTCGGTATGTCGTACATCGTGCGGAACTTCGGTCAGAAGATAAGAGGGGGGCATGTGCGCGTCAATGGGTTGCGCCAGGGTTTGTGCGAGAAGGGATTCCGCTTCGCGGGTCGCGGTGGGTCCGCCATGACTCCACCGTGACGTGGCCGTGCGCGAGTTCGACCGGCCGCACGGCTCGGGAGTTGCCTCCCGCCTCGCGCTTCCCCAGGTCACGCGTGGTTTCCCCGGTGCCCCGGGGGAGGGCAACAGGAAACCCGTCGACCGCCCCGAGCGGCGGGGCAACTCTGGATCCGTCAGCACGCAGCACCCACGACCCAGTGCGAGACCGGGGGGAATCGGCCCATGAGGCGTGTGCTCATGTCTCTGTGCGCGGTGGTGGCGGCCACCGCGGTCGCCACGACAGGATGCGCCGGCGGTGACGGCGTCGGCCGGGCACCGAAGGAGCCGGGCCCGCGCCCCCGGGCGCTGACCTGGCAGCAGGAAGTTCGCGTCGGCGACGCCGAACAACGCCTGACGGCACAGTGCATGAAGCGCCACGGGTTCACCTACTGGGAGGACCGCCGCCTGACGCTGGAGGAGAGCCGTCCGGTGCGTTACGTCCAGGACGACGTGGCCTGGGCCCGTGCGTACGGGTACGGCAGCCGCATCGAGGCCGAGAACGAGAGGACCCGGGCGAGCAACCCCATCGGTACCTACCGCCAGAACCTCACCCCGTCCCGGCGAGCCGCGTTCGACCTCGCGCTCGACGGCGGCGACGACGTCCGCACGCTCACCGCGCCGCTGCCGGGGGGCAGCGGCGAGATCCGCAAACGCCTCGGCGGCTGCACGGAGGAGGCCGAGCAGAAGCTCTACGGCGACCCCGCCGAATGGTTCCGCACGAGCAAGGTCGCCACCGGACTCAGCGCCCTGTACGGCGAGGACCTGATGAAGGACCGCCGGCTCACCGCGGCACTCGGGGCCTGGTCCCGGTGCATGACGAAGGCCGGACTGCCCTACGACGACCCCCAGGCGGCCCGTGAGGCCGTCCGGGCCAACACCGCGAGGCTGGGCGAGGAACGCGCCGACGAGGCGTTCGCCACCGAGCGGAAGACCGCCGTGGCGGACGCGACCTGCGCCCGCGAGACGTCCCTGCGGGCCGTGGCGTCGGCCCGGGAGACGTACTACGAGGACCGCCTGCGCGACCGGTTCGGCAAGGATCTCGACACCTACCGGACCCTCGCCCAGCAGGCCTACGACCGGGCGGTGCGCATCGTCCCGGAACGCGACTGACCACCGGGCGTCCCGGACGCGTACCGACCGCCGACGACGGCAGACCGGGCCACCCCCGGCGCGCGGTCACCGGCAGCACCACACCCACGCACGACCAACGAAACGAGGGGAACATCATGCGCAAGTTCACCGCGACGGCAGCGCTTCTCGGGCTCGCCGCCCTGGGCGTCGTCGTACCCGCCGCCACCTCGCAGGCGGCGGACAGCGCCGTCGCCGGCCCCGGCTGTGACAGCAAGTGGGGGCCGCGCAACGGCTACATGTACGCCTGGGACGGCTACGACTGCTCCGGCGCCCAGCTGATCGCCACCCCCAACAGCTCCGGCGACTGGGGCTCCGGGAACTGGGACCGAGCCTCGTCCGTCATGAACCGCGGCTACACCGGCAGCCTCGCGATCGTCAAGTTCTACGAGTGGCAGGGTCAACTCGAGGGTTCCGGCGACGGCCACGCCTGTCTCCAGCCCGGCGAGCTGTACGCCGACAACCTGTCCGACAACCGCCTCTCCGACGGCAGCTCGGCGGACAACAACATCCGGTCGCACAAGTGGGTCAACGGAGGCTGCGCGACCAACCTCACCTGATCCGTCCACCCGCCCCGGAAGTGACCACCGGGGCCGGTCCGAGCTGACCCGACACCGCCGGCGAACGTCCGGAACCGCATCGGCCCGCGGTTTTGGACGTTCGTGTTTTCGCCACTCCGGGTGAAAGGCTTGGCTGCCCTCACCGCCCCGACAGTAACCTTTGGCATCCGCCGTCTCATGGGACGCACCTGCCTTGGGGGACACCTTGGGGGACCCGCAGCACGGACACGCCGCAGACCATCGCAACGACCGAGACCGGGACGCGCCGACCACGCTGTCCTTCCCCGTGCAACTGCGACGACTGCGGCATGAACGCGGGCTGTCGCTCACCGATCTCGCCCGGCGGACCCACTACAGCAAGGGCTACCTCAGCAAGATCGAGACCGGTACGAAACGCGCCACGGTCGACGTCGCCCGTCTCTGCGACCATGTGCTGGGCGCGGACGGCGAGTTGTTACGGCTCGTGCAGCAGGCCCCGCCCCGTGACGGGCAACCCGAGGGGGAGAGCGCGGCGCGGCAGTCCGACGCCACGTGTCCCTATCGCGGTCTGTCGGCGTTCACCCCGCAGGACGCGGAGTGGTTCTTCGGCCGGGAGCGCGCCACGGCCGCCCTGGTGGAGCGGATCTTCGAACGGGTCGGCAGCGGACCGCTGATGCTGGTCGCCCCGTCCGGCGCGGGCAAGTCGTCCCTGCTCAACGCCGGCCTCGTACCCGCCCTGAAACGCGGCGCCTTCCCCATGCCGGGCGCCGAGCGCTGGCCGGTGGTCCTGCTCACCCCCACCTCACGCCCCCTCGACGAACTGCTGGAGCGCACCGCCAAGGCGGTCGGCGGCGACCTCGGTGTCACCGTGGAGGCGGTGCGGGAGAACCCCGCCGCCCTGCTCGCCGCCGTACGCGCGATGGCGGACGAAGCGCCGCCGGCCCCGGGGGACCGCAGACCCCCGCCCCTGCGCCCCGTCCTGATCGTGGACCAGTTCGAGGAACTGTTCACGCTCTGCCCCGACCACGAGGAACGCCGTGCCTTCGTCCGCGTGCTGTGTGCCCTCGCGACCACCGGACCGGGGAACGACACGACCGCGCCGGCCGTCGTGGTGCTCGGCGTACGCGCCGACTTCACCGGCAGCTGTCTGGGCCTGCCCGAACTGACCCCGGTCCTCACCGACGGACTCTTCGTCCTGGCGCCCATGTCCGTGGCGGAGCTGAGGGAGTCCATCACCCGGCCCGCCGAACTCGCCGGCGTCACCCTCGAACCCGGCCTGGTCCCGCTCCTCCTGCGCGACGCCGGACTGCGGGACGCCGGACTGCGCGACGCACCGGACGCGACACTCCGGGGCACCGCGCACGCCGTGGGGACCGGCGCCGCGCAGCCCGGCGGCATCGGCGCCGCGCAACCCGCCGGGATCGGCGCCGACGAGACGCCGTCCGGCGCGCTCCCGCTCGTCTCCCACGCACTGCTCGCCACCTGGCAGCGCCGTACGGACTCCGCGCTCACCGTCGACGGGTACGAGCGCGCCGGCGGCATCCAGGGAGCGATCGCCCGCACCGCCGAGAACGTGTTCGCCCGGCTGTACCCGGCCGAGCAGCGGACGATCCGCCGCATCCTGTCCCGGCTCGTGGTCGTCGCGGACGGCGCCGGCGCGACCCGCCGCCGGACCAGCAGGACCGCTCTGACAGAGCAGCTCGGCGACGCCGACGGCGCGGCCGCCGCGCTCGACGCCTTCGTCCGCGCCCGGCTCATCACCCTGGACAGCGACACGGTCCAGATCACCCACGAGGCCCTGCTGCACGCCTGGCCCCGGCTGCGCGACTGGATCCACGCCGACCGCGCCGGCCTCCTCCTGCACCAGCAACTCGCCCACGCCGCCGCCGAATGGGAGCGCGAGAGACGCGACCCGTCCGCCCTCTACCGGGGCACCCGGCTGGAGACCGTACGGGCCTGGGCCGACGAGTCCGACGGCTGGAGCCGCCTCGGCCCCATCGAGCAGGCCTTTCTGAGGGCCAGTCAGGTGGAGGAGGACGGCCGCCGCAGACAGGCCGGACGGCAGATCCGGCTGCGGCAGTCCCTGCTCGCCACGCTCGTCGTCCTGCTCGGTCTCGCCGTGACCGCCGGCGGCCTCGCCTACCAGCAGCGGGAGGGCGCCCTCGACCAGGAGCGCGCCGCCCGCTCCCAGGCCCTCGCCGTGCGGTCCGCGTCCCTCGCCGGGGGCCGGCCCGAGGCGTCGATGCTGCTCGCGGAGGAGGCCTACCGCGCCGACACCACCGTCGAGGCGCGCGGCGCCCTCCTGAGCACCCAGGCCCAGCCCTTCTCCGCCCGGCTCGGCGGCTACCGGGGCCCGGTCAACGCGGTGGCCTTCGCCCCCGACGACCGCACCTTGGCGACAGCCAGCTCCGACGGCACCGTCACCCTGCGCGCCACCACCGGCGACCGCGGGACGCTCGCCACCTTCACCGTCCCCGGCCGGGTCCGTTCGGTCGCCTTCAGCCCCGACGGCCGCACGGTCGCGGCCACCTCGACGGCCGGCCCCGTGACCCTCTGGGACGTCCGCGACCGCCGTCGGACGGCCGCACTCCCGGCCGGCACCAAGGGTGACCGGGCGGTGGCCTTCGACCCGCGCGGCGGTACGCTCGCCGTCGCGACCGCCGACGGGACCGTCGAACTCTGGAGCACGGGGCGCACACCCCGACGCACGGCCTCGCTCACCGGTCACAAGGGCACCCTCAACGCGCTGGCGTACGCCCCCGACGGCACGAAACTCGTCTCCGCCGGCGCCGACCGGACCGTACGCCTGTGGGACACCGACCGCGCGGAGCGGCTCGACGTGCTCGAAGGGCACACCGACGAGGTGCTGGGCGCGGCGTTCTCCCCGGACGGACGGCAGGTGGTCTCCGGCGGCATCGACCGGACCGTACGGCTGTGGGACGTGCGCGACGCGGAGCAGACCGCGGTGTTCACCGGCGGCAGCGACGACATCAACGCCGTCGCCTACACGCCGGACGGCGCGGCGGTGATCGGCGCGGTCGGTGACGGTACGACCCGGCTGTGGGACGTGCGCGACGGCCGGCAGACCGCCGTGCTCGCCGGTCACACCGACTACGTCATGGGGGTCGCCGTGACCTCCGACGGCACCCGGCTGGCCACGGCCGGCTTCGACCAGTCCGTCGTCCTGTGGGACCTGGGCGGACCGGTGCTGACGGCGCGTCCGTTCACGGAGGTCTGGCAGACGGTCTACAGTCCCGACGGGAAGCTGCTGGCCACCGCCGACACCGACCACACGGTGCGGCTCTGGGACGTACGGAGCCACCGTCTCCTCAAGAGACTCACCGGCCACACCGAGACGGTCTTCTCGGTGGCGTTCTCCCCCGACGGCAAGACCCTCGCCTCGGGGAGCTCCGACGGCACGATCCGCCTGTGGGACGTGGACCGGCGCGCCTTCCTGGCCACGCTCACCGGCCACACCGGGGAGGTCTTCTCCGTGGCCTTCGCGCCGGACGGCAAGACCCTCGCCTCGGCCGGCGCCGACCGCACGGTCCGCCTGTGGGACATCGCCGCGCGCCGCGACATCGCCGTCCTCACGGGACACGAGGACTACGCCAACGCCGTCGCCTTCAGCCCGGACGGCCGCACCCTGGCGAGCGCCGGCGACGACCTGACCGTACGGCTCTGGGACGTCGCCTCGCACCAGGACCTGGCCGAACTCACCGGCCACACCGGCGCGGTACGGAGCGTCGCCTTCAGCCCGGACGGCCGCACCCTCGCCAGCAGCGGCAACGACGGCGCCGTACGCCTGTGGGACGTCCGCGCGCGGCGCTCCAGGACCGTGCTGACGGGGCACACCGGTTCGGCGCGGGGCCTCGCCTTCTCACCGGACGGCCGCATGCTCGCCAGCAGCGGCAACGACCGGACGGTACGGCTGTGGGACATGGACACACGGCAGCCGTGGGCGACCCTGGCCGGCCACACCGACGCCGTGTGGGGCGTGGACTTCGCACCCGACGGGCGGACGGTGGCCAGCAGCAGCACCGACGGGACGGTACGGCTGTGGGACCTCGACCCCGGGGCGCGCCTGGAGAAGATCTGCCGCCTCAGCGCCGGGCTCGGTCCCGCCGAACGCGGCAGCCTGCTGCCGGGGACGCCGGTCTCCTCGCGGCCGTCGTGCGGCCGCTCCTGACTGGCGACTGCCCTGCTCACAGGGGGTTTCCCAGGTGTTTCCCGGTTGCCCGATCGGATGGGGCGACGCACGCGTCTCCACGCCGAGGCCGCCGAACGGCAAGCTGCTGCACGACCACACCGCACGACCACACCGCACGACCACAACCACCGCATGATCCACGTCGAACAGGAATCGGGGGTCCCGGCATGGTGAGCCGGACCGGACTCGTCCGCACACTGATCACACTCCTGGCCGTCCTGCTCTGGGCGCCGACGGCCATGACCGCCACCGCACAGGCAGCACCGGCCGCACCCGCCGCCGGTGACTGCCGCCCCCTCGCGCCCGGTGCCTCCGCGGCCGCCGAGCGGGCGATCGCCGCCGCCTGCGCCGAGGTCGCGGCCGGCACCTGGTACACCTGGGGCGGCGGCCACGGGCCCCAGCCCGGCGCCACCTACGGGCAGGTCGACCCCACCGACCCGGCCAGCGAACACGACCCCGAGCGGCGCGGGTTCGACTGCTCCGGCCTGGTCCGCCACGCGTACGCCCAGGCCACCGGCTCCGACATCCTCAACGGCCTCGCGAGCCAGCAGTACTACACCCACCGCGCCGCCGCCCGCTTCACCGCCGCCCAGGGCCTGGACCCGCTCCTCCCGGGCGACCTGCTGGCCTACGGGACCAAGCGGGACCTCCACCACATCGCCATCTACCTCGGCGCGGGCAAGATGGTCGAGGCCCGCCAGTCCGGCACCAAGCTGATGGTGAGCGACGTCCGTCTGGGCGGCACCTACTTCGGCGCCGTCCGCGTCAACACCGGCGCGGTCACCGGCCACATCCACCAGACCTGGGGCACCGACGTCTGGACCAAGGCCGAGCCCCGCCTCGCCGCCGAACGTGTCTACGCCTTCCCGTACTCCACCACCATCCGCGTCCACTGCCAGAAGCACGCGGACAAGGTGAACGCGGAGGGCTACGAGAACGACGTCTGGTCCTACCTCCCCGACTACAGGGCCTGGGTCACCAACATCTACATCAAGGGCCCGGCCTGGCTGGACGGCGTACCCAACTGCGACGACGTGCCCCCCGCCCCCTGACGCATCCGCGCCGGTGACCGAACGGGGGTCGGCCACCGGCGCGAGCACCCGCCCGTACGCTGCGTCAGCGTACGGGCACTTTCTGTGGACAGTACGCCGATCTTCCCGTCACGCTGGACGCCGTCGGGGCATGGGGGCCACAGCGCACGAAGACCGGAGGTGGCCGCGTATGACGGGCGGCGGAATGGGTGACAACGACGAGACGCCGGTGGACGAGGGGCCGGTGGTGGACCGCGAGCCCGATCCGTCGGACAGCCTGCGGACCTGGGGCGCGGTGACCCAGGCGCTGCGCGAGCACGCGGGGTACAGCCGGGCCGAGTTCGCGGACCTCGTCCGCTTCTCCAGGCACACGGTGGAATCGGTGGAGCAGGGCCGCCGGATGCCGGACGCCACGTATGTGGAGCGGGCCGACGAACTCCTCGGGAACACGGGGGCGTTGCGGAGGTCGTCGCAGTATGTGACGCGGGGGCGGGGGGACGTGGGCCTCGCGGCGTGGTTCCGTCAGTGGGCCCGGCTGGAGCGGGTCGCGGTGAGCCTGTGCACCTACGAATGCAGGCTGGTGCCGGGGCTGTTGCAGTCCAGGGACTACGCGCGGGCGGTCTTCGAGGGGACCGTCCCGGTCACGCCGGACGACGAGCTGGACAACTTCATGGACCGACGCATGGAGCGGCAGCGGATGCTCGTCGAGCGGCCGACGACGCCCTTCAGCTTCATCGTCGAGGAGCATGTCTTCCGCCGCCGGTTCGGGGACGACGCGCGGATGCGCGGGCTGTTCGACCATGTGCTGGAGCTGAGCGCACCGCGCAATGTGACGCTCCAGATCGTGCCGCTGGAAGCCGGGTTGCACGCGTGCCTCGACGGGCCGGTGCGACTGTTGGAGACGCCGAAGGGGCAGCGGCTCGCGTACTCGGAAGGGCAGCAGAACGGCCGTCTGATCTGCGACGCGAAAGAGGTGAGCCTGCTCCAGCAGCGCTATGACACACTGCGCTCGCAGGCCCTCAACGCCAAGGATTCGCGGGCTCTGCTGGAGCGACTCCGAGGGGAAGCAGACCTATGAACACGACGGAACTGGCGTGGTTCAAGTCCAGCTACAGCGGCAGTCAGGGTGACGACTGCGTCGAAGTCGCCGTCACCCCGCAACTCGTGTGCGTACGTGACTCCAAGGACGTGACCCTTCCCCACTTCGCGGTCGGACGGTCGGGATGGTCGCGGTTCGTGGGGTTCGTCGGCTTCACGGGGTTCGCGGGTCACGAGGGGAGTCCGCTGCGGGCGGGCTTCCCGTCGTAGGCCGCGGCGGTGCGCGCCTCCCGGTCGGGGGTGCGCACCGCACCGGCCCTACCACCGCTTCGCGGGTTCGCCGTCGGCGTCCAGACCGTACGGCCACAGGCTCGTGGCTTCGCCCGCCGGGATTCTGTCCGGGGGAGTCCTGTCCCGGATCTTCGCGAGCCAGAACAGAACGTTGACGCTGCCCGCGTCCGCGGCCTGCCGGGCGATCCGCTCGGCCCCCTCCCGGTCCCCCTTCTCCTCACGGGTTTCGGCGAGCCAGAGCCAGACAGACGCGTCGCCGACGACTGCGGCCTGCCGGGCGTACAGCTCGGCCCCCTTCTGGTCTCCGTCCTCTTCTCGCGCTCTGGCCAGCCAGAGCAGGGCGCCGGTGTCACCGGCTTCCGCGGCCCGCTGATAGAGCGCCGCGGCCTCCTCGACGGCTCCGGCCCTCTCCCGCAGTGCGGCGAGTCGACCCAGGACACTCGTGGCGCCCGCGTCCACCGCCCGTCGGTAGAGCTGTTCGACCTCCTGCGGGTCACCGTCCCGCTCTCGCATCCCCGCGAAACGGACCAGAGCCTGGACGTTGCCCGCGTCCGCTGCCCGTTCGTACAGGCGCTGGGCGCCTTCCCGGTCGCCCGTGCTCGCTCGCCGTTCCGCGAGTCGGACCAAGGCAGCGGGGTCGGTCGTGTCCACTGCCTGCGGGACGCTCCCCTCGGCTCCCTCTCGGTCGCCGTCCTCCTTTCGCGGCAAGGTGAGCCAGAGCAGAGCGAGAGGGTCGCCCGCGTCAGCGGCCCACTGATGGAGCCTTTCGGCTTCCAGCCGTTCCCCGTTCCCCTCCCGCGTCATGGCGAGCCGAGCCAGGACACCCGGGTCACCGGCGTCGGCCGCGAGCAGGGCGATCCGCTCGGCTCCTTCCCGGTCCCCGCCCGTCTCCCGGAGCCCGGCGAGCCGCATCAGGGCAGTGGGGTGGCCCGCGTCGGCCGCGCGCAGGGCGATCCGCTCGGCTCCTTCCCGGTCCCCGCGCCGCTCACGCAGCCCGGCGAGCCACAGCAGGGCACCGACGTCGCCGACGGCCGCAGCGTACTGATACAGCAGTTCCGCCCGTTCCTCGTCGCCCTCCTCCCGCATCGCGGCGAGCCGGATCAGGGCGGTGGTGTCTCCGGCGTCGGCGGCTTGCCGGGCGATCTTCTCGGCTTCCTCCCGGTCTCCCTGCTCGTCCCGCATCCTGGCGAGCCGGATCAGGGCGGGGACGCTGTCGGCGTCCGCGGCCCGCCGGTACAGCAGCTCGGCCTCCCGCGCATCCCCCTCCCGTTCCCGCATGCGAGCGAGCCAGAGCAGGGAAGCGGAATCACCGATGTCGGCGGCTCGACGGGCGAGCCCTTCCGCCGACCGCCGGTCACCGGCGTCCTCTCGCATGCGGGCCAGCCAGAGCAGGGCAGTGGCGCTGCCCGTGTCCGCGGCCCGCCGGTACAGCCGCTCGGCCCAGCGGAGGCGGTGACGGACACGGGCAGCGGCAGCGAGCCTGCCGAGGTCGTCAGCCCCGAAATGGTCGTGAGCGGCCTGCCAGAACGATTCTGGTGGACACAGATGGGCACGCCGGTGGCGTCCGTGCTGTTCGAGGTAGTCGGCCAGCCGGTAGGACAGGGTGTGCGCGTTCGCCGCCGGTGCACCATGGCGGGTGGGGCGCGGGCGGACGCGGCGCAGGGGAGCGAGACGTCCGTGCACGGGGCGAGTGGTGTCGGCGATGGCCTGTTCCAGCCAGTTGTCGGTGAGGTCGTCGTACTCGTCATCGCTGAGATAGTCCTCCGCCGCCTGTCCGAGGAAGGCTGCCGGCAGGTGGAGCCCTGCGCCGAGGCGCCGGGCGTCCACGGCCGCGTCGAGCAGCGCTCGGGCCGAGGGCGACGAGGTGGCATGGCGGCGCAGCAGTTCCGGCGCTCCGGCCAGGAACTGCGTCAGTCGGCCGCTGTTCATGTGGTCCAGGGCGTGCGCGAGTTGCCGATCGCCCGCTGCCGCGAGGGCCTTGGCCCGGTCGGTGGCGTCGGTGTCGAAGTGGTCCGGCAGCACGATCTGGCGTCCAGCCAGCAGCTCACGGGCCCGTGGATGCGCGTCCGGAGCCTCGGGTTCGGGGAGGGCGGTGTAGACGTCCGCGTACTCCGGCCACAGTGTCGCGAGGACCAGCACAGGAGCCCGCTCCGGGGTGCTGAGCAGGTTGTGGACGGCTGCGGCGATGCGTTCACCGACACCCGCGGCGCCGAAGTAGTGCTGAGCCTCGTTCAACCACACCACCGTGCGCGGTGCCACCCGCACCAGGTCCGCCAGTGCCGCCTCCGCCCGCGTCGGATCGAACGGATGCCACAGCCGCCACTTCCGGTCGGCCAGCGGCTGCACCGACTCCCAGCAGGCACGTGTCTTCCCCGCCGACGACGGCCCGACCAGCACCGCCATGCCGCTGCGCCCGGCGCGGGCCGCCAGGACCACCGCCGCCAGTTCCTCGTCATGGGGACGACGTACATATCCGGGCAGTGGCGTCGCCCGGTCCCGAACGCCTCCTCCCGCCCCATCACGCCGGGAACCAACGGCCGGCGGACCCACGACCGGCGAACCCATGACCGGCGAGTCCATGACCGGTGAGCCCACGACCGGGGGGCCGACGAACGGGGGGCCGACGACCGCCGCCGGGGCGGCGGCCGCGGGGTGGACCTCCAGGTCGTGCGGGTCCCACTGCGCGATCGGGCGCCCCGGCAACTCGCGCTCCGCCACAGCCGCCGGACCCCGGCCGAGCGCCGTGTCCAGCAGAGCCGCCAGCACGGAGAAGTCCAGCCGCAGCACCCGCGCCAGTGCTCCCACCGTGTCCGCGGACGGTGGAGCCGACGCGGTGGCGCTCAGGGCCTGACTGACCGTCGTACGCCCCAGGCCGGCCGCGCGCGCCAACTCGGTCTGGTTCAGGCCCCGTGCGATGCGCCCGGCCTCCAACCGGGCACGCAGCTCCGTCAGGGCCACCGGGTCCCGCACCTCGCCCGCTCCCACGCCGTGCCCCCCGAAGTCCGCCGCCGTACCGCTGTTCGCCCGTGTTCATCATCGACAGGTGAACCACGGCGAACACCCAGGACGCGAGATTCGGCACCGACGATGCCAACAATGACGAGAACGACTGGGGGACTGACACCATGTCGGACCACGACGCCGTGATCATGCTCGCCTGCGCTCAGGTGATCTTGATCGCCCTCCTTTCCGCAGCCGCAGCCGGCTATCTCGCCCGCCGGGACCATGCCTCCCACGCTGCCGCGCTCACCCGCGCCGCCATCACCTTCACGACCACACTCACCCTGGCCGCAGCCCTGGCGGCGGCGGTACCGGCCCTGACGGGAAAGGCGGGCTGACCGCCGGGCACCTTCAACGTGCCCGGCGGTCAGCCCTGGAGGTCCCCGCTCGCGCCACGGACGTCCGTGGTCAGTAGCCGTAGATCATCTTGTAGGCGACCTCGGGCAGGAACTGACCGGCCGAGGAGCCGGATCCCACACCGCAGTTGCCGTCCGACTCGCCCGGCACCTTGATCCACAGCAGCATCTCGGCGCCGCCGCCCATCTGGGTGGCGGGTCCGATACGGCGGCCCGAGGGGTTGCACCACTGGCCGTTGGAGCCGTTGCCGTTGCGGCTGGTGTCCACCACGAACGGCTTGGTGTAGCCGTAGCGGGCGCTGAGTTGACTGTTGACCGCGTTGCCGTAGGCGGTGTTCTCGGCCGTGGTGAGGTAGTTGGAGATGTTCAGCGAGAACCCGTGGGCCTGCCGCAGCCCCGCCTCGTGGAGCCGCCGGGCCATGGTCGCCGCGTCCGTCCAGGCCGGGTTGCCGGCGTCCATGTAGACCCAGGTGTTGGGCGCCTGACGGCTGAACTGGGAGAGGGCGCCGCTGAGCATGCTCTGCCGTTCGGCGATCTGCGCCTGGTTCATGCAGCCGTAGTCCCCGAGGGAGTCCGGCTCCAGGATCACCAGGGCCGGGCGGTTGCCGATGCCGCCGGCGAACTGGGAGATCCAGCTCGCGTAGGCGGACGGCGAGGAGGCCCCGCCCGCGGAGTGCCCGCCGCAGTAGTCGCGGTTGTAGATGTTGTACGCGACGAGGACGGGCAGCTTGTCCCGGCTGTCCGCGGCGCCCGTGAACGAGCCCGTGGCCGTGCCGATCGAGCCGCTCCACGCGCCGAACCAGCGGGCCATCGGGGTGTTGGCGATGGAGGCGTTGATCGCGGACGCCCGGCCGTCGCCGGGGTTGGCGGCGACCCAGCGCTTCGCGCTGTTGTCGGGGTCCACATAGAACCCGCTGGTCATGCTGGTCGGGTCGGCGGCATGGGCGGACGGCGCGACGGTGAGCGCCAACGGCAGGGCGCAGAGCGCTGCCATCAGGACGCGGATTCTGCGGCGCATGACATCACCTCGGTCTTCTGGCGGGGAGCGTCGCGCTCTCGTCCAGAGCGTGCGACGCGCTGGGAAGTGCGGTGCGGTGCAGTGCGGTGCTGTGTGATGCGGTGCGATACGGCGATCCCGGTGACCGGCGAGGGGGTATGGGAGCGCTCCCAGTTGGAAGCGCTTCCAGTCGCACACGAACCTCGGGGTGTGCTCGGTATCGTGTGGCCGGCTGGGAGAACTGTCAAGAGCCGAGGCGTGAACCTCCTTCTGTACAAGGTGAGTTCAAGGGTCTACGGTCGCTGTGACCGGAAGCGCTCCCAGTTTTCGGTCAGGGGGAGGGGCGCGTGGTCATGGCAGAGGATCCGCCGGGTCGGCAGCCCACGCTCGATGCCGTGGCCGCACTGGCCGGGGTCTCCCGTTCGGTGGCCTCCCGCGTCCTCAACAACGCGCCGCACGTCAGCCGCGGCAAACGCGAGGCGGTCGAGCGGGCCGTCCGGCGACTCGGCTACGTACCCAATCCGAGCGCCCGCGCCCTGGCCACCCGTCAGACGCGAGCCGCCGCCCTGGTCGTCTCGGGAGAGGAACCGTCGATCTTCGCGGATCCGTTCTTCGCCCAGGTGATCGTGGGGGCGTCGGCGGCGCTGGAGGAGGCCGACCTGCATCTGATGCTGTGCCTGGCCGCTTCCGACCGGGGCCGCGAGCGGGTGGCGGAACTGATCCGTTGCAAGGGCGCTGACGGCGTCATGATGATGGCGCTGCGCGAGGGCGATCCGCTGGCCCGGACGGCCGAGGAGGCGGACGTCCCCGTGGTGTTCGGCGGGCGCCCCGTCGGGCCCGCTCCCCGCTGGTACGTGGACGTCGACAACGCCGGCGGGGCCCGTGAGGCTACCGAGTATCTGCTCTCACGCGGCAGGACGCGCGTCGCCGCGATCTGCGGGCGCCTGGACACCGAGGCGGGGCGGGCCCGGTACCGCGGCTACCGGGACGCCATGCTGGCCGCCGACCTCGATCCCTTCCCGCCCCGGGCAGGGGATTTCACCGAGCCCGGCGGAGCCGCGGTCATGGCCGCGCTGCTGGCGGAACACCCCGATCTGGACGGGGTGTTCGCCGCCAGCGACAACATGGCGGCGGGGGCGCTGCGCACCCTGCGCGAGGCAGGGCGGCAGGTGCCCGCCGACGTCGCCGTGGTCGGTTGGGACGACCTGGCCGTGGCCGGGATCGCCGATCCGCCGCTCACCACCGTCCATCAGCCCATAGCGGCGCTCGGACGGGAGATGGCACGCATGCTCGTCGCGCTCATCCACGGGCAGGACCCCACTCCGCTGATCCTGCCCACCCGTCTGGTCACCCGCCGCAGCGCCTGACACCGCGCCGGCGGCCTCGTGCGGGCCGCTCGGACGGGCCTCCTTCGAAACCGGGCCGCCTCAGCCGCCGGACGGCTTTCCTCGCGTCGCTCAGACGGCGTCCTTGCGCAGCTCCTCCAGCCGGACCGGCCGGTGCTCCGCCACCGAGAGCGTCGCCGCCTCGGCGATCCAGCTGGCCTCCAGAGCGTCGGCGACCGTGCAGGGGGAGGTGCGGGTGCCGGCGACGACCTCGGTGAACGCGGCGAGTTCGGCGCGGTAGGCGGGCGCGAAGCGGTCCATGAAGAAGGTGTGCGGGACACCGGAGGGGAAGGTGACACCGGGCTCGGCGGAGCGCAGCGGGAGCTGGGTGTCGAGGCCGGCGGCGATGCTGTCCTTCATGCCGTGGACCTCCAGACGGACGTCGTAACCCCGGGCGTTGTGGCGGGTGTTGGAGATGACGCCGATGGTGCCGTCGTCGAAGGTGAGCAGCGCGGACGCCGTGTCGACGTCACCCGCGTCCTTGATGTACTCCGCGCCCTTGTTGCCGCCCGTCGCGTACACCTCGACGACCTCGCGGCCCGTCACCCAGCGCACCACGTCGAAGTCGTGCACCGCGCAGTCGCGGAAGATGCCGCCCGACACGGCGACGTAGGCCGCCGGCGGCGGGGCCGGGTCGAGGGTGGTGGACCGGACCGTGTGCAGCGCGCCCAGCTCACCGCTGAGGACGGCCTCGCGGGCGGTCACACAGCCCGCGTCGAAGCGGCGGTTGAAGCCGATCTGGGCCTCGATGCCGCTGTCGCGCACGGCGCGCAGCACGGTGAGGCTCTCCTCGACCGTCTTCGCCACCGGCTTCTCGCAGAACACCGGGACGCCCGCCTCGACGGCGGCCAGGATCAGGCCCGGGTGCGCGTCGGTGGCGGCGGTGATCACGACACCGTCGATCCCGGAGGCGAAGACCGCCTCGGGCGAGTCGGCCACGACGGCGCCGAACTTCTCGCCGGCCGCCTGCGCGGCGGCGGCCAGCGGGTCGGAGACGACCAGCTGCTCCACGACGTCCAGACCGGCGAGGGTTTCGGCGTGGAAGGCGCCGATGCGGCCCAGCCCCAGGATGCCAATGCGCATGATCGAGTGTCCCTTTCGGAGGTGCTGAAGAAGCGGGAGATACGGGAGAGGAGGTGAGGAGGGAGAGGGAGGGGGCGGTCAGTCCTGGGCGCCGACGACGTTCTGGTCCCAGTCGATGATCGAGCCGGTGACCACGCCGCTGCGGTCGGAGAGCAGGAAGACCACGAAGTCGGCGATCTCGTCGACCTGGCCGAGCTTGCCCATCGGGAGGCGCTCGGCGGCCCGTTCCCGCCAGTCGTCGGCCGCGCCGTGGAACTCGCGCTGGATCGCGTCCTCGCCCTCGGTCTCCGTCCAGCCGATGTTGAGGTCGTTGATCCGGATCCGGTCCCAGCGGTGGGCGTGGGCGGCGTTGCGGGTGAGGCCCGCGAGGCCGGCCTTCGCGGCGGAGTACGGGGCCAGGAACGGCGGGCCGCCGTGCGCGCAGTTCGAGCCGATGTTGACGATCGTGCCGGGCGACGTGCGGGCCACCAGGTGCTCGACCACGGCCTGCATGGCGAAGAAGGGGGCGCGCAGGTTGATCGCGATGTGCGCGTCGAAGAGTTCGGGCGAGGTGTCGAGCAGCGAGCCGCGCGAGGTGAGGCCGGCCGCGTTGACGAGGCTGTCGACCCGACCGTGCGTGGCGATCACCCGTTCCACGGCGCCGCGCACCTGCGCCGGGTCCGTCAGGTCGGCCCGTACGAACGTCGCGCCGGTGTCCGCCGCGAGCCGGTCGCCGACCTCGGCTCGGCGTCCGGTGAACGCGACGGTCGCGCCCTCGCGCAGGGCCGCCCGGACGACGCCCGCGCCGACGCCCTGGCTGCCGCCGTTGACGAGGACGACCTTGTCCTCCAGTAGTGCCATGGAACCGTGTTTCCTTTCGATCGGCTCCGGCGGGCCGTGCCGGGCCCGGTGTGGGGTCCTGGTCGTACGGCCTTTCCCGGCGCCTGTCGCCTCTGTCAGTCTTGGGGCGCGAAGCCCCTCGTACAACCCGCAGCGGACCATCAAAAACCCATCATCCGACGGACCGTCGGTCCGCCATCGAGATCCAGGACACACCGCCATGGCGCACCCCTACCCGATCCGTGAGATCGCCCGGCAGGCCGGGCTCAGCCAGGCCACGGTCGACCGGGTCCTCAACGGCAGGGGAGGGGTGCGGGAGAGCACCGCCCGCGAGGTGCACCAGGCTGTGCGGGACCTGGACCGGCAGCGGACGCAGGTGCGCATCGGCGGCCGTACGTTCATGGTCGACATCGTGATGCAGACCCCGGAGCGGTTCTCCACGGCGGTCCGGGAGGCGCTGGAGGCCGAGCTGCCGTCGCTGCACCCGGCGGTCGTGCGGTCCCGCTTCCACTTCCGGGAGACGGGGTCGGCCTCGGAGATGGTGCGGGTGCTGGACCGGATCGGGCGGCGCGGCTCGCAGGGGGTGATCCTCAAGGCGCCGGACGTCCCGGAGGTCACCGCCGCCGTCGAACGGCTCGTCGCGGCCGGGATCCCGGTGGTCACCTTCGTCACGGACCTGCCGAGCAGCCCGCGCGGGGCGTACGTCGGGATAGACAACCGGGCCGCCGGGGCGACCGCCGCGTATCTGCTGCGGCAGTGGCTCGGCGACCGGCCGGGCGCCGTGCTGGTCACGATCAGCCGCAGCTTCTACCGCAACGAGGAGGAGCGGGAGATGGGGTTCCGCGGGGTGATGCGGGCGGTCGCGCCGCAGCGGGCGCTCGTGGAGGTCACCGACAGCGACGGCCTCGACGCGACCCAGCGGGATCTCGTCCTCGACGCGCTGGAGCGGGAGCCGGGGATCGCCGCCGTCTACTCCATCGGCGGCGGCAACACCGCCACGCTCGACGCCTTCGCCGCGCTCGGCCGCGCGCCGCACGTCTTCGTCGCCCACGACCTCGACCACGACAACACCCGGCTGCTGCGCGAGCACCGGCTCTCCGCCGTGCTCCACCACGACCTGCGCCAGGACGTCCGCCGCGCCTGCCAGATGATCATGCGCGCCCACCAGGCCCTTCCCGACGAGGGCCCGTTCCTGCCGTCGGCGATCCAGGTGGTGACGCCCTACAACATGCCGCCGGGCGCGGGCGCGGTCACCGGCTAGCCGGGGCGGGTACGGCGGCCCCGGACCGGAACGTACGCCGGTACGTCAGCGGTGGGACCCCGATCGCCGCGTGCAGATGCTGGCGCAGCGAGGCGCCGGTGGCGAAGCCGACGTGGCCGGCGATCTCGTCGACCGGGAGGTCGGTGGACTCCAGGAGATGACGGGCGCGGGCCACCCGCTGCTGGACGAGCCAGCGGCCGGGGCTCATGCCGACCTCGTCGCTGAAGCGGCGGGCGAAGGTGCGCAGGCTCATCCGGGCGTGCTCGGCGAGGTCGGCCAGGGCGAGCGGGGCGTCGAGGTGTTCGAGGGCCCACTGCCGGGTGGCGGCGGTGCCGTGGGCGCCGTCCTGGGGGACGGGCTGTTCGATGTACTGGGCCTGGCCGCCCTCCCGCCACGGCGGGACGACGCAGCGGCGGGCGACCCGGTTGGCGACCTCGCTGCCGTGGTCCCTGCGCACGAGATGCAGACAGAGGTCGATGCCGGAGGCGGCGCCGGCCGAGGTCAGGATGTCGCCGTCGTCGACGAAGAGGACGTCCGGGTCCAGGTCGACCTGCGGGAAACGGCGGCGGAAGAGGTCGGCCAGCGCCCAGTGCGTGGTCGCGGGCCTGCCGTCGAGCAGACCGGCCGAGGCGAGGACGAAGGCGCCCGAGCAGATGGACACCAGCCGGGTGCCGGGCCTGATCCGCGCGAGGGCGGCCGCGACCGGCTCCGGCAGCTCGTCCGACAGCAGCGGTGCGGTCGGCGGGCAGACCCCGAACGAGGGGACGATCACGGTGTCGGCGGTGTCCAGCGCCTCGGGGCCGTGGTCCACGGCGACGGCGAAGTCGGCCGCCGAACGCACCGGGCGCCCGTCCGGGGTGCAGGTCAGCACCTCGTAGAGCCCGTCGGTCGCGTCGAAGATGCGGCTCGGGACGCCGAGTTCGAAGGGATAGACCCCATCGAGCGCGAGGACCACCACCCGGTGCGGAGATGTCATACGACCAGTGTGGCACGATCCCATCGAATGATGGCCATCGTGCCATTGTCGTGATCGTCGGTGCCCCCGCAGGCTGGACCGCATGACCGACACCACTGAGAACACCAGCGGCGGCGACGCCACCACCACCATGCGAGCGATGACCCAGGACGCCTTCGGCGGACCGGAGGTACTGAGGGAGGCCGAACTGGCGCGTCCCGTGCCGGGGCCGGGCGAGATCCTGGTCCGGGTGCACGCGGCCGGTGTCAACCCGACCGACTGGAAGAACCGTGCCTTCGGGCTGTGGCACCCCGAGCCGCTGCCGGTGCTCGGCTGGGACGTCTCGGGCGTCGTCGCGGAGGTCGGCCTCGGGGTCACCCTGTTCGAGCCCGGCGACGAGGTGTTCGGCATGCTGCCCTACCCGCACGGGGTGGGCGCGTACGCCGAGTACGCCAAGGGGCCGACCCGGGCCTTCGCCCCCAAGCCGTCGAACATTGACCACGTCCAGGCCGGCGCCCTGCCGCTGGCCGCGCTCACCGCGTACCAGGCGCTCGTCGACACCGCCGACGTCCGGGAGGGGCAGCGGGTCCTGATCCACGCCGCCGCCGGGGGAGTGGGCCATCTCGCCGTGCAGATCGCCAAGGCGCGCGGCGCGTACGTCATCGGCACGGCCAGCGCCGGCAAGCACGAGCTGCTGCGCGAGCTGGGCGCGGACGAGCTGATCGACTACCGGACCACGGACTTCGTGGAGGTGGCCGGGGAGGTGGACGTCGTGCTGGACACCCTCGCCGGGGACGTTCGCACGCGGTCCGTGGACGTGCTCGGGGAGGGCGGCACCCTCGTCTCGATCCTGCCGGTCGGCGGGGAGGAGGAGGCCGAGAGGGCCGCCGCGCGGGGCGCACGGCTGGTGAAGCTGCTGGTCGAGGCCGACCAGGCGGCAATGCGGGCCATCGCGGCACTCGTCGAGCAGGGCAAGCTGCGGGCCCATGTCGACGCGACCTTCCCGCTCGCCGAGGCGGCCAAGGCACACGCCCTCGGAGAAACCGACCGAACGACCGGAAAGATCGTCCTCACGATCGACTGAACCGTCGGCCATGGGGTCGGGGGGCGCGCCGGGCGGAGGGAGCCGGTCCGTCGAGCGCCGGGCGTTCGGGCGGCGGTCCATCGGGGGCCGGGCGGTGCGGCGCCGGGCGGTCGGGCGGGCCGGTCGGTCGGGCGCCGACCGGTGCGGCGCCGGGCGGTCGGGCGCCGGTCCATCGAACTCCGGTTGGGTCAGCGTCAAGCGGTGGGGCGCCGGTCCATCGGAACTCTGGGCGGTCGGGCGCTGGGCGGTCGGGCGCCGGGCGCCGGGCGGAGGGTCGCGGGTACCACCGAGCGTCGGGCGGTGGGGCGGCGCCGGTCCTTCTATCGCCGGTCGGTCGCGTGCCGGTGCATCGCGCGCCAGGCGGGCCAGCGTCAAGCGGTGGGGCGGCGGGTGCCGGGCGGTCGGGCGCCGGTCATCGAACTCCGGTTGGGTCAGCGTCAAGCGGTGGAGGGCCGGTCCATCGCAACTCTGGGCGGTGGGGCGGCGCCGGTCGTTCTATCGCCGGTCGGTCGCGTGCCGGTGCATCGCGCGCCAGGCGGGCCAGCGCCAGGCGGGCCAGCGTCGAGCGGTGGGGCGCCGGACCGTCGAGCGTCGGGCGGCGGTCCGTCGTGCGGTGGGCGGCGGTCCGTCGTGCGGGGGCTGTCGTGGGACGGACCGGTCTCGGGGGCGGCGGTGCGTGCGGTGCGCGATGCCTGTGCCGCCCCGGTGTCGGGGGCTGTCCGGCTCAGCTCGTGACGAGCTCGGCCGCCCTGCGCTCGATGGTCACGGTCACCGGCTCGTCGACGGTGGTCGTGGTCATCGGCGCGCCGTGGCCCGCCCGGTTGTGGAACAGCCAGACCACGTCCCGCCCGAAGGACCAGAGCAGCGAGCCCAGCGCCAGCGCGACCAGGCCGAAGCCCGCCGCGTACGGCAGCAGACCGGAGGCGGCGACCAGCAGGAACACACCCTGGACGGCGGCGACCGTCTTGCGGGCCATGCTGTGCGGCAGCGAGTTGTTCAGCCACGGCGCGACCTTGGCGGCGGCCACGAAGACGTACCGCATGAGACCGATCAGCAGCACCCACGGGCCCATCGACATCGCGACGTACACGCTCAGCACCAGGATCAGGAACGCGTCGACCTCCATGTCGAAGCGCGCGCCCAGCGCGGTCGAGGTGTTCGTGCGCCGGGCCACCTGGCCGTCGACACCGTCGAGGATCAGCGCCACGGCGGTCAGCCCGACGAAGAGCGAGACGGGCGGCGAGCTCTGGAAGGAGTCGGCGACCAGCGCGGTGACGGCGCCGACGAGTATCGCCCGGCCGAGCGTGACGCGGTTGGCCGGTCCGAAGGTACGGGTCCGGGTGCGCAGCAGGGCGCGGTTGAGGACCGCCCAGGTGGCGAGCCCGAAGGCCAGCCCGGTCAGCCAGCCCGCCGGGCCCAGTCCGATCGCCGTGCCCAGGAAGGCGAGGAGCAGCACCTGGGCGCCTGCGCCCACGGTCGTCTCCGAGAGCAACAGCCGGCCGTCGTATGTGTTGATCAGGGCCACCGCATACCTTCCGAACGTGTGACAAGTGGATCATCGCCGCGTACCGTGTCCGCGAACTTCCACCGCTGCGTACGTGGCGAACCGCTCGACCGTTCACGGAGACGCACATGAAACCGACAGCCAATGCCTTCTGGCTACGCTCCCCCGGGCAGGGCGAGATCCGGACGGAGACCCTCGCCGCCCCCGCCGCCGACGAGGTCCTGGTCCGCGCGCTGTACTCAGGAGTCAGCCGGGGCACCGAGACGCTCGTGTTCCGCGGCCACGTACCCGAGAACCAGCGCGCGACCATGCGCGCGCCCTTCCAGGAGGGCGACTTTCCCGCTCCCGTGAAGTACGGCTACCTCAGCGTCGGTCGGGTGGAAGAGGGCCCCGACGCACTGGTCGGCCGGACCGTCTTCTGCCTGTATCCGCACCAGAGCCGCTACGTCGTTCCCGCGAGCGCCGTCACCGTCGTGCCGGAGTCCGTGCCGGCGGCGCGGGCCGTCCTGGCCGGGACCGTGGAGACCGCCGTCAACGCCCTGTGGGACGCCGCGCCGCTCATCGGGGACCGGATCGCCGTCGTCGGCGGCGGCATGGTCGGCTGCTCGGTCGCCGCGCTCCTCGCGCGCTACCCGGGCGTACGCGTCCAGCTCGTCGACGCGGACCCGGCGCGCGCCGAGATCGCCCGCGCCCTCGGCGTGGACTTCGCGCTGCCCGAGGACGCGCTGGGCGAGTGCGATCTCGTCGTGCACGCCAGCGCCAGCGAACAGGGCCTCGTGCGCTCCCTCGAACTCCTCGCCGCCGAGGGCACGGTCATCGAGCTGAGCTGGTACGGCGACCGCCGCATCGCCCTGCCCCTCGGCGAGGCCTTCCACTCACGCCGGCTCACCGTCCGCAGCAGCCAGGTGGGAACCGTCTCCCCGGCCGGACGCGTCGGACGGACGTACGCGGACCGGATGGCGCTCGCCCTCGAACTCCTCGCCGACGCCCGCTTCGACGCCCTCGTCACCGGAGAGTGCGCCTTCGAGGAACTCCCGGACGTCCTGCCGAAGCTCGCGAGCGGAGACCTGCCCGGGATGTGCCACCGGGTGCGCTACGACGTCGAGTGAGCCTGTGAGTTGAGCGTTCCGGTTCGCCCCGCCCGCCCCTGAACTGCCCGAACGGAACGCTGACCTCCGAAGAAACCGGAAAACTCGGCTGAACAACGGGTAGGGAGCAGCCGTACTACACGGCATGCCCCGGCCCGGGGGCAGACGTACCGCACTGGAGGGTCGTCCGTTGTTCAGCATCACCGTTCGCGATCACATCATGATCGCCCACAGCTTCCGCGGGGAGGTCTTCGGACCCGCGCAGCGCCTGCACGGCGCCACGTTCCTCGTGGACGCCACCTTCCGGCGCGCCGAACTGGACGACGACAACATCGTCGTAGACATCGGGCTGGCCACCCAGGAGCTCGGTGCCGTGGTGAGCGAGTTGAACTACCGCAACCTCGACAACGAGCCCGCCTTCGCCAACACCAACACCTCCACGGAGTTCCTGGCCAAGGTGATCGCCGACCGGCTCGCCGAGCGGATCCACAAGGGCGCCCTCGGGGAGAACGCCAAGGGCATCGCCGGCCTCTCCGTCACCCTGCACGAGTCGCACATCGCCTGGGCGAGTTACGAGCGTGCCCTGTGACCGACGTGACCATCGACCGGGCGGTCGTCGGCACCACTGCCCAGGCATCCGGTGCCACGGACGGGGTAAGCGGCGCCCAGGTGAAGGGCGGGGCTCAGGCGAACGGGGGAGAGCACGTGAGGCTCGGCTATGTGCCCGTGCAGAACGCGGCGTTGAAGAACGCCGCGATCATCCCCATGTCGCTGCGCTCCGTGCACTTCGTGATGCCGGGCGGTGTCGACGACCCCAGCCGGCCCAGCGGCGGCAACGCCTACGACCGGCGGATCTGCCTCGACCTGCCCGGCTTCGGCTGGCAGGTGCACAAGCACGCGATCGACGGCAGCTGGCCGCGCCCGGACGAGACGGCCCGCGCCGAACTCGCCCGTACGCTCAGCGAACTCCCCGACGGCACCGTGGTCCTCCTCGACGGACTGGTCGCCTGCGGTGTCCCCGAGATCGTCCTCCCCGAGGCCGAACGCCTCTGCCTGGCCGTGCTGGTGCATCTGCCGCTCGGCGACGAGACCGGCCTGGAGCCCGAACTCGCCGCCGAACTCGACGCCAAGGAACGCACCACTCTGCGGGGCGTGTCCGCGGTGATCGCGACCAGCGAGTGGGCGGTCCGCAGACTCGTGTCACACCACGGACTCGCCCCCGAGCGGGTCCATGTCGCCGCCCCCGGCGCCGACATCGCGCCCCTCGCCTCCGGCACCGACGGCGTCTCCCGGCTGCTGTGCGTGGCCGCGGTCACCCCGCGCAAGGGGCAGCACCGGCTGGTGGAGGCCCTCGCGACCGTCACCGAACTGCGCTGGAGCTGCGTCCTGGTCGGCGGCCTCGACCAGGAGCCCGAGTACGTCGACCACATCCGCTCGCTGATCGCGAAGTTCGGCCTGGAGGACCGCTTCCACCTCGCCGGACCGCAGGCGGGCGCGGAACTCGACGCCAGCTACGCCGCCGCCGACCTGATGGTCCTCACCTCCTACGCCGAGACGTACGGCATGGCGGTCACCGAAGCCCTCGCGCGCGGTATCCCCGTCCTGGCCACGGACGTCGGCGGTCTCCCCGAGGCCGTCGGCCGCGCCCCCGACGGCGGGGTGCCCGGCATCCTCGTTCCGCCGGAGAACCCGGCGGCCATCGCCGCCGAGCTGCGCGGCTGGTTCGGCGAGGCGGACGTACGGCGTCGGCTGAAGGCGGCCGCGCGCGGGCGCAGGGCCGCCCTGGACGGCTGGGCGACCACGGCCCGCAGCCTGGCCCATGTGCTGGGCAGGCTCAGGCACGAACCTCGGAGGGCGGCATGACCACTTCTGCCGATATGACCATGTCCGCGGGCGGGCCCCTGTCGACGGGGGGACCGCTGCCCACGGGGGCGGCCTCTTCGCCGGGCACGCCGGTCACCCCGGGGCCCGTCGCTGCCGGGGGGACCACGCCCGCCGCCGGCGGGGTGTTGAGCATGGCGGGACGCGGGGGAGACACGCCCGCGCCCGAGGACCACCAGTACGCGCCGCAGTGGCTGGAGTTGCGCGAGAGCGCCGACGCCGACGCCCGCGCGGTGGACCTGCTGGACCCGCTGCGCATCCGCCTCGCCAACCTGCCCGGTCGTGCCACCGGGCTGACCGTGCACGACCTCGGCTGCGGCACCGGCTCCATGGGCCGCTGGCTCGCGCCCCGGCTGGACGGCGCCCAGCGGTGGGTGCTGCACGACCAGGACCCGAACCTGCTGCGGCTGGCCGTCGCGCGGGCGCCGCGCGCCGCCGCCGACGGCAGCCCGGTCACGGTCACCACGCGGCGCGGTGACATCGGGCGGCTCACGGCGGCCGACCTCGACGGTGCCTCGCTGGTCACGGCGTCCGCGCTGCTCGACGTCCTCACCCGCGAGGAGATCGAGGCGCTCGCGGCGGCCTGCGCGGGCGCCGGTGTCCCCGCGCTGCTGACGCTCTCCGTCGTGGGCCGGGTGGACCTCGTCCCCGCGCACCCCCTGGACGCCGAGATCGCCGAGGCGTTCAACGCCCATCAGCGCGCGAGCGATCTGCTCGGTCCGGACGCGATCACCGTCGCCTGCGAGGCGTTCGCCCAGCAGGGGGCCACGGTCCGGGTCAACCCGAGCCCCTGGCAGCTCGACACCCGGCACACCGCCCTCACCGAGGAGTGGCTGCGCGGCTGGGTCGGTGCCGCGTGCGAGCAGCGCCCCGAACTCACCGAGCGCGCCGACGTCTACCTCCGCGAGCGCCTCGCGGCCAACGCGGCCGGTGAACTCCGCGTCGTCGTCCACCACAGTGACCTCCTGGCGCTGCCCCGGCCGAAGGGCGGAGCCTCATGACGGCACCGGTGGAGGAGACGGTCGGGGCCCGTCCAGCGGCGACGGGGGACCGGATACGCGTGCGCCCACGCGGAGTCCGGGCCCGCGTGAAGGCGGGCACGCCGGGTCCGCGGGCGAGGGTCCGCGCGCTCACCCCCGCCGCGCGCGCACCACGGCCGACGACCTCGACGCCCACTCCCGACATGGACCGATCGAACCGGACGAACGGGACGGACGGGGCTGACGGGACGGACGGGATGAACCGGGTGGACGCGGCGGGTTCGCGTACTCCTTCGCCGGCGGTCGCGTCCGACGGTCCCTCCGCCCTTGAGCGGATCTCGGGTGCGACGCCCGCTCCGGCACCCGCCGGGTCCCGGCGCGGCTCCCGGTTCGGCCGTGCGCTGCGCACCCACTTCGGCACCCTCGCCGGAACGGCGATCCTCGTGGTCGTGTTCTGGCGCATGGGCACCGGCGTGTTCGTCGACGGGCTGCGCCGGATCGACGGCGGGACGCTCGCGGCGGCTGTCGGTATCGGCGCGCTGACCACGGTGTTCAGCGCGTGGCGCTGGTGCGCGGTGACCAGGGCGCTCGGGCTGCGGCTGCCGCTCGGCCCCGCCGTCGCCGACTACTACCGGGCGCTGTTCCTGAACGCGGCGCTGCCCGGCGGTGTCCTCGGCGACGTGCACCGGGCGGTGCGGCACGGACAGAGCTCCGGCGACATGGGCCGGGGCGTACGCGCGGTGGTGATCGAGCGCACCGCGGGCCAGTTGGTGCTGGCCGTCGTGGGCGTAACGGTCCTGCTGGTGCTGCCGTCGCCCGTGCTGGAGCAGACCCGCCACGCGGCCGGGGTGACGGCGCTCGCCGCGCTGGGCGCGCTGGCGATCTGGGCGGCGGTCCGGATGGGCCGCAGGCCGAGCGCCTCCGCGGGCGGCCGGGGCCGCAGGATCAGGGCCGTCCTCGCCGAGGCGCGCGGCGTGCTGCTGAACCGCGGCAGCGGCCCCGCCGTGCTGTTCTCGTCCGTGGCGGTCCTGGTCGGATACGTGGCGACGTTCCTGCTCGCCGCGGATGTCGCCGGCTCCGCCGCGACGACACGGGAACTGCTGCCCCTCGCACTGCTGGCCCTGATCGCCATGAGCCTGCCGCTCAACGTCGGCGGCTGGGGCCCGCGGGAGGGCGTCACCGCCTGGTCGTTCGGCGCCGCCGGACTGGGCGCCTCGCAGGGGCTGACCGTGGCCGTCGTCTACGGTGTGCTCAGCTTCGCGGCCGCGCTGCCGGGAGCCCTCGTGCTCGTCGGACGCTGGTACGGCTCGCTGCGCGCCCGCCGTCAGTCGCCCGCGGGCGAGCCGTCGGACGCGACCGTGACCGGAACCGGGCCCGTCCCCCAGGCTTCCGAGGTGACCAACGAGAAGTACGCTCCGAAGGATTCCACGAACCCTGCCAGCAACTCCTTCCCCTTCGCGGCGGACGCCAGGGACGGACGGCCGATCACACCGGAATCGGTGTAGGCCGACATACCGAGGGAGAGGAGATGACGGCGGTCGTCGGCAAGGAAATCGGTGGTCTCGTGACCGGGACGGACCAATTCGGGGTGGCAATGCAGAAGTATGGAGGTCTCGATTTCTCCCGCATGCATATCGCTGAGCAACGACGTCTGTACGCCCGCCCGTTCGCGCGCGGCGTCCCAGTCCTCCATCGCCGGGAAAAGCGCCATTCGATGTCCCGCAGCGGTGGATTCCTGGACGACATTGCCCAGCACATAATTCCCACCGTGTCCGTTCACCACGACCAGTGCCTCGACGCCCGACGCGCGCAGCGACGCGGCGATGTCGCGCACCATCGCGTGCAGCGTCGTCGCGGAGATGCTGACGGTGCCGGGCCAGGCCGCGTGCTCGTGCGAGCAGGCGATGGTCACGGGCGGCAGGAGGTGCACCGGGTACGCGGCGGCTATCTCCCGGGATATCGCGCAGGCGACCAACGTGTCGGTGGCCAGCGGCAGATACGGACCGTGCTGCTCGTAGCTGCCGACCGGAAGCACCGCGACCTGCCGGCCCGCCGCCGCCCCGCGCGCCCGGACGTCCGCGGTGGTGTCCGTCGGTACAAGACTCGAACTGCTCATCTTTTCACGGCCTTTCGTCTCTGCTGATGCTCCGTCATTTTCGCATGACGTCAGGACTCACCAGATAGGAACCAGATCATGACAGAAAATGTTGGTGTACTCGGCACGAATGCCCAGTCCTCCGGCGCCGTACGTGTGGTGAACGCCCCCCTGCCCACCACCTACGGCGACTTCGAGGCCGTAGGTTATCTCGACCAGGACCGCGGCGAAGAACAAGTGGCACTGGTGTACGGCGACATCAGCGGCGGTGAGGAAATTCTCATCCGCCTGCACTCGGAGTGCCTGACCGGTGACGCGTTCGGCTCGCAGCACTGCGAATGCGGCGAACAGCTCGACAGCGCGCTGCGCGCGATAGTCGCCGAGGGGCGGGGCGTTCTGGTCTATCTGCGCGGTCACGAGGGCCGCGGGATCGGCCTGCTCGCCAAGCTCCAGGCGATGAAGCTCCAGGCGGAGGGCCTGGACACCGTCGAGGCCAACCTCGCCCTCGGGCTGCCGGTGGACGCCCGCGACTACCGGGTGGCGGCCGAGATGCTGCACGACCTCGGCGTCCGGTCGGTCCGGCTGATGTCGAACAACCCGCGCAAGCGGGAGGCCCTGCTGCGCCACGGCATCGAGATCACCGAGCAGGTGCCGCTGCTCATCACCCCGTGCGAGGACAACATCACCTACCTGCGCACCAAGCGGGAGCGGCTCGACCACTACCTGCCGCACCTGGACGCGGTGGTCCACTCGTCCTGAGCGCCGGGGTCCGCGCGGCGGCTGCCTCGGAGGACTTCCGACACCGGCCGCCGCGCCCGCCCGGCGGCCCGCGCGCTGTCCCTTCGGGCAAGTGCCCGGGCGCCCCGCATGAACGTTCGCCCCGGGTGGAAGACCTGACTCCGTCGGGCATCACGACCACGGTCGGTCGAAGGGAGCGTTCGTGATCCGCAGCGCACGGGTCGTCGTCATCGGCGGGGGAGTCGTCGGGACGAGCATCGCCTATCACCTGGCCGCCGCCGGAGTGGACGACGTCGTCCTCGTCGAACGCGACGAACTGGCCTCCGGATCGACCGCGAGGGCCGCCGGCGGGGTCCGCGCGCAGTTCTCCGACGAACTCAACATCCAGCTCGGCGCCCGCAGCCTGGAGGCGTTCGGCCGCTTCCGGCAGGAGCTGGGCCACGACATCGGCCTGCACCGCGTCGGCTATCTCTTCCTCCTGACGACCCCCGCCGAGGTCGCCCAGTTCGAGGCGGGCGTCCAGCTCCAGAACGACCTGGGCGTGCCCAGCCGCATGGTGGACCCCGAAGAGGCCCGGCGGCTCTCCCCGCTGATCTCCACCGAGGGCCTGCTGGCCGCCGCGTTCTCGCCCGACGACGGACACTGCACCCCCGAGTCCGTGGTCCACGGCTACGCCGCCGGGGCCCGCCGCCACGGGGCGACCGTGCTGCGCAACTGCGAGGTCCTCGGCATCGAGACCTGGCGGGACACGATCACCGCGGTGGTCACGAGCAAGGGGCGGATCGTCACCGACACGGTCGTCTGCGCGGCCGGCGCCTGGTCCCGGTCCATCGGCGCCATGGTCGGCGTCGATCTTCCCGTGGAGCCCCTGCGCCGCCAGATCGCCGTCACCGAACCGGTCCCCGGCCTGCCGCCGAACCTCCCCATGACGATCGACTTCACCAGCAGCCTCTACTTCCACACCGAGGGCCCCGGCCTCCTCGTCGGCATGTCCGACCCCGACGAACGGCCCGGCTTCGCCACCGACACCCACGACCGCTGGATCCCCCGCCTGTACGAGGCCATGCGGCGCCGCGCCCCCGCCCTGCTCGACCTGCGCCGCACGGGCGGCTGGGCGGGCCTGTACGAGATCACACCGGACCACAACGCCCTGATCGGCGAGGCCGGTTCCTGCTCCCGCTTCCTCTACGCGACCGGGTTCTCCGGCCACGGGTTCCTCCAGGGCCCGGCGGTCGGCGAGGTGGTCCGCGACCTGTACCTGGGCCGCGTACCCTTCGTCGACATCAGCCCCTTGAACGTCGACCGGTTCACGGCCGACGCGCTGCGCCCGGAGGCCAACCTCGTATGACCGATCTCCACTTGTGGCTGCGCCACGAGACCCGCACCACCGAACGCCGCACCCCGGTCGTGCCGTCCGACGCCCGGCGGCTCGTCGAGAGCGGCGTACGGATCACCGTCGAGGACTCCCCGCAGCGGATCTTCCCCAGGGAGGAGTACGAGGAGGCCGGCTGTCAGATCGCCGACCCGGGCTCGTGGGTCTCGGCGTCGGCGCGCGCGGTGATCGTCGGTCTCAAGGAACTGCCGGACGCCCCCGCCCTATTGACGCACCGTCATGTCTTTTTCGGGCACGCCTACAAGGGGCAGCCCGGCGCCGAGGCACTGCTGCGCAGGTTCACGGCCGGGGGCGGGGCGCTGCTCGACCTGGAGTACCTGGTGGACGACCAGGGCCGCAGGCTCGCCGCCTTCGGCTTCTGGGCGGGCTATCTGGGCGCGGCCCTCGCCGTGCTGCACCACCGGGGCGCACTGCGGGCCCCGCTCGTCCCCACGACCAAGGAGGAGCTGGAGGCCGAACTCCGGGCCTCCCGAGGGGACGTGACCGCGCTGGTGGTCGGCGCCCTCGGGCGCAGCGGCCGGGGTGCGCGGGCCGCGCTCGGCGAGGCGGGCGTCGAGCCGACCTGCTGGGACCTGGCCGAGACGCGTGACCTGGACCGACCGGCCCTGCTGGCACACGAGTTGATGGTCAACACCGTCCTGACGACCAGCCCGGTCCCGCCGTTCCTGACGGACAAGGACCTCGACGACCCGGACCGCCGGCTCCGCACCCTCTCGGACGTCACGGTCGACGTCGGCTCACCCATGAACGTGCTGCCCGTCTACGACACGACCACCGAATGGGACGACCCGGTACGGCGGCTGCGCGAACATCCCCCGCTCGATCTCATCGCCATCGACAACCTGCCCTCCCTGCTGCCCCGCGAGGCGAGCACCGACTTCTCGGCCGCGCTGCTGCCGCAGCTGCTGGACTTCGAGACCGGTGGGGCATGGGGGCGCTGCCTCGACCGCTTCCGGCGGGCGAGTGACGAACTGGGCCTCACGGAAAGGTAGTTGCTTGATGACCGAGGTGGTCCCCGCGAGCGGCACCGTCCACTGGGTCGGTGCCGGACTGTCCACGGGCAGCGGCCTTCGGGCACTGTGCGACACCGCCGCCCGGGTACGGCTGTGGCACCGCACCGAGGAACGCGCGGAGCGGGCGCTGGCCGCGCGCGGTCTGACGGGCCGGGCCGAGCCCCGCGCGTACACGCTGCCCGCGCTCGCGGCGGACCTCGCGCCGGGAGACGTGGTGGTCTCCATGCTGCCGGCGCCGGACCACGCCCCGCTGCTCGGCGCCTGCGTCGGGGCGCGGGCCCACTTCGCCTGCTCCAGCTATGTCTCCGACGCGGTCCTCGACCAGGTCCCGGCGGCCGCGGCGGCGGGCGTCACCGTCCTCACCGAGGCCGGCCTGGACCCGGGCGTGGACCACCTCTTCGCGCACAGCCTGATCGACCGGGCCATCCGGGAGATCGGCCCGGAGACCGCCGCCACCTACACCCTCACCTCGTACTGCGGCGGTGTCCCGGCCGTCCCCAACGACTTCCGCTACCGCTTCAGCTGGGCCCCGGCCGGCGTCCTGGGCGCCCTGCGCGCACCGGCCCGCTACATCGAGGACGGTGCCGTGACGACGGCCGACCGCCCCTGGACGGCCACCCGCGTCCACGTCGTCGACGGCGAGACTTTCGAGGCCTACCCCAACCGGGACAGCGTCCCCTTCGTCGCCCAGTACGGCCTGCCGGCGGCCTGGACACCGAGGACGTTCGTCCGCGGCACCCTCCGACTCGACGGCTGGCTCACCGCCTGGGCCCCGGTCTTCGCGGAACTCGAACGCGGCGACGACCGGCGCATCGCGGAGCTGGCCCGTGACCTCGCGGCCCGCCACCCGACCACCGAGGCCGACCGGGACCGGGTCGTCCTCGCCGTCTCTCTCGATGTGCGCACCGAGACGGGCGCGGAGTGGTCCGGCCGCCACCACCTCGACGCCGTCGGCACCGAGGAGGAGAGTGCCATGGCCCGCCTGGTGTCCCGCCCCCTCGCCCTCGGAGTGGGACACGTCCTGGACGGCTCACTGCCGGCGGGCCTGAGCCGCGCGGCGGAGACGGGCGAGCGGGCACGGGCCTGGCTGGCCGAACTGGCCGAGACGGGTGTGGAGTTCACCTAGCGAGGCGGATCGCGGTGGAAGGGATGCCGCGTGCGTGGTCGAGCACGTGGCGAGACCGGTCAGGATTCGAGAAGCCCCGGCCACCGTCCGGCCCCTAGCGTGAGGGACATGGCAACCACCACGTCCACCACGGCCCGCACCGACCTCGCGTCCGTCACCCTCGAGGTGGCCGACCCCGAGGCCGCCCGCCACTTCTACGGCGCCTTCGGCGTCGACACGTACCTGCGCCTGCGGGCGTCCGCGGCGCCCTCGGCCGGATTCCGCGGCTTCACCCTGGCGCTCACGGTGTCCGGGCCGGCCACCGTCGACGGCTTCGTCGCCGCCGCCGTGGGCGCCGGCGCCGAGGTGCTGAAGCCCGCCACCAAGTCGATGTGGGGTTACGGCGGCGTCGTCCGGGCCTCCGACGGCACGATCTGGAAGATCGCGACCTCGGCGAAGAAGGACACCGGCCCCGCCACCCGCGAGATCGACGAGGTCGTCCTGCTGCTCGGCGTCGAGGACGTCAAGGCCACCAAGCAGTTCTACGTGGGCCGGGGCCTGACCGTGGCCAAGAGCTTCGGCGGCAAGTACGCCGAGTTCGCCCCCGGTCGGTCGAGCCCCGTCAAGCTGGCGCTGTACAAGCGCCGCGGGCTGGCCAAGGACCTCGGCGTCCCCGCCGACGGCACCGGCTCGCACCGTATCGTCCTCGGCAGCACCACCGACGCCTTCACCGACCCGGACGGCTTCGTCTGGGAGGCCGCCGCGCCGCCCGCCACGCGCGAGAGCGAGTGACAGGGTCACGGGAGGTCCGCCCGGATCACCGCCTCGTGCACCAGCCGCTTCAAGTCGGGATACACCGAGAACGACGAGCGCCGCCGTACCTGGGTCATGAACTGCACCGTCAGGTCCCGCCGGGGATCCACCCAGAAGATCGTCGTCGCGGCCCCGGTCCAGCCGAACGTGCCGAGGGAGGACGGGGTCTCGGTCACCGAGGGGTCGATGACGACGGACACTCCGAGTCCGAAACCGACGCCCACATTGCCCGGCTGCCGGTGGAACGCGCTGCCGTGCGTATGGATGTCGACGCCGCCCGGCAACTGGTTGGTGGTCATCATCTCGACGGACCCGGGGGACAGCAGCCGTACGCCGTCGAGTTCCCCGCGCCGCCGCAGGAACTCGGCGAACCGGTGGTAGTCCCGGGCGGTGGCGACCATCCCGCCGCTGCCGGACAGGAAGCGGGGCCGGCCGCGCACCGGCAGACCGGGCACGGGCGCGATCGAGCCGTCCTCCTGCTCCCCGTACAACTCCGCGAGCCGCTCCGCCTGTTCGGGGGTCACCTGGAAGCCCGCGTCGGTCATGCCGAGCGGGCCGAGGATCCGTTCGGCGAAGAAGACGTCGAGGTCCTGCCCCGACACCACCTCGACGATCCGGCCGAGGACGTTGGTGGAGACGGAGTAGTTCCACTGCGTGCCCGGCTCGAACTGCAAGGGGAGGCGCGCGTACTCCGCGATCGTCTGCGCCAGGCCGGCGCCCGGCCGGACCGAGTTCTCCAGCCCGGCGTCGCGGTAGAGCGCGTCCACCGGGTGGTCGTAATAGAAGCCGAACGTCAGGCCCGAGGTGTGGGTCATCAGATGGCGGACGAGGAGCGGCCGCTCGGCCGGGCGGGTCCGGACGTCGGCGCCCTCACCGGACTCGTACACACGGGGTTCGGCGAACTCCGGGAGGTGACGGGAGACCGGGTCGTCGAGCGACAGCCGTCCCTCCTCGACCAGTATCAGCGCGGCCACGGACGTGACGGGCTTGGTCATGGAGTACACCCGCCACAGCGTGTCCGTCTCGACGGGCAGCCCTGCCGCGCGGTCGCGCGCTCCGTACGTCGTCAGATGGGCCACGCGGCCGCCGCGGGCGAGGGAGAGGAGGTAGCCGGGCAGGCGGCCCTCGTCGACCTGGAGGGCGAGGTACTCGTCCAGACGGGCCAGGGTCTTCGGGTCGAGGCCGGCCTCGCGCGGTTCGACCTCTCGGCACAGTCGTTCCATGGTGGTTCTCCTCCGGTGGCCCGGGTCACGGCTCGCGATCGTGCTCGCCGCCTTCACGCTTCCTGTCCCCATCGTTCCGTACTGATCGCGTTCCATCCCTCGCGGGGCGGGCGGGTCGGGGCATTCGCAGGGCGAGCGGCGCACCCAGCGCGGCCACCGCGGCCAGGAGCAGCAGCGCGGGCCCGGTGCCGAGCGGCATGAGCGTGGTCGCGGCCGCCACACCGAGCGTCGGGCCGACGTTCAGCGCGGTCTGCTGGAGCCCGCCCGCCACCCCGGCCTCGTCCGGCGGCGCGTGCCGTACGACGACGGCGGTCGCGGTGACCATCAGCGCGCCGAAACCGGCCCCCAGCAGCAGGAACCCGCCCCCGATCAGCACCGTGGACGACCCCGGGCCGAGCCGGGACAGCGCCAGCACACCGGCGGTGAGCAGCACGGTCCCCGCGAGGGCCGTCGGACGGGCGCCCCACCGGCGCAGCAGGACGGCCGACAGCGGCGCCCCGAGCACCATCGTCACCCCGCCGGGCAGCGCGACGAGGCTGGTGCGCAGCGGATCCATGCCGAGCAGGTCCTGGAGGACGAAGCTGCACACGAACAGCGCGCCCAGCATCGCCGCGGAGGCGGCCACCAGCACCCCGAGCGCCGCGCGCACGGGGGCCGAGCCCAGCACGGTGGACGGCAGCAAGGGATCCGGGGCGCGCCGCTCATGGCGGACCAGGAGGGCGGTCGCGCCGACGGCGACCGCCAGACCGAGCACGCCTGCGGCCGTCCAGCCGTGCTCCGGCACCCCGACCAGGGTGTGCACGAGCGCCGCGAGGGCGACCGCGAGCAGCGCCGCGCCGGGCAGGTCGAGCCGGGGGCGCTCCGCCCGCGTCGTGCCCCGCGCGAGCGGGGCACGGGCCGCCAGCGCCAGCAGGCCCATGAGCAGTGCCGGTACGACGTTGAGGAAGAACACCGCCCGCCAGCCCAGCCGGTCCACGAGCACACCGCCGACCAGCGGGCCGGCCGCCACCGCCACCCCGATGGCACTGGTCCGCAGCGCGATGGGCATGGCCAGCCGGTCGGGCGGGAACGCGGCCCGCAGCATCCCGAGGGTGGCGGGCTGGAGCAGCGCGCCGAAGACGCCCTGGACCACCCGCAGCCCGATCACCCAGCCCACACCGGGCGCGAACCCGATCCCGGCGGAGGCCGCGCCGAACCCCAACACCCCCCAGGCGAACACCCGTCGATGCCCGAACCGGTCACCGAGCCGCCCCGCGAACACCAACAGCCCGGCCACCGCGATCAGATACCCGGTGCTGGTCCACTGCACCTCGGTGAGGGAGGCGTCCAGGTCGCGACGCAGGGTCGGTTGGGCGATCATCAGCACCGTGCCGTCGAGGGCGACCAGCACGGCACCGAGCACACTGCACGCGAGGGTGACGCGGCGGTGCGACGCGGACGCGGGCTCGTGCCGGTCGACCCCGGCCTCCGTCGTGGGCGCCGTCATCGGCTTTCGCTCCCCAGATGCGCGTCCAGCGCGGTGTGCAGCAGCGGGGTGAAGTCGTCGGCCCCGGTCATGAGTTGGAGGCTGCCCCAGGTCCACAGCTGGGCGATCCCGTAGAGGTTCGCCAGCAGCGCGCCCGCGACGAGCCGCGCGTCGGCGTCGGGACGGGCCCGCCCGACGAGCTCCACCAGCAGTGTGAACATCGGGAGACTGGTCTCGCGCAACCCCAGTTCGTTGCTCTCCAACAGGTCGTGACGGAACATCAGCTCGTGCATGCCCCGGTTGGTCAGCGCGAAGTCCAGGTACACGCGCCCCAGCGTCGCGATCTGCTCCCGCGGGCCCGCTGTGCCGTCCCGGAGCGCCGCGACCCCCCGGCCCGCCAGCTCCTCGAACCCCCGTCGCGCGATGGCCGACAGCAGCTCCAGGTGCGTCGGGAAGTAGCGGCGCGGGGCCCCGTGCGACACCCCGGCCCGCCGTGCGATCTCCCGCAGCGAGAGGGCCTGAACCCCTTCCGCCGTCACCAACTCGACCCCGACATCGACCAGTCGGGACCGCAGCCCCGGGTTGCGTTCGTTCATGGACACTGTCTACCAGGCGTAGTAGACACTGTCTACTACGCCTGGTAGACAGTGCCTACTCGCGATAATCGGTTGCCTGCCCGCGGCGACCGCGGCTGCAATGTCCGGCATGATCACAGGCGAGCCCGGCCCGGACCGGCACACGGGCGACACCGGCGGACCGATCCTGATCGGCGCACTCGCCCCCCTGACCCGGCCCGGCTGGGCCGAGGCGGGCCGGCACCTCGTCGCCGGTCTCGACCTGGGCGTGGCGGAGGTGAACGACGCCGGCGGTGTCGCCGGGCGGCCGCTCGAACTGGTGGTCAGGGACACCGCCGCCGATCCGCTGCGGGCCTCGGCGGCCGTGGACGAACTGGCACACCTCGGGGTGGCCGCCCTGGTCGGGGAGTACCACAGCGTCGTCGCCCGCGCGGTCGCCGGCCGGGCCGACGCCCTCGGCCTTCCGTACCTCTGCTCCTCCGCGGTCATCGACGCCCTCACCGACCAGCCGACGGACCGGGTCGCGCGTCTCTCGCCGCCGCAGTCCCGGGGCTGGCGGATCTACGCGGACCACCTCCTCGGCGCGGGCCACAGCCGTATCGCCGTAGTCACCCAGCCGAGCGTCTACTGGACGGCCGGGACCCGCATCCTGCGGGACCACCTCGCCGCGTACGGCGGCACCGTCGACGAGATCGACAGCGGCGCGCTCACCCCTGCCGGTGTGTGCGACGCGCTCGCCGACCGGCGCGCGACGGCCCTGCTCCTGCTGGTCGGCCATCCCCACCCGGCGGTGCCGATCGTCCGGGCCGTCCGCCGCGACCGCCGGCTCGCCGAGGTGTTGATCGGCGCTCCGGCCGGGCAGCCGGAGCTCGCCAGTTGGGTGACCTCGCTGGGGGACGACGGTGCCGGAGTGCCGTTCCTGAGCTACGACCTCGACCGGGTCGGTCCCCTCGGCTCACGGGTCGGGACGGCCCTCGCCGATCGGCTGGGCGAAGCGCCCTCCTTCGTCGCCTTCGAGGGCTACGACACGGTCGCGGTCCTCGCCGAGGCTATGCGCACGCACGGCACCGACCGGGCGGGCATCGCCGCGTCCTGGCCGCATGTCACGGTCGAGGGGACACGCGGCCGGATCCGCTTCTCCCGGGTGCCGGGCGTCGGCGTGTGGCAGTGGGCCGAGGCACCGGTCCAGGTCGTCGACCGGGATCCGGCGGCACCGCATCGTCTGCGGGTCCTGCACCGCGGCTGAGCCCGCCGCCGACCGGCGTCGGTCGGCCGGCGCCGCCGGGCACCTCAGCGGGAGGTCTCCGCGCGTTCGAGGACGCACAGCCGCCCGCTGTCGGGGTCGCCGATGTAGGTCCACAGCACCGGGTCGCGCGCCGTGCCCCGAGCCACGTACCGTGCCCGCGTCCCGTCCGGCGCGAACGTGAGGTGGACGGTGGAGACCGTGTCGTCCGTGTCGATGTCGGTGCCGGTGGTGTGCTCCCAGGTGCCGGCGCCGGGGGCCGGGGAGGCGACCTCGTCGAAGGGGTCGTCGTCGTTGTCGTGGAAGTCGCCGCAGATCCCGTCCGAGGTGAACGTCCCGTCCTCCTCGAACGTCAGCCGCCCGCCCTGCCCGTCGGTCCACGGCCCCGTGATCTCGGCCGTGCTCATGGCCAGGGGCTCGCCGTCAGGGATGGGGACCGACAGCCGGCTCACGACCAACAGCAAGGCGAACGCGCCGACCCCGAGCAGGAACAGCAGGCCGCACCCCGCCGCGCCGACGAGCGGGACGAGCAGGGCGATCCGCCAGCGCCGTCGGCTCGTCTCGGCCGGGGGCCGTCCCTGCCATGGAGGCGGGGTGGCTCTGTAAGGGTCCTCGCCGCGCTTCACATCGTCCCCCTGCGGTGCGGTGCCGCGTGGTCGCGGCGGTGTGATCATCATCCCGCCGAGCCGCCCGCGCCTTCGCAGGGGGGTGCACGCGCCGCCGGCGCCACGCGGGAGTCCCCGTGCACCCTCGCGGGGCACGGGGACCAGAGACCGGGCCGTGGCTCAGGCCGCGACGCGCTCCCGGTCGTTCTTCTCGCGCGGGGAGCGGGTGCCGAGGAGTTCGGTCGGGATCCGGTGGGTCTCGCGGGCGGTGAGCGCGGCGAGGACCGGCGGGACGCACAGGGCCGCGGTGAACAGGGCCACCGCGAACCAGTCGTCGCCGTCCGGGCCGGCGATCTGCGCGGCGAAGGTGACGGCGAAACCGGCGACGGCGAAGCCGATCTGGGTGCCGATGGCCATGCCGGACAGCCGGACCCGGGTGGAGAACATCTCACCGTAGAAGGAGGGCCAGATGCCGTTCGCGGCGCTGTAGACGACACCGAAGGTGACGATGCCGAGGACCAGGACCAGCGGGTAGGCGCCGGTGGAGATCGCCCACAGGTAGACGAACATCATCACCGCGCTGCCGGCCGAGCCGATCAGGAACACCGGGCGGCGGCCGATGCGGTCGGAGAGCGTGGCCCACAGCGGGATCGCGGCGAGCGCGACCAGGTTGGCGAGCGCGCCCACCCACAGCATGGAGGAACGGGACAGGCCGACCGCGTCGCTCGTGCCGTACGCCAGCGCCCACACGGTGAAGATCGTGGAGACCGAGGCGACCAGGGCGCCCGCGATCACCCGGAGCACGTCCGCCCAGTGCTCGCGCAGCAGGACGGCCAGCGGCAGCTTGGCGACGCCCTCGGACTCGGTCTGCTGGGTGAAGGCCGGGGTCTCGTCCAGGGTGCGCCGGATGACGTAGCCGACGACGGCGACGGCGATGCTCAGCCAGAACGGGACGCGCCAGCCCCAGGAGAGCAGCTGGTCCTCGGGGAGCGCGGCGATCGGGATGAAGACCAGGGTGGCGAGCAACTGCCCGCCCTGGGTGCCGCTCAGGGTGAAGCTGGTGAAGAAGCCGCGCCGGTCCGACGGCGCGTGCTCCAGCGTCATGGAGTTCGCGCTGGCCTGCTCACCGGCCGCCGATATGCCTTGCAGGACACGGCAGATCACCAGGAGGACCGGCGCGAGGGTGCCGACCTGGTCGCGGGTGGGCAGACAGCCGATCAGGAACGTCGACAGACCCATCAGGATCAGCGTGAAGACCATGATCTTCTTGCGGCCCACGCGGTCGCCGTAGTGCCCGAGGAACAGCGCGCCGATCGGCCGGGCCGCGTAGGCGACACCGAAGGTGGCCAGCGAGAGCAGGGTCGCGGTGGCCGGGTCGGACTCGTCGAAGAAGACCGTCGGGAAGATCAGGGCGGCGGCGCTGCCGTAGATGAAGAAGTCGTAGTACTCCAGGGCGCTGCCGATCCAGGCGGCCGTGGCGGCCTTCTTGGGCTGGCCGGGAGGTGCGGCGGGGACGGACACGGCGTGGCTCCTTCGAGGGATCTCCCCATGAGAGGGGGGCGAAGCGGAGGAAGGCAAGGCGAGGCGGGGCGAATCACAGGGGGAGGGGGCCGGTCCCTGGGGTGGCGGGGCGGCCGTGCCGGGTGCTACCCGGGCTAATGAACGCACTGGATAGTTAGTAGCGGTTGGCTACGGATGTTGCGCCGACGTTTCCCGGGTGTCAAGAGGCGCCGCGGGAGGATCTTCCGGCCGAGACCCGACCGAGACCGTGCGCCCCGCCCCGCGGCCTCAGTCCGCCGCGCGGTCCGCCGTCAGGTACGCGATCACCATGTCGCCGAGCATCTGGCGGTAGTGGTCCCGGCGTCCGGCGTCGATGAGGTCGCGGCCGAAGAGGGCGCCGAAGGTGTGCCGGTTGGCGACCCGGAAGAAGCAGAACGCGCTGATCATCGCGTGCAGGTCGACGGCGTCCACGTCGGCGGTGAACAGGCCCGACTCCTGGCCCGACTCGAGGATCCGGCGGATCACGTCCAGTGCGGGCGAGCCGATGGTGGCGAGCATCTCGGAGGAGGCGATGTGCTCGGCCTCGTGGATGTTCTCGATGCTGACCAGGCGGATGAAGTCGGGGTGCGCCTCGTGGTGGTCGAACGTCACCTCGGCGAGCCGGCGGATGGCCGCCACCGGGTCCAGGTGCTCGACGTCCAGCTCCTGCTCGGTCTGCCGGATCACGGAGTACGCCCGCTCCAGGACGGCGGTGAACAGCTGCTCCTTGCCGCCGAAGTAGTAGTAGATCATCCGCTTCGTGGTGCGGGTCCGGGCGGCGATCTCGTCGACCCGGGCCCCGGCGAACCCGGAACGGGCGAACTCCTTGGTCGCGACGTCGAGGATCTCGGCCTTGGTGCGGGCGGCGTCACGGATGCGCCCGTTCTGTCGTGCCGGTTCTTCGACGCTGGTCATCGGGTTCCTTCGGGCGAGTGCGGCCGGTGCCCGTGATTCTAGGAGCTGCGGCGACGGTCTTCCCTCGGGAGGGAGCGCCTGCTATTACTAACGTACTAGTTCGTACATTAATCTCGCGGGAGGGCCGCCGTGGCCAAGGACTCGTATCTCGTCGGCCTCATCGGCTCCGGCATCGGGCCGTCCCTCAGCCCCGCCCTGCATGAGCGGGAGGCCGACCGGCAGGGTCTGCGCTGTCTGTACCGGCTGATCGACATCGACGACCTCGGCGTCGGGCCGGAGGCGGTGGGCAACCTGGTGCGCGCCGCCCGTGACCTGGGCTTCGACGGGCTGAACATCACACACCCCTGCAAGCAGCTGGTCATCGAGCACCTCGACGGTCTCGCTCCGCAGGCCGCCGCGCTCGGCGCCGTCAACACGGTGGTCTTCGAGGACGGCCGCGCCGTCGGCCACAACACGGACGTCACCGGCTTCGCCGCGTCCTTCGCGCGCGGGCTGCCCGACGTCCCGCTGGAGAACGTGGTGCAGCTGGGCGCCGGGGGAGCGGGCGCGGCCGTCGCCCACGCCACGCTCACCCTCGGCGCCGAGCACGTCACCGTCGTCGACGCGCTGCCCGACCGGGCGGCGGACCTCGCCGCCTCCCTCGACCGGCACTTCGGTGCGGGGCGGGCCGACGCGGCGACGCCGGACGCGCTGCCCGCGCTGCTCGGGGCGGCCGACGGTGTCGTGCACGCGACGCCGACGGGGATGGCGGCCCACCCCGGGCTGCCGTTCGCCGTCGAACTGTTGCGTCCCGGGCTGTGGGTGGCGGAGGTGGTGTACCGGCCGTTGGAGACCGAGTTGCTGCGGGCCGCCCGGGGGCTCGGCTGCGCCACGCTGGACGGCGGGGGGATGGCCGTGTTCCAGGCTGCCGACGCGTTCCGGTTGTTCACCGGGCGTGAGCCGGACGCTTCGCGGATGCTGGCGGACATCGGTGAGTTGGCCGGGGCTGCGGGTGCGCGTAACTAAGCGCCGCGTGCGCTGGTCAGGTGGGTCGGCCGCGGGTTCGTTTTGGCTGGTCGCGCCCACGCGGCGGAGCCGCGCAATGTCACGGCCCGCGCCCCTTACAGGCGTGTGACCTTGTTGCAAGGAGTTGCCCATGCGTACATCCATCGCCACCGTCTCCCTCAGTGGGTCCCTCACCGAGAAGCTCAGCGCTGCCGCGCGGGCCGGGTTCGACGGGGTGGAGATCTTCGAGAACGACCTGCTGGCCAGTCCGCTCGCGCCGGAGGAGGTGCGGGCGCGCTGTGCCGATCTGGGGCTGAGCATCGATCTCTACCAGCCGATGCGGGACATCGAGGCCGTGCCGGCGGAGGTGTTCGCGGAGAACCTGCGGCGGGCCCGGCACAAGTTCGAGCTGATGGGGCGGCTCGGCTGCGACACGGTGCTCGTCTGCTCCAGCGTCCATCCGCTCGCCGAGGACGACGACGCGCTCGCCGCATACCACCTGCGCGAACTGGCCCAACACGCACAGGAGTTCGGCATCCGGGTCGCCTACGAGGCGCTGGCGTGGGGGCGGCACGTCAACACCTACGACCACGCGTGGCGCATCGTGGAGGCGGCCGACCACCCCGCGCTCGGGACGTGCCTGGACAGCTTCCACATCCTGGCCCGGGGCTCCGACCCCAAGGGCATCGAGGACATCCCGGGCGAGAAGATCTTCTTCCTCCAGCTCGCCGACGCCCCGCTGATGGCGATGGACGTGCTCCAGTGGAGCCGGCACTACCGCTGTTTCCCCGGGCAGGGCGGCCTCGACGTCACCGGGCTGGTCGGGCATGTGCGGGCGGCCGGATATGACGGGCCGCTGTCGCTGGAGGTCTTCAACGACGTCTTCCGGCAGGCCGAGGCGGGCCCCACCGCCGTGGACGCCCACCGCTCGCTGCTGATGCTCCAGGAGGCGGCCGGTATCGCCGCGCTGCCGGAGCGGGTGGTGCCCACGGGCGTCGCCTTCGCCGAACTGGTCACCCCCGACGCCGAACCCGTGGCCGCGCTGCTCGGGGCGCTCGGCTTCGCCCGCACGGCACGCCATCGCGGCAAGCCGGTGGACCTGTGGCAGCAGGGCGAGGCACGGGTGCTGGTCAACACCGGCCCGGCCGCCCGGCGCGACGGCACCCAGCTCGCCGCGATCGGTCTGGAGTCACCGGACCCGGCCGGCGCCGCCCGCCGCGCCGAGGCCCTGCTCGCGCCGGTACTGCCGCGGCGCCGCACCGCCGAGGACGCGCCGCTCGACGCGGTCGCCGCGCCCGACGGCACCGAACTCTTCTTCTGCGCGACCGACCGCCCCGGACTTCCCAGCTGGACCGGCGACTTCCGCCCCGTCGCACACCCCGACGCCGCGGGCCACGTCCACCGCGTCGACCACCTCGCCCTCACCCAGCCCTGGCACCAGTTCGACGAGGCGGCCCTCTTCCACCGCACGGTGCTCGGCCTGCACGCCAGCGACAGCGTCGACGTCGCCGACCCCTACGGTCTGTTCCGCAGCCGCCCGGTGACCAACGACGACGGCAGCGTCCGCATCGCCCTCAGCGTCGGCCCCGCCCCCACCGACGACACGGCCCGTGCCCAGCACATCGCCCTCGCCACGGACGACGTCGTCGCCGCGGCCCGCGCCTTCCGCGCGGCCGGGGGCCGGCTGCTGGCCGTCCCCGCGAACTACCACGACGACCTGGCGGCACGGTTCGCGTTCGCCGACGGCGAGCTGGAGACGTACCGGGAACTCGGCATCCTCTACGACCGCGACGCGGGCGGCGCGTTCCGCCACTGCTACACCGAGACCGTCGGCCGCGTCTTCTTCGAACTCGTCCAGCGCGACGCCGGATACCAGGGCTACGGCGCGCAGAACGCACCCGTGCGCCTCGCCGCCCAGCATGCGCGACGACCGGTCGGTTGAGGGGAACGGACGGGGAGCCGGAGACTACTGGCGGCTGACCGTGCGGGTCACGCCCGTCACGACCGTCGTCGCCAGGATCCAGCCGGTGATGACGAGGACGTACGACAGCCACTGCGACCAGCCCTCGGGCGCGTAGGCCCGTTCCTGCCCGAAGTCGATGATCGGCAGCAGCAGGTCGAGGGTGTAGAAGACCGGGTTGAACTCCGGAGCCTCGTCCGCCTTGAGCGGGCTGGGCGCGCGCACCGCGTACGCCACGGAACCCACCGCCATCAGCGACAGCAGCCAGACCGCCGCACGCAGCGGACGGAAGCCGTAGCCGACGGTGGCGTCCTGGGCGTACCCCCACAGCCGGCCGTGCCAGCGGAGGGTGGCGCGGTGCCGGCGCAGTTTGGCGAGCTGGACCCGCCGGGCGGCGTCGTCGTCGCCGATCCTGCGGTACGCGGCGGTCAACTGCTCGTAGGAGTACGGCAGATACCCCTCGCCGTCCCGCTCCAGCAGCGGCATCCGCCGCTCGGCGGGCACGTGCGGGATGAGGGAGGTGTAGGCGAGGTTGTTCAACAGGACCTGGTCCGGCAGCTTGTCCGGCTCCACGAACAGCACCTCTATCTGGGCGCGGCGCAGATTCAGGACGCCCTCCACCGGCGGGCCATCGCGCAGCCAGAGTTCGCTGATGACACTGCTGCTCACCCGCAGCGCCGTACCGCCGGGGTTCGACAGCCGGGCGTAGGACAGCTCCAGCCAGCCGCCCACACGTGCCCCGCGCAGCTCGACCCGCCCGTGCACGTCCGCGTGCCGCAGGACGACATCGGACTCGGTGGCGAGGGTCTCCGCGCCGAGGGCGACGCCGCCCGGCATGTGCAACCGGGCGCGCCGCAGGTCGACCTTGCCCGCCACATGGGCGCCGCCGAGCCGGACCTCACCGTCCGCCCGCAGCCCGGGAGCGCACAACTCCTCCCCGATCTCCGCCTGGTTGAGGCGCAGCGCGGGCTCCCCGTCCGCGGCGGTGAACTCGGCGCGCTCCATGAACAGGGTCCCGGAGATCTGCGCCCCGGTGAGCCTCACCGGCCCCCGGAACCGGCACTCCGTCAGCCGCAGGCCGCCGTCGACGCGAGCCCGCGCCGACCGCAGGCCGGGCAACGCGGACCTGGACAGATTGAGGTAGTTGAAGTGCGCGCCGGAGAAGTCGGGTGCCTCGTCGAAGTGACAGCCGCTCAGCCGTACGACGCTCTCGACCGTCGCGTACTTCAGTTCCAGCCGGCCGCTGATCCGGGCGCCCTCGATCTTGAGGGCGGCGACCTCGCCCTCCTCCTGCGGAGCGGTCAGCAGCAACGCCCGCAACACCCGGGCCCGGACGGTCCGTTCGGGCCCCCAGTCGGCGCCGTCCGCGATGACCCCCTCGTCGACGGTGCTGAGGTCCCCGGTCCCGAAGTCCACCGCCGCGCCGAGCGGAAAGGCGTCCCACACCCGCCGCTCGGCCGCCGTCAGATCGTTGATCATCATCAACGGGAATCTCACCCGCAACGCTTGTACCTGTCAACCACGCCTAGTGGCCCCGGACTCAGTGCCCCCAGGCTCCCGCATGCGCGCGGTGCGCGTCGGTCAGGCCGTTGGTGAAGAACCGCTCGTAGTACTCGTTCTCCACGTGGTGGACCTGGAGCCACACGCCCGGGACGTGAATCGCGTCCGTGTGGGCCGGGAAGCGGCCGTGCGTGCGGAGGATGTACTCGCAGATGTCCCGGGCGCACTCGACCACCCGCTCCTCGTACTCACTGGCCTCGGTGAGATAGCGCTGCCCGTAGTCCTCCCGGTAGATCCGGGCGAAGACGTCCCGGTCGGTGTAGACGCCGCCGCGGCCGAACTTCTCCCGGACGATTCTCTCCACCGCCTCCGACATGGTCCCGACCACCGGCGGGCAGGCGGCGGCGATCAGCGGTGCGCCGCCGTCGGGGGAGGGGAGCCGGACCGGGTGCGAGCGGACCTTCGCGTACTTCGGCAGCGGGATGTGCCAGCGCCAGATGTCGGCCGGCCGCCAGCGCGGGGTGACGAAGTCGAAGCCCAGCATCCTGCCGTACGCCTGGGAGAACTTCGGGTCGCCGAGGGCGATCTGCGGATTGATGGTGGCGTGGATCCAGGCGCCCAGGCCCATCGCCTCCGCCGTGAGCATCAGGTTCTGCAGCAGCAGGTCCGCCTCGATCTGGGTGCGCATGGGGCCGAGAGCACCGAGCGGCAGCTTCAGGTCCCCGTTGAGGAACCCGTTCCGCACCCACTTCCGCACCCCGGCGGCACGGTAGAAGTTGCGGTCGTCCACGAGGGTCGGACGGGCCCCGTCCGGCTGGGTCAGCAGATACATCAGCGCGTTCACGTACTGGTGGGAGAGATCGACCACCGGGAACAGCAGCGTCGTGCCGGGCAGGTTGGACAGGAAGCGGTTGGAGTCCAGGTACGCCGGGAAGTCCCGCTGGTCCGGTGCCACGTCCAGGCGGTGGTCCAGGACCTTCACCTTGGCCGCGCGCGCCCGCGCCACCAGCGTCTCGGCGTCGAACGGCTCCTGCGGTGCCGGTTCCAGCCTGCGCAGGAAATAGGTGCCCGAGTCGTTGACGAGGAAGAAGTGGGTGCCCTGCGCGTTGTCCGGGCTGCCCGCGGTACGGCCCGCCATCGTCAGGTTGGGCTTGGACATGATGGGGGTGCCGTCGTCCGGGTCCTCGAAGGGCCGGTCGGGCATGGTGAGGCCGGTGGTGCCGGTGATCGCGATCAGCACCGCCTCCTCCAGCTCGGTCAGGGGCTGGGCCGCGTTGCGGGAGGTGTAGGTCATCGTCCCGGCGGACACCTTGGCGCCCCGGCTCACACGGTGGGTGCGGCGGCGCCACACGGTCCGCAGCAGCGGACGGTCGAAGAGGTCGGCGAGCCCCGGGTGGGTGGCGCCCGTGGGCGTGCCGGGCTGTTCCTGGAGCGCGAGCTGCTCGCCCGCCCCGGGTATCGCGGAGAGCTCCGGGTTTCCGGGCAGCTCGGAGTGGTTGTCGGTGAACGTCATGCGTGTTTCCCCCGTTGTGGTTCGGACCCGGGGCGGCGCGCCGCCCCGGGTCGTCGTGTCACGGCGTCATGGTGAACCGCCGTCGTTCGTACCGGAGTTGACGGCCGTGGGCACCGTCCGCCACGGCGCGAAGGCGCTCGCGTCGCGGGGCAGGAGAGGTGCCAGCTCCGGGCAGTGGCGCTGGACCACCGTGTTCATGCCGCCCTTCTCGACCCAGTCGATGCCGAGCGGTGTGTAGACCTCCGGCCGGTAGTCGACCGTCAGGAAGCGGTCGCTCTGCAGCCGTCGGCTGGCCATCAGGATGAAGATCCGGAAGGCGGTGTCGCTGAAGCCGAAGCCCTCCGGCGGGTTCTCCGCGAACAGCCCGATCACGGTGTCGATCTCGTCGACGTCCCGGTAGACGTCCTTGAGCCGGGCCAGCGTCTCGGGGTTCTCGGTCAGCTCCTCGAAGGAACGGATCCGCCCCCGGTGCAGCCCGGCCCGGAAGTCGTTGTAGCGCGGCACGCCCCGCCTGCGCGTCCGGACCAGGTCGACGACCGACAGATCGATGATCTCCCCGTCCCGCTCGAAACGCTGGAGCGAGCGCGGGAAGTTGTGCAGGGTGATCGCGCCGGGGTGGGCGATCCCGAACGAGTACAGCGCGTTCGCAAGGCCCGTCTTGCGGATCTGCGCCTCGGCGGCCCCGCCCTGGATGTCGAGGAAGCCCACCGTCTCCAGCCGCCGTCCGAACTGGTGCTCCCGCAGCTCGAAGTCGTCCGGGATCAGCGGATGCATGCGGTAGACGGTGGTGAAGTCCTCCGTCAGCGAGTACGGCGCCGCGTGGTGGTCCGGCAGCGTCTTCGGGATGCCGGTGAGCGAGTGCGACTCGAACAGCCACAGGCCCAGCTGGTTGAGCCAGTTCCTCGGCGGGCCCGACCAGTTGGTGCGCAGCGCGATGTCGATCGCCTCGGTGGCCAGGATCGCCGGCGTCCACTCCACGGTGTGGATCTTCGCGATCAGCGCGGAGACGACGAGCCGGGCCGTCTGGTAGACCTTCTCCTCGCTCATCGAGGGGTACTCGGCCCGCAGCGCGTCGCAGACCGCGTTGTGCTCCCGCGCGAACAGGGTGTGCATCGCGCTGAGCCCCATCCACCAGCTCTCGTTGAAGCCGGTGAGCGGGACACCGTTCGTCCCGCCCGGCAGATGGCCGTCCTCCAGGCGGAGTTTCGCGCCCCCGTCCGGCTCGCGCAGGAACCGCGCCGTCCCCTCGTTCTCGCCGTACACCTCGGAGCCGTCCCACCAGTGCGAGGCTGAGTTGGCGAACAGGATCGGCGGGCGCCCGGGCACCTCCAGGCCCTCGTTCTCGGCGAACCGCATCACCCGCTCGGTCGGCCCGCCGGGCACGTTCTGCCAGGTCCCGTCGTAGCCGGGCGGCAGCGGCACCTCCACACTGCGGTCACCGGTCCTGTACCGCCGGTGGTTCACCCAGTCGTGCACCTGGAACTGGATCCACGCCGCCGCCAGCACATTGAGCGAGGTCGCCGGCACGAAGCTCTCCCGGTGCAGCAGCTGCCTGCTGACCGTCACCGGGTTCGGTGTGTCGAAGGTGTCCGGCCGGTAGTCCGGCTTCAGGTTCCGTCCGAAGGCGGCGCCCACCGCGCCCATCGCCGGCTCCGACAGGTCGTTGTACGTCCCGTCGTACGACCGCTCCGTGCGCAGCCTCTCCGGGACCGGCTCCGGCACGGGCTGCGCCGCCGGCGGAGCCTCGCGCACCTCGGTGTCGATCAGGTTCCGCCGGCGCAGCACCTTCCTCAGGAACACCAGGTTCAGCAGGCTCAGGGACAACGGCAGCCGGTGCCACGGCACGGCACGGTTCAGCAGCCCCAGGGCGGGGCCCACGACACGGCCGAGCAGCTTGTTGCGCAGGGGTTCCTCGGTGACGAAGCGCTGCCCGAGACGGTGTGCGCCACTGGCCCGGTACGCGGCTTTCCGGGCCCGGTTGATATGGCCCAATGGCCGGAAATCATCGGTCGTGTACCAGGGGTTGAAGGTCAGCTCCTCGATCCGTCGCGCCGCCGCCCGCGCCTCGGCTCCGTCCAGCTCCTGAGCGGGGATCGTGAGCCGGGCGATCGGCACCGCCGGCGCCACCGCGTCCTTCCACTCCACCGCCGCGTCCTCGATCGGGGTGCGCCGCTCGTCCACGTACCGCTGCACGCACAGGTCGAACGCCACGTCCGCCTGCCCGAGCCGCCGCGCCAGCTCCCGGTGCAGGAAGTCCGGGTCCCGGCGATCGGGCGCGGCCGCCGCCGGTGTGCCGGGCGCGGGCCGCAGCAGATACCGCACCGGCCCGGCCTCGCCCCACAGGATGGCGCCCCGGCTCCAATAGGTCTCCGTGGCAAGGGAATTGACGGTACGTCGGGTCGCCGCCGTCACATTGCGCCGCATCCGCGCGGCCGTCCCGGGCCCCACGGCCAGTGGCAGCTTCACGAACAGCCCGAGGGCCTTCCGCAGCGGAGTGCGGGCCCCGGCCATGGCCTTGGCGAACGCCACGAACTCCCGGGCGTCGCTCGCGTGCGACACCGGGAAACTGGTCGCCAGCAGGTCATGGCTCACCCCCTCCGCCACCCGCACCCGCACGGCCGCGCCCCGCAGGTCCGGCGAACCGTCGCCCTGCCGGATCCCGCTCGCGTTGGACAGCCGGACGACGGCCGGATACTCGGCACCCGGCTGCGCGAAACCGGTCCGCAACGCCACCGGCAGATCGTCGTGGAACCGCAGCCGCGCGTTCTCCACCCCCAGCGGTGCCTTCGCGTGGAACGCCCGCGCGACGCCTCCGCCCCCGGCCCGCCGGTTCCTGACCTGGACCTCCATCAACTCCCGGGCCAGCCGCTCGAACACGAGCCGTTCGGCCTCGGGGCTGCCCCCGTCGTAGCGCTCGTACCGCTGATCGTGCTGCCCGGTCTCGGCCATCGGCGTCTCCTTCGTGCGGACGCGTACGGATGCGTACGGAGGCATATGGATGCGTGGGAAGACGTAGGCAATGCGAGCGCAGTGCATACGGACAGAGGCCGCACGCTACCGGCGGCGGGGTTCCGGCCACAGCGACAGTTCACGCCATGTACACATCTGACAATAATGCGGGTGAACATCGCATTCCGCCCGGCGAAGGGGAGCGAAGGCCCCGAGGAGGCCCCCGCAGCACACGGCGGACGCGGCTAGCGTGATGCGCATGACGAACGACGGGGCGAGCCCGGACTCCCAGGACGACGGCGACGTGCTTCCCGGCGGCACGGTGAACGCGGGCGCGGTCGTCCGGCGGGGCTCCCTCGTCGACCGCCCGGCGCCGCCCACCGCGCCCGCCCTCCACGCGTATCTGCGCGCACTGCGCCGACGCGGATTCACGGGGGCGCCGCTGCCCGTCGGCCGCACACCGGAGGGCCGCGAACAGCTGACCTTCGTCCCGGGTGACGTGGCGCTGCCGCCGTTCCCCGCCTGGGCGCTGACGGAGCCGGCCCTGACGTCGGTGGGGCGGCTCCTGCGCGGTCTGCACGCGGCGAGCGCGGACATCCCCGTCGACACGCGTGCCGCATGGCCCCGGGAGCTGTCCGACCCCGAGGGCGGGCCGATCCTCTGCCACAACGACGTCTGCCCCGACAACGTCGTCTTCCGCGACGGCCGCGCCACCGCCCTGATCGACTTCGACCTGGCCGCACCGGGCCGACCGGTCTGGGACGTGGCCATGGCGGCCCGCTACTGGGTGCCCCTGCTCGACCCCGAATCGGCGGCCCCCCTCTACCCGGGCGGCCCCCTGGACGCGCCCCGGCGCCTGCGCGTCCTCGCCGACGGCTACGGCCTGTCCTCGGCCGACCGCGCCCTCCTGCCCGCCGTCGTCCACCAGGCCACGGAGGCCTGCCGGGCCTTCGTGGCCGTGCGCGTGGCCGGCGGCGACCCCGTCTACCGCCGGGTCCTCGCGGAGCGCGGCGGCTGGGCCCGCTGGGACCGCGTCCGGGCCTGGCTGAAGACCCACGAGGAGGCCTTCACCACCGCCCTGCTGGCTTGAGCGGCCCGCGCCCCCGAAGGGGCGCGGGGCACCGGGCGCGACCGGCCACGACGCTCCGGAACACCGCCACGCGCCGGAGCCGGTCCGACTGCCCCGCTACCGCTACCGCTACCGCTACCGCTACGGCTTCGCCTCGACCGCGTGCCCGCCGAACTGGTTGCGCAGCGCGGCGATCATCTTCATCTGGGGGGAGTCGTCCTGGCGCGAGGCGAACCGGGTGAACAATGACGCGGTGATCGCCGGCAGCGGCACCGCGTGGTCGATGGCCGCCTCGACGGTCCACCGGCCCTCACCGGAGTCCTCGGCGTAGCCGCGCAGCTTCTGCAGGTGCTCGTCCTCGTCGAGCGCGTTGACGGCGAGGTCCAGCAGCCACGAGCGGATCACGGTCCCCTCCTGCCAGGAGCGGAACACCTCCCGCACGCTCGTCACGGAGTCGACCGCCTCCAGCAGCTCCCAACCCTCGGCGTACGCCTGCATCATGGCGTACTCGATGCCGTTGTGGACCATCTTGGAGAAGTGCCCGGCGCCGACCTTGCCGGCGTGGACATAGCCGTACGGCCCCTCCGGCTTGAGCGCCTCGAAGATCGGCTGGAGCCGCTCGACGTGCTCCTCGTCGCCGCCGACCATCAGGGCGTAGCCGTTCTCCAGACCCCATACGCCCCCGGAGACACCCGCGTCGACGAATCCGATGCCCTTGGCGCCCAGCTCGGCGGCGTGCTTCTCGTCGTCCGTCCAACGGGAGTTGCCGCCGTCGACGACGGTGTCGCCCGGCGACAGCAGCTCCGCCAGCTCGTCGATGACGGACTGGGTGGCGCCGCCCGCCGGGACCATCACCCACACGACCCGCGGCCCGTCGAGGCGGTCGACCAGTTCGGCCAGGCCGCCCACGTCGGAGACCTCGGGGTTGCGGTCGTAGCCGATGACGGTGTGGCCGGCGCGGCGGATGCGCTCGCGCATGTTGCCGCCCATCTTGCCGAGGCCGATGAGACCCAGCTGCATCGTTGCCATGTCAGTTCACCTGTTCCATGAGGGAGTCGAGCGAAGGCGTGTCAGTCGTCGGCGGCGGGCTGCCCGTCGCCCCCACCGCCGCTCAGGGCGACGGCGTACATCTCGTCGGCGTCGAGGCGGCGCAGCTCCTCGGCGATCAGCTCGGACGTGGCGCGCACCTTCAGGGCGAGGGTGCGGGACGGCTGCCCGGGCAGGGTGAGCGTGGCGAGCGGGCCCTCGGGGCGGTCGATGACGACCTCGCCCCTGGCGGTGCCGAGGCGCACGCCCGTCACCACCGGCCCGGCGGTCAGGACCCGCTCGACGGACACGCCGAGCCGGGCCTCCAGCCAGCGGGCCAGCAGTTCGGCGCTCGGGTTGTCGGCCTCGCTCTCCACGGCGGCGGAGGTGATCGTCTCCTTCGCCTGGTCGAGGGCGGCCGCCAGCATGGAGCGCCACGGCGTGAGCCGGGTCCAGGCGAGATCGGTGTCGCCGGGGGTGTAGGAGGCGCGGCGCTGCTCCAGCGCGGCGAGCGGCGACTCCACGGCGTACATGTCGGTGATCCGGCGCTGGGCGAGCGCGCCCAGCGGGTCCTTGGCCGGGTTCTCCGGCGCGTCCACCGGCCACCACACCACCACCGGCGCGTCCGGCAGCAGCAGCGGCAGCACCACGGAGTCGGCGTGGTCGGACACCTCGCCGTACGTCCGCAGCACGACCGTCTCGCCGGTGCCCGCGTCGGCGCCGACCCGCACCTCGGCGTCCAGGTGCGACTTGGTGCGGTCCTTCGGGGTGCGGGCGTGCCGCTTGATGACGACCAGGGTGCGCGAGGGGTGCTCGTGCGAGGCCTCCTCGGCGGCCCTGATCGAGTCGTACGCGTTCTCCTCGTCCGTCACGATCACCATCGTGAGGACCATGCCCACGGCGGGTGTGCCGATGGCGCGGCGGCCCTGCACCAACGCCTTGTTGATCTTGCTTGCCGTGGTGTCAGTCAGGTCGATCTTCATGGCCTGCGCCAGCTCCGTCCGTCTTGTGCGAGCATCTCGTCCGCTTCCGCGGGCCCCCAGCCGCCCGAGGCGTACTGCGCGGGCCTGCCGTGCCCCGCCCAGTACTCCTCGATCGGATCGAGGATCTTCCAGGACTCCTCCACCTCCTGGTGGCGGGGGAAGAGGTTGGCGTCGCCGAGCAGCACATCAAGGATCAGCCGTTCGTACGCCTCCGGGCTGGACTCCGTGAACGACTCGCCGTACGCGAAGTCCATCGTGACGTCCCGGATCTCCATCGAGGTACCCGGCACCTTCGAACCGAAGCGCACGGTCATCCCCTCGTCGGGCTGCACCCGGATGACGATCGCGTTCTGCCCCAGCTCCTCGGTGGCGGTGGAGTCGAACGGGGAGTGCGGCGCGCGCTGGAAGACGACCGCGATCTCGGTGACCCGGCGGCCGAGCCGCTTGCCGGTGCGCAGATAGAACGGGACGCCCGCCCAACGGCGGTTGTCGATGCCCAGCTTGACCGCCGCGTAGGTGTCCGTGGTGGAGGACGGGTCGATGCCCTCCTCCTCCAGATAGCCGAGCACCTGCTCACCGCCCTGCCAGCCGCCCGCGTACTGGCCGCGCACGGTGTGCCGGCCCAGGTCCTCCGGCAGCCGCACCGCCTTCAGCGCCTTCAGCTTCTCGGTCAGCAGCGACTCGGCGTCGAAGGCCGCCGGTTCCTCCATGGCGGTCAGGGCCAGCAGCTGGAGCAGGTGGTTCTGGATGACGTCCCGGGCCGAGCCGATGCCGTCGTAGTAGCCCGCCCGGCCGCCGATGCCGATGTCCTCGGCCATGGTGATCTGCACGTGGTCGACGTAACTCCGGTTCCAGATGGGCTCGTACATCTGGTTGGCGAAGCGGAGCGCCAGGATGTTCTGGACGGTCTCCTTGCCGAGGTAGTGGTCGATGCGGAAGACCTGCTCGGGGTCGAACACCTCGTGCAGCACCGCGTTCAGCTCGCGGGCGCTCGCCAGGTCGTGGCCGAACGGCTTCTCGATGACCGCGCGCCGCCAGGAACCCTCGGGCGGGCTGGCCAGACCGTGCTTCTTGAGCTGCTTGACGACCTTCGGGAACATGCTCGGCGGCACGGAGAGGTAGAAGGCGAAGTTGCCGCCGGTGCCCCGGGAGCCGTCCAGCTCCTCGACGGCCTCGCGGAGCCGCTTGAACGCCTCGTCGTCACCGAAGTCGCCCGGGATGAAGCGCATCCCCTCGGCGAGCTGCTGCCAGACCTCCTCGCGGAACTCGGTGCGGGCGTGCTCGCGGACCGCGTCGTGCACGATCTGCGCGAAGTCCTCGTCCTCCCAGTCCCGGCGGGCGAACCCCACCAGCGAGAAGCCCGGCGGCAGCAGACCCCGGTTGGCCAGGTCGTACACGGCCGGCATCAGCTTCTTGCGGGACAGGTCACCGGTCACCCCGAAGATGACGAGCCCGGACGGGCCCGCGATCTTCGGGAGCCGGCGATCGCCCGCGTCCCGGAGCGGGTTGAGCCACTCGGCGGTCATTCCGCATCAACTCCCTCGCTGTTCAAGGCCTTGCTCACCGCGGTGCCGGGGCGGCCGTCGACGGCCGCCCCGAACGCTTCCGTGGTCACAGTGATCATCTTCCTTCCCGGCGCGCGTCAGCCGCGGACGGCGTCGGGCCGCGTCGTGCCGTCGAGCGCCGCCCGCGCCGCGGCGACGACGTTCTCGGCGGTGAAGCCGTACTCGGCGAACAGGGTCTTCGCGTCGGCGGAGGCGCCGAAGTGTTCGAGGGAGACGATGCGGCCGTGGTCACCGACGTACCGGTACCAGGTCAGGCCGATCCCCGCCTCGACCGCCACGCGGGCCCGCACGGACGGCGGCAGCACGCTCTCGCGGTATTCTCGCGGCTGTTCCTCGAACCACTCCACCGACGGCATCGAAACCACCCGGGTGCCGACCCCCTCGGCCTCCAGCCGCTCCCGCGCGGCCACGGCCAGCTGCACCTCGGAGCCGGTGGCGATCAGGATCACCTCCGGGGTCGCGGTCGAGGACTCCGCCCGGACGTAACCGCCCTTCGCCGCGCGGGAGTCGGGCGCGTACGTCGGCACGCCCTGGCGGGTGAGTGCCAGCCCGTGCGGGGCCGGGTTCGTGGTGTGCCGCTTCAGGATCTCGGCCCAGGCGATCGCCGTCTCGTTGGCGTCGGCCGGGCGGACCACGTTCAGGCCGGGGATCGCGCGCAGCGAGGCGAGGTGCTCGACCGGCTGATGGGTGGGACCGTCCTCGCCGAGACCGATGGAGTCGTGCGTCCAGACGTACGTCACCGGCAGCTGCATCAGCGCGGACAGGCGCACGGCGTTGCGCATGTAGTCGGAGAAGACCAGGAAGGTGCCGCCGTAGATCCGGGTGTTGCCGTGCAGCGCGATGCCGTTCATCTCCGCGGCCATGGAGTGCTCGCGGATGCCGAAGTGGATCGTGCGGCCGTAGGGGTCCGCCTCCGGCAGTGGGTTGTCCGCCGGGAGGAACGAACTGTTCTTGTCGATCGTGGTGTTGTTCGACCCGGCGAGGTCGGCGGAGCCGCCCCACAGCTCGGGGATCACCGCGCCCAGCGCCTGGAGGACCTTGCCGGACGCGGCACGCGTCGCCACGGAGGTGCCCTCCTCGAAGACGGGCAGCGCGCGCTCCCAGCCCTCGGGCAGTCGGCCTGCGACCACCCGGTCGAAGAGCCGGGCCCGTTCGGGGGAGGCGGCGCGCCACTCGGCGATCCGCTTGTCCCAGGCGGCGTGCGCCTCGGCGCCCCGGTCGAGGGCGCGGCGGGTGTGGGCGAGCACGTCGTCGGCGACGTCGAAGGTCCTGTCCGCGTCGAAGCCGAGGACGCGCTTGGTGGCGGCGACCTCGTCCGCACCGAGCGCGGAGCCGTGGGAGGCCTCGGTGTTCTGCGCGTTCGGGGCCGGCCAGGCGATGATCGTGCGCATCGCGATGATCGAGGGACGCGAGGTCTCCTCCCGCGCGGCCGTCAGCGCGTCGTACAGGGCGTGCACGTCGATGTTGCCGTTGAAGGCCGGCTCGATCCGCTGCACGTGCCAGCCGTACGCCTCGTACCGCTTCAGCACGTCCTCGGAGAACGCGGTGGCCGTGTCGCCCTCGATGGAGATGTGGTTGTCGTCGTACAGGAAGACGAGATTGCCCAGCCGCTGATGGCCCGCCAGGGAGGAGGCCTCGGCGGAGATGCCCTCCTCCAGGTCGCCGTCGGAGACGATCGCCCACACGGTGTGGTCGAACGGGGAGGTGCCCTCGGGAGCGTCCGGGTCGAACAGACCGCGCTCGTAGCGGGCGGCCATCGCCATGCCGACGGCGTTGGCGACCCCCTGGCCGAGCGGACCCGTGGTGGTCTCGACACCGGCGGTGTGCCCGTACTCCGGATGACCCGGCGTCTTCGAACCGTGCGTCCGGAACGCCTTGAGATCGTCCAGCTCCAGCTCGTACCCGGCCAGGTACAGCTGGGTGTAGAGGGTCAGCGAGGTGTGGCCGGGGGAGAGGACGAAGCGGTCACGGCCGGTCCACTCGGGGTCCGCCGGATCGTGACGCATCACCTTCTGAAAGAGCGTGTATGCGGCGGGCGCGAGGCTCATCGCCGTACCCGGATGGCCGTTGCCGACCTTCTGCACGGCGTCGGCGGCCAGCAGGCGGGCGGTGTCGACGGCGCGTCGGTCGAGTTCTGTCCAGTTCATCTTCAAGAAGTCCTCGATGAGACGGCGGAAAGTTTCTGGCGTCTTCAAAAGTAAAAGTCTGACTTTTTGGGGGCGAGGTGGTGGTGTGCCAGCCTTCGGTGAAACTGGGACACCGACGACGCGACGGCGAGGACATGACGGACAGAGACTTCCCCGACGGCGGCCGGATCAAGACCTTCCCGTTCCCCGCCGACCGCGGCCTCTCCGGCGTCGGCATGCGGATCGGCCCGATGGACGGCCGTGGCCCCTGGCGCGCGGACATACCCCTGGAAGGGGTGCACCGCATCGACTTCCATGTGGTGATGCTGTTCGAGGCCGGCCCGGTGCACCACATGATCGACTTCACCGAGCACGAGGCGGTCGCGGGCGAGCTGCTGTGGATCCGGCCGGGGCAGGTGCATCGCTTCTCACAGACCACCGAGTACCGCGGGACCGTCCTCACCATGCAACCGGGCTTCCTGCCGCGCACCACCGTCGAGGCGACCGGCCTCTACCGCTACGACCTGCCGCCGCTGCTCCGCCCCGACCAGGCCCAACTCGCGGGTCTGCGCGCCTCGTTGACCCAGCTCGAACGAGAGTACGTCGACACCGTCACCCTGCCGCCCGCCCTGCACACAGCCGTCCTGCGGCACTCCCTGACGGCCTTCCTCCTGCGCCTCGCCCATCTCGCCGCCGGCTCGACGGCGGAGGAGGAGCACCGGCCCGACGACACCACCTTCACCCGCTTCCGGGACGCCGTCGAGCGGGACTTCGCCGTCAACCACAGCGTCAGCGCCTACGCCGACGCCCTCGGCTACTCCCGCCGCACCCTCGTCCGCGCGGTCCGCGCGGCGACCGGCGAGACCCCGAAGGGCTTCATCGACAAGCGGGTCGTCCTGGAGGCGAAGCGGCTGCTGGCCCACACGGACCTGCCCATCGGCCGGGTGGGCGTCGCCGTCGGCTTCCCCGACGCGGCGAACTTCTCCAAGTTCTTCCACCTGCACACCGGCACCACACCGGTGACGTTCCGGACGGAGATGCGGTGACACACGACGAGGGGCGGGCCCACCGCCGTGGAGCCCGCCCCTCGTACAACACGCCTGTCAGCGGCCGAAGTTGAACCAGTTCACGTTCACGAAGTCCTGCGCCTGACCACTGGTGAAGGTCAGATAGACGTCATGGGTGCCGGTCACCCGGCTGATGTTCGCGGGCACCGTCCGCCAGGACTGCCAGCCCCCCGTGTCGGCGATCGAGAAGCTGCCGACCGGCGCGTTCGAACGGCTGTCGAGTCTGACCTCGACCAGGCCGCTCACCCCCGCGTTGGCGCCGGAGGCCACCCGGGCGACGAACTGCGTCGCGGCGGTGGAGCCGAAGTTCACGTTCTGATAGAGCGCCCAGTCGCCGTTGGCCAGCGCGCCGATGTTCTGGCCACCGCCGGTGTCGGTCGTGGTCTCGGTGAGGGTGCCGCTCTGGCCGTTGTACGACTCGGCCTGGATGGCGCTGTACGCGTCCCGGGTGCCCGTCGGCGGCGGGGTGGTGGTGCCCCCGCCGGCCGACAGCACCTGCACGTAGTCGACGACCATCGGCACACCGGAGCGGGTGTCACCGTCGAGCCCGCCGCCGAACGCGTCGGGGAAGGCGCCGCCCATCGCCACGTTCAGGATGATGAAGAACCCGTGGGCGGTGGCGTTGGTCCAGGTGGTCGCGTCGACCTGGCTGGCGTTGACCGAGTGGAACTGGGTGCCGTCGACCAGGAACCGGATCGTCTCCGGCGTCACCGAGCGGTCCCACTCCATGGTGTACGTGTGGAACCCGGACTGACAGGTCGTACCCGGGCACGCCGTGGAGTTGCCGATGCCGGTCGTCTCGTTGCACGGGCCGCCGGGGTTGGTGCCGCAGTGCATGGTGGCCCAGACCTGGTTGCGGCCCTGCACGTTCTCCATGATGTCCAGCTCGCCGACGCTCGGCCAGTTCTGGTAGTTGCCCCGGTAGGGCGCGCCCAGCATCCAGAACGCGGGCCAGTAGCCCTCGGCGGCCGTTCCGGTGACGTTCGGCATCTGGAGCCGGGACTCGACCCGCAGCTTGCCGCCCGCCGGGGGCTGGAAGTCGGTGCGGTTGGTCTCGATCCGCCCCGAGGTCCAGCGCCCTGCCGCGTCACGGATCGGGGTGATGCGCAGATTGCCGTTGCCGTCGAGGGAGACGTTGGCGGTGCTGTTCGTCATCGTCTCGACCTCGCCGGTACCCCAGTTGGCGGGCCCGCCGGGGTACGAAGTCCCGGTCGCGTACTGCCAGTTGGAGGTGCTGACGCCGGAGCCGGCGGCGCCGTTGAAGTCGTCGACGAAGACCTGCGTCCAGCCGGCGGGCGGGGTGGGTGCGGCGCCCTGCGCGGTCGTCGCCCAGGCCGTGGCCAGCGCCAGCGCGGTGGCCACGGCGAGGAACGCGCGCCGGAGCGGGCGGCGACGGCGCAGGGGTGTGCCGGTGCCGGGTGTGTCGGGTGTGCCGGGTGTTTCACTCATGGCGGCCTCTTCGGTGTACGGAGTGAAAAGCGCGAGTGGGGGAGCGCTCCGTGGAGTCCCGTCCTGAGAGCGCTCTCAAACAAGAGCGTGCGGTCAATGTGCGCTCCGGCGCTGCGGGCGTCAAGAGTTAAAGCGGAGAAAGTCCTTGCGGGAGCGCCGAGTTCATGATGTGAAGACGGGGCGTCTCGGGCGGTGACCGCACCCGCTCCACGTCATGACGGTTCGTCAGTCGGCGAAGGTCGACACGGTCGACCCGGTCTTCATCGGCTCGTCCGGGTTCACCGAGAACGCCATGTTCCCGGCCGTCGCCACGATCGCGTCGTCCACGAGCAGCACCCGGGGCGGGGTCTCGGTCGCGATGTCCCCCGGGTCGTCGAGCGCGTCCGTGCGCCAGACCTCGGCGCCCGTCCGGCTGTCCAGGGCCAGCAGCCGGCCGAACCGGTTGGCGAAGTAGATCTCGTCACGGGCCGCCGACACCACCGGCGCGGACAGGTTCTCCATGTCGGTGGTCCGCTCCCAGAGCACCTTGCCGCTCGCCGCCGACACGGCGGTGACCGACCCGCTGGTCCGCACGAAGTACACGACCCCGTCCACGAGCGTCGCCGCACCGCGCAGCGCGCGCTTCAGCGGGATGCGGGTGACCTTCCCGGTGTCCGGGTCCACCCGCAGGAACGCGTCGTACGGCCGCTCGTACCCCGCCTGGTAGACCTCCTCGGTGGACTCCGCCTTCAGGAACAGCGGCCGTCCGCCGACCGCGCCCAGGGCGAGCGACTTCTCCGGCAGGGGGCTGCGCGCCCGCGGTGTGCCGTCGTCCGGATCGAGGCGTACCAGCGTGAACGGGCGGGTGTCGAGGAAGTCGTCGCCCTCCCAGCACAGTTCGTAGGGCTCGCCGCCGAGCACCGAGGGGACGCAGTTGATCCCGGCGGGCTCGGACGTCCGCCACAGCTCCTTGCCCGCCGTGTCGTAGGCGATGACGTCGTAGTGGTCGGGTGCGAGGGTGAGTACGCCGCCGTCGAAGAGGGGCGCCACCTCGCTCGCGCTGATGGGCCGGGACCACCGCTGCTTCCCGGTGCGGGTGTCCAGGGCCACCAGGCGCCGCTGCGTGCTGTCGGGTTCCGTGTAGACGAAGACGAGGCCGTCCCGTACGCCGATGGGCCGCGCGGTCTGCGGGAGTCGGCCGTACCGCCATCCCGTGTCGCCGGTGGCGGCGTCCACCTTCCCGACGAGGAAGCCCGTACCGCCGCAGTACAGGTCCGTGCCGTCCGTCCGGCAGCCCGTGTCGTCGTAGTTGACCGGGATGTAGTCGGCGGGAAGGCCGCTGTCGGCCCGCAGTCGTGTCTGCCACGGCCGCCAGCCCTCGGGGAGCGACGCGGAACGGTGGTCCACGGCGGCGCCGGTGCCGGTCGCCGTCGTGCCGTCCTCGGCGCCGGGGTGCAGGAGCAGCGCGGCGCTCAGCGCGGAGACGGTCAGGACGGCGCCGAGCCCGACGAGCAGCAACCGCCGTCCCGCACGGAGTCCGGGACGGCGTTCCCGTGCCGGTCGGCTGTCGGCCGGTCGGCCCAGCGGTGCGCCGTCCACCGGCCGGGGGTCCGGCAGACGGTCGTTCTCGGTCGTGTCGTCCGCCCGCCCGGCGTCCGTACGGTCCGGGTCCGGTCGGCCAGGCGTCGGCGCGGTGCCCTGGGTGCCCTTCGTGGGCGAAGTCGCCGATCTCAGGAACAGGCCGTGCAGTTCGGTGAGGTCCGGGCGGGTCGCGGGGTTCTTGTCCAGGCAGCGTTCGGCGACGGTCCGCAGCGGTTCGGGCACCGCGTCCAGCTTCGGGGCCTCGAACATGACCTGATAGCCCGCCAGATAGGGGCTCTCGGCCTTGAACGGGCTGTGCCCGCTGGCCGCGTACACCAGCAGCGAGCCCAGCGAGAACACGTCCGACGCGGCGGTGACGTCCCTCGGCGAGCGCAGTTGCTCCGGTGACATGAACGGCGGCGTGCCGATCACCCGTCCGGTCACGGTGAGCGGCAGGTTGTCGCCGGCGCGCGAGATGCCGAAGTCGATGACGCGCGGGCCGTCCTCGGCCATCAGCACGTTCGCCGGCTTCAGGTCCCGGTGCACGACCCCCGCCCGGTGGATGTCGCGCAGCGCCTCGACGAGCCCCAGCGCGAGGGACCGGATCCGCTCGCCGTCCAGCGGGCCCTCCTCGCGCACCAGGTCGGAGAGCGTCGGACCCGGCACGTACTGCGTCGCCATCCATGGCCTGGCGGCCTCCGGATCGGCGTCCACCACGGCGGCCGTGAACGCCCCGCTCACCCGGCGCACCGCCGCGACCTCCTGACGGAAACGGGAGCGGAACTCCTCGTCGTCGCGGTACTGCGTGTGCACCAGCTTGAGCGCGACCAGTCGCCCCGACGCGGACCGCGCGCGGTAGACGACCCCCATGCCGCCCGAGCCGAGCCGGTCCTCCAGGACGTATCCGCCTATGACGGTGGGATCGTCGTCCCTCAGCGGCATTTCCCACCACGCTCTTGTCCGTACGACAGCCCCGCACGGAGCAGCCTAGGCGATCGGCGCGCGCCCGCCCGACCAGGGGCGCTCCGGGGCCGCGCCGGACCGGTGAACCGGCCACGTCGGAGCCCGGATTTATTGGATGGCCCCGTGTCGCGCGGCCCGTTACCTTCCCCCCATGGCGATGACTGAGGGCACGTGCACGGACCGGTTCTCCGCGGTGCGCGAGGCGTTGGCGGCCTCGTTGGACGACAAGGACGTGGGCGCCTCCGTCGCCGTGTACGTGGACGGCGAGCCCGAGGTCGACCTCTGGGGCGGGTACACCGACGCCGAGCGCACCGTTCCGTGGGAGCGGGACACCCTCACCCATGTGTGGTCCACGACCAAGACGATGACGGCCCTGTGCGTGCTGATGCTCGCCGACCGGGGCGCCCTGGACCTGCACGCCCCCGTGGCGACGTACTGGCCGGAGTTCGCGGCGGCGGGCAAGGAGGACGTACGCGTCAGCCAGGTGCTCGCGCACACGGCCGGGCTGCCCCGCTTCGAGGCGCCCACGACGCTGGAGGACCTGTACGACTGGCCGACCGTCACCGAGCGGCTCGCCGCGCAGGCACCGGCCTGGAAACCCGGCACCGAGGCGGGCTACCACGCGATGACCCAGGGCTATCTGCTGGGGGAGATCGTCCGCCGGGTCACCGGCCGCAGCCTGGGCACCTTCTTCGCCGAGGAGGTCAGCGGACCGCTGGGCGCCGACTTCCACATCGGGCTCCCCGCCGAGCACGACCACCGGGTGGCGCCGGTCATCATGCCGCCCCCCTCGCCGACCGACGACGGCCCGCCGCCCAACCCGGCCATCCCGGCCGGCACCACCGACACCACGGCCTGGCGCCGGGCCGAGATCCCGGCCGCGAACGGCCACGGCAACGCCCGCTCGGTCGCCGCCGTCCAGTCGCTGCTGTCCTGCGGAGGCGCGGCGCGCGGTGTGCGGCTGCTGTCGGAGGAGGGGTGCGCGCGGGTCTTCGAGGAGCAGTTCGACGGCGTCGACAGCGTCCTGCGCGTCCCGATGCGCTACGGCATGGGCTACGGCCTCAACAACGGCCAACTGCCCAACCCGCGTACCTGCTTCTGGGGCGGCTGGGGCGGCTCGCTCGTCGTGGTCGACCTCGACGCCCGGATGACCGTGGCGTACATGATGAACCGGATGATCGACGGGGGCCTCGGCGACGAGCGGGGCTTCATGATCCTCGCGGCCGCCTACGAGGGCCTGTCGGCCTGAACTCCTGCGCGACACAACCGAATCGACGGCATCACCCGCACCGGCCCCGGGGGAGCGGTACGACCTCGCGGCGTCCCGGCCCGGCCCGCCGAGGCCGACGCGGTGGTGGGGCTCATGCGGTGCTCCTGGGGGGACGGCTATCGCCGCGTGCCCAACGGCGTCACCGTGCGGGGCCGCCCCCGGCGGCGGGTTCCTGGTGACCGCGGCCTTCGCCGACGGGTCCGCCCGGCCTTGGACGGCCTCCCGCCTCGCCACCACCGCGCCGAACGGCGACGCGGTGGTGGGGCTCATGCGGTGCTCCTGGGCGGCCGGTCGCGGACCGCATCCGCCCCGGCGGACGGCTCGTCGCCCGCTGGGAGATCACCCCCGCCGTGGACACCGACCAGGGGCGGCTCACCGCCCGGGGCACGGCCACTCACGCGGGGGCCGGGGTGACGTGCGTGGCGCGGGCGTCGGCCACGAGGTAGGGGCGCGGGTCCGATGTCCCGGGACGCCGGTCAGGCGGGCGGGGAGCCGCGGCCCGGGATCAGCGAACCACGGCGGGGTTCGTCCGGCTGCCAGCCCAGCGCACGGGAGATACCGCGTGCCGCCACCCGTACGGCCGGCGTCAGCACCGGGACCTGGGCGCCGAGCTGGGGCACCACGACCGAGACGGCGGCGACCACGGCCCCGCCCGGTCCGCGCACGGGAGCGGCCACCGACAGGGCGTCCTCGGTGACCTGACGGCTGCTCACCGCCACGCCCGTGCGCCGCACTTCGGCGAGCACCCGGCGCAGCCGGGGCGCGTCCGCGATGGTGTACGGCGTGAAGGAGGCGAGCGGCCCCCGGCAGTAGACGTCCTGGGAGGCGGCGTCGCTGTGCGCGAGGAGCGCCAGGCCCACGCCCGTGGCGTGCAGGGGCCAGCGTGCGCCGACCCGGATGTGGACGCCGACGGCCGAGCGGCCGGAGAGCCACTCGATGTAGACGACCTCGTCCCCGTCGCGGACCGCGAGCTGCACGTTCTCGTGCGTCGCCTCGTAGAGGTCCTCCAGGTACGGCAGCGCGATCTGGCGCAGGGCGAGCCCGCGCGGGGCGAGCGCGGCGATTTCCCAGAGCCGGAGCCCCACGTGGTAGATCCCGCACGCGTCCCGCTCCAGGGCGCCCCAGTCGGCGAGCGCGCCGACCAGCCGGTGGGCCGTGGTGAGGGTCAGCCCGGCCCGGCGGCTGATGTCGGTCAGCGAGAGCGCCGGGTGGTCGTGGTCGAAGGCGGCCAGCACGGCGAGCAACCGGTCGGGAGCGGAGCGGGAGACCCCCGGCGGTGCGCTCCCCGGCGGGGCAGGGGGCACGGGCCCCGGTGTCGGGAGCGCGTCGGTGCTCATCGGCATGGTGTCACCCCAGTCCGGCCTCGGCGATCTTCTGCAGCAGCACATGGAGCGTCTCGCGCTCGGCGGCGTCGAGGGGCTCCACCAGTTCGTCGGAGACCCGCTGTCCGGCCTCGTCGGTGTCACGGAGGAAGGACCGGCCGTCCTCGGTGAGCTCGACGATCCGGCTGCGGCGGTCGTCGGGGGAGGGGCGCCGCTCGGCGAAGCCCAGCTTCTCCAGGTCGTCCACCAGCCCGACGATGGCGCTCGGGTCGTAGCCGAGGGAGGCGCTCAGCTCGCGCTGGAGCGCGCCGGGGGAGGTGGCGAGGAAGCGCAGCAGGGCGTAGTGCCGCAGCCGGAGGCCCGACTCCTGGAGGGAGGAGTTGAACAGCTGCCCGGAGCGCAGCCCCAGCCGGTACAGCAGATAGCCGGTGTCCGCGTGCAGCCCGCGCATCCACGGCTCGTGCGCGTCGATCGAGGCGGCGTCCTGTGTCTGCTGGCGGGTGATGGCGGGCTCCCTGGTCCAAGGGCCTGTCCTGACGGGATCAGGCCGGCGCCCCGGACGGGGCGGCGCGAACGTACCGCTCCAGCATGACGCAACGCCGAGGGAACAACAACTATTGACGTCAACAACTATTGCTCTTAACTTCGATTTCGAAGCCGCACTTCGATTTCGAAGCCGCTCCGCCATCCGAAGGGACCCACTCGTGCCCAGCATCGATCTCACCGGCAAGGTCGCCGTCGTCACGGGCAGTGGCCGTGGCCTGGGCCTCGCCTACGCACAGGCCCTCGCCGCCGCCGGCGCCTCCGTCGTCGTCAACGACATCGACGAGGCCGTGGCCGAGGCGGCCGTGAAGTCCATCACCGAGGCCGGCGGCAAGGCCGTCGCCGAGGTGGTCCCGGTCGGCACGACCGAGGCGGCCGACCGCCTGGTGGGCCGCGCGGTGGAGGAGTTCGGGCGGCTGGACATCCTGGTCACCAACGCGGGCATCCTCCGCGACAAGGTGCTGTGGAAGATGTCCGACGACGACTTCGACGCGGTGATCACCACCCACCTCAAGGGCACCTTCACCTGCGCCCGCGCCGCCGCGATCCGCATGCGCGAGCAGGGCGAGGGCGGCTCCCTGATCCTCGTCGGCTCCCCGGCCGGCCAGCGCGGCAACTTCGGCCAGACCAACTACGCCGCCGCCAAGGCCGGCATCGCCGCCTTCGCCCGCACCTGGGCGATGGAGCTGGGCCGCGCGAACATCACCGTCAACGCGATCGTCCCGGTCGCCGCCACCGCGATGACCGAGACCATCCCGGTCTTCGCCCCGTACGTGGAGGCCCTGCGCGAGGGCAAGCCGTTCCCCGACTTCCTGCGCAAGGGCGAGGGCTTCGGCACCCCCGAGGACTGCGCCGCCCTGGTCCCGTTCCTCGCCTCCGAGGCGGCGCGCGGTGTCACCGGCCAGGCCATCGGCATCGGCGGCGACAAGGTGGCACTCTGGTCCCACCCGCAGGAGATCAAGACGGCCTACGCGGACGGCGGCTGGACCCCCGAGGCCCTCGCCGACGTCTGGCCGACCTCGCTGGGCGCCGAACCGCAGACCGTGGGCATCCCCGCCCCGAAGATCCCGGAGGCGTGATGAGCCAGGCCATGAACGTGGAGGAACTCGTCGCGATCGACGTCCACACCCACGCGGAGGTGTCCTCGAAGAAGGGCACGTCATCACTGGACGACGAACTGCACGACGCCTCCTCCGCCTATTTCAAGGTCGAGGGCAAGCGCAAGCCCACCCTGGAGGAGACGGCCGCCTACTACCGCGAGCGGAGGATGGCCGCCGTGATCTTCACGGTGGACGCCGAGTCCGCGACCGGCACCGAGCCCGTCCCCAACGAGGAGGTCGCCGAGGCGGCCGCCGCCAACGCGGACGTGCTGATCCCCTTCGCCTCCATCGACCCCTTCCGCGGCAAGGCCGGCGTCAAGCAGGCCCGCCGCCTGGTCGAGGAGTACGGGGTCAAGGGCTTCAAGTTCCACCCCAGCGTCCAGGGCTTCTTCCCCAACGACCGCGCCGTGGCGTACGCGCTGTACGAGGTCATCGAGGAGACGGGCACGATCGCCCTCTTCCACACCGGGCAGACGGGCATCGGGGCGGGCGTCCCCGGCGGCGGAGGCATCCGCCTGAAGTACTCCAACCCGCTGCACGTGGACGACGTGGCCGCCGACTTCCCCCACCTCAAGATCATCCTGGCGCACCCGTCCTTCCCCTGGCAGGACGAGGCCCTGGCGGTCGCCACGCACAAGCCGGGCGTGCACATCGACCTCTCCGGCTGGTCGCCGAAGTACTTCCCGCCGCAGCTCGTGCAGTACGCGAACACCCTGCTGAAGGACAAGGTGCTCTTCGGCTCCGACTACCCCGTCCTCACCCCCGACCGCTGGCTCGCCGACTTCGAGAAGCTGTCGATCAAGGACGAGGTGAAGCCGAAGATCCTCAAGGAGAACGCCGCCCGTTTGCTCGGCCTGACGAAACCGTAGAGGACGCAGATGGACCTCCCCATGTGCAAGGACGGACAGGGGCACACACATGCGCAATGAGGGACTGGGGTCGTGGCCCGCCCGCCGGGCCCGCAAGACCCCGCAGCGCACCGCGCTGATCCACGGCGACACGCACCTCACCTACGGGGAGCTGTACGAGCGCACCACCCGCCTCGCCCACGCCCTGCGCGCCTCCGGCGTACGCCGCGGCGACCGCATCGCCTACCTGGGGCCCAACCACCCCTCGTACCTGGAGACCCTGTTCGCCGCCGGCACCCTCGGCGCGGTCTTCGTCCCGCTCAACACCCGCCTCGCGGGCCCCGAGATCGCCTACCAGCTGGCGGACTCCGGGGCCAAGGCGCTGGTGTACGGCGCCGGGTTCACCGGACTCGTCGCCGGACTGCCGGGCGGCGAGACCGACGTCCGCACGTTCGTGGAGACCGGCACCGAGTACGAGGCGCTGCTGGCGGGCGCGGAGGCCGAGCCGATCGACCAGCCCGTCACCGCCGACGACACCTGCATCATCATGTACACCTCGGGGACCACGGGCCGCCCCAAGGGCGCGATGCTCACCCACGGCAACATCATCTGGAACGCCGTCAACGTGCTCGTCGACCAGGACGTCATCACCGACGAACGCGCCCTGGTCTCCGCCCCGTTGTTCCACACGGCCGGGCTGAACATGCTCACCCTGCCCGTGCTGCTCAAGGGCGGCACCTGCGTCCTGGTCGAGGCCTTCGTGCCGGAGGCCACCTTCGACCTGATCGAACGGCACCGGATCACCTTCATGTTCGGCGTGCCGACCATGTTCGACCAGATCGCCCGGCACCCGCGCTGGGCCGACGCCGACCTGTCGTCGCTCAGGATGCTCTCCTGCGGCGGCTCCCCGGTGCCGACCCCGCTCATCGCCAGGTTCCAGGAGCGCGGGCTCACCTTCCTCCAGGGCTACGGCATGACGGAGGCGGCCCCCGGCACGCTCTTCCTCGACGCCGAGCACGCCGTGAGCAAGGCCGGCTCCGCGGGCGTACCCCACTTCTTCAGCGACGTACGGGTCGTCCGCCCCGACATGACGCCCGTCGACGTCGACGAGCCCGGCGAGGTCGTCGTCCGCGGACCCCATGTCATGCCCGGCTACTGGGGTCTGCCCGACGAGACGGCCGCGGTCTTCGCCGACGGCTGGTTCCGCAGCGGGGACGCCGCCCGGATCGACGAGGACGGCTATGTCTTCATCGTCGACCGCATCAAGGACATGATCATCTCCGGGGGCGAGAACATCTACCCCGCCGAGATCGAGGACCAGCTCCTCGCCCACCCCGACATCGTCGAGTGCGCGGTCATCGGCATCCCCGACGACAAGTGGGGCGAGGTGCCGCGCGCCGTGGTCGTACCCCGCGAGGGCCGCGTCCTGGACGCCGACGAGGTGCTGGCCTCACTGGCCGGGCGGCTCGCCAAGTACAAGATCCCGAAGTCGGTGGTGATCGCGGACGAACTGCCCCGCACCGCCTCCGGAAAGCTCCTCAAGGCCCGGGTGCGCAAGCGCTACGGCACCAACTCTTAGTTAAGGAACGTCCTATGAGCATCACCGTCAACGGCATCGACGAACTCAAGAAGCTCGCCGGCAGCGACCTCGGCACCAGCGAGTGGATCGAGGTCACCCAGGAGCGCATCGACACGTTCGCCGACGCGACCGGGGACCACCAGTGGATCCACGTCGACCCCGAGAAGGCGGCCGAGGGCCCCTTCGGCGCGCCGATTGCCCACGGGTACCTGACCCTGTCGCTGTTCATCCCCCTCTTCACCGAGCTGCTCGACGTCGAGGGCGTCTCGACGAAGGTCAACTACGGCCTGAACAAGGTGCGGTTCCCGTCGCCGGTCAAGGTCGGGTCGAAGATCCGCCTGGTGGGCAAGCTGGCGTCGGTCGAGGACGTGCCCGGTGGGGTGCAGATCACCGTCGACGGGACGATCGAGATCGAGGGGGCGCCGAAGCCGGCGGCCGTGCTGCAGAGCCTGTCCCGCTTCTACGCGTAAGGGTCGGTGGGGAACCGCGCGTCCGTCGTGGCCGGTCGCGCGGTTCCTGGCGCCCCTAGAAGCATCCGCCGCTCAACTCACGTCCACGAAAACGGGGTTCGAGTAGAACCACGTGTCCTCCCACGGGTCGCCGTCGCCCGGCTCGTGGGGGATCGGGCCGTGTGGATCGATGGACGCGCCCAGGTAACCCGCCCCGTTCCGCTTGCCGTCGCTGCCGCGCAGCCGGACGTAGAAGGACTCGTCGCCGGCCGTGAGCGGGACGCGCAGGGTGTACGTGCCCGTGCGACCGCTCACGTCCTTCGTGTGGACGACCTTGGTGTCGGGGGCCCGCCAGGCGTCCCGGTCGGTCACCGGGCCGCGCACCGCCCCCCGGACGACGTCGACGTGGGCCAACTCCGGCAGGATCCCGTGCGGGTTGGCGCGCGACGCGGTCGTCACGGTCACCGTCAGCGTGAGCTTCTCCCCCTTGCGGACGCGCAGCCGGCCGCCCAGGGTGACACCCCGGCCGTTGTCACGGTCGCGCTTGACCCGGACGTCCAGGCCGTCCAGAAGGTGGCCGTGGTCGACCCAGACACGGCCCGCGCGCAGGCCCGCCGTCACCGAGCGGTATCCGTAGCGGGTGACGCCGACGTGGGTGCGGCTGAACTGGCCGGGCCAGAAGTCGCTGCCGGGCTGCGGGGTGTCGGTGTTCACCGGGTCCGGCAGCTTGCCGGTGCTGTCGAAGGTCTGCCCGGCCGGCCAGTCGCCGTTCCTCCAGGTGTCGAAGACGATCCGGTGGGCGTCGGAGTTGGTGGTGATCGAGAACAGCCGGCCCTCGGCCAGCATCGCGTCCCAGAGCCCGCCCACGGTCGCCGTCGACCAGTCGAAACCGCCGTACGTGAGGTACGCCTCCACCGGGTAGCCCGGCCAGGACTGGGCCGAGGGCTTGTTCTCGTACTCGCCCCGGATCGAGGTCGTCCCCCGCCAGCCGGGGATGGCCGCGCCCTGGGCGCCGGGCGCGCCCTCCATGCCGATCATGATCTCGGGGGCGGCGTCCCGCCAGTTGCGCAACTCGTGCGGGGAGTCGATGCCCAGCCGCAGGGGGTGGTTGGCGAGCACCAGCACGTCGTCGACGTAGCCCGAACGACGCTGCTCCGCGAGCCACTTGACGGCCTTGACGGCGTGCGCCTCGTTGCGGGCGGTGTCCGCGCCGCCCACGGAACCGTCCGTGTAGCCCAGCAGCTTGCCGTCGTAGGCGCTCTCGAAGCGGGTGAGCAGGTCGACCTCGTGCCGGCCGGGGGTGGTGAAGACCGTGCAGTGCTCGGCGCCCGGGATGTACCACTCCAGGCCCTGGAAGATCAGCTGGCGGGGGTTCTCGGCGCGGGCCCGCAGGATCTCCCGGTGCTCCAGCGCGGCCCCGAAGTCGGCGTGCCCGAAGTTGGAGTGCTCGGTGAACACCATCCAGTCGAGACCGTACCGCGCGCCCGCGGCAGCCAGTTGGGAGAACGTGTACTTGGCGTCGTGGCTGTAGACGCTGTGGACGTGATGGTCGCCCACGAGGTAGGCGAGCCGAGGGTCCTCGCCCCCGTACGGGCGGGAAGCGGCCGCGGCCGGGGTCGTCAGGGCGCCCGTCGCGCCCGTCGCGAACGCGGCACCGAAGAGGCCCGCGCCCCGCAGCAGTCCACGGCGCGACACCCCCTGCGCGTCGAGGTCGGCGGCGGAGACGGACGGATCGGCCCAGACGGGCAGCGGCTGCTCGGGTGTGCCGGACAGGTCGGACATGGTGGTCCCCTCGTCTCTCAGTGGTTCATGAACGACGTGACGGGCAGCGCCCGTTCGACGATGCGGACGTCACCGAGGCGTCCGTGCAGGATCTGGTCGATCTTCCCGGCGTACTCGTAACCGCCGAGGATCCAGGGCAGCCCGACCGAGGCGAGCCCGACGGCGGGGGCCTTCGGATTGCGCACGACCGGGCAGCCCTGCACATAGAGGGTCGTGTGCCGTCCGTCGTTGACGACCGCGAGGTGCCACCACGTCTCCAGCGGGGTCTCCTGACCCCAGTTGGTCGCGATGCCCTGCTGGTTGAGCGGGCGCACCGCCCACTGCGGCTCCCGGTCGTTCGACAGCGACAGCGTGGCGAGCGGCTCGTCCGGGTCGTCGGCGGTCTTGCCCGCCGCGCCGCCCGTGCCGGTCCGGCCGAGGACGCCGGCCCAGGCGTGGTTCGAGGGGTTCCAGTCGGCGGGCAGCCGGTAGAACGCCTCGATGGTGTAGCCGTCCTTGAACGTGGCCGAGTTCAGGGGAGCCCCGTCGACCGTGCGCAGATAGGCGCCCGTCAGCGGGGGCTTGCCGCCGTGGAACTCCAGGCTGCCGTGGCCCGGCTGGTCAGGGTGGTGGTCGGCCGACCAGGTCAGGGTGCCGCCGCCGACGGTCACGAGGGTGAGGTCGTTGCCGTGTCCTGAGCGGTCCGGGACGGTGCCGCCGACCTCGGCCCCGTCCTGGTGCCCGTCGAACCGCCAGTAGGCGACCGTGCCGGGTATCAGCATCCTCGACGCCGGACGGGCCGCGCGGGCGGGCACCGGCGCGAACCCGGCGAACCGCTTCTCGAAGTCGATCTCGACGGTGAACCGGTCGGCGTCGCCGGAGAGTTCGATCTCCTGCCGCTCCAGCTCGTTGAGCCCCTTCGCCGCCCGGCCCAGGATCCACGGGGAGACCGTCTCCACGTCGATGGTGTTCCGGTCGAGGTCGAAGCGGTAGAGCCGGATCATCGCCGCGCCGCCGAAGTACCGGTTCTGGTAGTTCGTGAGGTGCAGATGGACATCGTTGTCGGCGGCGTTCTTCCGGGTCGCCCGCGCCGCCGGCCAGTAGTGCCCGTTGAGGGTGAGGAAGATCTGGTCGTGGTCCTCGATCAGCTGGTCCCACACCTGCTGTCCGTACGTCGAGAGCGAGTCGTCGCCGTCGACGATCTCGTGCGTGGTGAGCACGACCGGAGTCCTCGGGTGCCGGGCCAGGACGTCCTTCGCCCAGGCGAAGCCCTTCGCGGAGAGCCGCCAGTCCAGGGCCAGCACCATCCACTGCCGGCCGCCCGCCTCGAAGAGGTGGAAGGAGTTGTAGCCGTCCGGGGAGGCGCCCCCGAAGGTCGGCCGGCCCTCGAAGCGGTCGGGCCCGAACACGTCCAGGTACGGGGTCGGCCCCCGCTGGTCGTCGGTGGACGAGCGCACGTCGTGGTTGCCCGCGAGGACGCTGTAGCCGACACCCCGGCGGTCCAGGAGCCGGAAGGCCTCACCGATCGCCACCGTCTCCTGCGCGGTGCCGTTCTGGGTGAGGTCCCCGAGATGCGACAGGAACACGATGTTCTCCTCCTCACCGTGCTCCAGGAGGTACCGCAGGGACGCCTCGACGGGCGCCTTGTCGATGCTCGGCCCGTCGAAGAGGTACTGCGTGTCGGGCATGACGGCCAGCGTGAAGCGGCGGCTCGTGGGATCGGGCCGCCGGCGCTCGGGCGCCGCCTGCGCCACGGCGGGAAGCGAGACGGTGGCGGCCGCGCCCAGCAGGGCCGTGGCGCGCAGGAAGTTACGTCTGCCCGAGCGGGCCCGGGCAGACTCCTGCCCCGGTTCGTGCGAGGTGCACACAGTGACTCCGTAGATGGGGGTTCGTGGTTCAGAGCGCCCGCAGCGTCCACGACCAGCGGTGGACGCCCGGGGGGACGAGGTACGACGGCGCGGTGTCGGGACCGCACGAGGCGGTGCCCAGTCCCCGGTGCGCCGCGTCGATGTGGACGACACAGCCGGGCCGGGACACCAACTCGTCGTGATGGGCGACGGCCGTCAGGTCCGCCGCGCGATACCGGGTGACCGAGACCTGCCGGGGCCCGTCCAGCCGTACCGCCAGGGCGTGACCGCCCCCGGAGAGCGTGAAGTGCCGTACACCGTGCCGGCCCCCGCTCTCCTGCGGCCGCAGGTACGGGGTGAACAACGCGTCCACGGGGGCCGCGTGGTGACCTACGGGCGCCCCGGCGGCACGGTCCGGGTAGCTCTCCCAGGGGCCCTGCCCGTACCAGGCCAGACTGTCGAGGCCCTCGGCGGTCTCGAACACCGTGCCGACCCGGGCCACGTCCGTCAGCCCTTCCGGGAGCACGGCCGTCTCCTCCACGAGCAGCCGGCCGTCCACCAGCGCCGTGAACGCCTGCTCGTGCTCGACGACCCCCGCACCCGTGGTCCAGCGGGAGCGGACCCGCACGGTGGACCCCTTGCGCTCCACGGCGACCGGCTCGCGCTCCACGCGGTCCAGACCCAGTTCGCGCCAGCGCTCGGCCATGCCGCCGAGGACGTCGTTGTCGGTCGGGGCCCGCCACAGGCTCAGGACCGGCGGGGAGGCGAGCAGCGGATGCAGCAGTAGCCCGTCCGGGTCCGTCTCCGGCGGCGGGACGTGCCCGAGGTCCTCCTCGGCGCCCACCACCGGTTCGCCCTCCTCCGCCGGGTACCACTGGACCTGCGGGCAGCACACCTCGGTGCCGCGCGGCGCCCAGGGCTCGTCGTCGGCCGTCGTCACCCGCAGCGTCAGCCAGATCTCGCCGGCCCCGCCCGCCGGCTCGGGCCGGTCGATCACCGCCGAGCCGCCGGGCGGTACGGCGGGCAGTTGGGCCGGCACCGTCCAGGTGCCGCCGTCGGCCGCCGCGAACTCCCACTCGGCCGCCAGCCACGAAAGGTCGCGGAAGTGCTGCCGGTTGTGCACCCGCAGCACCCGCCAGCTGTCCTCGCCCTCCACCGACAGCCGCACCGGGGCGGCGATCTCCCGGTGCTCGAACATCACCGGCTTCGGGGTGCGGTCGGGGAGGACGATCCCGTCGGCGATGAAGGCGCCGTCGTGGACGGTCTCACCGAAGTCGCCGCCGTAGGCCCAGCGCAGGCCGGGGCCGGCGACCCCGTTCTCGTACAGCCCGGCGCCCCCACGCCCGGCCGGTCGTCCGTCGTTCACACGCTGGAGGATGCCGTGGTCCCAGAACTCCCAGATGAACCCGCCCTGAAGACCCGGGGTCGCCTCGATGGCGGCCCACGTGTCGGCGAGGGTGCCGTTGCTGTTGCCCATGGCGTGCGAGTACTCGCACTGGATCAGCGGCCTGGTCTGCTCGCCCGACAGCGCGTGCGCCACACAGTCCTCGATGGGCGCGTACATCGGACAGGCGATGTCGGAGGCGTCGTCCGTCGCCGCCCAGTCCAGCTTCGCCGCCCCCTCGTACTGCACCGGACGCGTCGGGTCGTGGCGCCGCAGCCAGCCCGCCGCCGCGTCGTGGTTCGCCCCGTAGTCGGACTCGTTGCCCAGCGACCAGACGATCACCGACGGATGGTTCTTGTCCCGCAGGACCATGCGGGAGACACGGTCCACGAAGGCGTTCAGATAACGGGGGTCGTCGGCGATCTCGTGCGCGTGGTCGTGCGACTCGATGTCCGCCTCGTCCACCACGTAGAAGCCCAGCTCGTCCGTGAGGTCGTACAGGGCGGGGTCGCCCGGGTAGTGGGAGGTGCGGATCGCGTTGAAGCCGAACCGCTTCAGCGTCAGCAGGTCCGCCCGCATGTCCTCGTACGACACCGTGCGACCCGTCAGCGGATGGAAGTCGTGCCGGTTCACCCCCCGGATGTAGACCCGCTCCCCGTTCACCAGCAGGTCCCGGCCGCGGATCTCCACGTCGCGGAAGCCGACCCGGTGGCGCGAGGTGTCGGCCACCGTGCCGTCGGCGCGGTGCAGCCGGACGGTGAGGTCGTACAGCTCGGGGGTCTCGGCGTTCCAGGTCCGCACGTCCGGGACGACCGTGCCCAGCCGGGCCTCGCCGAGGAAGTCGGAGACCCGCTCGTCCTCGGCGTTGAACCGGTCGAACTCCCGGTCCTGGGCCAGCTCCAGACCGGCCGGCGCCGGACCGTCCAACTCCCCGCTGACGTACCACCCGGCCGGCAGCGCGCCCGTCGCCGTCCCCGCCGCCGAGCGCACCCGGCAGTCCACCCGCAGCTCCCCGTCACGGCGGGCCCGCACGGTCACGTCCGCGAGATGGAGCGGATCGGTGGCGTACAGCAGCACCGGGCGGGTGATCCCGCCCAGCCACCACTGGTCCTGGTCCTCGATGTGCGAGGCGTCCGACCACTTCACCACCGTGAGCCGCACGGTCGCCCGCGCCCCGGCGCGGACCAGACCGGACAGGTCGAACTCGGCGGCCAGGTGCGAGTCCTTGGAGACCCCGACGGGACGCCCGTCCACGTGGACGAGCAGCACGCTCTCGGCGGCGCCCACGTGCAGCACGATCCGGCGGCCGGCCCACTCGGCGGGGAGGTCGACCTCCCGCTCGTACACCCCGGTCGGGTTCGCGGCGGGCGCGTCGGGCGGGAACTGCGGCCAGGGCATCCGGACGTTGGTGTACTGCGGGGGGTCCTCCGCCGCGTGGAGCGCCCAGGAGCCGGGGAGTTCGGCCCAGGACCAGGCGGGCCCGGGCTCCCGCTCGGGCGACGGCAGCAGCTGGAAGCGCCACCGGCCGTCGAGCGACACCGCCCCCTCGCGCCGGTCCACGGCGCTCATGGGCAGCCGCCCCCAGGAGGTCACCTCGGGGTGCTGCCAGGGGCGCAGGGCGAAGAGTGCGTCGGTCATGACCGTTCCGAAGTCGGGGGTGACAGGGGGGAGGGAACCGGCCGGGGCAGGACGCGCCCCGGCAGGTCCCAGGCGGAGGAGACGGGGATGCCGAGCCGGTCGAGGACCGTGGGGGCGATGTCGATGAGCCGGGGGGAGTCCAGACGGGCGCCGGGGGAGGTCCCGTCCGAGGGGGCTCCCTGCTCGGCGAGGACGACGAAGACCTCGCGTTCGGCGCGGGTGTCGCCGCCGTGACCGCCGGCGTCGAGATGACCGTGGTCGGTGGTGACCAGGACCGTCCAGCGCTCGTCCGCGCGGGCGGGGTCGCGGCGCCGGGCGTCGATCGCCTCCAACAGCCGCCCGAGGTGGGCGTCCTGGGCCAGCAGGGCCCGGTCGTAGGCGGGGCTGAGGGGGCCCGTGGCGTGGCCGGCCTCGTCGGTGGCGCCGAAGTACACGAACACGACGTCCGGGTCGTCCTCGGTGAGCCGGCGCACGGCGGTGTCGGCGACGCGCCGGTCCGCGTCCTCGTAGCCGCCCGACTCCCCGTCGTAGCGCGCGCGTTCGCCGATGGCGGGGCCCAGGGTGCCGCGGTCGACCAGTTCGGGCCAGGACACCGCGGCCAGCGTACGCAGACCCGGCCGCGCGGCGGCGGCGCGGCTGAGGAAGTCGGGGTACCGGGAGTAGTCGGCGCCCTCGAAGTCGTTGCCGGTGACCCCGTGCCGGTCGGGCCACACCCCGGTCAGCACGCTCGACCAGCCCGGCCCGGAGTCGGTGTAGGCCATGCTGGTGGACGGCCCGCCCTCGGCACCGCCGTCCACCTCGCCGTAGGGCAGCAGACTGCTGCCGTGGGCGCCCGCGGCCATCAGCCCGTGCAGCACCGGCGCCGTGGCCGACGAGCGGGCGAGCCTGTCGAAGCGCACCCCGTCCATGCCCACCACCAGCACCTTGCCGTGTTCCGGCCGCCCGTCGCTCTCGGTGTGCACCACTGCGCCCCTCTGTCTCGACACTGGTCCACCTGCCGCCGTACGGCGGTTCAACTGCCCTGGACCGCGCCCTCGGTGGCCCCCGCGATGAACCCGCGCGCGAAGACGGCGAAGACGATCACCAGCGGGAGGGACGCCATCAGCACACCGGCCATCACCATGCTGTAGTCGGTGTTGTGGCCGACGTTGAGCTGGGCCAGCTCGACCTGGAGCGTGACGTGGTCGGGGTTGGTGAGCACGATGAGGGGCCAGACGTAGTCGTTCCAGGCGCCGACGAAGGCGTAGATGGCGAGGAAGGACATCGCGGGCCTGATCATCGGCAGTGCCACGTTCCAGTACTGCCGCAGGAAGCCGGCGCCGTCGATGCGCGCCGCGTCCAGCAGTTCGTCGGGCACCCCGTTCTCGATGTACTGGCGCAGCCAGAAGATGCCGAAGGCGTTGGAGAGGGCGGGCCAGACCAGCGCCTTGAGCATGCCGACCCAGCCGATCTCGGACATCAGGATGAACTGCGGCAGGACCGCGAGCTGGAGCGGCAGCATCATGAACACCAGGAGCGTGCCGAAGAGGATCTTGCGCCCCGGGAACTCGAACTTGGCGAAGGCGAAGGCGGCCAGGGAGTCGACGAGCAGCACCAGCACCGTGGTGGCGCAGGCGATGACGACCGTGTTGAGCATCGACCCGAAGAAGTCGACCGTGTCGAGCACACCCCGGACGTTCTCCAGCAGATGCGAGCCGGGGGTCAGCTTCGGCGGGCTCTTGTAGATGTCCCGCGTGGTGTTGGTCGCCATCACGATCGTCCACACGAACGGGAAGACCGAGATCACGACGGCCAGCAGGAGGAAGAGGTGCGGGGAGAGGCCCTTGGGACGGCGCGGCCGCTTCCCGCCCGTCGCCGGCTTCGCGCCGGTGGCCGGCCGCGTGGTGACGGCTGTCGTCATGACTTCCTCCCTCGTTGCACGATGCGCCAGTTGATGACGACGAGCACGATGATCAGTACGAAGAAGGCCCACACGATGGCCGCGCCGTAGCCGTAGTCGTTGTCGAGGAAGGCCGACTGGTAGAAGTACAGCAGCGTGGTCAGGCCCGCCTGCCCCGGGCCGCCGAGGTTCTGGTTGGCGGCGTTGCTGGCGAAGAGCACCTGGGGTTCGCTGAAACTCTGCAGACCGTTGATGGTCGAGATGACGACGGTGAACAGGATGATCGGCCGCATGATCGGAATGGTGATCTGGAAGAAGGTGCGGATCGGTCCGGCGCCGTCCATCCTGGCCGCCTCGTAGACCGACTGCGGGATGGCCTGGAGGCCGGCCAGGTAGATGATCATGTTGTAGCCGGTCCACATCCACGTCATCAGCAGGGCGATGACCACCTTGATCAGCCACGGATCGCTCAGCCACGGCACGGGTGAGATGCCGACCGTGCCCAGAATCGCGTTGACCAGCCCGAAGTCGTTGCTGAACACCGCTCCGAAGAAGATCGCCACGGCGACGATCGACGTCACGTTGGGCACGTAGAGGGCGATGCGGTAGAAGCCCTTGAAGCGGCGCACCGAGTGCAGCAGCGTCGCCAGCACCAGCGCGCCGAAGAGCGTGGGGACGGTGGACAGGACCCAGATGATCAGCGTGTTGCGGATGGACAGCCAGAAGACCGGGTCGCTCCAGAGGAACTCGAACTGCTGGAGACCCACGAACTGCTTGGTGCCCAGCCCGTCGTAGCGCTGGAAGGACAGGTACAGCGAGTAGAAGACGGGGACGAACGAGAAGCCGAGGAAGATCAGGTAGAAGGGCGAGATCGCCAGGTACTGCCGCCAGTACGACAGCACACCGCGACGCGTGGGCCGAGCGACGCCCGCGGGCGGGGTGCGCCGCGGGCGGAAGCGGGCCGGGCCCGGCCCGCCACGGTGCTCGGGCACCGTGGCGGGACCGGTCACCGGAGGTGACGACACCTCAGTTCACCCCCTGTCGCCTGGCGATCTGCTTGGCCTGGGAGACCGCGTCCTTCCAGGCGTCGTCCGGCTTCTTGCCCTTGGCCTCGATGCTGGTCAGCTCGGCCATGAAGGGGGCCATGACCGCGGAGTCGGCGGGCGCCTCGTAGCTGACGGGTATGGCCTCGGCGGCCGGACCGAAGACCTCGATGATCTTCTGCCCGCCGAAGAAGGCGTCGGGGCCCGTCATGGCCGGCATCGCGTACGTCTCCGGGGAGGCGGGGAAGATGGTGGCGTCGGCGAAGCTCTTGGCGTTGTTGTCGGGGCTGAGGATCCAACTGATGATCTTGAACGCCTCTTCGGGGTTCCGGCACTGCTTGGGCAGGGTCAGATAGGAGCCGCCCTGGTTGGCCGGTCCGCCCGGGGTCGCGCAGACCCGCCACTTGCCCTTGGTGTTCGGCGCGGCCGACTCGATGTCCAGCGCGTGCCAGGCGGCGCCGACCTCGGTGGTCAGGCTCTTGCCGACGGCCGCGTTCCAGCTCTGGTCGTTGATCTTGGCGTCGAGGCCGAGCGTGTAGGCGCGGACCGCGTGGTCCCACGCGGCGCGGATGTGGTCCTGGTCGCCGATGAAGTGGTTGTCCTGGTCGATGAACCGCTTGGTGCCCTGGCCGACCGCGATGCTGAACACCGAGCCCATGTTGTTGATGAGGAAGGTGCCGGGCAGCGCCTTCTTCAGCTCGGTGCCGAGCGCGAAGTAGTCGTCCCAGGTCTTCGCCTCGGCGGCGACCTTCGCCGGGTCGGAGGGCAGCCCCGCCTTCTCGAACTGGTCGGCACGGTAGAAGAGCGCGGTGGGACCGATGTCGATCGGGAAGCCGATCTGCTTGCCGTCCTCGGTCTGCGCGAGCTTGGTCTTCCACTCCAGGTACTGCGAGGAGAGCTTCTTGAAGCCCAGGTCGTTCAGGTCGAGGAAGCGGTCCGCGTTGGGCAGGAAGGAGGCGATGTCCTCGCCCTTGATGCCGGTGATGTCCGGCACGGAGGAGCCGCCCGCCGCGAGCGTGGTGGTGAGCTTCTGCTTGAAGTCGCCACCGATGGAGGAACTGGTCAGCTTGATCTGGCTCTTGAAGTGCGTCTTGGCCTCGGCGACCACCTTGTCGCTGAGGGCTCCGCCCCAGTACCACATGGTGAGGTTCTTGCCGTTCTTGGTGCCGCCGGAATCCGAGCCGCCGCCACAGGCGACGGTCAGGCCGGAGGCCGCCGCGGTGAACACGGCAGCCTGGAGGAAGCCTCTACGAGAAAGGTCCACGGGTCACTCCTGTTGGTTCCTGTTCGTGGTACTTCGGGGCTTTGGTGCGGGGGGTCAGTGGAGCCGCGCGGGCGGGGTGACCGGGGCGTGGCGCACCGGTGGGCCCACGTCGGCCGGGATGCGGTCCGCGAGGAAGCCGTAGGCCTTCTTCAGGTCGGGGTCGGTCAGCGAGCGCCACCAGCGCTCGACGCCGTACCAGCCGGGCGCGGCGAGGCCCCCGCCGTGCCGGCCCACCGAGAGTCCGGCGGACAACACGGCGAACCGCAGCCGCTCCGCCAGCGGCCAGCCGCCGAGGGAGGCGGCGACGAAGCTCGCGCCGAAGACGTCGCCGGCGCCCGTCGCGTCGAGCACGTCGACGTCCAGGGCCGCCACCTCCGCGTACTCCCCGGTCGTCTGGTCCACCGCGACCGCGCCCTCGCCGCCGCGGGTGACCACGGCCACCGGCACCAGCTCGCTCAGGGTGCCGAGCGCGGCGACCGCGCTGTCGGTGCGGGTGTAGGCCGTCGCCTCGGTCTCGTTGGGGAGGAAGGCGTGGCACAGGGCGAGTTGGTCGAGCAGGTCGCGCGACCACTGCTGGGTGGGGTCCCAGCCGACATCCGCGTAGATGAGCGTGCCGTTCGCGGCGGCCTTGGCGAGCCACTCGCGGGGCTCGGCCTCGATGTGCACCAGCGCCGTACGCGCTTCGGGCGGATCGCCCATCAGGACGTCCTGGGAGTACGGCGGTTCCTGGCCGTGGGTGACCAGGGCCCGGTCGTGACCGTGCGCGAGGGCGACGGTGACCGGGGTGTGCCAGCCGTCGGCGGTGCGCGAGAGGGAGAGGTCGACGCCTTCCTGTCCGGCGAGGACGTCACGGCAGTACTGGCCGTAGTAGTCGTCGCCGAAGACCGTGGCCAGCGAGGTCCGCAGGCCGAAACGGGCTGCGGCCACCGCCAGGTTGGCGATGCCGCCCGGGCCGCAGCCCATGCCGTCGGTCCAGATCTCCTCGCCGGGCGTGGGCGGCTTTCCCAGCCCCGTGAGCACGAGGTCGTAGAAGAGCAGCCCGGTCAGCAGCACGTCGGGCCGGTCGTCGTCCACGCGTGCACCCTCTCGTCGACACCTGGGAAGGCTCTCGAAGATCACTCTTCAAAAGTCTTCAATTTCGGTGCACAGATCGTGCGCGCCTCCGGGAAGTTTGGCAAGAGTCGAGCAGAAGTGAGCATGGATTTGATTGGGAATGACGAGTACTGTTCAGCGCGTGCTGGCAGAGAGACGACATCAACTCATCCTGCGGGCCCTGCGATCAGGCGGGCCGGCAGCGGTCACCGACCTGTCCGAACAGCTCGGTGTGAGCCCCGCCACCATTCGGCGCGACCTCGTCCGGCTGGAGGAGGAGGGGCTGCTCACCCGGGTGCACGGCGGGGCGGTCGTGGACGAGGGCGATCAGCCCTTCGCCGAGGTGGCCGAGGTGCGGGTGGCGGAGAAGGACGCGATAGCGGCGAAGGCCGCGTCGATGGTCCACGACGGGCAGTCCGTGCTCCTGGACATCGGGACCACCGCGTACCGCCTGGCCCGGCAGCTGCACGGTCGCCGACTCACCGTGATCACCAGCAACCTGGTCGTCTACGAGGAGCTGGCCGACGACGAGGGCATCGAACTGGTGCTGCTCGGCGGCATGGTCCGCCGCGAGTACCGTTCCCTCGTCGGTTTCCTCACCGAGGACAACCTCCGTCAACTCCACGCCGACTGGCTGTTCCTCGGAACGAGTGGAGTGCGTCCCGGTGGCCAGGTGATGGACACGACCGTCGTCGAGGTCCCCGTCAAACGCGCGATGATCAGGGCGAGCGACAGGGTCGTCCTGCTCGCCGACTCCGCGAAGTTCCCCGGCACGGGCATGGCGAAGGTCTGCGGCCCCAGGGAACTCGACGTGGTCGTCACCAACGGCCCGGTGGAACAGTCCACCCGCACGTCACTGGAGGAGGCAGGCGTCGAAGTGGTCACCCCATGACCGCCCCCGGGGGCGGGACGACTGACACGTGTCGAACGGCCCGGACGAGTCGGCCGGTGACGACGCCCGGTCCGGCACGGCCCGACGGGCCCGGCCTCGGACGGCTCCGAGCCTCCGGCACCCGCGAGGCCGGCCGACCCGTCCCCGGCGGCCACCGCGCGTCCGCCGCCGGGCGGCCGCGGGTGCCCGACGTCGACGGGACCGGCCGACCAGGCCGCGACGGAGTCGGGTGCCCGGCCTCCGGCGGCTCCGGGCGACCTGCCTCGGCGTCGCCGGCAAGCCCGGCCTCGGCGGGTCGAGTCGGCCGGTCTCGGCAGGGTCGGTCAGCTCGTCTCGACCGGGTCGGTGCGCTCTGCTCCGGAAGGCGCCCGGGTCGGCAAGCCCGGCCTCGGCGGGTCGAGTCGGCCGGTCTCGGCAGGGTCGGTCAGCTCGTCTCGACCGGGTCGGTGCGCTCTGCTCCGGAAGGCGCCC
>NZ_JBVISJ010000004.1:508664-701423 GCF_055575575.1 Streptomyces sp. NPDC034049
ACCGGGGTCGGCAAGCCCGGCCTCGGCGGGTCGAGTCGGCCGGTCTCGGCAGGGTTGGTCAGCTCGTCTCGACCGGGTCGGTGCGCTCGGCCCCGTAAGGCGCCCGGAGTTCGGCCCTGGCAGGGCCCGGGAATCCGGGTCCGGGCGACCTCGCCCGGTCGGGTCCGGGCCGGCCCGCCCCGTCGTTTTCCGGGCGGCCCCGGGCAGGCGGGTTCCGCGGGGCCCGCGCATGCGGACTCGCACACATGCACGATCGGCAAAGGTGGTAGTTGCGTGAAGCTGACGATTCTGGGCGGCGGAGGATTCCGGGTGCCCCTCGTGTACGGGGCGCTCCTCGGGGACCGCGCCGAGGGCCGGGTCACCCATGTCGTCCTGCACGACCTGGACACCGAGCGGCTCTCCGCCGTCACGCGCGTCCTCGCCGAGCAGGCGGCCGACGTCCCCGACGCCCCCGAGGTGACCGCCACCACCGACCTCGACGAGGCCCTCACCGGCGCCGACTTCGTCTTCTCCGCGATCCGCGTCGGCGGCCTGGAGGGCCGCGCGAACGACGAGCGCGTGGCCCTGGCAGAAGGCGTGCTGGGCCAGGAGACCGTCGGCGCGGGCGGCATCGCCTACGGCCTGCGCACGGTCCCGGTCGCCGTCGACATCGCCCGCCGCGTGGCCCGCCTCGCCCCCGACGCCTGGGTCATCAACTTCACCAACCCGGCGGGTCTGGTCACCGAGGCCATGTCCCGCCACCTCGGCGACCGCGTCATCGGCATCTGCGACTCACCCGTCGGCCTCGGCCGCCGGATCGCCCGCGTCCTCGGGGTGACCGACCCCAAGGAGGCCTGGATCGACTACGTCGGCCTCAACCACCTCGGCTGGGTCCGCGGCCTGTACGTCGCCGGCCGCGACGAACTCCCGCGCCTGCTCGCCGACCGCGACCTGCTCGGCTCCTTCGAGGAGGGCAAGCTCTTCGGCGTCGACTGGCTCCAGTCCCTCGGCGCGATCCCCAACGAGTACCTGCACTACTACTACTTCAACCGCGAGGCCGTCCGCGCCTACCAGGCCGTCGAGAAGACCCGCGGCGCCTTCCTCAAGGAGCAGCAGGCCCAGTTCTACGAGGAGATGCGCCGCCCCGACGCCCACGCCCTCAAGGCCTGGGACCGCACCCGCGCCGAGCGCGAGGCCACCTACATGGCGGAGAACCGGGAGACCGCCGGCGCCGGCGAACGCGACGCCGACGACCTCTCCGGCGGCTACGAGAAGGTCGCCCTCGCCCTGATGCGGGCCATCGCCCGCGACGAGCGCACCACCCTCATCCTCAACGTCCGCAACAAGGGCACCCTCTCGACCCTCGACACCGAGGCCGTCATCGAGGTGCCCTGCCTGGTCGACGCCAACGGCGCCCACCCGGTCCACGTCTCCCCCCTGCCCGACCACGCCACCGGCCTGGTCTGCGCGGTCAAGGCGGTCGAGCGCGAGGTCCTGGCGGCGGCCGAGGCGGGTTCCCGGACGACCGCGGTGAAGGCCTTCGCCCTGCACCCTCTGGTGGACTCGGTGAACGTGGCCCGCCGTCTGGTCGAGGGCTACACGGCCGTGCACCCTGGCCTGGACTACCTGAAGTAGGCTCCCGCCCAGAAAGCGCTTTCCGGAGCCGTCCCCCGTACCACCCGCTCCCGCACGACCCTCTCTGGAGACCTCTCATGCATGACGAACGCCGCCGGATCGAGGAACGCGTAGAGCGCGTCCACACCCAACGTGTCAAGCCCGCCGTCTACGCGGCCTCCGTGCCCTTCGAGGTCGAGGCCTGGCAGGCGCCGGGCGAGCCGGTCCCCTTCGAGGAGGCCGCGGCCGCCTCGTACACCCCGTTCGCGATGGACACCCCCTGGGGCCCGCCGTGGGGCACCACCTGGTTCCGGATGCGCGGACAGGTCCCCGCCACATGGGCGGGCCGCCGCGTCGAGGCCGTCATCGACCTCGGGTTCGTCGGCGACTGGCCCGGCAACCAGGCCGAGGCCCTGGTCCACCTCGCCGACGGCACCCCGCTGAAGGCGGTCAACCCGCTCAACCAGTACGTCCCGATCGGCAACCCCGTACGCGGCGGCGAGAGCGTCGACTACCTGGTCGAGGCCGCCTCCAACCCCGACATCCTCGCCGACAACTTCTCGAAGATCACCCCGCTCGGCGACATCCTCACCGCCGGCGACAAGCCGCTCTACACCTTCCGGCGCGCCGACATCGCCGTCCTCGACGAGGAGGTCTTCCACCTCGACCTGGACCTCCAGGTGCTGCGCGAGCTGATGGTCCACCTCGGCGAGCACGAGCCCCGCCGCCACGAGATCCTGCACGCCCTGGACCGCGCCATGGACGCCGTCGACCTCGACGACGTCTCCGGCAGCGCCACCGCCGTCCGCGAGATCCTCGCCCCGGTCCTCGCCAAGCCCGCCCACGCCAGCGCCCACACCATCTCCGGTGTCGGCCACGCCCACATCGACTCCGCCTGGCTCTGGCCCATCCGCGAGACCAAGCGCAAGACCTCCCGCACCTTCTCCAACGTCACCGCGCTGGCCGACGAGTACGAGGACTTCATCTTCGCCTGCTCCCAGGCCGTGCAGTACGAGTGGGTGCGCGACAACTACCCGCAGGTGTGGGAGCGGATCAAGAAGGCCGTCGACAAGGGCCAGTGGGTCCCGGTCGGCGGCATGTGGGTCGAGTCCGACGGCAACCTGCCCGGCGGCGAGGCCATCGCCCGCCAACTCGTCCACGGCAAGCGGTTCTTCATCGAGCACTTCGGCATCGAGACCAAGGGCGTCTGGCTGCCGGACTCCTTCGGCTACAACGCCTCCTACCCGCAACTCGCCAAGCTCGCCGGCAACGAGTGGTTCCTCACCCAGAAGATCTCCTGGAACCAGACCAACCGCTTCCCCCACCACACCTTCTGGTGGGAGGGCATCGACGGCACCCGCATCTTCACCCACTTCCCGCCGGTCGACACCTACAACGCCCGCTTCAGCGGCGAGGAGATGGACCGCGCCGTCCGCAACTACCAGGAGAAGGGCGCCGGTACGCGCTCCCTGGCCCCCTTCGGCTGGGGCGACGGCGGCGGCGGCCCCACCCGCGAGATCATGGAACGGGCCCGCCGCCTCGCGGACCTGGAGGGCTCCCCGAAGGTCGTCGTCGAACACCCCGACGAGTTCTTCGCCAAGGCCCGCGCCGAGTACGAGGACGCCCCCGTCTGGAACGGCGAGCTGTACCTGGAGCTGCACCGCGCCACGTACACCTCCCAGGCCCGCACCAAGCAGGGCAACCGCCGCAGCGAGCACCGGCTCCGCGAGGCCGAGCTGTGGGCGACGACGGCCGCGCTCCACGCGCCGGAGTACACCTACCCGTACGAGAAGCTCGACCGCCTCTGGAAGACGGTCCTCCTCCACCAGTTCCACGACATCCTGCCGGGCTCCTCGATCGCCTGGGTGCACCGCGAGGCCGAGGCGGAGTACGCCCGGGTGGCGAAGGAACTGGAGGAGCTGACGGCGCAGGCGGTCGCGGCGCTCGGCGCGGGCGACGCACGGGTGTTCAACACCAGCCCCCGCGACCGTGCCGAGGTGGTCCGCACCTCCACGGGCGCCCCGGCCTACGTGACGGTGCCCGCGAACGGCAGCGCGCCCCTCGCGCCCGCCGAGGCCCCGCACCCCGTCACCGTCTCCGGCCGCGTCCTCGACAACGGCCTGGTCCGGGTGGAGATCGCCGAGGACGGCACCCTCGCCTCCGTGCGCGACCTGCGTGCCGACCGCGAGGTGCTCGGCGACACGGGCAACCTGCTCCGCCTGCACACCGACCTCCCGAACTACTGGGACGCCTGGGACGTCGACAAGCACTACAGGAACCGCTACACCGACCTGCTGGAGCCCGAGTCGATCACCGTGGTCGAGGAGGACCCCCTGCTCGGCGCGATCCGCGTGGAGCGGTCCTTCGGCAAGGGCTCCCGCATCACCCAGACGATCACCCTGCGCGCCGGCAGCCCCCGGATCGACTTCGAGACGGACATCGACTGGCACGAGGCCGAGAAGTTCCTCAAGGCCGGTTTCCCGATCGACGTCCGCGCCGCCCACTCCTCCGCCGAGATCCAGTTCGGCCACATCCAGCGCCCCACCCACACCAACACCAGCTGGGAGGCGGCCCGCTTCGAGGTCTCCGGCCACCGCTGGGTGCACGTCGGCGAACCCGGCTACGGCGTCGCGGTCATCAACGACTCGACGTACGGCCACGACGTCTCCCGCACGGTCCGCGAGGACGGCGGTACGACCACCACGGTCCGCCTCAGCCTGGTCCGCGCCCCGCGCATCCCGGATCCCGAGGCCGACCAGGGCAAGCACCGCTTCACCTACTCGCTCCTGCCCGGCGCGAGCATCGAGGACGCGGTCGCCGAGGGCTACGCCCTCAACCTGCCGCTGCGCGTCGCGGACGCGGCGGGCGCCCCCGAGCCGGTCGTGTCCGTCGACGGCGACGGTGTGACCGTCGAGGCGGTCAAGCTCGCCGACGACGCCTCGGGCGACGTCGTGGTCCGGATCTACGAGTCGAGCGGCGGCCGGGCCCGGGGCGTTCTGCGCACCGGATTCCCGCTGGCCGGGGCCCAGATCACCGACCTGCTGGAACGCCCCCTGTCGGAGGCGGCCACGGACGGCGACGGCGTCCCGGTGACGCTGCGCCCGTTCGAGGTGCAGACCCTGCGGCTGGCGGTGGGGAAGCGGTGACCCCGCGTCCCGGGAAGCATCAAGGCTGAACGCCGTCCCCGCGCCCCTGTGGAAGGGCCGCAGGCCTTTCAGGGGCGCGGGGAACTGCGCGAGAAGCCCCACCGGACCCGCAGGTGGGGATCGAAGGGGCACAGCCCCTGGTGGCTCAGACGGCGAGGGGCCGGTCCGCGGCGGTCGGCTTGCACGCCACCGGCGGCGCGACAGCCACCGGCCGCGCATCCACCGCAACGGCCACCTCGGCAACCGCCACCTCGGCCACCGGCACCTCGGCCACCTGGTGCGGCAACGCCACCGGCCGCACCGGCCGCGGCCCCGACACCACCGTGTAGTCCTGCCCCAGCCGCGTCGGCAGCACATCCCCCGGCTCCTCGCCGAGCGCCAACCGCACAGCGGCCCACGGCGCGTTGATCCCGCACAGCGCCAGCTGGTGCAGCCCGCCCGCCGGGCGCGTGTTGATGTCCATGAGGACCGGCTCGTCGCCGTACATCCGGAACTGGATGTTGGTCAGGTAGTGCAGCCCGAACCGCTCCGCGATCCGCCGCGCCGGCTCGATCCACGCCGGGTGGAGCGTGAACCCGCGCCGCCGGCCGTTCTTGGTGCGGCCCACGGCCATCCGGACCCGTCCGTCGGGGCCGGTGAGGCAGTCGACGGACACCTCCGGCTGCTCCAGCCGCGGCATCACCATCCAGTCGACCGGCTCCTCGGCCGCCCGTACCGCCTCCACGACCATGTCGAGCTGGACGTACGGGCTCGGGAAGCCACTGAGATGTTCGAGCGAGAAGGGGGTGCGCGTGACGACACGGAAGCCCACCCCGCCCGCACCGGACGCCGGCTTGAAGCACGCCCTGTGCCCGTCGGCCTCCAACTCCTCTACGGCGGCGATCAGTTCGTCGGCGTCGGTGACCCGGAACCACGGCGGGACCGGCACCCCGTGCTCCCGGACCGCCTCGTACGCGGTCACCTTGTCCTCGAAGACCTCGATGGCCGAGGCGGTCGGCGCCAGCAGGGCCGTCCCGACGGCGGCGAACTCCTCGCGGTGCGCGGCGAGGGCCGCCTGGTGCAGCCGGGGCACGAACACGTCGATACCGCGCTTGGCGCACTGGTCGAGCGCGTACTCCACGTACGCGGCGGGGGAGAGGCCCTCGGGCTCCAGGTCGGCGGTGTCGGCGGCGGCCAGGACGGGGGAGTCGGCGTCGCCGTGCGTGGCATGGATCTCCACCGGACGAGCGTGCGGATTATGCCGCAGCTGATCCATGAAGAAGACATTCTCCGCGTACGTGCGGTTGAGCCAGACGCGTACGCGAGAGACCATGCAGGCCGCCTTTCCAGGGTTCGCGGGCAGGGCGAAGCAGGCCGTGCCCGGCCAGGGGGGATGGAGGTACGCCGAACCGCCGTACGCGAAGGAGGGGCGTGGCGGTGGTGTAGGACGGATCATACGGCCACCGGGGCCCATGTTTCTGTCACGCGCGTGTTAATCCTTGTGGGGCGGGCGCGCCGGGAGCCGTCCGCCCCCGCGCGGCCGGCCGGTCTTGTCCACGGGCGCGCACCTGTGTTCTCGTGTTGATGTTCGGTGTTCGGAAGGGAGCACGGGTGGAGTCGAGGGTCGGCCGTCACGGAAATCTGCTGGCCGTCAGTGATCTGCACATCGGCTATCTGGAGAACCGAGCCCTGGTCGAGCGGATGCGCCCCGAGACCGACGACGACTGGCTGCTCGTCGCCGGTGACGTCTCCGAGAAGGTCGCCGACATCCGCTGGGCGCTCAGCACCCTCGCCGACCGCTTCGCCAAGGTCGTCTGGGTGCCCGGCAACCACGAACTGTGGACCCACCCCAGCGAGACCGTCCCCCACAAGGGCGTCGAACGGTACGACCATCTCGTCGCCCTCTGCCGTGAGCTGGGCGTCGTCACCCCCGAGGACCCGTACCCCCTCTGGGAGGGCCCCGGCGGCCCGGTGGTGATCGCGCCGCTGTTCCTGCTGTACGACTACTCCTTCCTGCCCGAGGGATGCGCCACCAAGGCGGCGGGACTCGCCTACGCGCACGGCACCGGGATCGTCTGCACCGACGAGCACGTGCTGTACCCCGACCCGTACCCGAGCCGTGAGGCCTGGTGCCACGCCCGTGTCGCGGAGACCGAACGCAGGCTCGCCGAACTGCCGGCCGAGCTGCCGAAGGTGCTGGTCAACCACTACCCGCTGGACCGGCACCCCACGGACGTCCTGTGGTACCCCGAGTTCGCCATGTGGTGCGGCACGGAGCTGACCGCCGACTGGCACCGGCGGTTCAACGTCGAGGTCATGGTCTACGGCCATCTGCACATCCCGCGGACCACCTGGCTGGACGGGGTCCGCTTCGAAGAGGTGTCCGTGGGATACCCCCGCGAGTGGCGACCGCGCCCGGAACCCCCGGGCAGGCTGCGCCGCATTCTGCCGATGGAGGTCGGAGCCGGTGATCGAGGAACTGCTCCCGGGAGCGGTCGTGGTCGTGGAGGCGCACGCCCATGAAGCGGCCGCCGCCGTCGAGGGGATCGAGCTGTACCCCGAGGAGGAGGCGGTCGTGGCCCGGGCGGTGGAGAAGCGGCGCCGCGAGTTCACCCTCGTCCGTGCCTGCGCCCGGCGGGCCATGGAGAAGCTCGGGGTCGCCCCACGGGCGATCGTGCCCGGCGAGCGCGGCGCCCCCGGCTGGCCGGACGGACTGACCGGCAGCATGACCCACTGCGAGGGGTACGCCGCCGCCGCGCTGGTCCGCGCCGTCGACCTCGCCTCCCTCGGTATCGACGCCGAACCCCACGACGTCCTGCCCGAGGGCGTCCTGACGGCGATCGCCCTGCCCGCCGAGGAGACACGGCTGCGCCGGCTGACCGCCGACCACCCCGCGGTCCACTGGGACCGGCTGCTCTTCAGCGCCAAGGAGTCCGTCTACAAGGCGTGGTTCCCGCTCACCCGGCGGTGGCTGGACTTCTCGGAGGCCGACATCGAGCTGACCGTCGGCCCCGACGGCCGCTCCGGCGCGCTGCGCGCCCGACTCCTCGTCCCCGGACCGGTGGTGGACGGCCGTCGCGTCGACACCTTCGACGGGCGCTGGACCGTCCGGGGCGGGCTGCTGGCGACGGCGGTCCCGGTCCCCTTTCCCGCAGCGGACGAGGACGCCGGATGACCACCCTCACCTACACCGAACTGCACCGACAGGTCGCATCCGACATCGACGCGGAGATCGTCGGCGCCCTGGAGAGCCTCGGGCCGTCGACCGCGGCGGTCCGAAGATCCCTATCCGGGCTGCTGGGCCATCAGCAGATGAAATACCCGCTGTCCGTGCTCCCCCTCCTCGTGCACGCCTGTGAGACCGGCGTCCCCGGACCGGCCGTCCCCCTGTCGGCCGTGCACGTCCTGTGGTGGACCTCCGCCTGCTACCTCGACGACCTGGCCGACGGCCACGGCGCGCACACCCCCGCCGGACTCGGCACGGACGAGGCACTGCTGGCCTCCGTCCTCAGCGGACAGGCCCTGCCCATCAGGGTCGTTCAGGCCCAGCCGGTGCCGGACGCGGTGCGCAACGCCCTCACCCGGGAGATCGTCGACTGCTGGATCGACGCCGTGGAGGGCCAGCTGCGCGATCTGCGCGGCGACCCGGCGAACGCCTCCCGCGACGCGGTCGTGGCCGCCTATCGCGGCAAGTCCGGCGCCCCCTTCGCAATGATCACGGCCATGGCCGCGATCCTCTCCGGCGCGGGCACCGAACGGACCGAACTCTGGCGGGAGTTCGGCGATGTCTTCGGGATCCTCTGGCAGCTCTTCAACGACCAGGAGGACCTGCTCTCCGGCCGCGACGAGGACCTGCGCAACGGCACGGTCACCTATCTCCTCGCCTGCGCCCTGGAGGAGACGTCCCCCGGATCCAGGGCACGGGTCGCGGAACTCGGGCGTGCCGCGCGCGACTCCGCACCGGCCCGCGCCCGGCTCCGCGCGACTCTCCTCGCCCCCGCCGTGCTCCGGCGCTTCGAGAAGGACCTCACGGCGTTCCGCGACGACGCGCACCGCGTCCTCGACGAACTGGGCGGCGACGAGACCTACCTCCCGGCCCTGCGACAACTGGTCGACCAGGCCGCCGGGATGTACCTGACCGAGGGCCTGCTTTAGAAAAGCCGCGGTTCCGCCGGAGGAGACCCGGCGGACCGCCCCGCCCGCGCGCTCACACCTCCGGGCACCAGCTCCTCAGCAGTGCGAAGAACTCCTCCTCGTTGCCCGAGAGGCCCGCCGCCGCCAGCGCCTGCTCCGCCTCGGCGAGCGCGGCGGGCGGCACCACGGGTGGTCGGCGGGACTCCAAAGGCCCGTCGAACGCTGCTCGCACGGTTCCCAGCAGCCGCAGATAGGCCTGAACGGCGGCGCGCTCGCGGTCGGTCAGTACGGCGGTCGGCATCGAACGGCTCTCCCCTGGTCGGATCGGCGAAACTCCGTGCCCGCCCCGGCACACGGGCGGCACCCTCCCAGCTTGCCGTCCACCACTGACAATCCCGCTCTCCCGCGCGCGGAAGTCGCCCTAGGAGCCCGCTAGGAGCCCGCTCCCAGCACCGTCCTGCGCTCATCCTCCGTCAGCGGCGGTTCCGTCAAAGGGGGTTTGACCGGGCCGCGCAGCACCGCGAGGACCACCTCGGGGCGGACGAGGGCGCCGATCGGCGCGGTGAGGGTGACCACGCCGAGGTACGGCCTGAAGACCAGGGGGCGGCCCAGCGCCGTCCGCATCAGCCGCTCCACGTAACGCCCGAAGAGCCTCTGCACCGCGTTCGGCCGCTTCCCGATGGCCTCCGGGTAACGGATGTCGGTGCCCGTGGCCAGCTCCCACGCCAGGGTCACCGGCGTCGCCACGGCCTTCTGCACCCGGCGCGCCAGCCCCGGCGCCGTGAGGCCCAACGCGGCGACCTTCTCCCGCAGCACGAGGGCGCTCTGCGCGGCGACCGACATGCCGTGGCCGTATATCGGGTTGTACGTGGCGACCGAGTCGCCGATCGCGACGAAGCCGTCGGGCCAGCCGGAGACCTTCTCGAAGAAGCGGCGCCGGTTGATCGTGCTGCGGGTGACCACGACGTCCGTCAGGGGCTCGGCGCGGGAGATCAGCTCGCCCACCACCGGGTGCCGGACGTTCCGCGCGAACGCCTCGAACTCCTCGGTCTGCGCGGTCGGTTGGCCCCCGCGGGTGCCCGACACCGTCACCAGCCAGCGCCCGCCCTCGATGGGCACCAGCGTCGCGCTCTGCCCCGGCACGGGCTGCGACCCGTCCGGCTGCACATTGACCACCGGGTACTCCTCGGTGCCCGCCGGCGCCCGGAAGATCCGGCTCGCGTACACGAGTCCGGAGTCGACCTCGTCCATCGGCGCGGGCGCCACCCCGAGCGCGTCCAGCCAGGCCGTGCCCCGCGAACCGCGCCCGGCGGCGTCCACCACCAGATCGGCCGTGAGCACCCGTTCCTCGCCGTCGGCGGAGGAGACCCGGACGCCCGTGACCCGGGAGGCGTCGCCCGCGAGGCCGAGGATCTCGGTGCGCTCCAGCACCGTGACGCGGTCGTCGGCGACGAGCCGGGCGCGGACGACCGACTCCAGCAGATCGCGGCTGCACGCGATCATGAACTCCATCTCCGGCCAGCGGCGCAACCAGCCCTGCGGCGACAGGGCCACCAGCCCGGTCGGCAACGGGATGCGCCGGGCGCCGGCCGCCAGCCAGGCGTCGGTGACCCCGGGCAGCAGCTCCTCCATCGCCCGGGCCCCGCCGGACCAGAGCAGATGGGCGTGCCGGGCCTGGGGCACGCCCTTGCGGGGCTCCGGGCCCTCGGGCAGCGCGTCGCGTTCGACGACGGTGACCTCGGCGTGGTCGCGCAGCGCGGCGGCGGCCAGCAGGCCGGCCAGGCCCGCGCCGACGACGACGGCACGCCGGGGAGTCGTGACCGCGGTGTCGCGCGGGCCGCTAACGGGTTCTCTCATGGAAGTCGCTTCCTGACCTGGTCGCGGCGGCCCATTCGCGGGCGGCCGCTACGACGGGTGACTGACGCAGGGCGATGGACATCCGTACGAGGTCACGGGGGTTCTCGGCCGGCGGGGCGGGGGCGTCGGCCGTGGCCGAGCTGATGACCCGGCCCTCCGGGTCGTCCGCCTTCGCCCGCACCGCCGCCGTCACCATCGCCGCGTCGGCCTCGGCCCGCGCCTGGACGGGCTCCGAACCCGACGCGACGGCCGCGTCGTACGCCTTGGCCCGCACCGTCGCGTCGAAGTACGGGTACAGGCTGAGCATGCCGTCGTGGATGTCGGACTCGCGCTGGGTCATCTGCAGCCGGGCCGGCGCCCACCAGGAGATCCGCACCTCGTGGCTCGCCTGGGCCCAGACGGGGCGCAGCTCCCGCCACAGCGGGCCGAGCCGGCGGTACATGGACCACACCGTCCAGGAGTCGCCGAGGCGCTCTCCGGCCAGCGGCAGACAGAAGCCGACCGCGCAGACCTGCGCACCGACGGACGACAGCACGGGCGCGACGTACGTGCTCAGGTAGTCCAGGTCGCCGCCCTGCCAGCGGGCCACCACGGCGATCAGCTTGACCCCCGCGAACGGGACGTTGAGCAGGAATCCGAACGCGATGATCAGCAGCCCGGCGCGCAGCCATCCACGGACCTGGAGCGCCCAGCGCCAGCACATCACGTTCATCGCGAGACCCGCGACCATGAACCCGGTCAGGTACAGCACGATCATCTCGCGAAGGAACGGGGCGCCCGCGTAGTACGTGTCGAAGTCCCGCACCCGCTCCACGGGGGCGTCGCCGAGCACGAACAGCGCCACGATCGCCGCGCACACCGCGCCGTACCCGGCGATCCAGCGGCGCGAGAGGCGGCGGGTCGTCTCCGGCGGGCCGCCGCGCCAGTTGGTGATCAGCACCAGACAGGAGCCGCTGAACGCGCTCAGCAGCAGATAGACCACGGCGGCCGAGACGTTGGTGACGCCGGTGACGCGGTTGAGTTCGATGATCGTCGGCGGCGCGGCGAAGCAGAAGACCAGGGCGGCCAGCGTCATCAGCGCGCACACGGATCTGATCAGCGGATCGCCCCAGTTCCGCAGCAGCGCGGGCGTCTTGAGGGCGAGCGCGATCGTCATCGCGACGGCCGGAATGTAGTAGCTGGACCCGTCCATGTCTTCGGCGTTCTCGGCCTTCTCGGCGTTCTCGGCGTCTCGGCGTTCCGGGGCCGCTCAGCCCTGCGGCCCGCGGTAGCCGAGCGAGGCCCCGATGCGGCCCGCCAGGTGGTCGCGGCGCACCGGCCCGCGCAGTGCCGAACCAGCCAGCCACATACGGCACTTGCTGGCCAGCAGCAGTCCGAAGCTCTCGGCGTCCTGCTCGTCGGACAGGTCGAAACGGGTCCGGGCGGCGACCCTCAGCACGGTCTCCCGCAGATCGGCGTCCTGGCTCAATAAGCGCGCGGCGACGGCGGCACCGTCCACGTGCTGCCCGCAGTGCCCGGCCTGCATGTGCCACAGCTCGTGACCGAGGATCACCAACTGGTGGTCGGGCGCAGTGCGTTCCTCGATGACGACCAGGTCCTGTTCGGCCATGTCCAGCCACAGCCCGCTGGCCGTACCGGGTGGGAAGGCGGCGGTGCGGTAGTGGACGGGGCGGCCGCGGCGTCTGCTCATGGCGTCGCACAGGGCGCTGTAGAGGTCGGCGGGGTCCGCCGGTGCCGGCAGGGTGAGTTCGCCGACCAACTCGCCGCACAGACGGCGCATTTCCTTTCCGATGCCCACAGATCTCCCCCGGTCAGGACTCGGGCCGCTTGACGCTCTCCAGCAGCATGTCCAACCACTCCGCGACCTTGTCGCGGTGCTGGTCGGTGGGCAGCTGCGCCGCCCGCCAGGCGATGGAACGCACACCGTGGTTCTGGAGCAGCCGCTGCAACGGGTCGTCGGCTGCCTCGGCCGCCGCGCGCTCGCGGTCGGCGAGCTGCTGGAGGAGCTCCTGCTCGGTCCGCATCAGGGCGCTCGCCAGCGCCTCGGGATCCTCGGCGGTGAGGAAACCGGCGTGCACTCTGAAGAAGCGCTGGATGGCGTCGCAGTGCTCCATCGTCGGGCGCCGGTCACCGTTGATCAGGGCGCCCGCCTGCTGGCGCGACATCCCCGCGCCGTCGGCGATCTCCTGCTGGGTGTACTTGCGGCCGTTGGGCTTGAGCCGGGTGCGTCGCAGCAGGTCCAGGCGCTGCAGAAAGCGGGCCTGGACGTCCGGCTCACCGGCGCGCCGACCACTCAGCAGGGCCTTCACGACCGCCTCCGGCACACCCGAGGCCACCGAGAGCCGCCGGGTGTCGAAGACCTCCGCGTGCCCCACGCGCAACTTGTCCGCCAGCGCGGTGACACGGGCCACGACGGCCGGCAGCAGAACCGTCGCCGCGGCGTCCGGAACCTCGAAGCCATCCGTCACCGACAGATCTCCTACGTCTCTCTCAGGCCAATTTCGCGGTACTGCGGAATCCGTGGATCCAAGCCTGGCGCGAGACCCTGGTCCCGGCAAGTACACCGTGAACTGCGGGGAGACTAGCGGTTCCGTCGAACTCACATCCAGGTCTCGCCACAACTGTGGCGAGATTCAGCCGTCAACCGTCGTCGAATGCCACGATAGTTGACACGCCTCCGCCGGGGGCAGGAGGATCAAGGAGCCGCGTGAAGGCCGCATAGGCAAGAGGGGTGGACCTCCCGATGGCGTATCAGGCAGGAGGGCAGCGGTCGGTACCGCGGCCCGTCCCCGACACTCTCGAAGCCCAGGAAGCACAGGCGTACCTCCAGGACTACGCCGTACTGCTCGATTCCGTCCTGTTCCCGTCCGTCGTCCTCGACCACCGCTGGGACGTCGTGCTGAGCAACGCCGCGTTCCGGGCGCTCTTCACCGGCGTGGGACCCGACCCGACGGCCATGCCGGACGACAACTTCCTCCGCTTCGTGCTCTTCCACCCGGACGCCGCCACCGTCCTCGGGGACCACGAGTCCAGCTGGTGCCTGCCGATGCTCGCCCACTTCGCCGCCGCCGTGGAACGCCATCCCCAGGACCGGGGCCTGCAGTCCATCCGCCGGGAGATCGCCCAGGACCCCATCATGGACGCCGCCTACCGCCACGGCCTGCCGCACTGGCTGCGCACCGTCGGCCCCGCCGCCGGGCGGCACGACGGCGCCGTGCGCCCCCTGGTCCACCCCGACCCGCGCTGGGGCGCCACCCACTGCCGGGTCGTCGGCGAGACCCCCGACACCCTCCGCGACCTGGGCTACCACCGGATGACCCTCGTCCTGCGCGAGGTGGGCCGCCCGAGCGACCCCATCCGCAGGGCCCGCCGTCCCCGGCGTGCCGTGTCGACCCACCTGAGCGTGGTGCCCTCCCCCGAGAGGTGAGCCGCACCCCCTCCGGCGCCGCCGGCGTTCAGGTCGCCGACGGCGCCGGAGGTCAACCCTCGTCCGGCGCGGCCCCCCGTCTGGCCGCCTGGATCTCCTCGTACACCCGGCTGCGCAGCTCCGCGAAGCGCGGAGCCACCCGGGTGTGCAACTGGTCGCGCTCCGCCGGAAGATCGATGGTGAGCCGCTGCTGGACGACCGTGGGGGAGGCGGACAGGACCAGAACACGTTCGCCGAGGTAGACGGCCTCGTCGATGTCGTGGGTGACGAAGAGGATCGTGATCCCCCGCTCCCGCCACAGACCCCGGACGAGGTCCTCCAGCTCGGCGCGGGTCTGGGCGTCGACCGCCGCGAACGGCTCGTCCATCAGCAGGACCTCCGGCTCGTACGCCAGCGCGCGGGCGATGGCGACCCGCTGCTGCATCCCGCCGGACAGCTGCCACGGATACGCGCCCGCAGCGTCCGACAGACCCACCGAGGCGAGCGCGTCGTCGACCAGACCCCGCCGCCGCTCCCTGCTGAACTTCTTCTGCCTGAGCGGCAGTTCGACGTTGTCGCGGACCCGCATCCAGGGAAAGAGGCTGCGCCCGTACTCCTGGAAGACGACCGCCATGCCCGGCGGCGGCCCCTCCACCCGCCGTCCCCCCAGGCGGACCTCACCCGCCGTCGGCCTCAGCAGCCCGGCCACGCACTTCAGCAGGGTCGTCTTGCCGCAGCCCGACGGGCCCACCAGACACACCAGTTCGCCCGGGCCGACGGTGAAGGTGAGGTCCCGCACCGCCTCCACCCGCCGCCCGGCACCCTCGTAGACCTTCTTGAGGCCCGCCACGTCGAGCAAGGCGTCCATCGCCCGTCGCCCCTTCTCGAGTTGCCCCGCGAAGATCTGCGGCTTCGCCGAGCGCAGCACGACGTGCCGCAGCCGCGCCGCGCCCGTACTGCCGTACGACCGGGCCGTCCGAGTCAAGCCCATCGGGAAGGTAGAACGCCGCCGGTGGCGGGTCAATGGGCCTGCCGCGCGCGGACGTTGACAGCCGCAGAAGCGTGCTCCTAGCGTGCGCAGAGCGCACCCCCGTGCGTACGGAACGCAGGTGCCAGGCTCCGTTCGTGCGGTTCCCGTGCGGATTCCGCGGGGCTTCCGTGTGGTTGGCGAGCGGGCCCCCGGCGGCCTTTCGAGCGGCTTTCTGGAGGCGACGATGCCCGAGCGAGACCGGTCCGGCGCAACCCGCGAACCGCACTTCGTCCGGTCCTTCGAGCGAGGACTCGCCGTCATCCGGGCCTTCGACGCGGAACACCCCGCCCGCACGCTCAGCGACGTCGCCCGAAGCTGTGGGCTGACCCGGGCCGCCGCCCGCCGTTTCCTGCTCACGCTCGCCGACCTCGGGTACGTCCGCACCGACGGCCGGCTGTTCCGGCTGACCCCGCGCGTGCTCGAACTCGGCTACGCCTACCTGTCGAGCTTCGCCCTGCCCGACCTCGCCGAACCCCATCTGGAGCGGCTCGTCGCGCAGGTCGGGGAGTCGTCCTCGCTGTGCGTCCTCGACGGCGACGAGATCGTGTACGCGGCGAGGGTGCCCACGAGCCGCATCATGACGGCGACGATCACCGTCGGCACCCGCTTCCCCGCCCATGTCACCTCGGTCGGCCGGGTGATCCTCGCGCATCTGCCGGACGAGGAGATCGACGCCCGGCTGGCCCGCGCCGACCTCACCCCCCTGACCCGGCGCACCCTCACCTCCGCCGACCAGCTCAGGGCCGAACTGCGGCGCGTACGACGGCAGGGGTACGCCCTGGTCGACCAGGAACTGGAGGAGGGGCTCCGATCGGTCGCCGCTCCGGTCCGGGACCGGGACGGCGAGGTGGTGGCCGCCGTGAACATCCCCGTCCACGCCGGCCGCACCTCCGTGGAGGCGGTCCGCCGCGATCTGCTGCCCCAACTGCTCGCCACGGTCGCCCGGATCGAGGCCGACCTGTGCGCGACCGGGACGGCCGCGAGCCGGGCACGAGCCGTCACCTCCGGCGTCGCCCCGGCCCGCCCGGCTCCGACGCCGCCCCTACAGGTCGAGCACCAGCCGTGACCCCTGGCAGCGGGACACACAGATGAGCATGGTCTCCCCGGCCGCGCGTTCCTCCTCGCTGAGGACCGAGTCGCGGTGGTCCGGGGTGCCCTCCAGCACGTCCGTCTCACAGGTCCCGCACGTGCCCTCGGCGCAGGAGTACAGCACCTCGACGCCGGCGGCGCGCACGGTGTCGAGCACGGAGACGCCCACCGGAACCGTGACGGTCTTGCCCGTCCGCTCCAGCACGACCTCGAACTCGGCGTCCGGGCCGGTCTCCTGCTCCTTGGGCCGGAAGCGCTCGACCCGGAGCGCCCGGCCCGGGCACCGCTGCTCGACCGCGTCGAGCAGCGCGCCGGGACCGCAGCAGTAGACGAGGGTGTCCTCGGGCAGTCCGTCCAGCACGGACCCGAGGTCGAGCAGCCCGGTCTCGTCCTGCGGGGCGACCGTCACCCGGTCTCCGTACGCGCCCAACTCCTCCTGGAACGCCATGGATTCGCGGCTGCGCCCGCCGTACAGCAGCGACCACTCGGCGCCAGCCGCCTCGGCGGCGGCCAGCATCGGCAGGAGGGGGGTGATGCCGATGCCGCCGGCCACGAACCGGTAGCGGGGCATCGGCTCCAGCGTGAAGTTGTTCCGCGGCCCGCGCACCCGGACCTTGTCGCCCCGCGCCAACTCCGTGTGCACGTACGCCGATCCGCCGCGCCCGTCGGGTTCCCGCAATACCCCGATCCGCCAGGTGTGCCGGTCCGCCGGGTCGCCGCACAGCGAGTACTGCCGCTCCAGCTCGGGCCCGAGCAGCACATCGATGTGCGCGCCCGGCTCCCAGGCCGGCAGCTCCTCGCCCAGCGGATGGCGCAGGGTGAGGGCGAGGACGCCTTCGGCGGCGAACTCCCGGCTGTCGACGACGAGTTCGGCCTCGTAGACGGGCGACGTGGAGGACGAGGTCATGAGCTGTTCCCTTGCGGCTCGTGTCCCTGGGGGTGGGCGAGCATCCACTCCCACATCTCGATGGGGTCCTGCGAGGTGTGCTCGCGTCCGCAGTGACAGGTGCCGTGCAGGATGTCCGTGCCCGGCAGCCAGGCGATGCGGTAGATCTCCCCCGTCCGGAGGGTGGGCGGCGTGCTCACAGGACCGGCTCCACCGGCTTCTCGCCCTGCTCGACCAGGCGGGCGAGGATGCGGCGGGCGGCCAGACCGCCGGTGTCGATGTTGATGCTCAGCTCCTGGTAGCCGGTGCGCTCGGAGCCCAGCGTCTCCTGGAGCAGGTTCAGCGCGACGACGTCCTGCATGACGACCGTGTGGTTGTTGCCCTTGAGGAACTGGGTGACCTCGTCGTTGTCGGTGGCCCAGTCCCGGGAGACCATCCAGAAGTCGTACACCTTGCCGTCCGTGGACGGGGTGATCGCGTAGGTGATCTCGGTGTGGAAGCCGTTCGGGTCGCTGCCGTCCGCCTCCGGGGCCACTCCCACCGGCGCGATCCGGCTGTGCAGCAGGTACAGGCACGGCGCGAAGTACTCGATGTCCTGCCAGCGGGTGATGCGCCCCTCGATGCCGGTCGACTTCGCGTAGAACGGCGGGCACTCGGCGTCGTCCATGTGCCGGCTCACCCGCACGACACCGGCGCCCTCGTCGACCTCGGTGTTGATCGGCGTCTCGGCGACCTCGGGGGTGCCGATGTAGCCGCCGTGCAGATACGTCTCGTGGGACAGGTCGAGCAGGTTGTCGACGAGGAGCCCGTAGTCGGCGTCGATCGGCTCCATGCCGCGCACGGTGAGCCAGCCGGGGGCGGCCAGGTGCTTGGCGCGCGGGATGGTCTGCGGGTCGGCGAGCGCCGGGTCGCCTATCCACACCCAGATCAGCGAGTCCTGCTCGACCACCGGGTAGGAGGCGACACGGGCCGTCCGCGGGATGCGCTTCTGCCCCGGCACGTACACGCACGCGCCTGTCGTGTCGTAGGTGAAGCCGTGGTACCCGCACACGATGCGGTCCCCGTCCAGCCCGCTCTTGGAGAGCGGGTACCGGCGGTGCACGCACCGGTCGTGCAGCGCGACGGGCGTCCCCTCCTCCTCCGTCCGGTAGAAGACGAGCGGCTCGCCGAGGATCGTCCGACCCAGCAGCTCACGGCCGACCTCTTCGGCGTAGGCGGCGACGTACCACTGGTTCCTGGCGAAGGCGGTCATGTGAGGCATGGGGTTCCCGTCCCTGTCGGCGGGGCGTCCTCGCCCCGCGTGCCGTGGTTGGACTCAGCGTCCTGACGGCCGCGGTCACCGCGCAAGGCGGCTTCCGTCAGACGGAAGCGTCTCTGCGAAAGGGCTGGTCAGCGGCGCTGGAGCCGGTGGGCGAGGGAACCGACCGGTGATTCTGCCGGCGCACGTCAGGCGCGGCGGACGTTCGGCTTGGACTTGCGGGCGGAAACCGATCGGTTTCTCCTGGAGGACGGGACGGCGTCCTGTGTCTGGCAGACGTTCGAGGGTTCCGACATGGCTGACCACCGACGTTTCGCTCGACGACGTACTGGCGGTGCTCAAGCCTTAGACCTCGTATCGCCGCCGATCCGTATCCGCCGCACGGCACCGGGCGATACCGCGTCCGCCGGACGGCGGGACCGCTTTGCCCGGCCGTGGCGCGCCCGCCCGGCGCTGTTCGCGCGGCGGTCCCCGGCGCGTCACATCCGCGCCACGGCCCCTTCCCCGCCGTTCGTTCCTCTTGGACCATTCCTTGCGCGCAGGTCACATCCGACGCACCACGTCAGGACAAGAGGTCATCCACCCATGCCTGAAGTCAACCGGCGGCGATTCCTCCAGGTCGCGGGCGCCACAACGGCGTTCAGCGCACTGTCGGCCAGCATCGAGCGGGCCGCGGCGCTGCCCGCGCACCATCGTTCCGGCACGATCGAGGACGTCGAGCACATCGTCGTCCTCATGCAGGAGAACCGGTCCTTCGACCACTACTTCGGCTCGCTGAGAGGCGTACGCGGCTTCGGCGACCCGCATCCGGTGACGCTGGACAACGGGAAGAGCGTGTGGCACCAGTGGGACGGCACGAAGGACGTGCTGCCGTTCCACCCCGAGGCCGACGATCTCGGCATGCAGTTCCTGGAGGGCCTGCCGCACGGCTGGCCGGACGGGCACGCCGCCTACAACGGCGGCAAGTACGACAGGTGGGTGCCGGCCAAGGGCACCACGACGATGGCGTACCTGACGCGTGACGACATCCCGTTCCACTACGCCCTTGCCGACAGGTTCACCGTCTGCGACGCCTACCACTGCTCGTTCATCGGCTCGACGGACCCCAACCGCTACTACATGTGGACGGGGTACACGGGCAACGACGGCAAGGGCGGCGGCCCCGTCCTCGGCAACGACGAGGTCGGCTACGACTGGACCACCTACCCCGAACGCCTCGAAGCGGCCGGGATCTCCTGGAAGATCTACCAGGACATCGGCGACGGACTGGACGCGGCGGGATCCTGGGGCTGGATAGCCGACGCCTACCGGGGCAACTACGGCGACAACTCGCTGCTCTACTTCAACAAGTACCGGAACGCCGAGCCCGGCGACCCCTGGTACGACAAGGCCCGCACCGGTACGAACGCGAAGGCCGGCGACGGCTACTTCGACCGGCTGAAGGCCGACGTCCAGGCGGGCAGGCTGCCGCAGATCTCCTGGATCGCCGCGCCCGAGGCGTTCTCCGAGCACTCCAACTGGCCCTCGAACTACGGCGCCTGGTACATCTCCCAGGTCCTCGACGCGCTGACCTCCAACCCGGCGGTCTGGGCGAAGACGGCCCTGTTCATCACGTACGACGAGAACGACGGCTTCTTCGACCACCTCGTGCCCCCGCTGCCGCCGCGCGACGCGGCCCACGGCAGGTCGACGGTCGACGCCGGCCCGGACCTCTTCGCGGGCAGCGCGACCCATGTCGCCGGTCCGTACGGCCTCGGCCCCCGTGTGCCGATGCTCGTCGTCTCCCCCTGGAGCAAGGGTGGTTACGTCTGCTCGGAGACCCTCGACCACACCTCGATCCTGCGGTTCATGGAGCGGCGGTTCGGGGTGCGCGAGCCCAACATCTCGCCGTGGCGGCGGGCCGTCTGCGGCGACCTGACCGCGGCGTTCGACTTCTCCCGCAAGGACAGCCGGCCCGTCGCGCTGCCGGACACCGACGCGTACGAGCCACCGGACCGGCTGCGGCACCCCGACTACCGGCCGACCGTGCCGGCGGACCCGAGCATGCCGCGGCAGGAACGGGGGCTGCGACCCGCCCGGCCGCTGAAGTACGCGCCCCGGGTGGACGGTTCGGCCGACCCGAAGGCCGGCACCCTCACCCTCACGTTCGCCTCCGGCGCCAAGGCCGGCGCGGCGTTCCTCGTGACCTCGGGGAACCGTACGGACGGGCCGTGGACGTACACCACCGGCGCGGGCCGGACCGTGTCGGACACGTGGGACGCCGCGGCCTCCGGCGGCTCCCACGACCTGACGGTGCACGGGCCGAACGGCTTCCTGCGGGTCTTCGCGGGACCGGGGCGGACGGCCGGGGGTGGGCCCGAGGTCACCGCACGCCACCTCGGGGACGACGTGGAGCTGACCTTCACCCACCGGGGGTCCGGGACGGTGACGCTGAAGGTCGTGAGCGCGTACGGGGGCCGGGCCCGTACGGTCCGGGTGCGGGCCGGGGCGAAGGTCCGGCAGGTCGTGGACCTTCGGTCCACCCGCCGCTGGTACGACCTGACGGTGACCGCCGAGGGGGGTTTCCTCCGGAGGTTCGCCGGACACGTGGAGAACGGGCGGCCCGGGGTGAGTGATCCGGCGCTGGGGGCGAGGTAGGGCGCGCTCAGGGCTCGGGGGACCTGCGATCGGGCGGCCACCGGCTGGATGTGGCTACCGCGCGGGTTCCCCGCGCCCCTGAGGGGGCGCGGGCGGCACCCTGTGAGCGTCGGCGAGCGCCTCCCGCCCCCCGTCTGCCTCAGAGCGCGGTGAGGTGCCCGGGTGCCGGGGAGCCGGGCCGGCGGGGCAGCAACGACGGTTCCGTCGGGGCGTGCTGGGGCTCCAGGGCGAGGACCGCCGCCACAGGGTGGTCCTCGGCCGCCGGCGCGGGACCGTCCGGTCGGGCGGGGTCCATCGGCCGGATGGCGACCTCCGGGGTCGCCCGGGTCAGCAGCACCACGCCTCGCGCGGCGACCACGGCCCCCGCCACCGCGAGCAGCGCCCCCGCCGCCCCACCCCGCAGTCCCTCGCCGAGCAGGGCGAGGCCGATCACGGCGGCGGCCAGCGGGTTGGCGAGGGTCACGACCGCGAGGGGGGCGCCCAGGCCCCCTTGGTACGCCGTCTGGGAGAGCATCAGCCCGCCCACCGCGAACGCGGCGACCAGCAGCGCCACCACGACGACCTCCATGTCGAGGAGGGACCCCGAGCGGTCCGTCGCCGCGACCGTGACGGTCTGGGTGAGCGCGGAGGCGACCCCCGAGGTCATGCCGGAGGCACCGGCGTGGCGCAGCCCGGGCCTGGCACCGGGCCGCGACAGCAGCCCGACCAGGGCGACGGTCGCCCCGGCCACGGCGACGGCCTCCGGAAGGCTCAGCACCTCGTCCGGCGTCGACCCGGACGCGACGATCAGGATCGCGGCGAGACCGGCCAGCGTGAGCGCGGTGCCCCGCCACTCCGTCGAGGTCACCCGGCGCCCCGCCATCCGCGCCCCCAGCGGCACCGCGGCCACCAGGGTGAGCGCGCCCAGCGGCTGAACGACCGTCAGGGGGCCGTACTTGAGGGCCACGACGTGCAGCAGCGCGGCGCCCGCGTTGAGCGCGACCGAACTCCACCAGGCACCGCTGGCGAGCATCCGCCGTACGCCCGGGTCGGCGCTGCGCGAGGCGAGCCGCTCCTGGGCCACGGCGGCGGCCGCGTAGGCGACGGCGGAGACCAGCGACAGGGCGACGGCGACGAGGGTGGCGTTCATCGTCCCGCTCCCACCAGGACCGGTTCCTCGGCGGGCACGAAGGCCCCGGAGCGCTGCCCGGCGGTGGTGGCCGTCCGGTGCGGGAGCTGGATCACGGCGAGGACGGCGGCCAGCAGGGCACCGGCCACGATCGCGTCCAGCCAGTAGTGGTTCGCGGTGCCGACGATCACCACCAGGGTCACCAGGGGGTGCAGCAGCCACAGCCACCGCAGCCGGGAGCGGGTCGCGCCGATCAGGCCGACCGCGACCATCAGGGCCCAGCCGAAGTGCAGCGAGGGCATCGCCGCGAACTGGTTGGCCAGCGAGTCGGTCGCCGGCGTCGCCGAGTACACCGTCGGCCCGTACACCTGCCCGGTGTCGAGGAGGTGCGCGCCGTCCAGCATCCGCGGCGGGGCCAGCGGGAACGCGAGGTGCAGCAGCAGCGCCGCCGCGGTCAGCGCGGCGAGGGCCCGCCGCGCCCGTGTGTAGTGCCCGGGCCGCCGCAGGTACAGCCAGACCAGGAAGGCCGCGGTGGCGGGGAAGTGGACGGTCGCGTAGTAGACGTTCGCGATGTGGACCAGCGTGTCGCCGTGCAGCAGCACGGACTGCGCGGAGCCCTCGTCCGGCAGGCCCAGGGCGCGCTCCCAGCCCCAGACGTCGTGGGCGTTGCGGAAGGCCTCGGCGGTATGGCCGTTGGCCAGGAGCCGGCCGAACTTGTAGACGAGGAAGAGCCCTGCGACGAGCAGGAGCTCACGGACGAGGGGCGGTCGCGGTATCGCGGCGGCCGGCTCTCGCGCAGGCGCGGTGCGGCATTCCATCCCCGGCCCTTTCACTGACGGCGCTGGTGGCGCTGGTTCCCTGGGCGGCACGTCGATCGACACGCCGTAGTACCGATACGTTCTGGTACCGATACGAGAGTGTACCGATACGGTCGAGTACCGAAACGGCGGGGTATCGATACGGCACTGTACCGATACGGAGCCGTTCCGGTACAGTGGCATTTCGGCAGGCCTTTCGGCACGGGGACGACCGGAGGAGACAGGAGTCATGACGTCGCAGGCAGCGGAGGGGCCGGAAACGGCCGTCGCCTCGCGCCGCTCCAAGCTCACGCCCGAGCGCGAGCTGGAGTTCTTCGACGCCGTGCTCGAACAGATCCGTGAGTGCGGCTACGACTCGGTGACCATGGAGGGCGTCGCCGCGAGCACGCGGTGCAGCAAGTCGACGCTCTACCGGCAGTGGCGGACGAAACCGCAGTTCGTGGCGGCCGCGCTGCGCGCGCGCCGCAGTGTCCGCTGCGCGGGGATCGACACCGGCACCCTCGCCGGTGACCTGCGCGAGGTGGCCCGGCATGCCGGGGAGGGCTACGTTCTGGAGGGGCGCCTCTTCCAGGGCCTCGGCCATGCCGTCGCGCAGGACGAGGAGCTGCGGGCGGCCCTGCGCGACGCGCTGGTGGAGCCGGAGATCGACGCGCTGCGGGCGATGATCGCCCGCGGAGTGGCGCGGGGCGAGGTTCCCGCGGACCACCCGGCGCTGGAGTTCGTCCCGGCGCAGATCTTCGGCGTCCTGCGGGCCCGGCCGGTCCTGGAGGGCCGGGACGCGGACGAGACGTACATCACCAAGTTCATGGAAGCGGCCGTGCTGCCCACGCTCGGTCTCTCATAAGGCTCAGGCCGCCGTTCGTGAGTCGACCGGACGACGACCTGATCGCGCCGCACCGTGGGGACGGGGGCGGCGCGTAACCCCGGCCGGGTGGGGTTCCTCTGGAGCGGAGAGGAATCCCACCCGGCCGACTTTCCGTCCTCACGGCCTTACGGCGCACGCCCCCTCACACGTCCTGACCGCTGCCGCCTCCGCTGATCGACGCCTTCTTGATGCCCTTGGTGATCTCGTCGATGACCGACTGCTCGGGCGCCTTGTCGCTCACGTCGATGCCGAAGCGGACCACGACGAGCCGCGAGGAGTCGGCGGGGGAGGGGAAGGCGAGCGACTCGACATAGCCGTCGTCGCCCTTGCCCGTGACCACCTTCCAGCGGACGTAGTAGCCCTTCTCGCCGGCCACGGTCACCGCCTTGGAGGCCAGCTCCTCGTGCGAGGTGATCTTCCCGTAGCCCTCGCTGCCGTAGGCGTCCTCGGCCGCCTGGGCGATGTCCTCCTTGGCGGCGGCCTCGGCCGTCGTGGCCTTCAGCTTCAGCAGCTCGGCGGGGGTCGAGTAGGCGCCACCGCGCGTGCACGTCTTCGAGGGATCCGCCGGGCACTTGTACGACGCCTCGGTCGTGACCTGCGCGCCGACCTGCAGTGGAGAGGTGAGCCAGCCCTCGGGCACGGGGATGCTGATGCCGCTGGTGGTGTCGGTGGCGTACCCGTCCTCCTGCGGCGGCTGCTCCGACCCGTCCGGTCCGGGCGTCCGTCCGCCGGAACCGCCCGAGCCGCCGGGGCCGCCCTGCCCGTCGGAGCCGCCGCCCGGCCCGCCCGGTCCGCCGTCGTCACCGCGCCCGCCGTTCTGCCCGCCGGATCCCTGGGACGTCGTACTGCCCTCGCCGCCACCGTCGTTGCTGGTCAGTGCGTACACGCCCACCCCGATGCTGGCCAGCACCGCGGCGGCCACGGCGACGGCTATCCCGGTGCGCAGGCCGCGCCTGGGGGCGGGGGCGGGGCCCGGGTATCCGGGGTGGCCGGGGTATCCGGGGTGGCCACCGGGCCCTTGCGGGTAGGCCGCGGCGCCCGGCGGGTAGGTCGGCGGACCGAACCCCGGGGCCGAGCCGGCGGGGCGGACCTGGTCCGTCCACGCCTTGCCGTCCCACCAGCGCTCGGTGGCGGGCGCGTCACTTGTCTGCCCGGGATCGGGATACCAGCCGGGAGGAGTCACCTGCGTCATGGGGCAACCGTATGAGGCCGGAGTGAAAACCGGATGAGAGGGGCGGACATTCGTGCCCAGCGGCTCTGCTGCCCGTCGGTCTTCCCCGCCGCCTCTCCGTCGGCCGAGGCCGTCGGACGGGCGTTCTCCGTCAGCTGTTCCAGGCCCTCGTCCGGACGCTCGCCCGAGGACGAGCCGCACCGGGGGCCGAGCGGCGTCGGACGGCGCCGAGCGTTCCCCGCACGCGCCCGGCCCGTGCGCGGTGTTCCGCTCCGGGCAGGGGAGGCCCCGGCGGCCCGGAGCCACCGATCCCAGCACGCCGGTGTGGCGGGCGCCCGTCAGCATGACCGGCCGGCGGCCCACCGGCCGGAAGAAGAACGCCGGCGCGAACGAGGCGTACGTCTGCACGAGTCCCTCGGCTTCACCGCCCCCCGGCGTGAAGAAGCGCGCGGCGGTGACCGTCGCGAAGTACCCGTGCGCCCCGAACCCGTACCACTCGATGAAGTTCCCCACGGCCCCCGCGAACAGGGCCCGACGGGGCGGCCCGGTGCGAACGGGGCGGGGGCTCCGGCCGGGGTCGGATGCGGGCATGCCGTCTCCTTCGAGGTGGGGAACCGCCGTCACCGGAGAACCGGGAAACCGGCCGGTGACCACGGGAAGTTGACTGATCGTCATGTCCAACGGGGCAGGTGGCCACGCGGATGCGTCGCCCGCCCGCCGCCCGGTGTCACCCGACCCGGCAACAGGTGCCCGGACCCGCCTCCACTTCGGCATTCAGGGGGCTACGCTCAATGACCTGTGCATCGTTCGGGCGGCCTGGGGAGGTAGCGGAATGACGGAGGCACGGCCCGACGCGGCAGCCTCGGCTTCCCTGTGGGAGCGCGACACGGAGATCACCGCCATCACGGAGGCGATCGACGAACTGTGCGTCGACAAGGCGTCCCCCGGGAGCGTGCTGGTCTTCACCGGCGAGGCGGGCGTCGGCAAGACCGCCCTCCTCACCGAGGCCCGCCGGATCGCCGAGCAGCGGGGCTGCCGGGTCTGGTACGCCCGTGGCGGGGAGACCGTCACCTCCGTCCCCTTCAACGTCGTACGACAGTTGCTGCAGCCCGGACTCATGGGGCTGATGGAGGAGGAGACCCGCGAGTACCTGGGCGACTGGTACGACATCGCCGGACCCGCCCTCGGGCTCGCCGAACCCGGTGAGGGCCAGGCGGACCCGCAGGGCGTGTGCGAGGGGCTCGTCGCCGCCGTGAACCGCCTGGTGCGCCGCGCCTGGCCGCTCGTGCTGCTGATCGACGACCTCCACTGGGCCGACCAGGAGACGCTGCACTGGCTGTCCGCCCTGGCCGACCGGCTGACCGAGATGTGCGTCCTGGTCGTGGTGGCCCGCCGCCCAGGCGAGGCCACCGGCGAACGCGCCCGCCATCTCAGCCGGATCGCCGCCAAGGCACGCCCCGTCTCCACGCTGAACGCCCTCACCCCCAAGGCCACCGCGGGGCTCACCCGTGCCACGGTCGGCCGGCATGCCGACGACCCGTTCTGCCGCGAGGTCTGGGCGGTCACCGGTGGCAACGCGTACAACACCGTCGAACTCCTCGCCAAGGTGAAGGACTGCGGACTGGAACCGGTGGAGGACTCGGCCGGCGAACTGCGCGCCCTGAACCGCTCGGCGCGCGGCACCGGCCTCGTCGCCCGCCTGGAGGAACTCGGCGTCGAGGCCACGCGTTTCGCGTGGGCGGCGGCCATCCTGCACACCGGGATCACCGTCGACATCGTGGCTCGCCTCGCCAGCCTGCCCCGAGCCGCGGCCGTGCAGTGCGCCGAGTTGCTGACCTCGGCGCGTATCCTCACCGAGCCCGACCGGGCCAACCGCCAGGCGGACGCCGGAGACCTGGAGTTCGTCCACCCCCTGATCGCGACCGCCGTCTACGACTCGATCCCGCCGGGCATCCGCACCGCCTTCCACGGCGTCGCCGCGACGGCCGTCACCGAATCCGGGCGCGGCGCCGCCGCGGCCTCCCGCCACCTGATCGAGGTGCACCCCGACGGCGAGGCCGAACTGGTCGAGCAGTTGCGCGCGGCCGCGGCCGAACACCTGGCCGTCGGCGCCCCCGAGGCCGCCCGCCGCTGTCTGGAGCGGGCCCTGAAGGAGCCGCCGCAGCCGGACGTCCGGGTCCGCGTGCTCTACGAACTGGGCTGCGCCACCCTGCTCACCTCACCCGCCACCACGGTCGAGTACCTCCGCTCGGCACTGGCCGAGCCGGGCCTCGACAGCGCGGAGCGCGTCGACGCGGTCTTCCGCCTCTCCCAGGTGCTCCTCCACAACGACCAGCTGCACGAGGCCGTCCGTACGCTCGACGCGGAGATCGGGCGGCTGGACCCCGGGCCCGCCCGGATGCGTCTCCAGGCCGCGCGCTACATGTGGGAGGGCGTCCACGCCGGCGAGGAACTCCCGCCGACCCACTCCCAGGAGCTCGCCGCCCTCGCGGCGACCTGCACCGGCCGGGACAACTCCGAACGCGCGTTGCTCATCCTCCGGGGCTTCGACGCGATGACCCGCGGCGAGAACGCCGAGGAGGTCGTCGAACTCTGCGACCGTGCCCTCGTCAACGGCCGTCTCGCGCCCGGACTCGGCTGGACCGACACCGAGTGGGGCATCGAACTGCTCCTGATGCTGGCCAGCGCGTACGCCTACGCGGACCGCCTCGACCGGGCCGAGAGCCTCTTCACGGAAGCCCTGCGCACCTACGAGTCCGCCGGCTGGAGCGGCGGTCATCTCGCGCTGGCCCACGCCTATGTGGGGCTCGGACATCGCATGCGGGGCCGCCTCAGGGACGCGGAGGCCTCCCTGCGCCAGTCGCTGGTGCTGGCCGAGGGAGTCGGTCGCGGACTGCCCCTGTACTGGACCACCACCTGCAACCTGGTCGACACGCTGCTCGTCCGCGGCCACGTCGAGGAGGCCTGGGCCGTCGCCGAGCAGTACCACTTCGCGCCGCCGTACCCGTCCACCATCGTGCTGCCCGAACCGCGGTCCGTACGGGGACGGCTGCTCCTCGCCGTGGGGCGCACCAAGGAAGGCATCAACGAGCTGGAGGCCGCCGAGAAGGCGACGGCGGCCCGGGGCCATCACAACACCGTCTCCGCCACCTGGGGCGGCGCACTCGCCCGGGCCCTGGCCGGCGAGGACCCGCGCCGGGCGGCCGAACTCGCCGCGAGCGTCCGCCGCCGTGCCGAACGCTTCGGCACGGACACCGCCATCGGCGAGGCCCTGCGCGTCGAGGCGTCCCTCGCCACCGGCCGCAAGGCCGTCTCGCTCTACGCCCAGGCGGTCACCTATCTGGCGGCGTCGCCCGCCGCCTACGAGCACGCCGCGGCCCGTGTCGAGCACGGCATCGCCAAGCGCTCGGTCTCCGAACTCAACCGGGGCCTGACGCTGGCCGAGTCCTGCGGCGCCGACGGCCTGGCCAGGAGGGCTCGGGAGGAACTCGGCCGGCTCGAATAGGGCGTGTGCCGACCGGGAGCAGGCCGGGCGTCCGCGGCCCGGGGTCCACGGCCCGGATCCAACAGCCCGGATCCCATGGGTCGGCGTCCAGGCCCGCGGCGCCCTCTCAGCCCTGCCCCTCCTCCTCCGCCAACACCCTCTGCGCCACCGCGAACGCCGAGTTCGCTGCCGGGACCCCGCAGTAGACGGCCGTCTGGAGGAGGACGGCGCCGATGTCGTCCGGGGTGAGGCCGTTGCGGCGGGCGGCGCGGATGTGCATGGCCAGTTCGTCGTAGTGGCCGTGGGCGATCAGCGCGGTCAGCGTGACCATGCTGCGTTCGCGGCGGGACAGTGTCGGATCGGTCCAGATCTCGCCCCAGGCGTAGCGGGAGATGAAGTCCTGGAACCCGGCCGTGAAGGGGGTCTGCCGGGACTGGGCGCGGTCCACGTGCGCATCGCCGAGCACCTGGCGCCGCACCTCCATCCCGCGCTCCGGGTACCCGTCGAGGTGCCCGCGCAGCGCCGCCAGCACGGCCTCCGGCCGTTCCGCGGGCGCGAGATGCGAGGCCCCCGCGATCTCGGTGAGTGTCGCCCCGGCCACCGCGTCCGCGATCTCCCGCAGATGCGCGGGCGGCGTCGCCGGGTCCTCGCGGCCGGCGACGAGGAGCGTGGGCACGGTGATCCGGTCCAGCTCCTCGCGGAGGTCGAACGCGGCGAGCGCGTCGCAGCAGGCGGCGTACGCCTCCGGGTCGGCCCGGCGGTGGTCCTCCACCAGCTCCGGCACGGTGAAACCGGGCGTGAACCACCGCGAGTCGGCGCTCCGGGCGAGCCCGGCCAGCCCCTCCCGGCGCACCAGCTCCGCCCGTTCCTCCCACGGCTTGACGCCGTTGAAGTGCGCCGACGAACAGAGCACGGCGAGGGAGGAGATCCGCTCCGGGTGGTGCGCGGCCAGCCACAGACCGACCGCGCCGCCGAGGGAGACCCCGGCGTAGGCGAACCGTTCGACGCCCAGCGCGTCCGCCAGGTCCAGGACCAGGGCGGCCAGGTCGCCCACCGTCGCCCCCGGCGCGATCAGCCCGGCGGAGGAGCCGCCGTGCCCCGGCAGGTCCCAGCGGACCACCCGGTGGGTGATCGACAGCTCGGGCGCCACCTTGTCCCACAGCCGGGTGGACGTGCCGAGGGAGGGGCCGAGCAGCAGCGGGGGAGCGGACGTCGGGCCCTCCGCGCGGTGGTTGAGCAGTGTGTCGGTCAACGTCGCTCCAGGGCACGGTCGGTGAGGGCTCCGGCGGAGCCGGTGTAACGGGTGGGGTCCGTGAGGTCCGCGAGGTCGATGTCCTTCAACTCCGGTTCCTCGGCGAGCAGTTCGCCCAGCGGGCGCCCTTCGGCGTAGACGCGCTCGGCGGTCCGGGTCAGCAGCTCCTTGGCGCGGGCCCTGCCCAGCACCGGGGCCAGCTCGGCGGCCAGCCGCTCCGAGACGATCAGCCCGTGGGTGAGGTCCAGGTGCCGGCGCATCGCGTCGGTGTTCACCCGGAGCCCCCGCGTCAGCTCGACCGCGTCCCGGGCGGCGCCCCCGACCAGGCGGAGCAGCTCGCGCAGCGGCTCCCACTCCGCGTGCCACGCACCGGCCGGCCGTTCGTCCTCGGCCGCCAGTGACCCGTACAGCGTCGCCGCCAGCTGGGGCGCCCGCCGGGCGGCCGCCGCGATGAGCGTCGACCGGACCGGGTTCGCCTTGTGCGGCATCGCCGACGAACCGCCGCCGCTGCCCTCGGCCACCTCCGCGATCTCGGTGCGGGCCAGGGTCAGCACGTCCACCGCGATCTTCCCCAGGGCGCCGGCGGCGAACGCCAGTGCTCCGGCCAGGTCCGCGATCGGGGTGCGCAGGGTGTGCCAGGGCAACTCCGCTGCGCGCAGGCCGAGTTCATGGGCGTAGGCGGTGCTCAGGGCCTGGGTGTCGGTGGCCCCGAAGACGGTGAACGCCGCCGCCGTGCCCGCCGCGCCGCCGAGCTGGGCGGGCAGCGTCGCACGGACGACGGCGAGCCGGTCCCGGGCGTCCAGGAGGAGCGAGCGCCAGCCGGCGGCCTTCAGCCCGAAGGTCGTCGGCACGGCGTGCTGGGTGAGGGTGCGGCCGGGCATCGCGGTGTCCCGGTGCGCGGCGGCGAGCGCGGCCAGCGCGGCCTCCGTACGGCCGAGGTCGGCCAGGACCAGGTCGAGCGTGCGGGCGGCGACCAGCATCGTCGCCGTGTCCAGGATGTCCTGGCTGGTGGCGCCCCGGTGGACGTACGGACCGTACTCCGTGCCCACCGCCGCGGTGAGGTCCGCGACCAGCGGGATCACCGGGTTGCCGCCGGCGCGCGCGCGTTCGGCGAGGGAGCGTACGTCGAGGACGGCGGCGTCCGCCGCCGAGGTCACCGCGGGCCCGGCAGCGGCGGGGGCCAGCCCCAGCGCGGCCTGGGCACGGGTCAGCGCGGCCTCGGCGTCGAGCAGCGCCCGCAGATAGGCGGTGTCGCTCGTCGCGGCCGCGGCCGGGGAACCGGTCCACCCGGGGGCGAGCAGACCGGTGTCGGCGTCGGCAGAAGTCACTGGAACTCCAGGAAGACCGTTTCGCCTTCGCCCTGAAGGCGGATGTCGAAACGGTAGGTGCCGTTGCCCCCGTCCTCGGCGATCAGCGTGCCTCGGCGCGCCTCGTCCACCCGCGAGAGCAGCGGGTCGGCGGCCAGCGCGGCGTCGTCGCCCGGTAGATAGATCCGGGTGTACAGATGGACGAGCAGGCCCCGCGCGAAGACGCAGACGCTGAGATACGGCGCGTTGCGCCCGCGTGCGCCGGGCCGCAGCGTACGCGCGGTCCAGTGACCGCTGCTGTCGGTCTGGACGCGGCCCCAGCCGGTGAACTCCACGCCGTTGCGGCCCAGGAAGCCACCGCTCGCGGAGTCGCGGCGCATGGAACCGTCGACCCGCGAGACGTTGCCGTCCGGGTCGGGGCCCCACAGCTCCAGGAAGGCGTCCGGCAGCGGGTTGCCCTCGCCGTCGAGGATGCGGCCGTGCAGGGAGATGGTGTCGGGGTGGCCGAGGGGAGCGATGTCGCCGCCGCCGGGGAAGGGCAGGGCGTGGCCGTAGAAGGGGCCGACCGTGTGCGACGGGGTCGGGAGCACCGTCTCCGGGCGGCTGGTGTCGATCTTCGTCATGGCAGGTCAGCGCCCTTCTTCGATCCAGGTGGCCTGCGGGCCGTCGAGCACGATGTCCCAGACGTAGCCCATCGAGTACTCCGGCACGGACAGGCTGTGGTCGTACGTCGCGACCAGTCGCTGCCGGGCCGCGTCGTCCGTCACCGACTGGATGATCGGGTCGTACGGGAAGAGCGGGTCGCTCGGGAAGTACATCTGGGTCACGAGCCGCTGGGTGAACGCCGTGCCGAAGAGCGAGAAGTGGATGTGGGCCGGGCGCCAGGCGTTGACGTGCTGGCGCCACGGGTACGGGCCCGGCTGGATCGTCGTGAAGTGGTAGTGGCCGGCGTCGTCGGTCAGCGTGCGGCCGACGCCCGTGAAGTTCGGGTCCAACGGCGCGTCGTGCTGTTCGCGCTGGTGGGCGTAGCGGCCGGCCGAGTTGGACTGCCAGATCTCGACCAGTTGGCCGCGCAGCGGGCGTCCGTCGCGGTCGAGGAGCCGACCGGAGACGGTGATCCGCTCACCGATGGGCTCGCCGTCGTGCTGCCGGGTCAGATCGTTGTCGATCTCGGTGATGTCCCGCTCCCCGAAGGCGGGGGAGGACAGCTCCACCAGCTCGGGGTCCTGGGTGATGTCGATGGAGATCGGCGGCTGCTTGGGGTGCCGCAGCACCGAGGAGCGGTAGGGGGCGTAGTCACGGCGGGGGTGGTGCTCCACGGGCGCGCCGTCGGCGACCCGCTTCTCGTAGGCGGCGTGTTCGGCCGCGATCTCCTGGTCGATGTCGTGCTGGGTGAGGGTCATGAGTGGTGTCCCTGGGGTTCCTGGCGTTCACGTTCAGAAGTCGGGGTCGGAGCAGCGCCCCTTCAGGGGCGCGGGGAACTGCGACCGGCCACGGACGGCCGGCAGCCGCAGACACAGCTCAACGTTCGAGAACGAGGGCGAGTCCTTGCCCCACCCCGATGCACAGCGTGGCGACACCGACGCCCGAGCCCTGACGGGCGAGCTGGTGCGCGACCGTCCCGGCCAGCCGAGCACCGGACGCGCCCAGCGGATGACCGAGCGCGATCGCCCCGCCCTGCGGATTGAGGATCGCCGGGTCGAACTCGGGCCATTCGGCGACACAGCCGAGCACCTGCGCGGCGAACGCCTCGTTCAGTTCGAGAACCGACAGGTCCCCGAAGCCCTTGCCGGCCCGGTCCAGCGCACGGGTGACCGCCTCGACGGGCGCGAGCCCGAAGTAGTGCGGGTCGATCGCGGAGACCCCGGACGCGGAGATCCGGGCGAGGGGCTCGCGACCGGTGGCCGCCAGCCCCTCCTCGTCCACCAGCAGCAGCGCGGCGGCCCCGTCGTTGAGCGGCGAGGCGTTGCCCGCGGTGACCGTGCCCCCGTCGGGGCGGAAGGACGGCTTCAGCCTGGCCATGGCGGCCAGGGACGCGTCGGCGCGTACGCATTCGTCGGCGCCGAAGACGACCGGGTCGCCCTTGCGCTGGGGGATGGAGACGGGCGCCAGTTCGGCGTCGAGGAGCCCCGCGGCCTGGGCCTTCGCCGCCTTCTGGTGGGAGGCGAGGGCGAACTCGTCCTGCTGCTCCCGGCTGATCTTGTGCTTGTCGGCGATGAGTTCGGCCGACTCGCCCAGCGGGATCGTCCACTGCGGATCCATGTCCGGGTTGACCATGCGCCAGCCCAGCGTGGTCGAGTACAGCTCGGTGTGCCCGGCGGGGAAGGGCCGGTCGCTCTTCGGCAGGACGTACGGCGCGCGGGTCATGGACTCGACGCCGCCGGCGACGGCGATCGACGCGTCGCCCAGCGCGATGGCGCGGGCCGCCTGGATCACGGCCTCCAGACCCGAGGCGCACAGCCGGTTGACGGTCACGCCCGGTACGGAGGTGGGCAGCCCGGCCAGCAGCGCGGCCATGCGGCCGACGTTGCGGTTCTCCTCGCCGGCGCCGTTGGCGTTGCCGAAGTACACGTCCTCGATCCGCGCCGGGTCCAGGTCCGGCGTCCGGGCGAGCAGCTCGCGGACGGCGTGCGCGGCGAGGTCGTCGGGCCGGACCCCGGCCAGGGCGCCGTTGTAGCGGCCGATCGGGGTACGGACCGCGTCGACGACGTAGACGTCCTTGCGATGAGGACGCGAGGTGTTGCTCATGACTGGCTCTCCTCGGGGATGCGTACCTTGGCCGCGGTCTTGGCGACGATCTCCTCGACGGTGACACCGGGCGCGGTCTCCACGAGCACCAGGCCCTCCTCCGTCACGTCGAGCACACCCAGGTCGGTGATGATCCGGTTCACGCAACGCTTGCCGGTCAGCGGCAGCGCGCACTCCTCGAGGATCTTCGCCGAGCCGTCCTTGGCGGTGTGGGTCATGACCACGATGACCGTGCGCGCGCCGTGGACCAGGTCCATGGCACCGCCGATCCCGGTGATCATCTTGCCGGGGATGGCCCAGTTGGCGAGGTCGCCCCGGGCGGAGACCTGCATCGCGCCGAGGACGGCGACGTCGATGTGGCCGCCGCGGATCATCGAGAAGGACAGCGCCGAGTCGAAGTAGGAGGCGCCCGGCAGGACGGTGACGGTCTCCTTGCCCGCGTTGATCAGATCGGGGTCGACCTGGTCCTCGGTCGGGTACGGGCCGGTGCCCAGGATGCCGTTCTCCGACTCCAGGATCACCTCGACGTCGTCCGGGAGGTAGTTCGGGATCAGCGTCGGCAGGCCGATGCCGAGATTGACGTACTGGCCGTCCTCGAGTTCGCGCGCGGCGCGGGCGGCCATCTGTTCACGGGTCCAGGCCATCACTCGCTCACCGTTCCCTCTGCCGCGGCGGAGACCGTCCGCTTCTCGATCTTCTTGTCGGCCGCCTGCTCGGGGGTGAGGGCGATGACGCGCTGGACGAAGATGCCGGGCAGATGCACGGCGTCCGGGTCGATCTCGCCGGGCTCGACCAGCTCCTCGACCTCGGCGATCGTCACCTTGCCGGCCATCGCCGCGAGGGGGTTGAAGTTGCGGGAGGACTTGTTGAAGACCAGGTTGCCGTGCCGGTCGCCCCGGACGGCGCGGACGAGCGCGTAGTCGGTGCGGATGCCGCGTTCGAGCACGTACTCGACGCCGTCGAACTCGCGGACCTCCTTGGGCGGCGAGGCCAGCGAGACGCCGCCGTCGCCGTCGTAGCGCCAGGGGAGGCCGCCCTCGGCCACCTGGGTGCCGACGCCCGCCGGGGTGTAGAAGGCGGGGATGCCGGCGCCGCCCGCGCGCAGCCGCTCGGCGAGCGTGCCCTGCGGGATCATCTCGACCTCCAGCTCACCGGCGAGGTACTGCCGCGCGAATTCCTTGTTCGCCCCGATGTACGAACCGGTCACCCGGGCGATGCGGCCGGCCGCGAGCAGCACCGCGAGGCCGGACTCCATGGCTCCGCAGTTGTTGGAGACGATCCCGAGACCGGAGACCCCGCGCTCGTGGAGCGCCTGGATCAGCGCGTTCGGTACACCGCTCAGCCCGAATCCGCCGACGGCGAGCGTCGCGCCGTCCGGCACATCGGCCACTGCCTCCAGGGCTGTGGCGACCACCTTGTCCATCCGTGAGGCCCCATCTCGTCCGCGCACCCGATGACCCGTTAATCAGGACACTGAGCATTCAGTGAAGTTTCCTTCACGCTGCCACTCGTCGGCTCCGTCGTCAAGAGCTGCGAAAAGAGCGAGATCGACGGGTGCGGGATATGGACACGCGTCGAGGGGCGCCGGGTATCGTCAGTGCACAGACTAATTGCCGAGCCGAGGAGCGCATATGGCCGCGGTGGACCTCTCCACCCACCCCGGGCACCTGGCCCGACGGTTGCAGCAGGCCCACTACCTGCTGTGGAACGTGATGGTCTCCGAGGAGATCACCTCGCCGCAGTTCGCGGTCCTCAACGCCCTCGTCGACGAACCGGGACTCGACCAGCGCACGGTCGGGGAGCGGGTGGGGCTCGACCGGTCCACGATGTCCGAGGTGGTCAGCCGGCTCGGGCGCCGGGGGCTTCTGGACAAGGTGCGCGATCCGCAGGACGGGCGGCGGTTCCTGCTGCGGCTCACGGACGACGGGGTGCGCACGCACCGCAGGCTCACGGTGCGGACGGCCCGGATGAACCAGATGTTCCTGGCCCCGCTGTCGGCGCGGGAGCAGGAGGTGTTCTTCGACCTGATCCGACGGGTGGCGGACGCGGCGGAGGAACTGCGCACCCCGGCCGAGGCGCTGCGCTAGAACCTGCCCGGGCGAGATCCGGACGGTCGGCACCGGGCGCCCGGCTACCGGGAGTCGGTGGCGTACACCACCCATACCTGGCCCTCGGCGAAGTTCATCGGCTCGCCGTTCCTCGTGGTGAAGTCCGTGCCGTCCGTCGGGCTCTTGCGCTTCCAGCCGGCTTCGAAGACCTTGCCGTCCCGCAGGACCTCCGCGCGGCCGGAGCCGACGGTCTCGGTGTACGGGGTGTTGTTGCCGAGGAAGTCGTGGAAGCGGGACTCGCGGACGGTCACGTACTGGACGACCACCGTGGCCGGGGCGACGCGGACGTCGTCGGTGGTGATGGTCGGCCGGCCGTCCATGGAGACCTGCCAGCGGCGGCTGTCGCCGGACCACGTGAAGGTGAAGCGGGCCGCCGGGTAGCGGACGGTGCGGGAGTCCTCGGGAGTGCCGCCGGAGGGGGCCGGGCCGCGGCGGAAACCGGTGGTGAGGGCGTCGGCGCCGGGCGCGGAGTCCATCAACTCGCCGGGGCGCAGATACAGGTTGTGCGGCGGGGGCTTGTCGGCGCCCCGGAAGTAGGCGTCGTCGGCGTCCTCGGGGGTCTCCGCGTGCAGGGGCGCCTTGTCGATCAGCGGCAGGAGCTTGCCCTGCGCGCCGGAGAAGGCAAGGGTCGGCTGGTCGAACTGGCGCAGCAGCTCCAGGTCGGACTCGCGGGCACTGCGTACCGGTCCGACCGCCTCCGGGAACCGGGTGGCGTACACGGCCATCAGCCGGCTGAGACCGCCCTCGACCTGCTCGGCGTAGACGATGTCCGCGGCGTCGAGACCGGTCTGGGGCCGCGCGGCGGCGACATTGTCGATCTTCACGGCGAGCACGGATCCGGCCGGCGGAGCGCTGGTCCGGTCGTCCCGGGGGCCGTCGACCTGCCCCCTGCCGTCGTCGCCGTCCGTGCCGGTCACGGTGCAGCCAGCCAGGGCGGCGCCCGCGACCAACGTGGCGAGAAGTGCCCCCGTCGTCGCACCGCGCCGCGCCCGCCGCACCCGCGGTCTCTCGCCCACCGTACTCAAATTGCTCATGATGGATCCGATTGTGCACTTATCCGCTCATGGATGGCCATAGTGGATTGTTTCTGACTGGTTCGGGGGTGAGGCGTCGGGTACCCGGGCGGGACCTGCTGACCGAGGCGAGGAAACGGAGTGTGGGCACGATGAAGGCAGTGACGTGGCAGGGCAAGCGGGACGTACGCGTGGAGACCGTGCCCGATCCAGTGCTGAAGGAGCCGACCGACGCGGTCATCCGGATCACCTCGACCGGGCTCTGCGGCTCCGACCTGCACCTGTACGAGGTGCTCACCCCGTTCATGACGCCGGGCGACATCCTCGGCCACGAACCCATGGGCATCGTCGAGGAGGTCGGCGCCGGGGTCCCCGACCTGGCGGCCGGGGACCGGGTCGTCGTCCCGTTCCAGATCGCCTGCGGCAGCTGCTGGATGTGCCTCACCGGCCTTCCCACCCAGTGCGAGACCACCCAGTGCACCGGCGAGGGCATGGGCGCGGCGCTCTTCGGCTACACCCGGCTGTACGGCTCGGTCCCGGGGGGCCAGGCCGAGTACCTACGCGTCCCCCAGGCCCAGTTCGGGCCGATCAAGGTGCCGGAGGGACCGCCCGACGACCGCTTCCTCTATCTCTCCGACGTGCTCCCCACCGCGTGGCAGGCGGTCGAGTACGCGCACGTCCCGCCCGGCGGCAGTGTCGCCGTGCTCGGCCTCGGACCCATCGGCGACATGGCCTGCCGGGTGGCCCTACAGCGTGGCGCCGAACACGTCTTCGGGGTCGACCTGGTGCCCGAGCGACTGCGCCGGGCGCGCGAGCGGGGCGTGCAGACGTTCGACCTCAGGGACTTCGACAACGAGAAGGAACTGGTCGGCGCGATCCAGGACCGGACCGCCGGGCGCGGCCCCGACTCCGTGATCGACGCCGTCGGCACCGAGGCCCACGGCAGCGCGGCCGCCCGGCTCGCCCAGAACGCGACCGGACTGCTGCCCCGGGCCATCGGCTCACGGCTCACCGAACGCCTCGGTGTGGACCGGCTCGCCGCCCTCTACACCGCCATCGACCTGGTGCGACGCGGTGGCACGATCTCCCTCTCCGGCGTCTACGGCGGCAAGGTCGACCCGCTGCCCCTGCTCACCCTCTTCGACAAGCAGATCCGGCTGCGCATGGGCCAGGCCAACGTCCGTACCTGGAGCGACGACATCCTGCCCCTGCTCACGGACGACGACCCGCTGGGCGTCGACGACTTCGCCACCCACCGGGTGCCGCTCACCGACGCCCCGCACGCCTACGAGATGTTCCAGCGCAAGGAGGACGGGGCGGTGAAGGTGATCATGGAGCCCTGAGCCCACGACCGGGATCAGCGGCCCAGGATCTCCGCCAGGTCGTAGTTCACCGGCTCCTCCAGCTGCGCGTAGGTGCAGCTCTCCGCCGTACGGTCCGGGCGCCAGCGCCGGAAACGGGCCGTGTGGCGGAAGCGGACACCGTTCTCCATGTGGTCGTAGGCCACCTCGGCTACCTGCTCGGGGCGCAGCGGCACCCAGGAGAAGTCCTTCTTCGAGGACCACCGGCTCGGCGCACCGGGCAGCCGGGCCGTCTCGTGCGCGGCCTCGTCGGACCAGGCGGCCCAGGGGTGCTCCCGGACGTCCCTCAGCCGCAGCGGCTCCAGCTCCTCCACCAGCTCCGCGCGCCGCTTCATGGGAAAGGCCGCGCACACGCCGATGTGCTGGAGCGTGCCCCCGTCGTCGAAGAGGCCCAGCAGCAGCGAGCCGACCACCGGCCCGCTCTTGTGGAAGCGGTAGCCGGCGACCACCACGTCCGCCGTCCGCTCGTGCTTGATCTTGAACATGGCCCGCTCGTCCTGCCGGTAGAGCAGGGTGAGCGGTTTGGCGATCACCCCGTCCAGGCCCGCCCCCTCGTACTGCTCGAACCACTGCTCGGCCAGCTCGCGGTCCGTGGTCGCCGGCGCGAGGTGCACCGGGGCGCTCACCCCGGACAGGGCCAGGTCCAGCAGGGCGCGCCGGTCGGTGAGCGGGACGTCGAGCAGCGACTCGTCGTTCAGCGCGAGCACGTCGAAGGCGACGAAGGAGGCCGGGGTCGTCGCCGCCAGCATCCGGACGCGGGAGTCCGCGGGGTGGATGCGCTCGGTGAGGGCGTCGAAGTCCAGCCGCCGCCCGTCCCGGACGATCACGATCTCGCCGTCCAGCACGCACCGCGTCGGCAACCGCTCCCGCAGCGCCGCCACCAGCTCGGGGAAGTACCTGGTCAGCGTCTTCCCGGTCCGGCTGCCGATCTCCACCTCGGGCCCGTCGCGGAACACGATCGCCCGGAACCCGTCCCACTTCGCCTCGTAGTGCATGTCCGGCGGGATCTTCGCCACGGACTTGGCGAGCATCGGTTTCACGGGCGGCATCACCGGAAGATCCATGCCTCCGATTCTGCGACCGCCACCGCACCGCCGCGCGGCGAACTCCGCCCGGTATGCGGCGTTCGGTCGTTCCGCCTACCGTGGCTCGCATGGGCGAAGCGGTGGAACTGGAGGCGGCGGGACGGACGGTACGGCTGTCCAGCCCCGACAGGATCTTCTTCCCGGAGCGCGGCTTCACCAAGCTGGACCTCGCCCGGTACTACATCGCCGTCGGCCCCGGCATCCTGCGGGCCCTGCGCGACCGGCCCACCACCCTGGAGCGCTACCCGGAGGGCGTGACCGGCGAGAACTTCTTCCAGAAGCGCGCCCCCAAGAACATGCCCGACTGGATCCCCACCGCCCACATCACCTTCCCCAGCGGCCGCAGCGCCGACGAGATGTGCCCCACCGAGGTCGCCGCCGTCGTCTGGGCCGCCCAGTTCGGCACGCTCACCTTCCACCCGTGGCCCGTCCGCCGCGACGACGTCGACCGGCCCGACGAACTCCGCATCGACCTCGACCCGCAGCCCGGCACCGACTACGCCGACGCGGTGCGCGCCGCGCACGAACTGCGTGAGGTCCTCCACGAGTACGGCGGCCTGCGCGGCTGGCCCAAGACCTCGGGCGGCCGGGGCCTGCACGTCTTCGTGCCGATCCGGCCCGACTGGACCTTCACCCAGGTACGCCGGTCGGCCATCGCCGTCGCCCGGGAACTGGAGCGCCGGATGCCGGAGCAGGTGACCACGGCCTGGTGGAAGGAGGAGCGCGGCGCGAAGATCTTCGTCGACTACAACCAGACCGCCCGCGACCGCACCATCGCCTCCGCCTACTCCGTACGCCCCCACCCGCACGCCCCCGTCTCCGCGCCCCTGACCTGGGACGAGGTGGGGACCGCCGTGCCGCGCGACTTCGATCTGGGGACGATGCCGGAACGTTTCGCCGAGGTCGGGGACCTCCACGCCGACATGGACGAGCACGCGTTCTCCCTGGAGGCGCTGCTGGAGCTGGCGGCGCGGGACGAACACGACCACGGGCTCGGGGACCTGCCGTATCCGCCGGAGTACCCGAAGATGCCGGGGGAGCCGAAGCGGGTGCAGCCGAGCCGGGCGAAGAGGACATGACGGCGGCCCGCGCCCCCTGCCGGCCGCGAGGCACAGGGGGGCGGGCCGCCTTCGGTTCCCTACAGTTCCTTGATCCGGATGTCGCGGTAGGAGACGACATCCGTCGTGCCGTGCACCTGGAGCCCGAGGTAGCCGGAGGCGAACCGTCGCCCGTCCGTGCCCGGGTCGTCCGAGCGGGGCGGGGTGAAGTCCTGGCCGCCGGTGTTGTCGAACTCGTTGATCAGGACGCCGTTGCGGTAGACCGAGTAGTGCTGGTCGACCACCCTGATCTCGTAGTCGTTCCAGGTGCCCTTCTGGGTGACGCCCGCACCGGCGAGCCCCACCCGGTCGAAGCCGTAGACCGACCCCGTCTTGTACATGTCGCCGTCGGGCCGGTCGAGGACCTGCACCTCATGGCCGTACTTGATGGCCACCCACTCCGGCCGCGACTCCTCCGGATGGTCGTGGACCGAGGGAAAGCGCACGAACACACCGGAGTTGGCGTTGCCGGTGCCGGGTGCGTCGTCCCGCCACTGGAGGCGCAGCGAGAAGTCGCCGTACTTCCGCTCGGGGAACCACAGCATGCCGAGCCCGGCCTTCGTCGTCCCCGAGGTGATCGAGCCGTCGCTGTTCAGGCCGAACGAACCGCCGCCCACCTGCTGCCACTTGGCGAACGACTCGGCCGTGCCGTCGAGGATCGTGCGGTAGCCCTCGGTCTGGCCCGGCCTGCCGATGCCGGACTCCTCCGCCGCCTCCCGCACGGCGGTGTACTCGCGCAGGTCGACGACCCCTTCCCGGAACAGCTTGTCGAGGACGGTGTCCACGTGCTTCAGGAACAGCGCGTGGGACGTCCACTCCTTCTCGTCCTCGATCAGCTCGTTGATCCGGCACCGGTTGTCGGTCACCCGGTTCGGCACCCCCGAGTCGACCGTGCCGACGTGGACCGTCAACCGCTCGTCGTACTCGGCGCAGTTGGGTGCCGGCACCCCGCCGCCCGCGACGACCGTGAAGGCGACCGAGCGCGCGGCGGCCGTGTTGCCCGCCTTGTCGCTGGCCCGGTAGGCGACCGTGTGGGTGCCCGCCCGGTCGACCACCACGGGCGTGGTGTAGGCGAGATAGGGACCGCCGTCCAGCGAGTACTCGACGGCGGCGACGCCCGACCCTCCGTGGTCCGTGGCGCTGACGGTGACCTTCGCGCTCCTCAGGTACGCGCCGGCGGAGTTCCGGTCGCCCTCGACGGTCACGCCCGTCACCGGGGGTGTGGTGTCGGCGGCGGGCGGGGCGACGACGGTGAAGCCGACGCTCTTCTCGGCGGCGACGTTGCCCGCCTTGTCCGCCGCCCGGTAGCGGACCCTGTGCGTGCCGACCTCGTGCACCATCACGGGCGCGGTGTACGGCTCCCAGGCCCCCGAGTCGCCGAGGGCGTACTCGATGGTGTTGACCCCCGACCCGGTGTCCGACGCGGAGACGGTGACCGTCGCCATGGACACGTAGTCGCCCTGGGGGTTCTTCTCGCCGGACACCGTCGCCGAGGTCTCCGGCGCGGTCGTGTCGTCGGTCGGCGGTGCCACGACGGTGAAGCCGACGCTCTTCTCGGCCGCCGTGTTGCCCGCCTTGTCGACCGCGCGGTAGCGGACCCTGTGCGTGCCGACCTGGTCGACCACCACGGGCGCGGTGTACGGCAGCCAGGCCCCGGCGTCACCGACGGCGTACTCGATCCGCTCGACACCCGAGCCGCCCGGGTCGCTCGCGCTGACCGCCACGGAGGCCGAACCGACGTACGCACCCTGGGAGTTCTGCGTCCCGGTGACCTGAGCCGAGGTCTCCGGCGCGGTGGTGTCCTCGCCGGTGCCCTCGGTCACCACCAGGATGCCCTGCATCTGTCCGTGCCCGGGGATCGTGCAGTAGTAGCGGTAGCGGCCGGGGGTGAGCGTGACCTCGGCGGTGTGGCGGCCGCCCTGGTCGTCGCCGGGGTTGGCCAGGATGTTGAGCGGGACGTCGTTGTTGTACTCCGGGTCGGAGACGTCGAACGTCAACGTGTGCGGCATCCCCATGGTGTTGCCGGTCGCCTTGCTGTTCTCGAACACCAGGGTGGCCGGACCCGCCACCGCGGTCCGCGGCGCGGTCGCGTACTTGGTGATGTCGTCACCGGCGGTCCAGGTGAGCACCTGGGCGGCGGCCTTCTCCGGCGCCGCGTCCGTACGGCCGGACGCGGGTGTCGAGGTGAGCCCGAGGACCATCAGCAGGGCCGCCACCAGGGCCGCCCACAGACGTCTTTCCCGCATCACTCCGCCTTCCTCGCCAGCTCGCCGGCCGCCGGTGTCGGGCCGCCGCCCGTGTAGGTGACGCGCCACAGCGCCGACTTGGCGTCCGAGGTGAAGAAGCCGCGTCCGTAGTCCAGGACGTACAGCGCGCCGTCCGGACCGAACTTCCAGTCCATGAGGTTCCTGATGCCGTCGGCCCCGACCGGCACGATCTTCTTCAGGGACTCGGCGTGGACCGGGAGTCCGCCGCTGCCCTGGTTCTTCGGGTCCATGACCACCGCGTGACGCGGCTGGTCGGCGTCGTAGAAGTCGCCGACGAACCACTTGCCGTCCCAGTAGGCGGGCCACCGGACGGAGTTGTCGCCCGACTCGGCGTACCGGTAGACCGGGCCGTTCATCGTCGCCTGGCCGCCGCCCTTGAGCCACGGCAGCAGGTACGTGGCCTCCTCGTTCTTGTAGGAGGGAATGCCGCTCGCGTCCCGGGGGAAGTCGGGGGCGCCTCCTTGCGGTGCGTACCAGATGTTGTTGCCGGTCACCGGGGGCAGGTCGACGAGCCCGTCGTTGTTCGGCGACTCGTTCTTCGGGTGGTCGCAGTCGTACCAGCCGAGCGGCTTCGACGGGTCCGGCAGGTTGCGGTCCCGGTAGGGCTGCTTGTTGCCCATGCAGTACGGCCAGCCCCGGTTGCCCGCCTCGGTGATGGCGGCGAAGGTGTCGTACTTGGCCGGGCCCCAGGTCGTCGACGGTGCCGAGGCGTCCGGGCCGACCCAGCCGGCGTAGAGGACGTCGGTCTGCCGGTCGACGAAGATGCGGGCTGGGTTCCTCACCCCCATCACATAGATCTCGCCACGGGTCTTGCCGCCGCCCTCGGCGGTCTCCTTGCCGGTGAAGAGGTTCCCCGCGGGCAGGGTGTAGGTGCCGTCGGGCTCCGGGTGGATGCGGAGGATCTTGCCGTTGAGGTTGTTGGTGTTGCCTGCGGTGCGGCGCGCGTCGGCGAAGGAGACACCCTTGTAGTTCGGCTCGGGGTTGTTGCCCGAGTAACCGGCGCTGAAGCCGCTGGAGTTGTTGTCGCCGGTGGCGATGTACAGGTTGCCCTTGGAGTCCCAGCTCATCCCGCCGCCCGCGTGACAGCAACTGTGGATCTGCACCGGCCACTTGAGCAGGACCTTCTCGCTGCCCAGGTCGAGCCTGTTGCTCGCGAGGTCGAGGGTGAAGCGCGAGACGCGGCGCTCGGCCGTCCGGGTGTCACGGTCGATCCGCGAGTGCGGCGTGTAGTGCAGGTACACCCAGCCGTTCTGCTGGAAGCCGGGGTCCAGCTCGATGCCCAGCAGGCCCTCTTCGACCTTGATCAGCTCGTCGCCGCCGCCTTTGTTGCCGAAGACGGTGAGGGCGCCCGCGAGGGTGACCTTCCTCGTCCTCGGGTCGTAGACGTGGATCTCGCCCTTGCCCTTGCCGATGTCGGGGTTGTTCCAGTCGGTGACCACCGGCTGGGAGGAGTCGGCGCCGCCCCGGCCGATGTAGAGGACCCGGCCGTCGGGTGCCGTGACCAGGCCGTGCGGTTCGCCGATCTGGTCGTTCTGCCCCGGCTGGTTGGGCTGCGTCAGCCGCTCCGCCTTGTAGTTGGCGGTGATGGTCGCCTTGCAGTCGGCCCGGGCCAGCCGGGACGTCCACAGCAGGGCGCCGCGCAGATGCGTACGGAAGTCGCTCTCGTCGTACGCGGAGACGGTCCCGCCCATGCCCGTGTAGAAGGAACGGCCGCCGTCGTAGTCACGGCACCAACTCACCGGGTGGTCCCACCCGTTGGCGCCGGTGCCCGGCTGGTACGTCGACTCGCGCACCCGGGCCACGGTGTGCACGGAACCCGACGGGCTCTTCGTCCAGTTGAGCCACTTGTCGGGCCGCTTCCACTGTGCCGGCAGGTCCTTGGTGGCGGGGTGCCGCCGGTCACCGACCTCCACGGTCGCCCGCTGCACGGTCGTCGGGCTCGACGTGGCCGGCCGGGCGCCGATCAGCCCGGTGAACCAGTCCGAGTACGGTTCGGCGCGGGCCGCGTCGTGGACACCGACGAAACCGCCGCCCGCCTCCATGTACGCCTCCAGCCCCGCCTCCTGCTCGGGATCCAGGACGTCACCGCCGCCGGTCAGGAAGACCACGGCGTTGAAGCCGCTCAGCCGGGTCCCGTCGGTGAACACGGAGGCGTCGTCGGTGGCCACGACCCCGAACCGCTCGGCGGCCGGCCCGGACAGGCCGATCCGTTCGATCGCCTCGATCCCGGCGTCGACGACGGGCGACTCGTCCCCGGCCGCGGCGGAGCCGTGGAAGATCAGCACCTGAGGTCCGGAGCCGCCCGGGGGCGACGTGATCGACATCGTTGTCAGCGGCGGATCCGGCGCCGGTCGCGCCTGGGCCGCGAGGCCCGACAGGAGTCCTGCGGTGACGATCGAGGCGGTCAGGGTGGCCGCCCAGGCCCGTCTCTTCGCGTCGCTCAACCCTCGTAAGTACATGGGCACCTCCTCGGTCACAGCAACAGCGCCAAGGAAGCTAGCCCTCATTTGCGCGGCTCGCCAAGACCTATGACCGGAATGGTGCGAACTTTGTCCTGGGTGTGGAGAAACGGCCGGGGTGCCGCTACCGTCACACAGGTTGATCACAGGTGCGTCTCCGCAAGATCCGTATGAGCGTGGGGAGTTCCGCATGGACGCGATGGACAGACGAGGGTTCAACCGGCGGGTGCTGTGGGGCGGCGCGGCCGTCGCGACATCGTTGTCCGTGGCCGTCGAGACCGTCGGCGCCCCCGAGGCCGTGAGCGCCGCCGAACGGGCGAGGACGGCTCCGGTGGGCGGCGAGGTCAAGCGCATCAGGATGTACGCCGAGAAGCTGTCCGACGGGCAGATGGGCTACGGCTTCGAGAAGGGCAAGGCCTCCGTTCCGGGCCCGCTGATCGAGCTCAACGAGGGCGACACCCTGCACATCGAGTTCGAGAACACGATGGACGTGGCGGCCAGCCTGCACGTCCACGGTCTGGACTACGAGATCTCCAGCGACGGCACCCGGCAGAACAAGAGCGACGTCGAGCCCGGTGGCACCCGCACCTACACCTGGCGCACCCACGCCCCCGGCGCCCGTCCCGACGGCACCTGGCGCGCGGGCAGCGCCGGCTACTGGCACTACCACGACCACGCCGTCGGCACCCCCCACGGCACGGGCGGCATCCGCAAGGGGCTCTACGGCCCGGTCGTCGTCCGCCGCAAGGGCGACGTCCTGCCGGACAAGACCGTCACCGTCGTCTTCAACGACCTGCGCATCAACAACAGGCCCGCCCACACCGGCCCCGACTTCGACGCCACCGTCGGGGACCGAGTCGAGTTCGTCGTCATCACGCACGGCGAGTACTACCACACCTTCCACCTGCACGGTCACCGCTGGGCCGACAACCGCACCGGCGCGCTGACCGGCCCCGACGACCCCAGCCAGGTCATCGACAACAAGATCGTCGGACCCGCCGACTCCTTCGGCTTCCAGGTCATCGCGGGCGAGGGCGTCGGTGCCGGCGCCTGGATGTACCACTGCCACGTCCAGAGCCACTCCGACATGGGCATGGCGGGCCTGTTCCTGGTGCGCAAGACGGACGGCACGATCCCGGGGTACGAGCCGCACGCACCGCACGCCGCGGGAAGGGCGGACGGGGCGGGAAGCGCGGGCGGGGCGGGAACGGACGGGACGGGCGAGGTGGACGGGGTGGCCGATTCCGGCGAGTCGCACGCGCACGGACACTGACGTCCCTCGGCGCCGAGGTCCCCTCGCACTCCTGGCCCACCTCACCGAGGTCCCTTCGCACGGGCCTATTCGGTGGGCCTGCCCGGCGGGCCACCGCGGAGGCCGGGAGCGCTCTCAGCGCTCTCAGCGGGCCCTTCTCCAGGGCTATCCTGGGCGGAGCCGCCCCGGAGGAGTGTTCCGCAGTGACCGAGACAGCGTCGCGTCCCACGTTGGAGGCCGTGGCCGCGCGGGCCGGGGTGTCCAGGGCGACGGTGTCGCGGGTCGTCAACGGGGGCGAGGGCGTCCGGGAACCCCTTGTCGAACGGGTGCGCAAAGCGGTCGAGGAACTCGGGTACGTGCCCAACCAGGCGGCCCGCAGCCTGGTCACCCGGCGGCACGACGCCGTGGCCGTGGTGATCGCCGAGCCGGAGACCCGGGTCTTCGCCGATCCCTTCTTCGCCCTGCAACTCCGGGGCATCAGCAAGGAGTTGACCGCACACGACTCGCAGCTCGTGCTGCTGCTCACCGAAGGGCCCGAGGACTACGCCCGGGTGGGACGGTATCTGGCGGGCGGACACGTCGACGGGGCGCTCGCGTTCTCGCTGCACCTCGACGATCCGCTGCCCGCGCTGATCCGGGGAGCGGGCGTCCCCACCGTGTTCGGCGGCCGCCCCGGCTGGGCCGACGGCACGCGCGGCGACACGACCACCGTCTACGTCGACAGCGACAACCGGGGCGGCGCGCGGGACGCCGTACGCCATCTCGTCGGCCTCGGCCGCACCCGGATCGCCCACATCACCGGGCCCCTCGACCAGACCTCCGCCGTGGACCGGCTCGACGGGTTCCGGGACGTCATGGTGGACGCCGACCCCCGGCTGATCGTGGAGGGCGACTTCACCCCGGCGGGCGGGGAGCGGGCGATGCGGGAACTGCTCGCCCGCTGCCCCGAGCTGGACGCGGTGTTCGCCGCCAACGACGTGTCCGCGTCCGGCGCGCTGCGGGTGCTGCGGGAGCTCGGGCGACGGGTTCCCGAGGACGTCGCCGTGGTGGGCTTCGACGACATGCTGCCGGTGGCCGAGCAGTCCGATCCGCCGTTGACGACGGTCCGTCAGGACATAGAGGAGATGGGCCGGTTGATGGCCCGGCTGCTGCTCCGGGGCCTCGAACGGCGAGCCGGCGACACGCGGGCCGATGAGGGCCCGGCCGGCACGCCGTCCAGCGTGGTCCTGCCGACCACCCTGGTACGACGCGCCTCCGCGTAGCCCGTGCGGGCCCGCGGCGTCACCGGCGGAGCGCTCAGGCGCCTACCGTCACCGTGAACCGGCGTGGATTGCCGTCGTGGGCCGCGCCCGACACGTCGGGTTGCCCGTCGGGCCGTACGTCGTCGTACGGGAAGGCGTACCCGATGGGCGAGTTGGCGTGCACCACGCGGGCCCAGTGGTTCGTCACCGTCCCCCGGTAGTAGTCGGCGGCCGTCGTGCCGCCCGGCTGGGTGGGGTGGGTCAGCATGATCGAGCGGTTGAAGCCGGCCGCGAGCCGGGCGAGGAGGGCCTTCTTGTCGTCGGGGTCGCCGGGGTTGTTGGCGAACGGGCCGTGGTTGCAGGTGAAGATGTCCTTCGACGTCGGCTTGGCGAAGGAGTGGCCGCCGGCGAAGGTGAGGGTGTCGCCGGAGACCCGCCCGGCCAGGACGCCGCGGCCGCCCTGGAGGTCGATCCGCAGATCCGTCGACCGGTACTTCTCCCACACCTGGTCGACATAGGAGTTCCAGTAGGCGCGGAACGGCATCTGGTCCGGCCGGTCGAAGTACGGGGCCATCAGGTTCTGCGGGGAGACGACCCGCAGCACCCTGCCGTCGCCGCCCCGGATGACGAGCCGGTCCCAGGGCTGACCGTCCCGCGCCGACTGCGCCACCAGATCGGCGGCGATCCGGTCCACCGCCCCGTTCGGCAGCGGGGCGACCGTGTGGGTGCTGTCGCCCTCCAGCGTCAGCCCGATCGGCAGGGCCGTCACCAGGTCGACATAGCTGATGTTGGCGAACAGTTGGGTGCGGTTGAACGTGAACTCGCAGAACGACCACGTCTTGCCGTAGTTGGCGTCGGCGGGTGTCGCGAACGCGGGCTCCACCAGTGCGGGGCCCGGGTTGAGGAAGAACTCCAGGGTGCTGTCCCGCACGAAGTAGACGCGGGCGCCGAACATCTGAGGAAGCGTCAGCACCTTGGGTGCCGAGCCCGCCGCGCCCAGCGGGATCGCGCAGTCGACCGGCAGCGGCGTCCGGGGCGTCGACGGCGAGGTCGGCCGGTAGACGCTCCCGTCGGCGCGCAGCAGCACCCAGGCGCCCGTCGACTGCTCGTGCCCGGTGACGTACGCCCGGACCATGCCCGGCAACGAGGCGTTGCGGAGGGCGAGTTGGCAGGTCGCGGGGGCGGCCTGGGCGGGAGCGCCGAGGACACCCCCGACGGCGGTGGCGCCGACCGCGGCGGCGGTCGTGGACAGGAACGTACGGCGGGAGATCACGATGGCCTCCTGGGACATGGGGGAGTGGAGGCACAGCGGACGGGGCCCCTGCTGTGGTTCCCCCACTGTTCCCAGGGGAGGTTGAGCCGTCAAGACTTATGACTGAGAGCGCTCTCAAGAACATGGATGGCTTCATGAGGTGATCGGAAGGCTCGCCTGCCACGGTCACGGCAGCGCCCCCGGCCGTCTCGCCGGAGGCGCCGAGGACGGCGGACGCTCCATCGCGCGCCTTCCCCCACGGAAGGGGAGCGGAGAAGCCCTATCCCTCTGCCAGTCCCTCTGCCTGTCCCTGCGGCCGCTCGCTCCTGATCACCGCGAAGCGGGCCCCGTACGGGTCGGTGAGCTTGGCGAAACGGCCCGCGCCGGGGAGATCGGTGGCGGGCAGCCGGACGCCACCGCCGCGCTCCTGCGCCCTGGCCACCGCGGAGTCGGTGTCCGGGACCTCGAAGTACGGCAGCCAGTACGGCCCGGACCCCGCCTCGCTCGGGTCCTCGTCGAGCGGCACGATGCCGGCGAACATCGACCCCGGTTCGGTGCCCGCCGGATGCACACAGGTGTAGGTGCCGCCGGCGATGTCGATCGCGGTGGTCTCCCAGCCGAACACGGCGTTGAAGAACCCGGCCGCCGCGGGCAGATCCGGTGTGTACAGCTCCAGCCAGCACAGCGCGCCCGGGTCCGTGACGACGTCGAGTCCCGTGACACGCCCGGGCTGCCACACGCCGAAGGGCACCCCTGCCCGGTCGGCGAGGATCGCCATCCGCCCCTCGTCCGCCACGTCCATGGGCCGCATCAGCACCGAGCCGTGGGCCCGCTCGACCGCCTCGGCCGTGGCGTCGGCGTCAGGCGTCCGGAAGTAGATGTTCCAGGACGGCGGGCCCTGCTCCGGCGGGTTCTGCATACCGGCCGCGGCGGTCCGGCCGTCGAGCCGGAAGAAGCCGTAGCCGCCCATCTCGGGCCCGGCGGACTCGAATTGCCAGCCGAAGAGGTGCCGGTAGAAGGAGGCGGCGCCCTCGATGTCGGGGGTGCCGAGGTCGATCCAGTTCGGGGCGCCGGTGACAGGGCGGGTGGTGAGCATGGCTGCGCTCCTCCGATGAGGTCCGAGGGTCCGTTGCCCGTACCGCCGAGTCTGGCACCGCGCCCGCGCGGCCGCCCGCGCATCGGCCGGATACGCCGAGGAACCTGGGTCGCGCACCACCCGCGCGCCGCCGTGTGTCACCCCGGTGGGCGAGAGCACCATGGAGGTCCCGAGCGACGTGTTGATGTCGCGTTGATCGAACGTTTTTCGGCGCCCGGCACGATGCCGTGCATGCACTACGACACGATCACCCCGATCGACCGTGCCTGGCAGGAGCGGGCGCTGTGCGCGCAGACGGGGGCCGACTTCTTCTTTCCCGAGCCCGGCAGCTCGGTCCGTGAGGCGAAGCGCATCTGCGGCATGTGCGAGATGCGTACCGCGTGCCTCGAGTACGCGCTGTCCAACGACGAACGGTTCGGCGTCTGGGGCGGACTCTCCGAGAAGGAGAGACTGCGCCTGCGGCGCACCGACAACGGCTGACCTGACGGCACCGACAACGGCTGTACCCCACGGCTGACCCCATGGCACCGGTACCCCGCTCGTCCCACGGCCCGCGCCGCACCGGACCGCCGGTGAACCGCCCGCCGCCGCGGGCCGGTCGGTGACGGCCGGTGATATTCGATGGGCCCCGTCCAGGGCGGTCGCATAGGATCCGGGGGCGCGGTTCGCAGGCGACGCGGAGGCAGGCGCACCGCCTCGGCCGGCCGCGGACGCTGGTTCCCCTCCGGTCGTCCGAACCGTGCTCGACGGATCGGGCGGGGGGCACGCATGGGCGAGAGCGTTGGGATCACCGAGGAAGAGCTGGCGGCCTTTCACCGCACGGTCGGCAGGCTGCGGGCGCTGCCCGTGGACGACCCCGTACGGCTGCGGACCGAGCGCGTCGCCGCGTCCTTCGCACGCGACGGCTGGAGGCGGCGCCGTAAAGCGCTCAGCGACCAGAAGTCCGCCGCGGACGCCGCCGTGCTGGCCGCGACCGCCACCGGAGCCCTGGACCGGCGCGAGGACGCCCCGCTGCCGGACCGGGCGACGGGCGGTGGGGGAGTACTCCTCAAGTCGCGGCACTGCTATGTCTGCAAGACGTCCTATCGACACGTCGACTCGTTCTACCACCGGCTGTGCCCGGAGTGCGCCGCCGACAACACCGCCCGCCGTGCCCTCGCCACCGATCTGAGCGGGCGCCGCGCGCTGCTCACCGGCGGCCGGGTGAAGATCGGCTTCCAGCTGGCGCTGATGATGCTGCGCGACGGCGCCGAACTGCTCGTCACCAGCCGCTTCCCGCACGACACCCTGCGCCGCTTCCGTGCCGAGCCCGGCAGCGCGAAGTGGCTCGACCGGCTGACCGTCGTCGCCGTGGACCTGCGGGACCCGCGCCAAGTACTGGGCCTGTGCGAGCAGTTGAGGCAGGAGGGCGAGCCGCTCGACATCCTCGTCAACAACGCGGCCCAGACGATACGTCGGCCGCCGGAGTCGTACGCGCTGCTGGCCGCCGGGGAGCGCGACGCGCTGCCCGAAGGGGCGCGGCAGGCACCGGGGTTCACACCGATGCGGATGCTCGGGGCCGGGGCCGCCACCCTGCCCGTCGCGTTGCGCGAGGCCGACGAGGCCGGGCTGCTGCCCGACCCCGCTCCGGAGAACTCCTGGTCGGCGCGGCTCGGCGCACTCGACCCGGCCGAGGTCCTGGAGACCCAGTTGGTCAACTCCCTCGCCCCGGCGCTCCTCTGCGACCGCCTGCTGCCGCTGCTCCTCGCCTCCCCGCGCCCCCGCCGCTACGTGGTCAACGTGACCGCCGTCGAGGGCCGTTTCGCCGTGCGCAACAAGACGGCCGGGCATCCGCACACCAACATGGCCAAGGCCGCCCTGAACATGCTCACCCGCACCAGTGCCGCCGAACTCGCCGAGCAGGGCATCCACATGTGCGCCGTCGACACCGGCTGGATCACCGACGAGAACCCCGCCCCCAAGAAACACCGCATGGCCGGCGCCGGCTTTCGCACCCCGCTCGACATCGTCGACGGCGCGGCCCGCGTCTACGACCCGATCGTGCGCGGCGAGGCAGGCGATCCGGTGTCGGGCGTGTTCCTCAAGGACTACCGGGAGGCGGAGTGGTGAGGGAGGTGGCTAGGCTTGCGGGCAAGGGCGGGGCGTAGCGCAGAGGCAGGCGCGCCGGTCTCCAAAACCGGAACACGCTGGTTCGAATCCAGCCGCCCCGCCCCCTGCACCGCACGATCATCCGTGCCGCACGGCACCTGCGCCGCACGATCATCCGTGCAGCACGGCACCTGCGCCGCAGGGTCATCTGCGCCCCACGCACCTGCGCCACACGGGCACCCGCGCCGCACGGCGCCTGGGTCTCACGGCACCTGCGCCGCATGGGCATCCGCGCCGCACGGGCGTCCGCGTCCCAGGGCGCCTGGGTCTCGCGGCGCCCGCGCCGCACAGGCTCTCAGGTTCACGGCACTTGAGTCTTACGGCATCCGCGCCGCACGGCACCCGCGCCGCACGGGCATTTCGCGCCGCACGGGCATTTCGCGCCGGCGTGGCTGTCACGCTCCGGCGCGTGCCGCCATCCGGGCCTTGCGTGCCGCCAGCTTCTCGTCGAACTTGCGGGCCTCCGCGTCCAGTCCGCCCATGTAAAGGCCGAGTTCCTCCTGGGCCTTCATGCCCTCGGGGCCGAGGCCGTCGATCTCCATGATCTTCAGGAACCGGATGACGGGCGCGAGGACGTCGTCGTGGTGGATGCGCATGTTGTAGACCTCGCCGATGGCCATCTGCGCGGCGGCGCGCTCGAAGCCGGGCATGCCGTGGCCGGGCATCCGGAAGTTCACGACGACGTCGCGCACGGCCTGCATGGTGAGGTCGGGGGCGAACTCGAACGCGGCCTTCAGCAGGTTCCGGTAGAAGATCATGTGGAGGTTCTCGTCGGCCGCGATACGCGCCAGCATGCGGTCGCACACGGGGTCACCGGAGTGGTGGCCGGTGTTGCGGTGCGAGACACGGGTGGCGAGCTCCTGGAAGGCGACGTACGCGACCGTGTGCAGCATCGAGTGCCGGTTGTCCGACTCGAAGCCCTCGCCCATGTGGGACATGCGGAACTCTTCGAGCTTGTCCGGGTCCACCGCGCGCGAGGCGAGCAGGTAGTCGCGCATCACGATGCCGTGCCGGCCCTCCTCCGCGGTCCAGCGGTGCACCCAGGTGCCCCAGGCGCCGTCACGGCCGAAGAGGGTCGCGATCTCGTGGTGGTAGCTGGGCAGGTTGTCCTCGGTCAGCAGGTTCACCACGAGGGCGATCCGGCCCACCTCGGAGACCTTCGACTGGCTCTTCTCCCACGCCTCGCCGTCCTCGAAGAACCCGGGGAAGTTGCGGCCGTCGCTCCACGGCACGTACTCGTGCGGCATCCAGTCCTTGGTGACCTTCAGATGCCGGTTGAGTTCCTTCTCGACGACTTCCTCCAGGGCGTACAGCAGCCGCGCGTCGGTCCATTCGCCGGACGGGCTGCCGAGGTGGGGAGAAGTGATCGACACAGAGGCTCCAGGGGGACGTGCGGGGGACGGAACGTTCGGTGCTGCCGCGGGGCGGGCGAGCTGAACCTACGGCATCGTAGGCTACGAATCCGTAGGTTACGATGCCGTAGGTTAAGTACGCTGTAAAGACCGCTGATCAGCGGGGTCCCCGTCCGCGATCGGCGGGTGTGCCGAAGGCCCCGCGGACCAGCAGGTCCCGGGGCCGCAGGGGTGGAGTGATCACCCGTCAGGCGTACAGTCCGCGCAGCCGCACCGAGAGGCATGTCACACAGCCCTCGAGCTTCTCGAACTCGCTGATGTCGACCACCACGGGCTCGTAGCCGAGGTCGGCGTACAGCTCGGCCGTCTTCGGCGCGCTCGCCGCCATCAGCAGCTTGTCGCCGCCGAGGAGCACCACATGCGCCCCGGCCTCCTCCGGCACCGGCAGGAAGCGCCCGAACAGCGACGGGGTGTCCATCTTCGGGATGTGCCCGACGACCGTGCCGTCGGGCAGCGCCGTCACCGCCGACTTCAGATGCAGCACCTTGCTCACCGGCGCGGAGACCACCCGCGCCCCGAGCGGCTCGAACGCGGCCCGCAGCTGCTGGACCCCGGCCGCGTTGGTGCGCCCGCCCCGGCCCACGAACACCGTGTCGCCGACCTTCAGGACGTCGCCGCCCTCCAGCGTGCCCGGGTCCCAGACCCAGTTCACCGAGCAGCCGAGCGCGGCCACGGCCTCCTCGATCCCCTCGGTCTCGTCCCGCCGGGACTCGGCGCCGGGGCGCGCGATCAGCGCCACGTTCTTGTACATGACGACGGTGTCCTCGACGAAGACCGAGTCCGGGCAGTCGTCGGCCGGTTCCACCTCGATCGTCTCCCAGCCGTGGTCGCGCAGGGCCTCGCCGTAGGCCTCCCACTGTTCGACCGCCAGGTCGACGTCCACCTCCGTGCGTTCGACGTGCGTGACGAGGCCCTCGGCCAGGCGGGGGCTGGGGCGGCGGACGAGGGCCTTCTTGCTGGGCACGTGGGTGACTCCGAATCGAACGACGGTTTTCCGGCGTCCGCGAAGCGACGCCGGTCCGCCATCATGCAGTCCCTGCCCACCAGGACAAAACCCTCGTGGGCAGGCTGTGGCCCTCCTGAGATACTCGGCGGTAGCCAGGTGCCCGGCCACCGCCTCCGCCGGACGCCCGGGTCACTCGGCCGCCGCGATCTCCTCCGGGGTGGTCGCCCGCAGCTCTCCCTCCTCCATCAGCAGCCACCGCGTGATCCCGATCGACTCCAGGAACGGCAGGTCGTGGCTGGCCACGATCAGCGCGCCCTCGTACCCCTCCAGCGCGGTCGTCAGTTGCCGCACGCTCGCCATGTCGAGGTTGTTCGTCGGCTCGTCCAGCATCAGCAGCTGCGGGGCGGGCTCGGCGAGCATCAGGGCGGCGAGGGCGGCCCGGAAGCGCTCCCCGCCGGAGAGCGTGGCCGCCTGCTGGTCGGCCCGGGCGCCTCGGAACAGGAAGCGGGCGAGGCGCGCCCGGATCCGGTTGTTGGTGGCGTCGGGCGCGAACCGGGCCACGTTCTCGGCGACCGTCAGCTCGTCGTCGAGGACGTCGAGACGCTGCGGCAGGAACCGCATCGGCACATGAGTCCGCGTCTCGCCGCCCACCGGCTCCAGCTCACCGGCGATCGTCCGCAGCAGCGTGGTCTTGCCCGAGCCGTTGCGCCCGATCAGCGCGATCCGCTCCGGCCCGCGCAGCTCCAGTCCGCCCTTCACCCGGGCGCCGTACCTGAGTTCCAGGTCCAGCAGGGTGAGGACGGTGCGGCCCGGCGGTACGGCCGTGTACGGCAGCTCGACGCGGATCTCGTCCTCGTCCCGTACGGCCTCCACCGCCTCGTCCAGGCGCTCCTTCGCCCCGGCGAGCCGCTCCTCGTGCAGGATCCGGTGTTTGCCGGCGGACTCCTGGGCGGCCCGCTTGCGTGCGTGCGCGACGATCTTCGGCACCCGCTTCTGGTCCTGCATCTTCTGCCCGAACCGCTTGCGTCGGGCCAACTTGACCTGAGCGTCGACGAGTTCGCGCTTCTGCTTCTTCAGATCGGACTCGGCGACCCGCACCATCCGTTCGGCCGCCTCCTGTTCTGTGGCGAGTGCCTCCTCGTACGCGGTGAAGTTGCCGCCGTACCAGGTGACCTCACCGGCATGCAGATCGGCGATCTGGTCGACCAGGTCCAGGAGTTCACGGTCGTGGCTGACCACGACCATCACTCCGGACCATGCCTCCACGGCCTCGTACAGCCGGCGTCGCGCATAGAGGTCGAGGTTGTTGGTCGGCTCGTCCAGGAGGAGCACGTCCGGGCGGCGCAGCAGCAGCGCAGCCAGCCGCAGCAGCACGGACTCGCCGCCCGAGACCTCGCCGATGGTGCGGTCCAGGTCGATGTGGCCCAGGCCGAGTTGGCCGAGGGTCGCGAGGGCGCGCTCCTCGACGTCCCAGTCGTCGCCGACCGCCGCGAAGTGCTCCTCGGCCACGTCGCCCGCCTCGATGGCGTGCAGCGCGGCGCGGGCGGTGGCGATACCGAGCGCCTCGTCGACCCGCAGGCCGGTGTCGAGCGTGACGTTCTGCGGGAGGTAGCCGACCTCGCCCGCCACCCGGACGGTGCCCTCGGATGCGGTGAGTTCACCCGCGATCAGCTTCAACAGGGTTGATTTCCCTGAGCCGTTGACGCCGACGAGTCCGGTCCGGCCGGCGCCGAACGCGATCTGCAGCTCGTCGAAGACGGGGGTGCCGTCGGGCCAGGCGAAGGACAGGGAGGTGCAGGTGAGGGAAAGGGGAGTAGACATGAGGAACCTCGCGGGTGCGGGAAGCGGCCAGGGGCGACGCGTTCGAAACACCGCGAGGGCGACACACGACGGGGCAAGAGAAAAGCCCGCTGCCGAAAGGGACGGCTCGTACGCCGAGGTCGCACGCTACGCACACAGGGGCGCCGGGATACGGCGGGGTGTGTGACGCGGTGTCTCAGGACCTCAGACGAGCAACGTCCTTCTCCAATCGACGGCAACAGGACCGTGGAACAACGTACGGAGGGCCCGGAAGGGTGTCAACGCAATTAACGCCCGCACCCGAACCTGCACCCGCATCCGCATCTGCACCCGTAACCGGCACCCGAACCGCCACCCGGATCGGCCGTCCCCCGGCGGGAGCGGGGCGGCGTCCGGGAGCAGGGGGCCTCAGCAGGCGTCGCGCATCAGCTCCGCCAGGTCGTGGTCCAGGTCGACCTGGTGGTGCTCCAGACCGAGCGGCACCAGATCCATCGAGCGCTCGAGGAAGCGGCGCACCTCATCGGCGTGGACGTGCACCACGGCCGTGCCCTCGGGGGCGTGGAACTCCAGGACCAGCCGGTCGTAGCCGTAGGGGCGGACCCGTACGTCCCCGTAGCCGACCGAGTCCTCCATGCCGGTGACGAGCAGTTCGCGGGCGAAGGTCCAGCAGACCTCCACACCCTCCAGCGTGGCCGGGGCGGGGAAGGTCATACGGACGGCGAAGGGATCGCGGCGGTCGTAGTGGAGCGTTGCGGGAATGCTCGGCATCCGCGGCGCGGCGGCGACGAGACGGGCCTCTACGGGCTGCTCGATGACGGTGGACAACGCCTTGCTCCCTTGTGACGGGTGGACGGATTCCGGTTGACTGCGGCCGGGCATTTGCAAAGACGCCGGATCGGGCCGATCCGTGCACATGAGGGTCGAGTGACCTCTGTCACCGAGCCCAATCACTGTGGTGATCCATTTCTCATCCCGCGTTCCGGGATATGGGAGAGGACACCGGACGACGCCCGGTGGTTCCCGGCCGAGGCCATCTGGACGACACCTCGGCGGTGCACTAGCTTCGCCCGCCATGAGGGGCTTGGGGCAGTCGAGACGGTTGAATCGGACGAGTCGGACGATGACGACGGGCCTGGCCGCGGCGGCACTCGCCGCCGCCCTGGCGGTGCCCGCACAGGCACACGGGGACGGCCGTCCTCCGCGCTGGGAACTGAAGGAAACCGGTACTGACGTGCGCTTTCGCGGCCTGGCGGCGGTCAGTCGGAACAGCGCGTGGCTGGCGGGTTCCGCCGGCACCGTGCTCCGCACCGGCGACGGAGGCAGGACCTGGCGCAATGTCTCACCACCCGGCGCACAGGATCTGCAGTTCCGGGACATCGAGGCATTCGACGCACGCAGGGCGGTCGTCCTGGCCATCGGCGAGGGCGAGGCCTCCCGCGTGTACCGCACGGACGACGGCGGAGCGACGTGGTCCGAGTCCTTCCGCAACACCGATCCGCGCGCCTTCTACGACTGCCTCACCTTCTTCGACACCCGCCGCGGCCTCGCCATGAGCGACCCGGTGGACGGGAGATTCCGCATCCTGTCCACCGAGAACGGCGGCCGCTCCTGGAACGTCCTGCCGAACGACGGCATGCCCCCGGCGCTGGAGGGCGAGGCGGGCTTTGCGGCGAGCGGGCAGTGCCTGGTCGCCTCGGGGCCGCGCGACGTGTGGCTCGCGACCGGCGGGGCGGCCCGCGCGCGGGTGCTGCACTCCGCCGACCGGGGCCGCACCTGGAAGGCCGCCGACACGCCCGTGCCGGCCGGCGACCCGGCCCGCGGCGTCTTCGCGCTGGCCTTCCGCGACCGGGCGCACGGCATCGCCGTCGGCGGCGACTACCGCGCCGACCAGCCGTCCCCGCATGCCGCGGCCACCACCGGCGACGGGGGACGCGTCTGGACGACCGCCGCGCAGCCGCCGCCCGCCTACCGGTCGGGCGTCGCCTGGCTCCCGTACGGCCGCGACGCCGCCCTCGCCGTCGGCCCCACCGGCACCGATCTGACCACCGACGGCGGCCGCACCTGGCGCACGGTCGACACCGGGTCGTACGACACGGTCGACTGCGCACCGGACCGGGGCTGCTGGGCGGCGGGGGAGCGCGGGCGGGTGGCCCGGCTGGAGAGCTGACCAGGACGGCGGCGTCCCGGCAGGCGGGCGGGTACGGGGTTGTTCCGGTCGAGAGGGGTACTCGTGGCGTGTGCGAATCACGAGAGGAGTGATCGGCCATGCCACGCGGTTCGAGCCCGAAGAGGGAACGCCAGTACGAGCACATCAAGGAGAGCGCCGAGGACCGCGGTGAGAGCGAGTCGCGGGCCAAGGAGATCGCCGCCCGTACCGTCAACAAGGAACGCGCCCGCTCCGGCGAGTCCAAGACCGCGAGCCGCAGCTCCACCCAGGACATGTCGTCGAGCAAGCGCGGTGGGCAGCGTTCGCACTCGGGCTCCGAGGGGCCCACGTACGACCAGCTCTACGCCGAGGCCAAGCGACGCAACATCCAGGGCCGTTCGGACATGAACAAGAGCCAGCTCAAGCGCGCCCTCGGCGACAAGTAGCCCGGGGCCGCGCGCCCGTCGCCGGATTGCGTACGCTCGTCGGCACCATGACGACCGTACGCATCCCGGCGGGCTGGCCCGCCACCGAAGAGCAGGCCCTCGCCGTGCAGGACGAGTTGCGGGGGCGGGTGATCCTCGACGAGAGCGGACCGCCGCCGGGCACCGGACACGTCACCGGCGTGGACGTGGCGTACGACGACGAACGGGACGTGGTCGTGGCGGCGGCCGTGGTGCTGGACGCGGCGACCCTCGACACGGTGGCCGAGGCCACGGCGGTCGGGCAGGTCTCCTTCCCCTACGTGCCCGGTCTGCTCGCGTTCCGGGAGATCCCGACGGTGCTGGCCGCGCTCGACGCGCTGCCGTGCGACCCCGGTCTCGTCGTCTGCGACGGCTACGGCCTCGCACATCCGCGCCGCTTCGGGCTCGCCGCGCACCTCGGTGTCCTCACCGGCCTGCCCACGATGGGCGTCGCCAAGAACCCCTTCACGTTCACCTACGACGACCCCGGCACCCTGCGCGGCAGCGCGTCCCCGCTCCTCGCCGACACCGAGGAGGTGGGCCGCGCCCTGCGCACCCGCGACGGCGTCAAGCCGGTGTTCGTCTCCGTCGGCCACCGCGTCGACCTGGACACGGCCTGCGCCCACACCCTCGCCCTCACCCCGGCCTACCGCCTCCCGGAGACCACCCGCAGAGCCGACACCCTGTGCCGCCGGGCCCTGCGCACCACGACCGCCTGACGCCGCCCCGGCCGGGGTGCGCGCGGGCGGGTGCCTGAGTCACCTGAGTACGGACTGAGTATCCGTACGGATGCCGGCGCGGCGTCATGATCGGCAGGCTGTGCCGTATGACGACGCACCGAGCTCCGAAGCCCTCCGCCGGCCCCACCCAGTCCGTCGAGCGCGCCGTGACGACCGGCCTGTTGCTCGCTCTGCTCGCCGGGCTGGCCTGGATCGCCGGGATGGTCTACACGCTGACCGGGTGGGCACAGTAGGGCGGGCGGCGCCGCACCGGGTCAGCGGGTCGCCGCCACCCGGAACGTGATCCCCGCCGCGCGCAGCCGTTCGATCAGCGCGTCACCCATCGCGACCGCCGTCGTGACCTGCCCCGCCGTGGCCGGGAGGTCGTCGAGGGCCAGGCACAGGGCGGACTCGGCGAACATCTTCGCCGTCTCGCCGTAACCGGGGTCGCCGCCCGCGACCTCCGTGAAGACGCGGCGTCCACCGCCCTCGCCGACGAACCGCACCGAGAACCAGCTCTTCGCCCGCTTCTCCGCACTCGGACCCTCGCCCGGCTTGAGCCGGTCGCCCAGCCAGCGCCGTAGCGGCGGCACCTGGGCGGCGGCGACGAGCGCGCCGACGAACGCGACCCCGCCCACAGCGAAGGGCAGCGTGCGGACGGCCGCGTAGTGGCGGTAGCGGAAGTCCGGGCCGTAGCGCCCGAGGGCGCGTGCCGAGCGCTGCACCACCTGCGCGTCGATGGTCGGCAGCGGCAGCGCCCACGCCCCGACCTCCTTGGCGAACCGGGGCGCGCTCACCGGCGCGTACGCCCGGCGCCCCACGAGGCGCGGTTCGTGCCGCTTGCGGTCCTGCGCGGCGGCCATCGTCTGCCGGCCGCGGGAGAACCCGGTGAGCGCGGAGTTGAACGTGCCGCCCGAGAGCATGCCCTCGGCGCGCACGAAACCGTCCACGGTGATCGGCACGTCCTCGGGGAGCTGCCGCACCGTGAAGTACGCGCCGAGGTCGTGCGGGATCGAGTCGAAGCCGGCCGCGTGCACGAGGCGGGCGCCGGTCTCCCGCGCGCGGGCGTCGTGCCGGACGAACGTCAGGTCGACGAACTCGGGTTCACCGGTGAGATCCAGATAGTCGGTGCCCTCCTCCGCGCAGGCGGCCACCAACTCCGCGCCGTGGGTGATGTACGGGCCGACGGTCGTGGCCACCACCCGCGCCTGGCGCACGAGTTCGCGCACGGCCTCCGGATCGGACCCGTCCGCGCGGAGCACCCCGATGTCCGCACCGCCGGGCAGCCGCTCACGCAGCGCGGCGAGCTTCTCCGCGTTGCGCCCGGCGATCGCCCAGCGCAGTCCGTCGGGCGCGTTCTCGGCGAGATACTCCGCGGTCAGCTCCCCGACGAACCCCGTCGCCCCGTAGAGCACGATGTCGTACGCCCGCTCCGCCCTGCCCTGCCCGTTGCTCATGGAACCCCTCAGCGCTCGCCCACGGCCCGTCCACGCGCCGTTGTCGGTGGCTGAGGCTAGCGTGAGGGACGAGCAGCCGAGTGCGCGGGATCCGGAGGTGGCCGTGACCGTACCGAAGAACGCCCTGAAAAAATGGGAGAAGGTGCGCGAGTTCGCCCTCGGGATGCCCGGCGCGGTCGAGGAGTTCCCCTGGGGCGAGAGCGTCGCGAAGGTCAACAGGAAGGTGTTCGTGTTCCTCGGGACGGACGACGGCAGCCATCCGCTGGGCGTCACCGTCAAGCTCGTCGACGAGGAGACGCACGCCCACGCCCTCGCCTGCCCCGGCGCCGAGCCCGCGGGGTACGGCCTGGGCAGGTCCGGCTGGGTGCGAGTCCCGCTGGAGGAGGCGGGCGCCCCGGGCGCGGAGCTGCTCTGCGACTGGGTGGAGGAGAGCTACCGCGTGATCGCCCCGAAGCGGCTGACGGCGGAGCTGGAGGCCCGCTGAGCGCGGGCCCGGCGGGGCCGGGCTGACACCTGCCGCGACTGCGGGCACAATGACTAAGCGTTTGCTCATTCGGGGCTTGTGCGGAGGGGTACGCGTTCCTAGCATCACTGGTGTTACATCGTTTGTGTCACAGAGCTGGGGGCCTTGATGTCAGTGGCGAAGACGCCCGGGCACGGTCCGCTCGCCGGTGTGCGCGTGGTCGAACTCGCGGGCATCGGCCCGGGACCGTTCGCCGCCATGCTCCTCGGCGACCTCGGCGCCGATGTCGTCCGCGTCGACCGACCGGGTGGCGCGGGCCTCGCGGTGAACCCGCTGTACGACGTCACCAACCGCAACAAGCGGTCGGTGATCGTCGACCTGAAGTCCCCCGCCGGCCCGGACACCGTCCTCGACCTGGCCGAACGCGCCGACATCCTGATCGAGGGCTACCGCCCCGGCGTCGCCGAACGCCTCGGCGTCGGCCCCGACACCTGCCACGCCCGCAACGCCCGGCTGGTCTACGGCCGGATGACCGGCTGGGGCCAGCAGGGCCCGCTCGCCCAGCGCGCCGGCCACGACCTCGTGTACATCGCCCTCACCGGCACCCTCGGCATGACCGGAGCCCCGGACACCCCGCCCGTCGCCCCCGCCAACCTCCTCGGCGACTACGCGGGCGGCTCCCTCTACCTCGTCGTCGGCGTCCTCGCCGCCCTCCACCACGCCCGCGCCACTGGCACCGGACAGGTCGTGGACGCGGCCATCGTCGACGGCACCTCGCACCTCTCCGCGATGATCCACGGCATGCTCGCCGCCGGCGGCTGGCAGGACCGCCGCGCCGCCAACCTCCTCGACGGCGGCTGCCCCTTCTACGGCACCTACGAGACCGCCGACGGCCGGTATGTCGCCGTGGGCGCCCTCGAACAGCAGTTCTACGAGGAGTTCGTCGACCTCCTGGGCATCGCGGACCGGGCCCCGGCCCGCAAGGACACGGCCGCCTGGGGCGAGCTGCGCGAGACGGTCGCGGCCCGCTTCAAGACCCGTACGCGGGACGAGTGGACGGCCGTCTTCGAGGGCTCCGACGCCTGTGTGGCCCCCGTCCTGTCGCTGCGCGAGGCCCCGCACCACCCGCATCTCGCGGCCCGGGGCACCTTCACCGACTTCGGCGGCATCACCCAGCCCGCCCCCGCGCCCCGCTTCTCCGCCACCCACACCTCGGTCCGCACCGGACCCGCCCAGCCGGGCGCCGACACGGCGGACGTGGCCCACGACTGGGGCATAGCCGGCCTCCTGCCCGGCACACGGGCCGAGGATGTCCCCGCCGAGGGCGCCGCCCTGAAGGACACCGACTGACACCGGCCCCCGGGCCGCACCCTCCCGCCACTGGAAAGGCCAGACTCGTGAGCACCGAAGCGTATGTGTACGACGCGATCCGCACCCCGCGCGGCCGCGGCAAGGCGAACGGCTCCCTGCACGGCACCAAGCCCATCGACCTCGTCGTCGGACTGATCCACGAGGTCCAGGGCCGCTTCCCCGGCCTCGACCCGGCCGCCGTCGACGACATCGTGCTCGGTGTCGTGGGCCCGGTCGGCGACCAGGGCTCCGACATCGCCCGGACCGCCGCCATCGCCGCCGGACTGCCCGACACCGTGGCCGGCGTCCAGGAGAACCGCTTCTGTGCGTCGGGCCTGGAGGCCGTCAACCTGGCCGCCGCGAAGATCCGCTCGGGCTGGGAGGACCTGGTGCTCGCGGGCGGTGTCGAGTCGATGTCCCGGGTGCCGATGGCGTCGGACGGCGGCGCCTGGTTCAACGACCCGATGACCAACCTGGAGGTCAACTTCGTACCGCAGGGCATCGGCGCCGACCTCATCGCCACGATCGAGGGATTCTCCCGGCGCGACGTCGACGAGTACGCGGCACTGTCCCAGGAGCGGGCGGCCGCCGCCTGGAAGGACGGCCGGTTCGACCGGTCCGTCGTCCCCGTCAAGGACCGCTCCGGACTCGTCGTCCTCGACCACGACGAGTACCTGCGCCCCGGCACCACCGCCGACTCGCTCGCCAAGCTGAAGCCGTCCTTCGCGGACATCGGCGAGCTGGGCGGTTTCGACGCGGTGGCGCTCCAGGAGTACCACTGGGTCGAGGAGATCGACCACGTCCACCACGCGGGCAACTCCTCCGGCATCGTGGACGGCGCGGCCCTCGTCGCCATCGGCACCCGGGAGATCGGCGAGCGGTACGGGCTGCGCCCGCGCGCCCGCATCGTCTCCGCCGCCGTCTCCGGCTCCGAGCCCACCATCATGCTCACCGGCCCCGCGCCCGCGACCCGCAAGGCCCTCGCCCGCGCCGGGCTGACCATCGACGACATCGACCTCGTCGAGATCAACGAGGCGTTCGCCGCCGTCGTCCTCCGCTTCGTCAAGGACATGGGCCTCTCGCTCGACAAGGTCAACGTCAACGGCGGCGCGATCGCGCTCGGCCACCCGCTCGGCGCGACGGGGGCGATGATCCTCGGCACGCTCGTCGACGAACTGGAGCGCCAGGACAAGCGGTACGGGCTGGCCACGCTCTGCGTGGGCGGCGGCATGGGCATCGCGACGATCGTCGAACGCGTCTGACACCCCGGCGGAACCAAGAGACTTCAACGGAGACCCCCGCTATGACCGAGAGCACCACCATCCGCTGGGAACAGGACCGCACGGGCCTCGTCACCCTCGTCATCGACGACCCCGACCAGTCCGCCAACACCATGAACCAGGCGTTCCGCGACTCCCTCGCGGTGATCACCGACCGCCTGGAGGCCGAGAAGGACACCGTCCGCGGCGTCATCATCACCTCCGCCAAGAAGACCTTCTTCGCCGGCGGCGACCTCCGCGACCTCATCAAGGTCACCCCCGACACCGCACAGCAGCTCTTCGACGGCGGCATGGAGATCAAGCGCCACCTGCGCCGCATCGAGACCCTCGGCAAGCCGGTCGTCGCGGCGATCAACGGCGCCGCCCTCGGCGGAGGTTACGAGCTGGCCCTCGCCTGCCACCACCGCGTCGCCCTCGACGCCCCCGGCTCCAAGATCGGCTGCCCCGAGGTCACCCTCGGCCTGCTCCCCGGAGGCGGCGGCGTCGTCCGCACCGTCCGGCTGCTCGGCATCACCGACGCCCTGCTGAAGGTGCTCCTCCAGGGCACCCAGTACTCCCCGCAGCGCGCCCTGGAGAACGGCCTGATCCATGAAGTGGCCGCCACCCACGACGAGTTGATGGACAAGGCCCGCGCGTTCATCGACGCCAACCCCGAGTCGCAGCAGCCCTGGGACAAGCCCGGCCACCGCATCCCCGGCGGCACCCCCTCGCACCCGAAGTTCGCCGCGAACCTGCCCGCCTTCCCCGCCACCCTGCGCAAGCAGACGAACGGCGCGCCCTACCCGGCGCCGCGCCGCATCCTCGCCGCCGCCGTCGAGGGCGCCCAGGTCGACTTCGAGACCGCCCAGGTCATCGAGGCCCGCTACTTCGTGGAGCTGGCCGCGGGGCAGACCTCGAAGAACATGATCCAGGCCTTCTTCTTCGACCTCCAGGCCGTCAACTCCGGCGCCAACCGCCCCCGGGGCATCGCGCCCCGCCAGGTCCGCAGGGTCGCCGTCCTCGGCGCCGGGATGATGGGCGCCGGCATCGCGTACTCCTGCGCCCGCGCGGGCATCGAGGTCGTCCTGAAGGACGTGACGCTCGAAGCGGCCGCGAAGGGCAAGGGGTACTCGGAGAAGCTCTGCGCCAAGGCGGTCGCCAAGGGCCGCACCACCCAGGAGAAGGCCGACGCCCTCCTCGCCCGGATCACCCCCACCGCCGACCCGGCCGACCTCGCGGGCTGCGACGCCGTCATCGAGGCCGTGTTCGAGAACACCGAGCTCAAGCACAAGGTGTTCCAGGAGATCGAGGGGGTCGTGGCACCGGACGCCCTGCTCTGCTCCAACACCTCCACCCTCCCCATCACCGAACTGGCCGAGGGTGTCGTCCGCCGGTCCGACTTCATCGGCCTGCACTTCTTCTCGCCCGTCGACAAGATGCCGCTCGTCGAGATCATCAAGGGCGAGCAGACCGGCGACGAGGCCCTCGCCCGCGCCTTCGACCTGGTCCGCCAGATCAACAAGACCCCGATCGTCGTCAACGACTCCCGCGGCTTCTTCACCTCCCGGGTCATCGGCCACTTCATCAACGAGGGCGTCGCGATGGTCGGCGAGGGCATCGAGCCCGCTTCCGTCGAACAGGCGGCCGCCCAGGCGGGCTATCCCGCCAAGGTCCTCTCCCTGATGGACGAGCTGACCCTCACCCTGCCCCGTAAGATCCGCGCGGAGTCACGGCGGGCCGTGGAGGAGGCCGGCGGCACCTGGACCGTCCATCCCGCCGAGGCCGTGATCGACCGCATGGTCGACGAGTTCGACCGCCCCGGCCGCAGCGGTGGGGCCGGGTTCTACGACTACGGCCCCGACGGCCGCCGCGCCAAGCTCTGGCCCGGGCTGCGCGAGCACTTCACACGGCCGGGGTACCGGATCCCGTTCCGGGACATGCAGGAGCGGATGCTCTTCTCGGAGGCGCTGGACACCGTGCGCCTCCTGGAGGAGGGCGTGCTCACGTCCGTCGCCGACGCCAACATCGGGTCGATCTTCGGGATCGGGTTCCCGGGGTGGACCGGTGGGGTATTGCAGTACATCAACGGTTACGAGGGTGGGCTCCCGGGGTTCGTCGCGCGGGCGCGCGAGCTGGCCGAGCGGTACGGGGGGCGGTTCGAGCCGCCGGCGTTGCTGGTGGAGAAGGCGGAGAAGGGGGAGCGGTTCGGGGACGCGTGAGGTGGCGTGGGGCGGCCGGGGGCTTAGCGCCCCGCCGCCCCTACCCGTCCTCACCCGTCCCCTCCCCAGGGGCTGCGCCCCTTCGACCTCCATGACCCGGTGCGTTCTTCGTCCGCGGCCGGGTGGGGCTTCTCGCGCAGTTCCCCGCGCCCCTGCCGGGGCGCGGGTCGTACGGCCACGGGAGGGAGTCGGGCATGGTGGTGGCGGGGAACATCGACGAGGTCGTGGAGGGGCTCGCCGGGGTCGTGCGGGAGGCGCGGCGTGGCGGTGACCGGGTGGGGTATTTCGCGGCGCTGTACCGGCAGGTGACCGTCGAGGTCCGCAGGGCCATCCACGAGGGGCTGTTCGACGACGGCGCCCGGATGGACCGCTTCGACACCCTCTTCGGCAACCGTTACTTCGAGGCGTACGAGGCCTGGCGCCGGGACCGGAGCGGGCCGCGCTGCTGGCGCGAGACGTTCGGGCTGCTCGACGACACCGGCACCGTCGTAGTCCAGCACCTTCTCCTCGGCGTGAACGCGCACATCAACCTGGACCTGGCCGTCGCCGCCGCGCGGACCAGCCCCGGCGAGGACATCCACGCCCTGCGGCGGGACTTCCTGCTGATCAACGACATCCTCGGGCGGGTCGTGCTCGCCGTGCAGGAGTCGCTCGGCGCCCTGTCGCCCCTGATGTCGCTGCTGGACCAGGTGGGGGCCCGCACCGACGAGCGGATCCTCGACTTCAGCGTCCGGCGGTCGAGGGAGGAGGCCTGGTTCAACGCGGTGCTGCTCGCCGGCCAGAGCGAGGGAGAACGCGCGGCCACCGTCGAGCGCCTGGACATCCGGGCCGCCGTCCTCGCCCGGCTGATCGCCCGCCCCGGCGGCCTCGTCCGCCCGGCCCTCCAGCTGATCCGGAGCACCGAGAGCGACGACGTGCCCACCGTCATCGCCCACCTGGACCGCGCCGTGCGGTGACGCAGATCCGTCCACCGGGCCGACGGGGGGCGTGGTTCAGGACTCGGCCGTCCACCGGCTCAGCTCGTCCTTCAACGACCGCTGAAAGGTCGTCAGCAACGCCTGCACGACCAGCGGTTGCATATGCGCCGACAGGGACTTCACGGCCTGCGGATCGCGTGCCGCCACCGCGTCGTGGAACAGCCGCGACAACTCCTGGGCCGCCGCGCGCGAGTGCTCGATCAGCACGGTCCGCGCGGCGCGGATCGACTCCTCCGACAGGGGTACGCCGAGCAGCTCCACGCCCAGCCGCAGCAGCCCGGGGTCCACACGGAGACCGTCACCCTCACCGACCCGTTCGACGACGCCCATCGCCACGAGCCGTTCCACGTCCTCCTCGCCCAAGGCCCGCCCGGCCCGCCGGTCCAGCTCCTCCCGCGTGACCGTCGCCACCGCGTCCGGCGCCCAGGAGGCCACCACCGCGCGCTGGAGCGCGAGGTCGCGCGGGGTGAGGTCCGGCGGCAGCCGGCGCAGGTACCCCTCGATGGCCGCCAGCGTCATGCCCTGCCGCTGCAACTCCTCGATCAGCGCGAGCCGTGCGAGATGGTCCCGCCCGTAGTGCCCGACCCGGCGGGGCCCGATCTCCGGCGGCGGCAACAGACCCCGGGTCCCGTAGAAGCGGACCGTACGCACCGTGACCCCCGCCCGCGCGGCCAGCTCGTCCACGGTGAGAACGATCTCCTCGGAGCCGGAGCCGGAGCCGGAGCCGGAGCCGGAGCCGGAGCCGGAGCCGGAGCCGGAGCTCTCCCCGATGTCGGTCGTCATGCACAGCAGTATCGCTGTCCCACCAGTGCTGTGACACCTCGGCCGGCACCGACTGTCAGTACCGCCCCGTACGGTGGCCTCATGTCGTTGATCACATACGTCCGAGGCGACGCGACCGTGCCGCTGGGCAAGGGCGTCAAGGTCATCGCCCATGTCTGCAACGACCTGGGCGGCTGGGGCAAGGGCTTCGTGCTCGCCCTCTCCCGCCGCTGGCCGGAGCCGGAGGCCGCCTACCGGGCCTGGCACCGCGACCGTGCGACCAACGACTTCGGACTCGGTGCCGCCCAGTTCGTCCAGGTCGGCCCCTACACCTGGGTCGCCAACCTGATAGGCCAGCGCGGCACCCGCACCGGCAGCAAGGGGGTGCCCGTGCGGTACGAGGCCATCGACACGGCCCTCGGGCTGCTCGCCGACAAGGCCCTGGAGCTGGACGCGTCGGTCCACATGCCCCGCATCGGCTGCGGACTCGCGGGCGGCAAGTGGTCCCGGGTCGAGCCCCTGATCGTCGACCGGCTGGTGCGGCGCGGGACAGCGGTGACGGTGTACGACCACGGGGACTGATCCCGGGGCGCGGTGCGGTACCGCACGCGGGCGAACGGGTAGGGCACCGGTATGGATCTCCTCCCGATGGACATCGGCCCGCTGAACCCCGTCGTCGCGGAACTCGTCGTGTCTGCGGTCCTGTTCGCGCTCGTGTTCCTCTTCTTCGTCCGGTTCGTGCCCCGGATCCAGCGCGTCCTGGACGCACGGGAGGCCGCGACGAAGGGCACCGAGGCGGAGGCCGAAGCCCTGCGGGAGCAGGCCCGCGTCAAGCGGGATGAGGTGGCGGCGGTCCTCGCCGAAGCCCGGCACGAGGCCGCGCGCATTCGTCAGCGTGCCTACGAGGAGGGCGCGGCCCTGATCGCCGAGGCCCGCGCCGACGGCCTACGCGAGTACACCGCCCTCCTCACCGCCGGCCACACCCGCCTGACCGAGGACCGCGCCACGGCCGAGGCCGAACTCCGCGCGCACGTAGCGGATCTGGCCTCGGACCTGGCCGCCAGAGTCCTCGGGGAGCAGATCGAGGCAACGGTCCACCCACACCCCTGAGGGGGGGGCGAAGCCCACCCTCCAGGGGCGCGGGGAACTGCGCGACAAGCCACGACGAACCCGCAGCCACGCCCCGACCGCACCCTCATCTCCTGGTGCCCGTTCCCCTGCCCGCAGCCACCCCTCCAGCGACCGACCGGCGACCTCCTCGGCGTACGCGACGAAGTCGCCCACCGTCGCGTTCCCGTGCGCGTACTTCGCCGGCCGGCCCTTCAGGATCTCGAAGAACGCCGTGTCCCCGATCTCGTTGCGCAGAGTGTCTGCCGCGCGAGTCCGTCCGGAGCCTCTTCGGTCCCTGTGTGCCCGGCCGTGTCCACGGCCGCTCCTGTCACACGATCACCATTCGGCCGTCACGGGCGATCCGGCCCCACGCTCCTTTCCGGCCACACCATGGCCGAAGTCCCGCGCGTCCCCCAAAGCCCCTCTGTCGCACGGGAGTTGACCGCAGTACCGTCCGCGCATGCCGATACCTGTGCGACGCACACGCTTCACGACCTGGAGAACGCTCGCGACGGCGGCCGCGGCCGCCGCCCTCACGGCCACGTTCCTCACCCCGGCCGCCGCCGGCACCCCCACCCCCCGCAAGAGCCAGCCCGTCTACTCGTACGGCGACGCCGTCCGTGAATCCGTCTGGGTGGACACCGGGCTCGACGGCGACCGTGACGGGAAGCCGGACCGGGTGGCCGTCGACATCGTCCGCCCGAGTGAACCCGCCGAGCGGGGCCGCAAAGTGCCGGTGATCATGGACGCCAGCCCCTACTACTCCTGCTGTGGACGCGGCAACGAGAGTCAGCGCAAGACGTACGACGCGAACGGGAACGTCGTCCAGATGCCGCTGTTCTACGACAACTACTTCGTGCCCCGCGGCTACGCGTTCGTCGCCGTCGACCTCGCGGGAACCAACCGCTCCGACGGCTGTGTGGACGTCGGCGGCCGCTCCGACGTCCAGTCCGCCAAGGCCGTCGTCGACTGGCTCAACGGCCGGGGCCGGGCCTACACCACCCGCACGGGCACCACGAAGGCCCGGGCCGGCTGGACCAACGGCAGGACCGGCATGATCGGCAAGAGCTACGACGGCACGATCGCGAACGGCGTGGCCGCCACCGGAGTCGAGGGCCTGAAGACCATCGTCCCGATCGGCGCGATCTCCTCCTGGTACGACTACTACTTCGCCGAGGGCGCCCCCCTCTACAACTCGGGCCCCGAATGGCTGTCCGACTACGTCGAGAGCCCCGACGCCCGCGCCAAGTGCGGCCACGTCCAGCGGGAACTCGTCGACGGCGCCCCGCGCACCGGGGACTGGACACCGCTGTGGACGCAGCGCGACTACGTCAAGGACGTCCGGAAGATCGACGCCAGCGTCTTCGTCGTCCACGGTCAGCAGGACCTCAACGTCCGCGCCAAGCACTTCGGCCAGTGGTGGGACGCGCTCGCGAAGCACGGCGTCGAGCGCAAGATCTGGCTCTCCGAGGTCGGCCACGTCGACCCCTTCGACTTCCGTCGCGCCGCCTGGGTCGACACCCTGCACCGCTGGTTCGACCACGAACTCCTCGGCTACGACAACGGCATCGACGACGAGCCGATGGCCGACATCGAACGCCACCCGGACCAGTGGGAGACGTCGACGGTCTGGCCGCCGCGCGCCACCGGGGCCACGACCCTCCGACCCGCCGAGGGCGACGCGCCCGGCGTCGGCACCCTCGGTCTGCGCAAGCGGTCCGGCACCGAGACCTTCACCGACGACCCCGCGCTGAACGAGACCGACTGGGCCGCCCACGTCGACCGGTCCACCCCGGAGAAGGCGGGCTTCGTCACCGCGCCCCTCACCAAGGCCCTGCGTCTGTCCGGCTCCTCCCGGGTGACCGTCACCGCCACGCCCACCACCTCCACCGCCCATCTCTCGGCGGTCCTCGTGGACCTCGGCCCGGACACCATCCGCGACTACGCCGCCGGCGGCGAGGGCATCACCACCCTCACCGAGCGCACCTGCTGGGGCCCGAGCACAACCGGTGACAGTTCCTGCTTCCGTGAGACGAGGGCCAAGTCCGCCGACGTCGACTACACGATCTTCAGCCGCGGCTGGGCCGACCTCGGCAACCACTCCTCCGCCACGGGAACCCCGCTCACCCCCGGCACTCCGTACACGATCTCCCTCGACCTGCACGCGAGCGATCACGTCGTCCCGGCGGGGCACCGCCTCGCGCTGATCATCGCGGGCACCGACGAGGACCTCATCGACCCGCCGTCGAGCACGCCCACCCTGACCATCGACCTCGGGCGCACCTCCGCCCAGGTCCCGCTGGTCGGCGGCCGCACGGCCTTCGAGAAGGCCACCTCGGGCGCCACCGCCCTGCCTGAGGGCTCGGTCCTCGACGGCGTAAGCGACCCGAGCCGGGCCGCCCGCGTCCCGGGCGGCGGCGCATGAGGGCCCGCATCGCGGCGCTGATCGCCACAGCGCTCACCGTGCCCCTGCTGTCGACGCCCGCACACGCCACGGACACCGCCCCGCCGCGCACGGGATTCGAGCGGTCGGGCGGCGCCCGCTGGACCGGCCAGCCCGAGGAGCAGGCGTTCCTGGCCGCCGTCGACCGGGGGAGCGACCGGGTGTCGACGACCCGGATCGGCACCACCGCGCAGGGCCGCCCGCTCCAACTCGTCCGGATCGGCACCCGCCCCACCACGCGCACGGTCCTGCTCATCTGCAGTCAGCACGGCGACGAGCCCTCCGGGCGCGAGGCCTGCCTCACCACCCTGCGCGACCTCGCCTTCGCCAGGGACGAGCGGACCGAACGACTGCTGCGATCCACCACCGTGCTCGTCGTCCCCACCGCCAACCCCGACGGCCGGGCCGCCGACACCCGGGGCAACGGCGACGGCGTCGACATCAACCGCGACCACCTCGCCCTGCGGACCGCCGAGGCCCGCGCACTCGCCGCCGTCCTGCGCGACCGCAGGCCCGACATCGTCTACGACCTGCACGAATACGGTGCCACCCCGCAGTACTACGACAAGGACCTCTTCGACCTCTGGCCGCGCAACCTCAACACCGACCCCGCCGTCCACGCCGAGGCGCGCAAGCTCTCCCTCGACCACGTCCGCCCCGCCGCCGGGGCCGCCGGCCACTCCACCGGCACCTACGGCATCTGGACCGACCCGGTCACCGGCGACCCGATCCGCCAGGTCGCCGGCGACGGCCAGGAACGCATCCTGCGCAACATGTCCGGCATCAAGCACGCGGTCGGGCTGCTGATCGAGAGCCGGGTGGAACCCCTGACGGCCGACACCCCGGAGACGGTCAACAACCTGCGCCGGGTGAACTCCCAACTCGCCGCGCTGAAAGGCCTGTTCGGCTTCGCCGTCGAACGCGGCCGGCAGGTCGACCGGGCGACCGGCGCGGCCCGCCTCGCGGGCCTGCGCGACACCGGCCCGGTGTACGTCGGCGGCGCCGACAACGACCCTGCCGAGCCCGCCGAGGTGATCCAGGACCCGCCCTGCGGCTACCGGCTCACCGCACAGCAGTACGCGGAGTCGGCGGACGAGCTGGCGCTGCACGGTGTGCGGGTCCGGCCGGAAAGCGACGGTGACGGCGTCCTCGTACCGCTGCGCCAGCCGCTGCGCGCGCTGGTCCCGCTGCTGCTGGACGAGCAAGCGCCCTATCACCTGGCAGAGGGGGTGCCCGACACCGCCTGTTGAACGAGAAAGGATCGAGGTCACATGTGGTAGGGGTTCCTGGGCAGGAGTAGGTCAGTTCCAGCCACTCGCTGAAAGGTTCCACCTGTGACGCACGATCATCGCACCACCCACCACGGGGGAGGCGCGCTTCCAGGCTCGGAGGCGGGTCTCCCCGGCGGCGGGCGGCCCCGGACGGACCGCGTCGTGTTCGGTGTGACGGCGGCGCTCACCCTGGCCTTCGTGCTCTGGGGCGCCATCTGGACCGACGCGCTCGAAACCGTCTCCGGCAAGATGCTGAACGGCCTGATCCACAACGGTGGCTGGGCGTTCATGCTGGCCGCCTCCTGTTTCGTCGTCTTCGCCCTGTGGCTCGCGGTCAGTCGCTACGGCCGCATCCACCTCGGTGTCGAGGGCGAGAAACCCGAGTTCCGCACGGTCTCCTGGGTCGCCATGATGTTCAGCGCCGGCATGGGCATCGGCCTGATGTTCTACGGCGTGAGCGAGCCCCTCGCCCACTACGGCGCGCCCCCGCCGGGCACCGACCCCCAGGGCTCCGGCGAGCGCATGGAGACGGCGATGGCGACCACCCTCTTCCACTGGACGCTGCACCCCTGGGCGATCTACGCGGTGGTCGGTCTAGGCATCGCCTACAGCACCTTCCGCAAGCAGCGCCGCCAGACCATCAGTGCCGTCTTCACCCCGCTGATCGGCGAGAAGCACGCGAGCGGCGGTGTCGGCCGGGCCATCGACATCCTGGCGATCATCGCCACGATCTTCGGCTCGGCGGCCTCCCTGGGCCTCGGCGCCCTCCAGATCGGCTCCGGCTTCCGCGAACTCGACTGGATGAACAAGGTGAGCACGGGGCTGCTCGTCGCCATCATCGCCGTCCTGACCCTGGCCTTCGTCGCCTCCGCCGTCTCCGGGGTGGAGAAGGGCATCCAGTGGCTGTCCAACACCAACATGGTGCTGGCCCTGCTGCTCGCGATCTTCGTCTTCGTCGCCGGACCCACCATCCTGGTCCTCGACCTCCTGCCGACCTCGGTCTTCGCCTACCTCGGCGACCTGTCCCAGCTCGCGGGTCGCACCGAGGCCTCCGGCGGCGAGGGCGTCGCCGACTGGCTCGGCAGCTGGACCGTCTTCTACTGGGCGTGGTGGATCTCCTGGACGCCCTTCGTCGGTATGTTCATCGCCCGGATCAGCCGCGGCCGCACCATCCGCCAGTTCGTCGGCGGTGTCATCCTCGTGCCCAGCACGGTCAGCCTCATCTGGTTCGCGGTCTTCGGCGGCACGGCGATGAAGCTCCAGCAGCAGGGCCGGCTCGCCGACGAGGCCACGCCCGAGGGCCAGCTCTTCGCCGTCCTGCACGAGTTCCCCCTCGCCACGGTCTCCAGCCTGCTCGTGATGATCCTCGTCGGCATCTTCTTCGTCTCCGGCGCCGACGCCGCCTCCATCGTCATGGGCACCCTCTCCCAGCGGGGTGCCCTCGAACCCGGTCGCTTCGTCGTCGTGTTCTGGGGCGTCGTCACCGGGGCCGTCGCCGCGATCATGCTCCTCGTCGGCAGCGGTCAGGGCGACGCCCTGACCGGCCTGCAGAACCTCACGATCCTGGCCGCCGCGCCGTTCGTCCTGGTGATGATCGGGATGTGTGTCGCGATGATGCGCGACCTGCGCCGGGACGCCGTGATGGTCCGCGAGGAGATGGCCTCCGAAGCGGTCGAACTCGCCGTCATCGAGGGTCACAAGCGCTACGACGGCGAGTTCGAGATCCGGGTCGGCCCGGGCCAGGGCACGGAGATCGAAGGGGACCCGATCGGCCACCGCCCGGAGTAGGCACCCGCCGGGGCCGGCGTTCCCGGCGCCCTTCAGGGGCGCCGGGGAACCGCGCGACCAGCCCCCACGGCCCGCGACCGACCGCCCGTCCTGCCCGGAGCCGCGCCCGGACGGCGGTCGGCCCGGAGCCGCGCTCAGACGGTGGCGAGTCGAGCGGCCTCCCGCGCGCATCCCCACGCCACCGTGACCCCCGCCCCGCCGTGCCCGTAGTTGTGCACCAACGCCCTCCCGCCCGGCAGGAGTTCCCGCTCCAGGCGGACCGCAGGGCGGGCGGGTCGCAGCCCGACCCGGTGCTCGATGATCCGGGCCCCCGCGATCTCCGGCCGGAGCGCCGCGCACCGCGCCACGATCTCGTCCGCGACCACCGGGTCCGGCGTCAGGGACCAGGCGTCCTCCTCCGCCGTACCGCCCAGGATCAGCCCGCCCGGCTGCGGCATGAAGTACGTGCTCTTCGCCCCTTCCTGGTCCACCGACGTGAGCCAGGTGTCGATCCCCGGGTTCTCCACCACGACCAACTGCCCCCGCACCGGCCGTACGGAGGGATCCGGCGCCAGCTCCCGGGCGCCCAGCCCCGTGCAGTTGACGACCACGGGCGCTTCGACGGCCGCGAGGTCGGTCACCGTGCGCTCCTCCACCGCACCGCCCGCCGCGACGAACCGCTCGCGCAGCCACCGCAGCTGGACCGGCATGTCGATCAGCGGCAGCCGCGCCCACAGCCCGGCACCCGGGTACTCCCCGGCCGTCGCCACCCGCAGCCCGGCCACGCGCGAGGCCCACGCGCCGAGCCCGTCCAGCGACGTCCCGCCATGTACGCCCTCGACCATGCGTACGCCTGTCTCGTCCGGCCGGGCCGCCAACTCCTCGTACACGGCGAGGCTGTCGAGCGCCCACGCGCCGACCCGCTCCTCCGGTTCGATCCGGTAGGGCCACCACAGTCCACCCGCGACGCCGGACGTCGCACGCTCCCCGGGCTCCCGCGCCCACACCCGAACCCGGCTGCCGCTCTCCGCCAGCACGACGGCGGTCGTGAGACCGACGACTCCGCCACCGACCACGATCACATCACTGTTCGATTCACTGGTCACCAGGGGACGTTAACGGAATATGTCATGCCGTGCTCACAAGTCTGCCTTTGTGGGGATACTCACACCATGTCTGCCGAGTACGCGACCTTCGGCCTGGCACCGGCGATGCGAGCCGGTGGCGTCCTCGCCAACGGTGGTTACCAGGTGCACCGGGACTTCGTGGACTTCATCGTCGACGGACGCCCGCTGCTGTTCCAGCTCTCCGACCTCGACGCCGTCTCCCCCCTCGCCTCCGACGTCCCGCCCTCGATCTTCACCGCCCAGGTGCGCAGTCTGCTCCTGGAGGCCGAAGCACCCCTGACCAGCGGCCGTTACGTCATCTACGGCTGCCCCGAATGCGCCGACCTCGCCTGCGGGGCGGTGACCGCGGTGATAGAGCGGGACGGCGACGACTTCGTGTGGCGGGACTTCGCCTGGCAGACGGAGGAGGAGGCCGACCTCAAGCTCAACGGCTACACCGGCATCGGCCCCTTCCGCTTCCACGGCTCCGAGTACCGCGGCGCCCTCCAGTCCCTGTTGCGCGAGTCGGACGCCGAGCCGTCGGCCCGGCGTCGGGTCCTCCTCATCGGCGCCCGTGTCGCCGTGCTCGCCAGACTCGCCGCCGCCCTGCGCGCCATCGGGATCGGCGCCGACATAGCGCAGGACGCCACCGGCGTGCCACCGGAGGAACTGCGCGGCTACGGCGCCGTGGCCTTCGGACGGGCCGTCGGCGCGGCCGACCGCGACGCCGTGCGGCGGACCTTCGACCGAGCGGGGGTCCAGGTCGCCTACGTCGACGGGCTCGCCCCGATCATCCCGCTCCTCGTCGCCCAGATCGAGCACGCCCTCGACCGCAGCCCGGCCGGACAGCGCCGCCTCACCCGTCTCGTCGCCGCCGACGGGCAGGCCGGCATCGAGATCACCTCCACCTGCCGGGTGGAGCTGACCGCCTACCGCCTCGACCGTCTCCACCGTCCCCACACCTACCGCTTCTTCGACGGCATCCTCCCGGCGGGCCGGCACCGCATCGGCCTGGACCCCAAGGCGGTGAAGGGAGAATCGTTCATCGTGGCGCGCACCTCGGGGACGGTGCTGGTGGAACCGATGGGCCGCTGAGCGCGCTCCGCCCGGTGCGCCGCGCCCCGGGCGCCGCCCTGTCGTTAGGATCGCCCTCTGTGACCGCCACCCTCGTCGTCAAGAACCTCGCCGCCGGACACGGCGACCGCTCGCTCTTCACCGGGCTGGACCTCGTCGTCGCCCCCGGTGATGTGATCGGGCTGGTCGGCGCCAACGGCGCCGGCAAATCCACGCTGCTGCGCCTGCTCGCCGGCCTGCTCCCACCGGAGGAGGGCGAACTGCGCCTGTCCCCGCCCACCGCGACCGTGGGGCACCTGCCGCAGGAACCGGAGCGGCGGGAGGGCGAGACCGTACGGGAGTTCCTGGCCCGGCGCACGGGGGTCGCCGAGGCCCAGCGCGTGATGGACGAGGCGACCCAGGCGCTGGTGGAGGGCGCGCCGGGCTCCGACGACGCGTACTCGGTGAGCCTGGAGCGCTGGCTCGACCTCGGCGGCGCCGACCTCGACGAGCGGGCGGAGGAGGTCGCCGACTCCCTCGGCCTCGGCGTCGACCTGGACCAGCCGATGACCGGCCTCTCCGGCGGTCAGGCCGCCCGCGCCGGGCTCGCCTCCCTGCTGCTGTCCCGCTACGACGTCTTCCTCCTCGACGAACCCACCAACGACCTCGACCTGGACGGCCTGGAACGGCTCGAACGCTTCGTCTCCGGCCTGCGCGCGGGCACGGTCGTCGTCAGCCACGACCGCGAGTTCCTCACCCGCACGGTCACCAAGGTCCTCGAACTCGACCTCGCCCAGAACCAGATCAACCTCTACGGCGGCGGGTACGAGGCCTATCTGGAGGAGCGCGAGACCGCCCGCCGGCACGCCCGCGACGACTACGAGGAGTACGCCGACAAGAAGTCCGCCCTCCAGGACCGCGCCCAGATGCAGCGCTCCTGGATGGACAAGGGCGTCAAGAACGCGCGGCGCAAGGCGAACAACGACAACGACAAGATCGGCCGCAAGTTCCGCAGCGAGGCGAGCGAGAAGCAGGCCGCGAAAGCCCGGCAGACCCAGCGCATGATCGAACGGCTGGAGGTGGTGGACGAGCCGCGCAAGGAGTGGGAGCTGCGCATGGAGATCGCGGCGGGCCCGCGCTCCGGCGCCGTGGTCGCCACGATGCGTGACGCGGAGGTGCGGCGCGGCGACTTCGCCTTCGGCCCGGTCTCGCTGCAGATCGACTGGGCGGACCGCGTCGCCATCACCGGCGCGAACGGGGCCGGCAAGTCGACGCTCCTGGGCGCGCTGCTCGGCCGAGTCCCGCTGGACTCGGGCCACGCCGCCCTGGGCTCCGGTGTCCTGGTCGGCGAGGTCGACCAGGCCCGCGCCCTCTTCCACGGCCCCGAGGCCCTCCTCGACGCCTTCGCCAAGGCCGTCCCCGACACCGAGCCCGCCGAGGTCCGCACCCTGCTCGCCAAGTTCGGCCTCAAGGCGGCCCACGTCCTACGCCCGGCGGTGACCCTCTCCCCGGGCGAACGCACCCGCGCGGCGCTCGCGCTGCTCCAGGGCCGAGGAGTCAACCTCCTGATCCTCGACGAGCCCACCAACCACCTGGACCTCGCGGCCATCGAGCAACTCGAAGCCGCCCTCGACACGTACGAGGGCACGCTGCTCCTGGTGACCCACGACCGCCGCATGCTGGACGCGGTGAGGGTGACGAGACGCTTCGCGGTGGAGGCGGGCAAGGTGACGGAGAACTGACGGCGCGGCCCCGGCCGCGGCTGAGTGGGGCTTCTCGCGCAGTTCTTCCCCGCGCCCCTGAAAGCACAGGCCCTGCGGGCCTGAAAAAAGCCGGGGCGCAGCCCCGCTTTTTCAGGGGCGCGGGGAACTGCGCGAGAACCCCCGCCGGACCCGCACTCACCCACCCACCCCGAACCACTCACCCCCGCTTCTTGTTCACCAACCCCGCCCGCCTCAACGCATCCGCCATCGCACTGTTCGCCGGCGGCGGCGCCGACGCACCCCCCTGCCGCGAACCCCCACGCCCCTGCTGCCGCGGCGGCTGCCCCCCACGCGCCCCGCGCTGAGACCGAGCCCCTCCACCGGCCTGCCCGGCGGCTGCCCCCTTCGGCGCCGCCTCGTCGTCCAACCGCAGCGTCAGCGAGATCCGCTTCCGCGGAATGTCGACGTCGAGCACCTTCACCTTCACGATGTCCCCGGGCTTGACCACGTCACGCGGATCCTTGACGAAGGTCCGGGACAGCGCGGAGACGTGCGCCAGCCCGTCCTGGTGGACACCGACGTCGATGAACGCCCCGAAGGCCGCGACGTTCGTCACGACGCCCTCCAGGACCATCCCGGCCTCAAGGTCGGAGATCTTCTCGACGCCTTCCTTGAAGGTGGCCGTCTTGAAGGCCGGCCGGGGGTCCCGCCCCGGCTTCTCCAGCTCCTTCAGGATGTCCGTCACCGTCGGCAGACCGAACGTCTCGTCCACGAAGTCCCCGGGCCTCAGCGACCGCAGCACACTCGTGTTGCCGATCAGCGCCGCGACCTCGCTGCCCGCCGTCTTCACCATCCGCCGCACCACCGGGTACGCCTCCGGGTGCACGCTGGACGCGTCCAGCGGGTCGGCGCCGCCCCGGATCCGCAGGAAGCCCGCGCACTGCTCGTACGCCTTGGGGCCGAGCCGCGCCACGCCCTTCAGCTCGGCACGCGAGGTGAAGGGGCCGTTGGCGTCGCGGTGGGCCACGATGTTCTCGGCGAGCCCGGAGGAGATGCCGGAGACACGGGCGAGCAGCGGCGCGGAGGCCGTGTTCACGTCGACGCCCACACCGTTCACACAGTCCTCGACCACCGCGTCCAGCGAACGCGACAGCTTCACCTCGGACAGGTCGTGCTGGTACTGACCGACACCGATCGACTTGGGGTCGATCTTGACCAGCTCGGCGAGCGGGTCCTGGAGGCGGCGCGCGATGGAGACGGCGCCCCGCAGCGAGACGTCCATCCCGGGCAGCTCCTGCGAGGCGAACGCCGACGCCGAGTACACGGACGCGCCCGCCTCGGACACCATCACCTTGGTGAGCTTCAACTCCGGGTGCTTGGTGATCAGTTCACCGGCGAGCTTGTCGGTCTCGCGGGACGCCGTGCCGTTGCCGATGGCGATCAGCTCGACCGCGTGCTCCTTGGCCAGGCGCGCCAGCTTGGCGATGGCCTCGTCCCACTTGTTGGCCGGGACGTGCGGGTAGATGACGTCGGTGGCGACGACCTTGCCGGTGGCGTCCACCACGGCGACCTTCACCCCCGTACGGAAACCGGGGTCCAGGCCCAGCGTCGCGCGGGTCCCCGCCGGGGCGGCGAGGAGCAGGTCGCGCAGGTTCGCCGCGAACACGTTCACCGCCTCGTCCTCGGCGGCCGTCCGCAGCCGCAGCCGCAGATCGATGCCGAGGTGGACGAGGATCCGGGTCCGCCAGGCCCAACGGACGGTGTCCGTCAGCCACTTGTCGCCGGGGCGCCCCCGGTCGGCGATCTGGAAACGATGGGCGACGATCCCCTCGTACGACGACGGGCCGGGCTGCTCGGAGGGCTCCTCCGGCTCCAGGACGAGATCGAGGACGTCCTCCTTCTCGCCGCGCAGCATCGCCAGGATGCGGTGCGAGGGCAGCTCGGTGAACGGCTCGGCGAAGTCGAAGTAGTCGGCGAACTTGGCGCCCGCCTCCTCCTTGCCCTCCTTCACCTTGGCGGCGAGGCGGCCCCGTACCCACATGCGCTCGCGCAGCTCGCCGATCAGGTCGGCGTCCTCGGAGAACCGCTCGGTGAGGATCGCCCGCGCACCGTCCAGGGCGGCCTGCGGGTCGGCGACGCCCTTGTCGGCGTCCACGAACGCCGCGGCGGCGGCCAGCGGCTCGACGGTCGGGTCGCCGAGCAGGCCCTCGGCCAGCGGTTCGAGGCCGGCCTCGCGGGCGATCTGCGCCTTGGTGCGCCGCTTCGGCTTGAAGGGGAGGTAGATGTCCTCCAGGCGGGCCTTGGTCTCGGCGCCGCGGATCCGCTCCTCGACCTCGGGCGTCAACTTGCCCTGCTCGCGCACCGATTCGAGGATCGCGGCGCGCCGCTCCTCCAGCTCCCGCAGGTAGCGCAGCCGCTCCTCGAGCGTGCGCAGCTGCGCGTCGTCGAGCATCTCGGTCGCTTCCTTGCGGTACCGGGCGATGAAGGGCACGGTCGAACCGCCGTCGAGCAGTTCCACCGCGGCCCTGACCTGCCGCTCCCGTACGCCGAGCTCCTCGGCGATCCTGCTTTCGATGGACCGTACTTCGATGGACCCGGGTGTCGTCACGTTCCCGTACCGCCTTCTCCACTGAGGTTGCGCGGCAATTGTGGCAGGTGGCACGGACAGCGGGGGCGCAGGGAGGGAAACGCGCGGGTTCCGGACAGCGGGGGAGCCGGACGCGACCACGCGTCCGGCTCCCGTGCTTCACGGCCCGGCCGTCCTCAGGCCCGGCGGGCCCGCCCGGTGCGGCGCGTCGAGCTCGACGCGCCTCCGAAGAGCCGGGCCACGGCCCGGAACGGCAGCGTGACCACCGTCGCGATGGCCCCACCGATCTGCCGCAACACGTCTGCGATCGCACGGAACACGTACTTCCCCTTTCGTCTCCCGGCTGGCTGGGCCAGGAACCACCGGGTACCGCACCCGGCACCGTTCATGCCTGTGCCGTCCGTGCTCAGCTCTTGCCGATCATGCCCGCCGGGAACGCCCCCGCGCCGAGCATCGTGGTCACCAGGCCGGTCATCAGCTCGGTGAGCCGCTCCACCCCGGCCGCGCCCAGACGCTCGTACGGGGCCAGGTCCAGGCGGTCCGTCGCGTCCTCGACGTCCCTGCGGAGAGCCGTACCCGCCTGCGTCAGCCCGCCCTCGGCGTCGAGGAGCCCGCGCTCGCGGAGCCGGGCGCACGCGGCGTCCCACTCCTCCCGCGTCCAGCCGCGCGTGGCGGTGGCCCACTTCGGCGACATGCCCTTCCCGGTCGCGGCATGGCTGGCCAGGGCCTCGACCGGGTCGAGACCGGCGTCCAGGAGCACCGCGAGATGTCCGTCGCCCCGGTGCTCGCGCAGCAGGGTGGCCGCGTGCCAGAGCGCGAGATGAGGGCGCTCGGGTACGGGGAGATCGGCGTGCGCGGCGTACAGGGGGCGCGCGGTCCGCGCGCACGCCTCCGTGGCGCGCAGCGCCAGCTCCGCCGCCTCGGCGATCTCCCCGGAGGCGATCAGTTCCTCGCCGAGGAGCCGTCGCAGCGTGGCGTCGACGGCACGCTCGCGGGCCGCCAGCACCACCGGCGGCGACGCCGTCCCCCACACGGCGGGCACGTGCTCCGCCACCAGCTCGTGACGGAAGTTGAAGAACGTCGCCGTCACGACGCCCGCGCCGACGGCGCCCAGGGCGGCGGACCGTACGGCGAAGTACGCCGCCTTCGGGTCCTCGACCCCCACGGCGGCAAGTTCCCGCCCGAGGTCCGGCGAGAAGTAGTGCGCGGAGTGGAACGGATTGAGGAGGCTGTGGCAGCGCCGCCCGGCGCGCTCCGGCAGAGAAGAGGTCATGCCGGGGAGGTTACCGACTGGTTGGTACGTCGTCGGGGGCGGCCCCGCCCCGCCTCCGGCCATGGCAGGAAAGGTGGGGTGCTCGTCATTGCGGTCATGGTCTGGCCGCCCAAGAATCGAGGGCATGCGAACTGTCCTGGTCGTCCTCTTCGACGGCGTGCAGAGCCTCGACATCACCGGCCCGCTGGAGGTCTTCGCCGGCGCGGAACAGCACACACCGGGGACCTACCGCATCGCCACGGCCTCCCTGGACGGCGCACCCGTACGCACCTCCAGCGGCCTCACCCTCGTCCCGGACCACACCCTCGCCGTCGCCCCGGCCCCGCACACCCTGCTCGTCCCGGGCGGCCAGGGCACACGGAACCCGGCCGCCGGGGTCGTCGAATGGCTGCGCGAGCACGGCTCGCGCGCGGAACGCCTGGTGTCGGTCTGCACCGGCGCCATCCTGCTCGCCGAGGCGGGCTTCCTGGACGGCCGCCGGGCGACCACCCACTGGGCGTACTGCGACACCCTGGCCCGCCACCACCCGGCGGTCGAGGTCGACCCCGACCCCATCTACGTCCGCGACGGGCACATCGCCACCTCCGCCGGCGTCACCGCCGGCATCGACCTCGCCCTCGCGCTCGTCGAGGAGGACATCGGCCGCGAGGCCGCCCTCGCCATCGCCCGTCATCTCGTCGTCTTTCTGCGCCGCCCGGGCAACCAGGCGCAGTTCAGCGCCCAGCTCGCCGCCCAGACCGCGCACCGGGAACCGCTGCGCGAGGTCCAGCGATGGATCACCGAGCACCCCGGCGACGACCTGAGCGTCGAACACCTGGCCGCCCGCGCCCGGCTCTCGCCCCGCCACTTCGCCCGTGCCTTCCGCGCCGAGACGGGCATGACCCCCGGCCGGTACGTCGACCGTGTCCGCCTCGAACACGCCCGCCGCCTCCTGGAGGACACCTCCGACGGAGTGGAGGAGATCTCCCGCGCCTGCGGCTACGGCACCGCCGAGGCGATGCGCCGCGCCTTCGTCAAAGCGCTCGCCGTCTCCCCGGCCGAGTACCGCCGCCGCTTCCGCCCGGCCGCCTCGCCCGCCCACTGAAAGGGAACTCCATGCAGATCGCCATCGTCCTCTTCGACCGCTTCACCGCCCTCGACGCCGTGGGCCCCTACGAGACGCTCGGCCGTGCCCCGGACGCGGAAGTGCTCTTCGTCGCCGAGGAGACCGGCCCGGTCCGTACCGACCAGGGAACCCTGGCGATCACCGCCGACAGGACCCTGGCCGAGGTGCCGAACCCCGACATCGTGATCGTTCCCGGTGGACCCGGGCAGAGCGCCCAGATGGAGAACGAGGCCCTGCTGGGCTGGCTGCGCGCAGCGGACGCCACCAGCGCCTGGACGACCTCCGTGTGCACCGGCTCCCTGCTGCTCGCCGCCGCGGGCCTGCTGAAGGGCCGCAGCGCCACCTCGCACTGGCTCGCCCTCGACGCGCTGGAGCGGTTCGGCGTGAAGCCGACGGGAGAGCGGGTGGTGTTCGACGGCAAGTACGTCACCGCGGCCGGAGTCTCCTCCGGCATCGACATGGGTCTGACCCTGCTCGGCCGGATCGCGGGCGACGACCATGCCCAGGCGATCCAACTGGCGACGGAGTACGACCCGCAGCCGCCGTACGACGCGGGCGCACCGGAGAAGGCGCCCGCCCACCTCGTCGAATGGTTCCGCGGGAACAGCCGTCACGTCCTGCGGTGAGACGGGGCGCGGAGTTCAGGCGCTCCAGGTGAACCGGGGCTGCCGGCGCTCCAGGAACGCGGTGACGCCCTCCGCGGTGTCGCCGCTGCCGCGCGCCTGTTCGGCCCAGTGGGCGTCACGGTCGGTGCGGCCGTCGGCGAACTCCTTGGCCGCCGCCTGCGTCAGCCGTGAGCGCGAGGCCAGGGTCCGGGTGAACTCCGCCACCCGGCCCATGAGTTCGTCCTCGCGCAGCACCTCGTCCACCAGCCCCGTGCGCAGCGCACGCTCCGTGTCGATCAGCTCGCCCGAGAACAGCAGGTACTTGGCGGTGCTCGGCCCGACCAGCGACACCAGCCTGCGGGTGGAGGAGGCGGGATAGACGAGCCCCAGTTTCGCCGGGGTGATCCCGAACAGCGCTCCCTCCTGCGCGAACCGCAGATCGCAGGCCGCCGCCAGCTGCGCCCCGCCGCCCACGCAGTGCCCCCGGATCGCCGCGAGGGTCGGCTTCGGGAAGGCGGCGAGGGCCTCCTCGGCGAGACCGGCCAGCCCCTGGGCCTCGTCCGGCGACCCCCGCAGTGTGGAGATGTCGGCCCCCGCGCAGAACGTCCCGCCCTCCCCGGTGAGCACCAGGGCCCGTACCTCCGTGTCGGCGGCCAGGCGGTCGAGCAGTGGCGGCAGCGCCCGCCACATCCCGGCCGTCATGGCGTTGCGCTTGGCGGGGTGGTGGATCACGACGGTCGCGATCCCGTCGGCGACGGTGTCGCGCAGCTGAGGCTCCATGTCCCGGATGCTAGCCAGTCGCTTTCCGGGCGATCGAGGCGGTGGGTGGGGCCGGGGGAGGAAGCGGGCGAGACCGGCGTCAAACGCGTACAACCCGAATAGTTCCGAAAGCGACGCATATCGAAACGGTGCTGTCATGTGCCCGACCGACTCGCTCACGACTGATCCGAAAGTCATCGATACATGCTGACTTCTGTTCAGTTCTCCGTGCGCGGTGCCGAGTTGCCAACACTCGACATGTGGTGACAATCGAGCGCAAGGGTGGCGACCGGACCATGGACGACCAAGGGCGCGGGAGCGACCCACGCCCTGACGGTGGCGGGCACGGCCCCGACGACCGGAGGCCACCGGAGCCACTGCCCTACGAAGGGGTCTGGCGGTTCACCGCCGCCGCCGTCGACGCCTCGGTGCCGCAGGCGCGGCGTGCCGTCCGGGAGCTGCTCGCCCGCCAGGGCGTACCGATCTCGGACGACCTCGTCCAGGGGCTCCTGCTGATCGTCTCCGAGCTGGTGACGAACGCCGTGAAACACGCGGCGCTCCTGTCGCCCACGCTCGCCGTCGAGGTCGCCGTCGGAGCCGAGTGGGTGCGGGTCTCGGTGGAGGACAACCACCCCTACCGCCCGACCGCCCTGGAGACCGACCACGGCCGGGTGGGCGGCCGTGGACTGCTCCTGGTGCGGGAGATCACGCTGGAGGCGGGCGGGGCCTGCGACGTGGAGCACACCGCGAGCGGCGGCAAGGTGATCTGGGTCGCCCTGCCGCTCGAACCCGCACATCTGATCCAGGGGTGAGGTCGCCGGCCGCGGGCCGGCGACCGCCGGTCACCAGCCCGCGGCCGGCCCCGTCAGCTCCCTGACCGCCGGGCGCGCCGCGTCCAGGACCGTCATGAACCACGCCGAGAACGGGTCCTCGGCATGCCGCTCCGCCAGCTCGGCCGGGGTGACGAACGCGGTGTCCCCGACCTCCTCCGGGTCCGGCCGGAGCGGGGACTGGAGCAGCCCGACGAAGAGATGGTTGAACTCCTGCTCCACCAGACCCGAGTCCGGGTCCGGGTGGTTGTAGCGGACGGTGCCCGCCTCGCCGAGCAGCGCGGGGGAGACCCCCAGCTCCTCGTGGGTGCGGCGCGCGGCCGCCGCGAAGGGGGACTCGCCCGGGTAGGGGTGGCCGCAGCAGGTGTTCGACCAGACACCGGGGGAGTGGTACTTGCCGAGGGCCCGCTGCTGCAGCAGCAGCCGCCCGCGCTCGTCGAAGAGGAAGACGGAGAACGCCCGGTGCAGTCGACCGGGCGGCTGATGAGCGGCCAGCTTCTCCGCGGTGCCGATCGTGGTGCCGTCCTCGTCGACCAGCTCCAGCAGGATCGCTTCCGTGGTGCCGCTCTCGGGACTGTGCATCGCGGTGGCAGGTGTGATCGGCATGCCCATCCTTCGCCTCGTTCTTCGAGCCTCAAGTCTGCCGCACGCAACCGGCGCTTCCGGCACTTCGCGGTCGACCCGCATGTCCTACCCGCACACCCCGGCCGGAGACACATGGGCCGTGGATCAGACCCCGAACGCTGCCGCGTACCTGATGGTGCCGGGTGCCACCGCGGCGGAACCGTCCAGGACCAGCGCCATCATCGCCTCGTCCGGCACCTCGAACCCCGGCCGGATGCCGTACTCGGACGCCCGTACGAAGCCGAAGCGCGGGTAGTACGCGGGATGCCCCAGGACGAGGACGAGCCGCTCCCCGCGCGCGCGTGCCGCCTCCAGCACCGCGCGTACGACGGCCGCGCCCGCCCCCTGCCGCTGGTGCTCCGGCAGCACCGCGACGGGGGCCAGCGCCAGCGCGGGCGCCTCGTCGACATGGCAGCGGGTGATCAGCGCGTACGCCGCGATCGTGCCGTCCGCCGCCTCGGCGACGTAGGACAGGTCCGGGAGCCACGCGCCGGGATCCTCGCGCAGCGCGTCGACCAGCCGCGCCTCCGCGTCGGTCTCGAAGGCGGCGGCATTGACGGCGTACACCCCCGGGCGGTCGGCGGACGTCTCCGGCCGCGTGGTCCAGCCGGTGGTCAGTGGCACAGCTTCGCCTCGTGTTCCGCGTGGCCGCCCGGCTCCAGCTGGAAGGTGCAGTGCTCGACGTCGAAGTGGTCGCCGATGCAGCCCTGGAGGTCGTGCAGCATCTTCTCGTGGCCGATGGAGTCCAGCGTCTCCGAGCTCACCACCACATGGGCGGAGAGCACCGGCATGCCGGAGGTGATGGTCCAGGCGTGCAGATCGTGGACGTCCTCCACGCCGGGCAGCGCCAGGATATGGGCCCGCACCTCGGCCATGTCGACGTTCTTCGGCGCCGCTTCCAGCAGGACGTCGAGGGTCTCGCGCAGCAGCTTCACCGTTCGCGGGATGATCATCACACCGATGGCGAGCGAAGCGATCGGGTCGGCGGCCTGCCAGCCGGTGAGCAGGATGACCGTCGCGGAGATGATCACCGCCAGCGAACCGAGCGCGTCCGCGGCCACCTCCAGGAAGGCGCCCCGGACGTTGAGGCTCTCCTTCTGGCCCCGCATCAGCAGCGACAGCGAGATCATGTTCGCCACCAGACCGATCGCGCCGAAGACGACGGTCAGCCCGCCCTGGGTCCCGACCGGGGTGATGAACCGCTGGATCGCCTCGTACAGCACATAGCCGCCGACGCCGAGCAGCAGCAGACAGTTGGCGAGCGCCGCGAGTATCTCGGCGCGGGCGTAGCCGAAGGTGCGGTTGCCGCTCGGCGGACGGTTCGCGAAGTGGATCGCGAGGAGCGCCATGCCGAGGCCCACCGCGTCCGTCGCCATGTGCGCCGCGTCGGCGATGAGCGCCAGCGAATCGGCGAGCACGCCGCCGACGATCTCGACCACCATCACGGTGAGCGTGATCGACAGCGCGATCCGCAGCCGCCCGCGGTACGCCGCTGCCGCCGTACCGCTGGTCGGCGCGTGCTGCGCGTGCCCGTGATCGTGACCGGCCCCCATGGGATCCGCCTCTCTCGTGCGTCCGTGTGTTCGGCTCCGGATCACAGTCAACTACGGGTGGGGGGTATCCGGCAACGCGGCACTGAACACCGTTGTCATGTGCTCTGACCTGCGGAAACGAGTACGCAGGTCAGAGCGCCGCATGATCGGGACGGCGGTCGGGAAAGGCTGGGAAAGGCCGGGAGAGGTCAGAGACCGCGGTGCAGCCGCCACCCTGCCCAGGCCGACTCGACCATCTCGCGCACCTCACGCCGGGCCGTCCAGCCGAGCTCGCGTCGCGCCCGCTCGGCCGAGGCGACCGCGCGCGGCGCGTCACCGGGACGGCGGGGCTCGACGAGCGCGGGACGGCGGTCGCCGGTCACCTCGCCGATGAGGTCGACGAGTTCGCGGACCGAAACGCCTTCGCCCCGGCCGATGTTCACGGTCAGGTCGCCCGAGAGGTCCCCGGCGGTCAGTCGCCGGGCCGCCGCGAGGTGCGCGTCGGCGAGATCGGCGACATGGATGTAGTCGCGGACGCAGGTGCCGTCCGGGGTCGGGTAGTCGTCGCCGAAGATCCGCGGGGCCTCGTCACGGGTGAGGCGGTCGAAGACCATCGGGATGACGTTGAAGATGCCGGTGTCGGCCAGGGCGGGCTCCGCGGCGCCGGCCACGTTGAAGTAGCGCAGACACACGGTCGCGATGCCGTGCGCCCGCCCTGCCGCCCTGACCAGCCACTCCCCGGCCAGCTTGGTCTCGCCGTACGGGCTCATCGGGGCGCACGGGGTGTCCTCCGTGATGAGGTCCACGTCCGGGTTGCCGTAGACGGCCGCGGAGGAGGAGAAGAGGAAACGCTCGACCCCGGCGGCGGCCGCCGCCTCCAGGAGCGTGGCGAGGCCGCCGACGTTCTCCTGGTAGTAACGGGTGGGCTGGGCGACCGACTCGCCCACCTGCTTGCGCGCCGCGAGGTGGACCACACCGGTCACGGCGTGCTCGGTGAGCACCCGCTTGAGCAGGTCGCCGTCGAGGGCGGAGCCGTGGACCAGGGGGATGTCCTCGGGGAGGCGGCCGCGGACCCCCGCGGAGAGGTCGTCCAGGGCGACGACGCGTTCACCGGCCCCGGTCATGACCTTCGCCACGTGTGCGCCGATGTAGCCCGCCCCGCCTGTGATCAGCCATGTCATGCGGTCACTTTATGCGGGGGGTGTGGTGTGCCTGTTCGCCGTAGGCGGTGTGCAGGGTTGGCGGGTGAAGGGGCGTCGGTGGTTGCTCGCGCAGTTCCCCGCGCCCCTGAAGGGCCGTGGATCCGGGCCCTCGTCGAGGAGCGAGCCCATATCTTCATCCCCTATCCGCCGATATGCGCACCGGAGTTTGTGGCGCAACCCCCACATCCCCGATGATGATCGCGGCGGAGGGCCGACGGCTTGAGCAGGCCGAACTGATCCGGCCGTGAACGGGCGGTGAACGCCTCCTTCTCTTCATCCGATAACCTCTGCCGACACGCCGCCGGGTCGCAGCGGGCCGGGGCGCCTCCACCACGTACATGTCCGGCGCGGTCGCGTCGGCACCCAGGGAGTGAGTTCGTCTGTCGACCGCCATCCTCACCGGTCAGCCGGTCCCCGGATCGTCGCTGGAGGGCGATCTGCGGTCGCTCGGCTTCGACGTACGGACCGCCTCCGACGCCGGTGACGCCGAGACGCTCCTGGCGACGGTGCCCGCGGACCAGCGGGTCGCGATCGTCGACGCCCGTTTCGTGGGCCATGTGCACGCGCTGCGCCTGGGGCTCACCGACCCCCGCTTCGAGGCCGCCGCCCTCCCGGGCGCCGTGACCGCGCAGCCCGCCGCCCGTCAGGCGCTCACCCGGGCGCTGGCCCGCGAGAGCTCGGACGCGGGCGGCACCACGGCCGTCGCCGTCGACAGCGTCGCAGACCGGGTCGTCGCCGCCCTCGACGCCGACGGCGTCGGTCTGTACCGCCCCGAGCTGGGCACCCTGGTCGCCGCCGTCCCCGCCGACCCGCAGGCCCGCAACGAGGCCCGCCAGGCGGTCGCCGCCGTCGACGACGAGGCCGTACGGCTGCGGACGGCGGTGAAGTCCCGCGACGGCTTCTTCACCACGTACTTCATCAGCCCGTACTCCCGCTACATCGCCCGCTGGTGCGCCCGCCGGGGCCTGACCCCGAACCAGGTCACGACGGCCTCGCTGATCACCGCGCTGATCGCGGCCGGCTGCGCGGCCACCGGCACGCGCGGCGGATTCGTCGCGGCCGGCCTCCTGCTGATCCTCTCCTTCGTCCTGGACTGCACCGACGGCCAGCTGGCCCGCTACTCGTTGCAGTACTCGACCCTCGGCGCCTGGCTCGACGCCACCTTCGACCGCGCCAAGGAGTACGCCTACTACGCGGGCCTCGCCCTCGGCGCCGCGCGGGGTGGTGACGACGTATGGGCCCTGGCCCTCGGCGCGATGGTCCTGCAGACCTGCCGCCACGTCGTCGACTTCTCCTTCAACGAGGCGAACCACGACGCCACCGCCAACACCAGCCCCACCGCCGCCCTCTCCGGCAAGCTCGACAGCGTCGGCTGGACGGTGTGGGTACGGCGCATGATCGTGCTGCCGATCGGCGAGCGCTGGGCCATGATCGCCGTCCTCACGGCTCTCACCACGCCCCGCATCACCTTCTACGCCCTGCTCGTCGGGTGCGCGTTCGCCGCGACGTACACCACGGCGGGCCGTGTCCTGCGCTCGCTGACCCGCAAGGCGCAGCGCACGGACCGGGCGGCCCAGGCCCTCGCGGATCTCGCGGACACCGGCCCGCTCGCCGAAGCGCTGGCGCGGTTCCTGCCGGGCCCGCCGCGCAAGACGGCACTGCTCAGTGCGGCCTTCGGAGCCGTGGCCGTGGTGACCGCCGCCTGGGTCTGGGGCCCTGCCTGGCAGGTCGTCGCCCTGGCCGCGCTGTACGTCGGGCTGTCGGCAGAAGCCGTCGAGCGCTCCCTCAAGGGCCCCCTCGACTGGCTGATCCCGCCCCTCTTCCGCGCCGCCGAATACGGCACCATCCTGCTGCTGGCGGCCAAGGCCGAGGTGAACGGCGCCCTCCCCGCGGCTTTCGGGCTGGTGGCGGCCGTCGCCTACCATCACTACGACACGGTGTACCGCATCCGCGGCGACGCAGGCGCGCCGCCGCGGTGGCTGGTGCGGGCGATCGGCGGTCACGAAGGCAGGACCCTGCTGGTCACCGTCCTGGCCGCACTGCTCGCGCCCACAGAGTTCACAGTCGCGCTCACGGCTCTCGCCGTGGCCGTGGCCCTGCTGGTGCTCCTCGAGAGCATCCGCTTCTGGGTGATCGCCCACAAGACCGGCGCACCCGCCGTACACGATGAAGGAGAACCCGCATGATCGGCCTCGTGCTGGCGGCCGGCGCCGGACGGCGTCTGCGCCCCTACACCGACACCCTCCCCAAGGCTCTGGTGCCGGTCGGCCCCGAGGGCGACGAGGAGAGCCTCACGGTTCTCGACCTCACCCTCGGCAACTTCGCCGAGATCGGCCTGACCGAGGTCGCGATCATCGTCGGGTACCGCAAGGAGGCCGTCTACGAGCGCCGCGAGGCGCTGGAGCAGAAGTACGGCGTCAAGATCACCCTGATCGACAACGACAAGGCCGAGGAGTGGAACAACGCCTACTCCCTGTGGTGCGGCCGTGACGCCATCAAGCACTCGGTGATCCTCGCCAACGGCGACACCGTGCACCCGGTCTCCGTCGAGAAGACCCTGCTCGCCGCCCGCGGCGACGGCAAGAAGATCATCCTCGCCCTCGACACGGTGAAGTCCCTCGCCGACGAGGAGATGAAGGTCGTCGTCGGCCCCGAGGGCGGCATGACCAAGATCACCAAGCTGATGGACCCGGCCGAGGCGACGGGCGAGTACATCGGCGTCACCCTCATCGAGGGCGAGGCCGCCGACGAGCTGGCCGACGCCCTGAAGACGGTGTTCGAGACGGACCCGCAGCAGTTCTACGAGCACGGCTACCAGGAGCTCGTGAACCGCGGCTTCCGTATCGACGTCGCGCCCATCGGTGACGTCAAGTGGGTCGAGATCGACAACCACGACGACCTCGCCAAGGGACGTGAGATCGCGTGCCAGTACTGACGAGGCTCATCCCCTCGCCGGTCGTCGTGGACATCCGTCCCGGCGCGCTCGATGATCTGGCGACGATCCTGTCGGACCAGCGCATCGCGCCGTCGGGCCGGCTGGCCTTCGCGATCAGCGCCGGCTCCGGCGCGGCGCTGCGCGACCGGTTCGCCCCCGCGTTTCCGGAGGCGGACTGGTTCTGCGACGCCGACGGCACCATCGACGGCGCGGTACGGCTGGCCGACTCGATCAAGAAGGGCGGTCACTACGACGCCGTGGTCGGGCTCGGCGGCGGCAAGGTCATCGACTGCGCCAAGTACGCGGCCGCCCGGGTGGGCCTGCCGCTGGTCGCCGTCGCCACCAACCTCGCCAACGACGGTCTGTGCTCCCCGGTGGCCACCCTCGACAACGACGCGGGCCGCGGCTCCTACGGGGTGCCGAACCCGATCGGCATCGTCATCGACCTCGACGTCATCCGTGAGGCCCCGGTGCGCTTCGTGCGGGCCGGCATCGGCGACGTGATCTGCAAGATCTCCGCCGTGGCCGACTGGGAGCTGTCCAGCCGGGAGACCGGTGAGAAGGTCGACGGACTGGCCGCCGCGATGGCCCGCCAGGCCGCCGAGGCCGTGCTGCGCCACCCCGGCGGGGTCGGCGACGACGACTTCCTGACCACGCTCTCCGAGTCCCTCGTCCTGTGCGGGATTTCCATGTCCGTGGCCGGCGACAGTCGTCCCGCCTCGGGCGCCTGCCACGAGATCAGCCACGCCTTCGACCTCAGCTTCCCCAAGCGCAACGCCCTGCACGGCGAACAGTGCGGTCTCGGCGGCGCGTTCGCCACGTTCCTGCGCGGCAACCACGACATGGCGGGTCTGATGTCCGAGGTCCTCCGCCACCACGGCCTGCCCGTCCTCCCGGACGAGATCGGCTTCACGGTGGACGAGTTCGTCCAGGTCGTGGAGTTCGCCCCGCAGACCCGGCCGGGCCGCTACACCATCCTGGAACACCTCGAACTGAGCACCGAACAGATCAAGGACGCCTACGCCGACTATGCCAAAGCCATCAGTAGCTGAGCTCCGCCCGGTCGTTCACCCCCCGGGTGTGAAGGACCGGCGGAGCGGTGAGCACTGGGCCGGCCGGCTCTACATGCGCGAGATCTCGCTGCGGATAGACCGGCACCTGGTGAACACCCGGGTCACGCCCAACCAGCTGACCTATCTGATGACCGTCTTCGGCGTCCTCGCCGCCCCGGCCCTGCTGGTGCCGGGCATCCCGGGCGCCGTCCTCGGTGTGCTGATGGTCCAGCTGTACCTGCTGTTCGACTGCGTCGACGGCGAGCTCGCCCGCTGGCGCAAGCAGTACTCGATGACCGGCGTCTATGTCGACCGGGTCGGCGCCTACCTGTGCGACGCGGCCGTCCTCGTCGGCTTCGGACTGCGCGCGGCCGACCTGTGGGGCACCGGCCGGATCGACTGGCTGTGGGCCTTCCTGGGCACGCTCGCCGCGCTCGGCGCCATCCTGATCAAGGCCGAGACGGACCTCGTCGGGGTCGCCCGGCACCAGACCGGCAAGCCGCCGGTCCAGGAGTCGGCCGCCGAGCCGCGCTCCTCCGGCATGGCGCTGGCCCGCAGGGCGGCCGCCGCCCTGAAGTTCCACCGGCTGATCCTCGGCGTCGAGGCCTCCCTGCTGATCCTGGCCCTCGCGGTCGTGGACCAGATCCGGGGCGACCTCTTCTTCTCCCGGGTGGGCGTCGCCGTCCTGGCCGGCATCGCGCTGCTCCAGACCCTGCTGCACCTGGTGTCGATCCTCGTCTCCAGCAGGCTGAAGTGAGCGGCGGCATGAAGGTCGGCGCGGTGATCATCACCATGGGCAACCGCCCCGACGAGCTCCGCGCCCTCCTCGACTCGGTCGCCAAGCAGGAGGGCGACCGGGTCGAGGCGGTCGTCGTCGGCAACGGCTCGCCCGTCCCGGACGTCCCCGAGGGCGTACGGACGGTCGAGCTGCCCGAGAACCTCGGCATCCCCGGCGGCCGCAACGTCGGCATAGAGGCGTTCGGTCCCAGCGGCCGGGACGTCGACGTACTGCTCTTCCTCGACGACGACGGTCTGCTCGCCCACCACGACACCGCCGAACTCTGCCGCCGGGCCTTCGAGGCCGACCCGAGGCTCGGCATCGTCAGCTTCCGGATCGCCGACCCGGAGACCGGCGAGACCCAGCGGCGCCATGTGCCCCGGTTGCGGGCGGCCGACCCGATGCGCTCCTCCCGGGTCACCACCTTCCTCGGCGGCGCCAACGCCGTACGCACCCAGGTCTTCGCCGAAGTCGGCGGCCTCCCGGACGAATTCTTCTACGCGCACGAGGAAACCGACCTGGCATGGCGGGCCCTCGACGCGGGCTGGATGATCGACTACCGGTCCGACATGGTGCTGTACCACCCCACGACCGCGCCCTCCCGGCACGCGGTCTACCACCGCATGGTCGCGCGCAACCGCGTCTGGCTCGCGCGCCGTAACCTCCCGGCCCCGCTCGTCCCGGTCTACCTGGGTGTCTGGCTGCTGCTGACACTGCTCCGCAAGCCCTCCGGACCCGCCCTGAAGGCCTGGTTCGGCGGCTTCAAGGAAGGCTGGAGCAGCCCCTGCGGTCCCCGCCGGCCCATGAAGTGGCGTACGGTGTGGCGGCTGACCCGGCTGGGACGCCCTCCCGTCATCTGACACGCTCGAAATCTGAGAGCATGCGGCCGTACCCGGTCCAGGTTTCCGCCTCGGCCCGACCAGGCTGCGCACTTTGAGGACGAAAGTTTCCATTTGTGAGTGAGACAACGCATGACGGCAGGGTTGTGGTGAGCGACCGTCCGTCGCCCGACGACGGGCTCTCCGCGACGGAACTGGCCGCCAAGTACGGGCTCGCCGTGAGCGGCGCCCGGCCCGGACTCGTGGAGTACGTCCGCCAGATGTGGGGGCGGCGCCACTTCATCCTGGCCTTCTCGCAGGCGAAGCTCACCGCGCAGTACAGCCAGGCCAAGCTCGGCCAGCTGTGGCAGGTGGCCACCCCGCTGCTCAACGCGCTGGTGTACTTCCTGATCTTCGGCCTGATCCTGGGCGCCGACCGCGGCATGCCGCGCGAGGTGTACATCCCGTTCCTGGTCACGGGTGTGTTCGTGTTCACCTTCACGCAGAGCTCGGTGATGGCGGGCGTCCGCGCGATCTCCGGCAACCTCGGCCTGGTGCGCGCCCTGCACTTCCCGCGCGCCTCGCTGCCCATCTCCTTCGCGCTCCAGCAGCTCCAGCAGTTGCTGTTCTCGATGATCGTGCTGTTCTGCGTCGCGGTCGGCTTCGGCAGCTACCCGTCGCTGTCCTGGCTGCTGATCGTCCCCGTGCTGGCGCTCCAGTTCCTCTTCAACACCGGCCTCGCGCTGATCATGGCCCGTATGGGCGCGAAGACCCCGGACCTCGCGCAGCTGATGCCGTTCGTGATGCGGACCTGGATGTACGCCTCCGGCGTCATGTTCTCCATCCCGGTGATGCTGGAGGACCACCCGAAGTGGATCGCCGACGTCCTCCAGTGGAACCCGGCGGCGATCTACATGGACCTGATGCGCTTCGCGCTGATCGACGGCTACGGCTCCGAGAACCTGCCCCCGCACGTGTGGGCGGTCGCCGGCGGCTGGGCCGTGCTGATCGCGCTCGGCGGCTTCGTGTACTTCTGGAAGGCGGAGGAGAGGTACGGCCGTGGCTGAGTCACTCATCCCCACCGTCATCGCGGACGAACTGCACATCGTCTACCGCGTCAACGGCGCCAAGACCGGCAAGGGCAGCGCGACCGCCGCGCTCAGCCGCATCCTCAAGCGCGGCGAGGAGCGGGGCGTGCGCAAGGTGCACGCCGTCAAGGGCGTCTCCTTCGTCGCCTACCGGGGCGAGGCCATCGGTCTGATCGGCTCCAACGGCTCGGGCAAGTCGACCCTGCTGCGGGCCATCGCCGGTCTGCTCCCGGCGGAGCGGGGCAAGGTCTACACCGACGGCCAGCCCTCGCTGCTCGGCGTCAACGCCGCCCTGATGAACGACCTCACGGGCGAGCGCAACGTCATATTGGGCGGCCTGGCGATGGGCATGTCCCGCGACCAGATCAAGGAGCGCTACCAGGGGATCGTCGACTTCTCCGGCATCAACGAGAAGGGCGACTTCATCACCCTGCCGATGCGCACCTACTCCTCCGGCATGGCGGCCCGCCTGCGCTTCTCCATCGCGGCTGCCAAGGACCACGACGTGCTGATGATCGACGAGGCCCTCGCCACCGGTGACCGCGCCTTCCAGAAGCGCTCCGAGGCCCGGATCCGCGAACTGCGCAAGGAGGCAGGCACGGTCTTCCTGGTCAGCCACAACAACAAGTCCATCCGCGACACCTGCGACCGCGTCCTGTGGCTGGAGCGCGGCGAGCTGCGCATGGACGGCCCGACCGACGAGGTGCTCAAGGAGTACGAGAAGTTCACGGGCAAGTAGTCCCGGCACGACCCGGGCCCCGCCGGAACTGCTCCGGCGGGGCCCGGCGTCTGCGGGGGAGACAGGGGCGGGGCGCTCGTCCGACCGACCGGGGACGGCATCCGCAAAGGAATCGCCAACTTCGGCAAGGATGTGTCAACTCCAGCCGCCCATAGGAATCTTGGGGGCAATCGGTGCGTTCTTGTGATGTGCCGGACACCCCCACGGAGCATGGTGCGTTGTACAACGTAAGCTGTACCGGTGCCGAATCGCGGCAAGTGGGTCCATAATGCGCGACACCCGGCATCAGCCGCAGACGCCGCCCACTGGGCGGCGTGTCCGAAATAGTGCGTATTGGGTCGGCAGTGTAGAACGGGAGATGTGACGGCCATGGCTATGGAGACTCCCCAGCGCAACCACGCTTCTGCCGTTCCCGCGCCGGGTGACGAGCGGTGACCGAAACCGGGACGGCGCGCACCGCGAACCCGGAGCGCGACACCCTCGACAAGGCCGGGGCCGAGAACTTTCCCGTCGCCCCGTTCTTCCTGCCCAGGGCATGGCGCGACGACCTCATGGCCGTCTACGGCTTCGCCCGCCTCGTCGACGACATCGGTGACGGCGACCTCGCCCCCGGCGGCGCCGACGCCCGCCTCCTGGGCCTCGCCCCGCAGGACGCCGACGACCGGCTGCTCCTGCTGGACGCCTTCGAGGCCGACCTCGGCAAGGTCTTCGACGGCACCCCGAGCCACCCCCTGCTGCGCAGGCTCCGGCACACCGTCCGCCGACGCTCCCTCACCCCCGAGCCGTTCCTCGCGCTGATCGCCGCCAACCGCCAGGACCAGCTGGTCAAGCGGTACGAGACCTACGACGACCTGCTCGCCTACTGCGCGCTGTCCGCCAACCCCGTCGGTCACCTGGTCCTCGCCGTCACCGGTGCCACCACCCCCGAGCGGGTCCGGCACTCGGACGCGATCTGCACCGCGCTGCAGATCGTTGAACACCTCCAGGACGTCGCGGAGGACCTGCGCCGCGACCGGATCTACCTCCCCGCCGCGGACCTGAAGCGCTTCCACGTCCGCGAGGCGGACCTCGCCGCGTCCTCCGCGGGCGCGTCGGTGCGCGCCCTGGTCGCCTTTCAGGCGGAACGCGCCCGCGACCTCCTGGACGAGGGTGCCCCCCTCGTGGACAGCGTCCACGGCAGGCTGAGGCTGCTCCTCGCGGGGTTCGTGGCGGGGGGCCGGGCGGCCGTCCGCGCCATCGCCGCCGCCGAGTTCGACGTACTTCCCGGCCCGCCCAAGCCCGGCAAGCTCCGGCTGCTGCGCGAGGTGGGCGCGACCCTGCGAGGAGAGGGGTGATCCGGACCGTGGAGTCGGAACCGCACGTGTCCGCGCCGGTACTCGCCGCCTACAGCTACTGCGAGGCCGTCACCGGACAGCAGGCCCGCAACTTCGCCTATGGCATCAGGCTGCTGCCGACCCCCAAGCGCCGCGCGATGTCCGCGCTGTACGCGTTCTCCCGGCGGGTCGACGACATCGGGGACGGCGCCCTCGCGATCGAGGCCAAGGCGACCCGGCTGGAGGAGACCAGGGCGCTGCTGACCCGGGTCAGGGCCGGCTCGGTCGACGACGACGACACCGATCCCGTCGTGGTCGCCCTCGCCCACGCGGCGGCCGACTTCCCGATCCCGCTCGACGCCCTCGACGAACTCATCGACGGCGTCCTCATGGACGTGCGCGGCGAGCACTACGAGACCTGGGACGACCTGAAGGTCTACTGCCGCTGCGTCGCCGGCGCCATCGGCCGGCTCTCGCTCGGCGTCTTCGGCACGGAACCCGGCGCGCGCGGTGCGGAACGCGCCCCGGAGTACGCCGACACCCTCGGGCTCGCCCTCCAACTCACCAACATCCTCAGGGACGTTCGCGAGGACGCGGAGGGCGGGCGCACCTATCTGCCCGCCGACGACCTCGCGAAGTTCGGCTGCTCGGCCGGGTTCGCCGGGCCATTGCCACCCGCTGACTCCGACTTCGCGGGTCTGGTGCACTTCGAGGTGCGCCGGGCCCGCGCCCTCTTCGCCGAGGGGTACCGGCTGCTGCCGATGCTCGACCGCCGCAGCGGCGCCTGTGTCGCCGCCATGGCCGGCATCTACCGCCGGCTGCTCGACCGCATCGAGCGCGAGCCGGAGGCCGTGCTGCGCGGACGCGTCTCGCTGCCCGGCCGGGAGAAGGCCTACGTCGCCGTGCGCGGCCTCTCCGGTCTGGACGCCCGCCATGTCTCACGCCGCACCGTCAGGAGGCGCGTCTGATGGACAATCCGGTCCAAGGCGAACCCATCGGCGAAAAGTGGTACGCAACCCTCCGCACCCATGGCGCGTCCCAGACTGCGACGGTCCGCCGCGAACCGCTCCAGCACCCCGGCGGACCGGCAGGGGAGGGTGCACGATGACCGACGGAACACAGTCGGAGGCACAGTCGGAGGCACTGCCGGACGCGGATCGCGAGGGCCGGCGCCCGCGCACGGCCGTGGTGGTCGGCGGCGGGCTGGCGGGCATCACCGCCGCGCTCTCGCTCGCGGACGCGGGCGTCCGGGTCACTCTGCTGGAAGGACGGCCCCGCCTCGGCGGACTCGCCTTCTCCTTCCAGCGCGGCGACCTCACCGTCGACAACGGACAGCATGTGTACCTGCGGTGCTGCACCGCCTACCGCTGGTTCCTCGACCGGGTCGACGCCGCCGCGCTCGCCCCCTTGCAGGATCGTCTCGACGTGCCGGTTCTCGACGCCGAGGGCCGGCCCGGCAGACGGCTCGGCAGACTGCGGCGCGACGCGCTGCCCGTACCGCTGCACCTGGGGCGCAGCCTCGCCACGTACACCCATCTCTCGCTCGCCGAGCGTGCGCGGGTGGGACGGGCCGCGCTGGCGCTCAAGGCGCTCGACCTCGCCGATCCCGCACTGGACGAGCGGGACTTCGGCGGCTGGCTGGCCGCCCAGGGGCAGTCGGCGCGTGCCGTCGAGGCGCTGTGGGACCTCGTGGGGGTCGCCACCCTCAACGCGGTGGCCGGCGACGCCTCCCTCGCGCTCGCCGCGATGGTGTTCAAGACGGGGCTGCTCTCCGAGCCGGGCGCCGCCGACATCGGCTGGGCCCACGTCCCGCTCGGCGAACTGCACGACCGGCGGGCCCGCAAGGCGCTCGACTCGGCGGGCGTGCGTACCGTGCTCCGCGCCCGCGTCGGCTCCGTCTCCCGCGCGGAGAACGGCGGTTGGCGGGTCGAGGTGCCCGGCGAGACCCTCGACGCGGACGCGGTCGTGCTCGCCGTACCCCAGCGCGAGACGCACGACCTGCTGCCCGGGGGAGCCCTCGACGACCCCGGACGGCTGCTGGAGATCGGCACCGCGCCGATCCTCAACGTCCATGTCGTGTACGACCGCAAGGTGCTCAGCAGGCCCTTCTTCGCGGCGCTCGGCTCACCCGTCCAGTGGGTCTTCGACCGCACCGAGGCCTCGGGCCTGCGCCACGGCCAGTACCTGGCGCTGTCGCAGTCGGCCGCGCGGAGCGAGATCGACGCACCGGTCTCCGTCCTGCGCGAGCGGTATCTGCCCGAGCTGGAGCGGCTGTTGCCCGGCACGCGCGGCGCCGGGGTGAAGGACTTCTTCGTGACCCGGGAGCGCACCGCGACCTTCGCTCCCACCCCCGGCGTCGGACGGCTCAGGCCCGGCGCCCGCACCAAGGCACCCGGCCTGTACCTGGCCGGAGCGTGGACCGCCACCGGGTGGCCCGCGACCATGGAGAGTGCGGTCCGCAGCGGCATCGCGGCGGCGGACGCCGCCCTCGCCGCCGCGGGCCGGCCCCGGAACCGCCTCGTCGACCACGAGGAGGCGGCATGACGCCGCAGGCGCACCGGACCGGCTCCCGCACTCCCGGTACCGCGAACACATCGACATCTGGAGAGACTGTGCCCACTGTGCCCCCGGCCGTGACGGCCGCCGCGAGGACCGCGGTGGACGTGACCGCGCTCCTGGAGCGCGGGCGGACCCTGGCCACCCCCGTGCTGCGGGCGGCCGTCGACCGGCTGGCGCCCCCCATGGACACCGTCGCCGCCTACCACTTCGGCTGGATCGACGCCCACGGCAACCCGGCGGACGGCGACGGCGGCAAGGCCGTACGTCCCGCGCTCGCCGTCATGTCCGCCGAGGTCACCGGCGCCGCGCCCGAGACCGGCATCCCCGGCGCGGTCGCCGTGGAGCTGGTGCACAACTTCTCGCTGCTGCACGACGACCTGATGGACGGCGACGAACAGCGCCGCCACCGCGACACCGTGTGGAAGGTGCACGGCCCCGCCCAGGCCATCCTCGTCGGCGACGCCCTGATGGTCCTCGCCAACGAGATCCTCCTCGAACTCGGCACCGCCGAGGCGGCCCGCGCCACCCGCCGCGTCACCACGGCGACCCGTGCCCTCATCGACGGACAGGCCCAGGACATCTCCTACGAGCACCGCGAGCGGGTCACCGTCGAGGAGTGCCTGGAGATGGAGGGCAACAAGACCGGCGCCCTGCTCGCCTGCGCCTGCTCCATCGGTGCGGTCCTCGGCGGCGCCGACGACCGCACCGCCGACACGCTGGAGAAGTACGGCTACCACCTCGGCCTCGCCTTCCAGGCCGTGGACGACCTGCTGGGCATCTGGGGCGACCCGGTCTCCACCGGCAAGCAGACCTGGAGCGACCTGCGCCAGCGCAAGAAGTCCCTGCCCGTCGTGGCCGCGCTCGCGGCAGGCGGCCCGGCCTCCGAGGAGCTGGGCGAACTGCTCGCCGCCGACGCCAAGGCGAGCGACTTCGAGAACTTCTCCGAGGCGGAGTTCGCCGCGCGCGCCGCCCTCATCGAGGAGGCGGGCGGCCGCGAGTGGGCCGTCGAGGAGGCGCGCCGCCAGCACCGGATCGCCATCGAGGCACTGGACTCGATCCGGATGCCCGAGCGGGTCCGGGAGGAGTTCGCGGCGCTCGCGGACTTCGTCGTCGTACGGAAGAGATGAGCACCATCCCCCAGGAGCCGACCGGCATCGGTCGAATAGCCCTCGCGTAGTCGCCGGCCGGTGCCCGTCGCCGGACACGCACCGGCCGACGGCTGACCCACCGCAGAGAGATCCGTCCACTGCACGAAGGGGAAGCCATGACAGCGACGACCGACGGAAGCACCGGGGCACTGCCGCCCCGCGCCCCCTCGGCCAGCGACACCGACCACGACACCCCGCAGGTGGCCGGGGTACAGGCCGCCGCCGCGCGCGCCGTACGGCGCTCCACCGACTTCCTCCTCTCCCGGCAGGACGACCAGGGCTGGTGGAAGGGCGACCTGGAGACCAACGTCACCATGGACGCCGAGGACCTGCTGCTCCGTCAGTTCCTCGGCATCCGCGACGAGAGGACCACCCGGGCCGCCGCCCTGTTCATCAGAGGCGAGCAGCGCCCGGACGGCACCTGGGCCACCTTCTACGGCGGCCCGCCGGACCTCTCCGCCACCGTCGAGGCGTACGTCGCGCTGCGACTGGCCGGGGACGAACCCGACGCCCCGCACATGGCGCGGGCGTCCGCGTGGATCCGGGACCGGGGCGGGATCGCCGCCGCCCGGGTCTTCACCCGCATCTGGCTGGCCCTGTTCGGCTGGTGGAAGTGGGACGACCTGCCGGAGATGCCGCCGGAGATCATCTGGTTCCCGAAGTGGATGCCGCTCAACATCTACGACTTCGGATGCTGGGCCCGGCAGACGATCGTGCCGCTGACGGTGGTCTCGGCGAAGCGTCCGGTGCGGCCCGCGCCGTTCCCGCTGGACGAGCTGCACACCGACCCGGGCCGGCCGAACCCGCCCAGACCCCTTGATCCGCTGGGCAGTTGGGAAGGCGCCTTCCAGCGGCTCGACAAGCTCCTGCACGGCTACCACAGGGTCGCGCTGAAGCGGCTGCGCAAGGCCGCGATGAACAGCGCCGCCCGCTGGATCGTCGAGCGGCAGGAGAACGACGGCTGCTGGGGCGGCATCCAGCCGCCGGCCGTGTACTCCCTCATCGCGTTGCACCTGCTCGGCTACGACCTCCGGCACCCCGTGATGCGGGCCGGGCTGGAGTCGCTCGACCGGTTCGCCGTCTGGCGCGAGGACGGGGCCCGGATGATCGAGGCCTGCCAGTCGCCGGTGTGGGACACCTGCCTCGCCACCATCGCGCTCGCCGACGCGGGCCTGCCCGCCGACCACCCCCAACTCGTCAAGGCCGCCGACTGGATGCTCGGCGAGGAGATCGTCCGCCCCGGCGACTGGTCGGTGAAGCGCCCCCAACTCCCGCCCGGTGGCTGGGCCTTCGAGTTCCACAACGACAACTACCCCGACATCGACGACACCGCCGAGGTCGTCCTCGCGCTGCGCCGGGTGGCCCACCACGACCCGGAGCGCGTGGAGCGGGCCGTCCGGCGAGGGGTGCGCTGGACCGTCGGCATGCAGTCGAGGAACGGGGCGTGGGCCGCCTTCGACGTCGACAACACCAGCCCCTTCCCCAACCGGCTGCCGTTCTGCGACTTCGGCGAGGTCATCGACCCGCCGTCCGCAGATGTCACCGCGCACGTGGTGGAGATGCTCGCGGTCGAGGGCCTGTCCCACGATCCGCGCACCCGGCGCGGCATCGAGTGGCTGCTCGCCGAACAGGAGCCCAGCGGCGCGTGGTTCGGGCGCTGGGGCGTCAACTACGTGTACGGCACCGGCTCGGTGGTCCCCGCGCTGGTGGCCGCCGGGCTGCCCGCCTCGCACCCGGCGATCCGCCGGGCCGTGGCCTGGCTGGAGACCGTGCAGAACGACGACGGCGGCTGGGGCGAGGACCTGCGTTCCTACCCCGACCCCGCCGAGTGGGGCGGCAAGGGCGCCTCCACGGCCTCCCAGACCGCGTGGGCGCTGCTCGCGCTGCTGGCGGCGGGGGAGCGGGACGCCAAGTCCACCGAACGCGGTGTCGAGTGGCTGGCCCGGACCCAGCGGGAGGACGGCTCCTGGGACGAGCCGTACTTCACCGGCACCGGGTTCCCCTGGGACTTCTCGATCAACTACCACCTCTACCGGCAGGTCTTCCCGCTCACCGCGCTCGGCCGGTACGTCAACGGCGAACCGGCCGTCCTGACAGCCCAGGGGCGCTGATGGACACGCCCGCCGCCCCGGCCCCGCTGCTGATCGCCTGCGCGCTCGGCATCGAGCAGCTCGCGCTGCGCAGCGGTGACCGGGGCGGCGCCGGGGGCCCGGTCACCGTCCTGCGCACCGGCATGGGCCCGCGGGCCGCCGAGCGGTCCGTCGCCCGGCTGCTCGCCGCCCCGGAGCTGCGCGACGCGGCGGTCCTGGCCACCGGGTTCTGCGCCGGACTCGCCCCGGGCATGCACCCCGGCGACCTCGTCGTCGCCGAGGAGACCCGGGGCCCCGACAGCGCCGTCACGCCCTGTGTGGGCACCGAACTGCTGGTCAAGGAGCTGGCGAAGGCCGTACCTGGGCGCACGATCCACACCGGCCCGCTCACCGGCTCGGACCACGTCGTACGCGGTCAGGAACGGTCGGACCTGTTCGCGACCGGCGCGATCGCGGTCGACATGGAGTCCGCGGTCACGCTCCACCGCGCCGTGCGATCGGGCGCACGCCCCGTTGCGGCCGTCCGGGTGGTCGTGGACGCTCCAGAACATGAACTGGTCCGGATCAGCACGGTACGCGGTGGAATATCAGCCTTCCGCGTCCTTCGTGCCGTCCTTCCCGCTTACTACGAATGGCACCGTTCCTTGCTGCTCCCCAGGAGGTGAGCCAGATGGCCATGCCGCTCCGCCAGTCCATCAAGGTGGCGACGTATCTCGCCGAACAGAAGCTCCGCAAGCGGGACAAGTTCCCGCTGATCGTCGAGCTGGAACCGCTCTACGCCTGCAATCTGAAGTGCGAGGGCTGCGGCAAGATCCAGCACCCTGCGGGCGTGCTGAAACAGCGCATGCCGGTGGCGCAGGCCGTGGGCGCCGTCCTGGAGTCCGGAGCGCCGATGGTGTCGATCGCCGGCGGCGAGCCCCTGATGCACCCGCAGATCGACGAGATCGTGCGGCAGCTGGTGGCCAGGAGGAAGTACGTCTTCCTGTGCACCAACGCCCTGCTGCTGCGCAAGAAGATGGAGAAGTTCAAGCCCTCGCCGTACTTCGCGTTCGCGGTGCACATCGACGGGCTGCGGGAGCGGCACGACGAGTCCGTGGCGAAGGAAGGCGTGTTCGACGAGGCCGTGGCGGCCATCAAGGAGGCCAAGCGGCGCGGCTTCCGGGTGACCACCAACTCGACGTTCTTCAACACCGACACCCCGCAGACCGTCATCGAGGTCCTCAACTTCCTCAACGACGACCTGAAGGTCGACGAGATGATGATCTCGCCCGCCTACGCCTACGAGAAGGCGCCCGACCAGGAGCACTTCCTCGGCGTCGAGCAGACCCGCGAACTGTTCAAGAAGGCCTTCTCCGGCGGCAACCGGCGGCGCTGGCGGCTCAACCACTCGCCCCTCTTCCTCGACTTCCTGGAGGGCCGGGTCGACTTCCCGTGCACGGCGTGGGCGATCCCCAACTACTCGCTCTTCGGCTGGCAGAAGCCCTGCTACCTGATGAGCGACGGGTACGTCACCACGTACCGGGAGCTGATCGAGGACACCGACTGGGACGCGTACGGCCGGGGCAAGGACCCGCGCTGCGCCAACTGCATGGCGCACTGCGGCTACGAGCCGACCGCCGTGCTCGCCACCATGGGGTCGCTCAAGGAGTCTCTGCGCGCCCTGCGCGAGACCGTCTCCGGGAACCAGGCGAACCACGGGAACCAGGGGTGATGTGATGACCGCCGTGTCGCTGGGCGTCCCCGAACTGCCCGCCCGACCGATCGCGGAACGCCGCCCTTCGCGGCGGATCCAGGTCGGGCCGGTGGCCGTGGGGGGCGGGGCCCCGCTCTCGGTGCAGTCGATGACGACGACCCGTACGTCGGACGTCGGCGCCACCCTTCAGCAGATCGCGGAACTCACCGCGTCCGGCTGCCAGATCGTCCGGGTCGCCTGTCCCACACAGGACGACGCGGACGCCCTCGCCACCATCGCCCGCAAGTCGCAGATCCCCGTGATCGCGGACATCCACTTCCAGCCGAAGTACGTCTTCGCGGCGATCGAGGCCGGCTGCGCGGCGGTACGGGTGAACCCCGGCAACATCAAGGAGTTCGACGACAAGGTCAAGGAGATCGCACGGGCGGCGAAGGACCACGACACCCCCATCCGGATCGGGGTCAACGCCGGCTCGCTCGACAGGCGACTGCTCCAGAAGTACGGGAGGGCGACGCCCGAGGCGCTGGTGGAGTCCGCGCTGTGGGAGGCGTCGCTGTTCGAGGAGCACGACTTCCGCGACCTCAAGATCTCGGTCAAGCACAACGACCCCGTCGTGATGATCGAGGCGTACCGGCAGCTGGCCGCCCGCTGCGACTACCCCCTGCATCTGGGTGTGACCGAGGCCGGTCCCGCCTTCCAGGGGACCGTCAAGTCCGCCGTCGCCTTCGGGGCGCTGCTCAGCGAGGGGATCGGCGACACGATCCGGGTCTCGCTGAGCGCCCCGCCGGTCGAGGAGATCAAGGTCGGCATCCAGATCCTCGAGTCGCTGAACCTGCGGCAGCGGCGGCTGGAGATCGTCTCGTGTCCCTCGTGCGGGCGGGCGCAGGTCGACGTGTACCGGCTGGCGGACGAGGTCACGGCCGGCCTGGAGGGCATGGAGGTCCCGTTGCGGGTCGCGGTCATGGGCTGCGTCGTCAACGGACCCGGGGAGGCGCGGGAGGCGGACCTGGGGGTCGCCTCCGGCAACGGGAAGGGGCAGATCTTCGTGAAGGGCGAGGTCATCAAGACCGTGCCCGAGTCGAAGATCGTGGAGACCCTCATCGACGAGGCGATGAAGATCGCCGAGCAGATGGAGAAGGACGGCGTCGCGTCGGGGGAACCGGCGGTCACCGTGAGCTGACGACACGGGCTGAGGAGCACGGAGCGAGAGGGGGCCCGACGTGACGATTCTGGAGAACATCCGGCAACCGCGCGACCTGAAGGCGCTGACCGAGGCGGAACTCGGTGAACTGGCCGACGAGATCCGGGAGTTCCTGGTGCACGCGGTCGCCAGGACAGGTGGTCACCTGGGGCCCAATCTGGGGGTGGTGGAACTCTCCATCGCCCTCCACCGGGTCTTCGAGTCACCCGTCGACCGCATCGTCTGGGACACCGGACACCAGAGCTATGTGCACAAGCTGCTGACGGGCCGTCAGGACTTCTCGAAGCTGCGCGGCAAGGGCGGACTGTCCGGCTATCCCTCGCGCGAGGAGTCCGCGCACGACATCGTCGAGAACAGTCACGCCTCGACGGCCCTCGGCTGGGCCGACGGCCTCGCCAAGGCACGCCAGGTGCTGGGGGAGCGGGGCCACGTCGTCGCCGTCATCGGCGACGGCGCGCTGACCGGCGGCATGGCCTGGGAGGCGCTCAACAACATCGCCGCCGCCGAGGACCGGCCGCTGATCATCGTCGTCAACGACAACGAACGCTCCTACTCGCCGACCATCGGCGGCCTCGCCAACCACCTCGCGACGCTGCGCACCACCGACGGCTACGAGCAGTTCCTCGCCTGGGGCAAGGAGGTCCTGCTGCGCACCCCGATCGTCGGCAAGGAGATCTACGAGGCCCTGCACGGCGCGAAGAAGGGCTTCAAGGACGCCTTCGCCCCGCAGGGCATGTTCGAGGACCTGGGCCTGAAGTACGTCGGACCGATCGACGGCCACGACACCGAGGCGGTCGAGTCGGCGCTGCGCCGCGCCAAGCGCTTCCACGGGCCCGTCCTCGTGCACTGCCTGACCCAGAAGGGCCGCGGCTACGAGCCCGCCCTCGCCGACGAGGAGGACCACTTCCACACCGTCGGTGTGATGGACCCGCTGACCTGCGAGCCGCTCACCCCCGCCGGCGGCCCCTCCTGGACGTCGGTCTTCGGCGACGAGATCGTGCGGATCGGCGACGAGCGCGAGGACGTCGTCGCGATCACGGCGGCCATGCTGCACCCGGTCGGACTCGGCAGGTTCGCGGAGAAGTTCCCCGACCGGGTGTGGGACGTCGGGATCGCAGAGCAGCACGCCGCCGTCTCCGCCGCGGGACTGGCCACCGGCGGACTGCATCCGGTCGTCGCGGTCTACGCGACCTTCCTCAACCGGGCCTTCGACCAACTGCTGATGGACGTGGCCCTGCACCGGTGCGGCGTCACCTTCGTCCTGGACCGGGCCGGCGTGACGGGCGTCGACGGCCCCTCGCACAACGGCATGTGGGACCTGTCCGTCCTCCAGGTCGTACCGGGGCTGCGGATCGCCGCGCCCCGCGACGCCGAACAACTGCGCACACAGCTGCGGGAAGCGGTCGCCGTGGACGACGCCCCCACCCTGATCCGGTTCCCGAAGGAGTCGGTGGGGCCCGAGATCCCCTCGCTCGCGCGGGTGGGCGGCATGGACGTGCTCCACCGCTCCCCGTCCGCCGCGACGGCGCCGGACTCCGGCCGGCCGCAGGTGCTGCTCGTCGCCGTCGGCGTGATGGCATCGGTGTGCCTCCAGGCCGCCGAACTGCTCGGCACCCGGGGCATCGGCTGCACCGTCGTCGACCCGCGCTGGGTCAAGCCGGTCGATCCGGCGCTGCCGTGGCTCGCCGACGAACACCGGTTGGTGGCCGTCGTGGAGGACAACAGCCGGGCCGGCGGGGTCGGTTCGGCCGTCGCCCTGGCTCTGGCGGACGCCGAGGTCGATGTTCCCGTACGGCGGTTCGGCATCCCGGAGCAGTTCCTCGCGCACGCCAGACGCGCGGAGGTGCTGGCCGACATAGGGCTGACACCGGTCGAGATCGCCGGACGGATCGCCGCGTCGCTGGCCGCCCGGGACGACGCCGAGCAGAACCCGCCGAAGGCCGAGCCCGCCGAGGAGAGACAGCGATGACCACCCTGGAACCAGCGGCCGGCACCGAGGAGTTCGACCTCGGCGGGCTCCTCGCCGAGCGCGGCGCCGAACGCTACGAACTCCACGCCCGCCACCTCAACCACCAACTGCCGCGCATGCTGCACACCATCGGCTTCGACAAGGTCTACGAACGTGCCGAGGGCGCCTACTTCTGGGACGCGGACGGCGCCGACCACCTGGACATGCTCGCCGGGTTCGGCGTGATGGGACTCGGCCGCCACCATCCCGTGGTCCGCAAGGCCCTGCACGACGTGCTCGACGCGCAGCTCGCCGACCTCACCCGCTTCGACTGCCCGCCGCTGCCCGGGCTGCTCGCCGAGAAACTGCTCAGCCACAGCCCGCACCTGGACCGGGTGTTCTTCGGCAACAGCGGCACGGAGGCCGTCGAGACCGCGCTGAAGTTCGCCCGGTACGCCACCGGCAGACCCCGCGTCCTCTACTGCGACCACGCCTTCCACGGGCTCACCACCGGCTCGCTCTCCGTGAACGGCGAGGACGGCTTCCGAGACGGCTTCGCGCCGCTGCTCCCCGACACGGCCGTCCCCCTCGGCGATCTCGACGCGCTGGCCGCGGAGTTGGGCAAGGGGGACGTCGCCGCCCTCGTCGTAGAACCCATCCAGGGCAAGGGCGTGCACGAGGCCCCGCCCGGCTATCTGCTCGCCGCCCAGGAACTGCTGCACCGGCACAAGGCGCTGCTGATCGTCGACGAGGTGCAGACCGGGCTCGGCCGCACCGGGGACTTCTACGCCTACCAGCACGAGGACGGCGTCGAACCGGACCTGGTCTGTGTGGCCAAGGCGCTCTCCGGCGGCTATGTCCCGGTCGGCGCGACCCTCGGCAAGGACTGGATCTTCGAGAAGGTCTACTCGTCGATGGACCGGGTCCTCGTCCACTCGGCGAGCTTCGGCTCCAACGCCCAGGCCATGGCCGCCGGGCTCGCCGTCCTCTCGGTCATGGAGAACGAACGGATCGTGGCCCGTGCCCGGGCCACGGGGGAGCTGCTGAAGAGCAGGCTCACGGCGCTGGTCGACACGTACGAGCTGCTCAGCGACGTACGCGGCCGGGGCCTGATGATCGGCATCGAGTTCGGCAGACCCAAGTCGCTGGGGCTGCGCAGCCGTTGGACCATGCTCCAGGCCGCCCGCAAGGGACTCTTCGCCCAGATGGTCGTCGTGCCGCTGCTGCGACGGCACCGCATCCTCACCCAGGTCTCGGGCGACCACCTGGAGGTGATCAAGCTGATCCCGCCGCTGATCATCGGGGAGCGCGAGGTGGACCGGTTCGTCGCCGCGTTCACGGAGGTGATGGACGACGCGCACAGCGGGGGCGGGCTGATGTGGGACTTCGGCAGGACGCTGATGAAGCAGGCGGTCGCCGGCCGCTAGCGAGGCCCGGCCGGTGGCGAGGTCCGGCCGCCGGCGACGTCCGGGGGCTTTGCCTCTGAGGCAAGAAATTTGCCGCAGAGGCAAGGCTGCGGCTGAATGGAGGGCATGAGCCCCTCCGAGGGTACGCACCCTCCCGAGCCTCCGGTCGACTTGGCACTGCCCGCCGTCGCCCCGCAGCTGCGGGGCCTGCGCCGCCGGGCCGCCCTCACCCTGGAGGCCGCCGCCCGCGCCGCCGGCCTGTCGCCCGCCCATCTCTCCCGGCTGGAGACCGGACAGCGCCAGCCGTCGCTGCCGATGCTGCTCGCGCTGGCCCGCGTCTACGGTACGACCGTCTCCGAACTGCTCGGCGAGACCGTCGTCGAACGGGACGCCGTGCTCCGGGCGCCCAACATGGAGCCCACCCGGGCCGGCGGCTGGACGTACTGGCAGGCGGGCGCGTCCGGGCGCGGGATGCAGGCGCTGCGCGTCCATGTGCCGCACGGCTCGCAGGGCGACATCGTGCGCGTGCACCCCGGCGAGGAGTGGCTGTACGTCCTCAAGGGGCGGCTGCGGCTGCGCCTCGGGGACACCGCGCATCTGCTGGCCCCCGGGGACAGCGCGCACTTCGACTCCCTGACCCCGCACCGCATCGCCGCCGCCGACCACGACGGCGCCGACCTCCTGTTCGTCCACACCCTTCTGCAGAGCCCGACGGCCGCGCTGTGCCTCGGGCCGACCCCGTCCGGAGAGACGCCATGACCGACCTGGAAGACAAGTTCCCCCGCGCCCTGTGGGTGCGGCTCATCATCTACATCGCCGTCGGCCACGTCTTCGCGGGCTTCATCTATCTGCTCTTCGAGGTGGGCGCCAAGCAGTGACCACCCGGCCGGACCGGGACGGGCCGAAGGCTCAGTCCAGCAGGCGGTCGCGCAGTCGCTCCCGGGTTTCCGGGGTGACCTTCAGGCCCTGCTCCAGGTAGGTGTCCACGTCCCCCCAGGTCTCCGCGACGGTGTCGAAGGCGGCCTGGAGATATTCGGCGCGGGCGTCGAAGAGGGGGCTCAGGAGTTCCATGACCTCCGGGGAGTAGGCGTTCGCCGCGCTGCTGCTGCGGTGCACCTTGTAGCGGCGGTGCTTGGCGTTCGACTCCAGGTAGTCGGCGACGATGGCCTCGCGCTCCACGCCCACGGCGAGCAGGGTGATGGCGACGGAGAGGCCCGCGCGGTCCTTGCCCGCCGCGCAGTGCATCAGCGCGGGCACGCTGTCCTCGGCCAGCGCGTGCAGCACCCGGGAGTGCTCCGCCGTGCGCTGCTTGATGATCGTCCGGTAGGAGGCGATCATCCGGCCGGCCCCCTTGCCGTCGTCCAGCAGGGCGCGCAGCTGGTCCAGGTCGCCGTCGCGGACCATCTTCCAGAACTCGGCGCCGTCCGCCGGGTCGCTCAGCGGCAGGTTCACATTGCGGACGCCGGGCAGCTCGACGTCCGGGCCCTCCAGCTTCTGGTCGGCCGCGTTGCGGAAGTCGAAGACCGTGTGCAGGCCCAGTGAGGCCAGGAACGCGGCGTCCTCGTCGGTCGCGTGCGCCAGGTGGCCGCTGCGGAACAGCACTCCGTGACGCACCCGACGGCCGTCCACGGTCGGCAGACCGCCCACATCCCGGAAATTGCGCACTCCGGTCAGCTCGGGTTCGGTCGACGGGATCTGCTGCGTCACTGGGGCTCCCTCCCATCCGTCCGTCCGCGTTGGGCGCCGACGGGCGCGCACTCGACATCGAGGCGCGCCCTCGACGATACGACATGGGTGTGTACGCCAATGAGTTGTCCACAGCCGGGCGCGGGGGGCCGGAGCGGTTGTCCACAGGCCGCTCGGCCGACGCGGCCGAGGTTGTCCACAGGCTCCGTCGACCGCCCGCTGCGACCTGCGATGATGTTGAAGCCCGATCGCACCTGTTCGAATCTGTGGGGGCTTGATGTTGGAAATCGGCGCAGACGGCCGGACCTGGATGCTCACCGGGCCCAGGAGCAGCTATGCCCTGCGGCTCACCGAGAACGACGAGCTGCTGCATCTGCACTGGGGTCCCCGGATCGCCCTCGCGGACGCCGAGGAGCTGGCCGGCCGGCAGCGGCTGCCGTACTGGCCGTTCGAGGCCCCGGTCGACGGACACGAGGAGTACCCCGTCGAGGGCGGCCCCCGCTTCACCCGCCCGGCGCTCTCCGTGCGCACGGACGAGCGGCGCGGCACCGAGTGGACCTTCCGGGAGTACGAGGCCGACGGCGACGAGCTGCGGCTGCGGTTCACCGACGACGGACTCGGGATCACCCTGCACTACCGGATGCGCGACGACGTGGTCGAGCGCTGGGTCACCCTGGTCAACGAGGGTCCGGCGGCGGAGCTGTTGCGGGCCGACTCGGCGACCTGGACCCTGCCGCGGCGCGAGGAGGAGCCCTGGCGCCTCTCCCAGCTGCACGGGCGGTGGGCGGCCGAGTCCCGCCTCGTGCGCGCCGACCTCACCTACGGCGAGAAGGTCATCGGCAGCCGCCGCGGGCACACCGGGCACCAGCACCTGCCCTGGGTCGCCCTCGACACCGACGCCACCGAGGAGCGCGGCGAGGTCTACGGCTGCGCCCTCGGCTGGTCGGGTTCCTGGCGGATCGCGGTGGCCCAACTCCCGGACGCGCGCGTGCAGATCACCGGCGGCGCCGGATACGACGAATCGGGACTGCTGCGGCTGGAGACGGGCGGGACCTTCACCACGCCCGTCTTCGCGGGCCTCTGGAGCGACGGCGGCTTCGGCGGGGCGAGCCGCGCCTGGCACGCCTACCAGCGGGCGTACGTCATCCCGGACGCCGACCAGGACCGGCCGGTGCTCTTCAACTCCTGGGAGGCAACCGAGTTCGACATCTCCGAGGAGCAGCAGGGAGCCCTCGCGCGGCGGGCTGCGGCCATGGGGGTCGAGCTGTTCGTGGTGGACGACGGCTGGTTCGGGGCGCGGACCAGCGACCGGGCCGGCCTCGGCGACTGGACACCCAATCCCGACCGCTTCCCGAAGGGGCTGCGGCCGCTCGCCGACCATGTGCACGCCCTCGGGATGCAGTTCGGCATCTGGGTCGAGCCGGAGATGGTCAATCCGGACAGCGAGCTGTACCGGGCGCACCCAGAATGGGCACAGTTCCAACCGGGCCGAAAGCGGACAGAACTGCGCAATCAGCTCGTCCTCAATCTCGCGCGCGAGGACGTGCGGGAGTACCTGTGGGAACGGCTCGACACCCTTCTGTCCAGCGCGCCGATCGACTATGTGAAGTGGGATTTCAACCGCTGCTTCACCGACGCGGGCTGGCCGGGGGAGCCCTATCCGCAGAAGCTCTGGGTCGAGCACGTGCACGCCTTCTACGCCCTGCTGGACCGGCTGCGGGCCGCGCACCCGGGGGTCGCCTTCGAGTCGTGCTCGGGTGGCGGCGGCCGGATCGACCTCGGGGTCATGACGCGGACGGACCAGGTGTGGACCTCCGACAACACCGACCCGCTCGACCGGCTCGCCATCCAGCACGGCTTCAGCCAGGTCCATCCGGCCCGGGCCATGGCCGCGTGGGTCACCGACAGCCCGAACAACCAGCTCAACGGGCGGGTCAGCTCGCTGCGGTTCCGGTTCGTCAGCGCCATGGCGGGTGTGCTCGGCGTGGGCGGCGACCTCACCGAGTGGAGCGAGGAGGAGCTGGCCGAGGCCCGGGAGTGGGTCGAGCTGTACAAAAGGATCCGGCCGGTCGTGCAGCGCGGCGACCTGTACCGGCTGCGGCCGCCGACGGGCGGGCTGAGCGCCGTGCAGTACGTCCACGGGGACGATGTCGTCGTCCTCGCCTGGCTCCAGGCGCAGCACTACGGCGAGCCGCTCGCCCCGCTGCGGCTGCGCGGGCTGGACCCGACACGGACGTACGAGTGCCGCGAAACGGGCGAAAAGTACCGGGGTGCCGTGCTGGCGCATCACGGATTGCCGACCGGGCTGCGCGGCGACTTCGATGCGACGGTTGTCCGACTCCGTCGCACTTGAGCCTTCTGTCCGAAATACTGCCGTTAATCCAACAAACCCTGGAATAAAGCCTACTGGGCCGTAGGTGCGTGAGCAGCGTCATATTCGTGACGTTCCGTTGCCGTCATGTCCACGTAATTCGGGCGGATTTCCAGGGAGGTTGGAATGCGCCCTGGACCGGTCTATTACGGAGCGTGATGGTGAATTGAAGTAAGGATCAGGGGAAAAGACGCACAGGAAGTCCCCATGGTTGTCTCTGTGGCCACAAGTCGCTTACGTTCGGCGTCAATCCGGACGGACGCCCAATCCTGCCGCCGACCGGAGCCGCGTACCGACCAGATCCACGGCAGGAGCGGGGGACCCACAGGAATCACCGCCTGTTCCGGTCTCCGGAACGGCTAGGGGTACAGCCGTGCGCAAGCACGGCCGGACATCTCCAGTCCGCACCCGACAGCTCACCTCGCAGGCGCCGGAGAGGAATTCGTCATGCCCGCGAAGGGTAAGCACCGCCGTCCGAAGCCCCAGCGCTTCACTCGCTCGATCGCCGCCGCCGGCACCGGTGGCGCGGCGCTCGCGCTGCCGCTGATCGGAGCCGCCGGCGCCCACGCCGCGACCCCGTCCACCGCTGCCTCGGGTGTTTCCGAGAAGCCGACCACGATCGCCGCCGAGAAGGCCGCGGTCGAGGCGGGCGCACGGATCGAGCAGGCCGAGAAGGCCGCGCAGGCGCAGAAGGGCACCACCAAGAAGGCGGCGCCCAAGACCTATTCGGTGAAGGTCGGCGACTACCTCGCGAAGATCGCGGACGAGCAGAACGTCGAGGGTGGCTGGAAGCGGCTGTACTCGGACAACCGGGAGGCGGTCGGTTCCGACCCCTCGCTGATCCACCCGGGGCTGAAGCTGTCGATCGGTGAGCGGGCCGCGTCGAGCGAGACGTCGCGCTCGTCGTCGAAGCCGCAGCTGTCGCAGTCCTCGAAGCCCAGCGAGCCCGCCAAGGCGCCGAAGCCCTCCGCTCCCGCGAAGCAGGAGTCGAAGGACACCCAGGCGTCGACCTCCACGGCGAGCGGCCAGTCCTCGTCGTCCAACGCCTCCGGCTTCAGCCGGCCCATCACGGGCGCGACCGTCGGCACCGCGTACAAGACCGCCGGCAGCATGTGGTCCAGCGGCTACCACACGGGCGTCGACTTCGTGGCCCCGACCGGGACCAGCCTCAAGGCCGTGGGGGCGGGCACCGTCGTCTCCGCCGGCTGGGGCGGCGCGTACGGCAACCAGGTCGTGATCAGACTCGCCGACGGCTACTACGCCCAGTACGCCCACCTGTCCTCGATCTCCGTCTCCGCGGGTCAGGTGGTCAGCGGTGGGCAGCAGATCGGCCTCTCCGGCGCGACCGGCAACGTCACCGGACCGCACCTGCACTTCGAGATCCGCACCTCCCCGAACTACGGCTCGGACATCGACCCGCTGGCCTACCTCCGCTCGAAGGGCGTCGGCGTCTGACGACCCCGCCCCCTGGCTGACGTCATCTCCACCCGGCGTCCGACGACACCTTCGCCCGGCGTCCGACGTCACCTCCATCCGGCGCCCGCATGCCGAAGGCCGGTCCCTGTGATCAGGGACCGGCCTTCGGCGTTTCATGATCACCGTGTTGCGGTCGTGTGGCATGGCCGAGCGAAGCCTCGACAGTGCCGCGAGAGGCGGGGACAGTGATCCGCGTAAGCGCTTTCTGTCTCTGTGAAGGAGTGTCGGTGCGTACTGCCCGACGTCGAAGAACCGTCTTCCTGACCGCGGCCGCCCTGTTCGCCGGTCTCTTCTCCACACCCGGCGGCCATGCCGCGGAGAGACCTCGCCGGGTCGTGGAGAACCTGGACCGGGGCCTGGTCGCCGTACCGTCCGACGGCGGGACCTTCCTCAGCTGGCGGCTGCTCGGCACGGAGTACGCCCGCCGCGGCGACGCGATCGGCTTCAACGTCTACAAGGGCCGCAAGCGGCTGAACCGGGCGCCGATCACCCGCTCGACGACCTACCGCGACACCAGCCCCGGCACGGGCGCGTACAGCGTGCGGGCCGTCGTCGACGGGCGGGAGGGAAAGCCGAGTCCGGCGCTGGTCCTCGGTCAGGGGTACGCCGAGATCCCGCTCGCCGCGGCGGAGGGCTACACCGTGCAGCACGCCTGGCCCGGCGACCTCGACGGGGACGGACGGTACGAGCTGGTGGTGAGCAGGCTCTCGCAGACCAGGGACCGGCCCGACCTGCTGGAGGCGTACAGGCTGACCGGCGAGCGGCTGTGGCGCGTCGACCTCGGCCCCGGCTCGTACACCCAGGTCGGCGGGAACGGCGCCAACGACCCGGCGCCCGCCGCGATCAGCGGATCCACGCCGATCGGCGGGTACCGCAACGACGACAACGTGACCGTGTTCGACCTGGACGGCGACGGCCGGGCCGAGGTGCTGGCGCACACGGCCGCCGGCGCGACCTTCGCGGACGGCACGCGGGTCACCGCCGACTCGCCCGCCCGGCAGTTCGTCTCCGTCGTCGACGGCGCGACCGGCACCGAGCGCGACCGGCAGCCCGTGCCCGACGACTTCGCCGCCGACGGCCCGTCCGGCGGCCACTTCGGCATCGCCTACCTCGACGGGGTCCACCCGAGCCTCGTCACCAAGCTCGTCACCCGGGTCGGCGCCCGGCGCGGCGCCTTCCGTGTCCTCTTCCAGACCTGGGACTTCGACGGCACGGTCCTGACCCGCCGCTGGAAGTACGTGGTGCCCCCCGACAGCGGCGCGACCAGCTTCCACCAGATCCGCACCGTCGACGTCGACCTCGACGGCAAGGACGAGATCGCCGACGGCAACTACGTGGTGAACGGCGACGGCACCCTCCGGTACGTCGTCGACGGTGCCGGACACGGTGACCGCTTCCACATCGCCGACCTCGACCCCGGCCGCCCCGGCCTGGAGGGATTCGCCATCCAGCAGGCGGAGCTCGGCGTCGTCCCGAACTTCCCCTGGTACTACTACGACGCCGACACCGGCGAGCGCCTGGTGACCGGGCAGCACCCGGCCGACTGGGAGAACGACACCGACATCGACGTCGGCCGGGGCAGCACCGGCGACATCGACCCGGGCCATCGCGGCTACGAGTACTGGACGTCCACCGCCGACGTCACGGCGCCCGGTGCCGGCGTCCGCAACGTCCGGGACGGCAAGGTCGCCGCGACCACGCCCAGCGTCAACTTCCGTATCTGGTGGGACGGCGACAAGGGCTCGGAGCTGCTGGACTTCACCCATGTCTCCGACTGGGACCCGGCGACCGAGACCAGTACGAGGATCTTCGATCCGGTCGGGGTCGTCTCCGGGGCGCGCAACGCGACCCCCTTCTACGGCGACATCCTCGGCGACTGGCGCGAGGAGATCCTCGCCGAGACCGCCGACCACACCGCCCTCCGCCTCCACACCACCACCGAGCCGACCGGAACCCGTCTCTACACGCTCGCCCACAATCCCGCGTACCGGCTGGGATGGACCGTCCGGGGCTACCTCCAGTCGACGTACACGGACTACTACCTCGGCACCGAGACCCGCCGCGTGCCGAGGCCCGCGATCTCGGTCCGGTCCCGTTGAACATGCCGGAACGCCACCCATCGAGTGAAGGACAGAAGGAGCATCTATGACCACCCGCAGAGCTTTCGGAGCGCTCGCCGCCGGCGCCGCCCTCGCGGCCGTCGCCCCGGCGGCCACCGCCTCCGCCCACAGCTCCCGGCGCCGCGGCAGGCTGATCGCCGCCGACGACTTCCGCCACGGACTGGGGCGGTGGGCCGTGGAGTTGGAGCGCGGCGGCACGGTGACCGCCTCGCGCGGTGTGCTGGAGGTCGACGTACCGGCCGGGGCCACGCTCTGGTTCAAGCGGAAGCTGGAGGGGCCGTACGTCGTCGCGTACACGGCCACGCCGGTCTCCGCGGGCGGGGTCAACGACCGGGTGTCCGACCTGAACAACTTCTGGAACGCCGTCGACGTGCGCTCGCCCGACGATCTCTTCGCCACCCCGCGCGGCGGAGCGCTCGCCGAGTACGACCACCTGAAGACGTACTACGTCGGATACGGGGCCAACACCAACACGACGACACGGATGCGGCGCTACGTCGGTGAGGCGGGGGTGCGGCCGCTGCTCTACGACTACACCGAGCCGCTGCTCGTCGCGAACGCGCCGCACCGGGTGCGGATCGTCTCGGACGGGTCGAAGGTCCAGTGGTGGAACAACGGACGGCTCGTGTTCGACCACCGCGACCCCGAGCCGTACACGGGTGGGCATTTCGCCTTCCGGACCACCTGGAGCCACTTCCGGATCGAGGACTTCCGGGTGTGGGGACTCCACTGACCGACCTGGTGTATTCCGGGTTGACCAACACTTGACACGTGGTCTATCTCACCGCCCGTCAACCCCTTATTACGGTCGCGTAGGCCACATCCGAAGGGGAATCATGGCCCGATGTGACAGACGATTCGAATGGCAGCAGAGCAATGATCGGGTCGTACGTGGCGCTGGGGGACAGCTTCACCGAGGGTGTCGGCGACCCCGGGCCCGACGGGCGGTTCGTCGGCTGGGCCGACCGGTTCGCGGTGCTTCTCGCGGACCGGTTGCCCGAGGGCGACTTCGACTACACCAACCTGGCCGTGCGGGGGAAGCTCCTCGACCAGATCGTGGAGGACCAGGTGCCGAGGGCGCTGGAACTCGCCCCCGATCTGATCTCCTTCTGCGCGGGCGGCAACGACATCATCCGGCCGGGCACCGACCCCGACGAGGTCGCCGAGCGGTTCGAGCGGGCGGTCGTCAGGCTCACCTCGGCCGTCGGCACGGTCATGGTGACCACCGGGTTCGACACCCGTGACGTGCCGGTGCTGAAGCATCTGCGGGGCAAGATCGCCACGTACAACCTGCATGTGCGGGCCATCGCCGACCGGTACGGGTGCCCCGTACTGGACCTGTGGTCGCTGAAGACCGTGCAGGACCGGCGGGCCTGGGACCTGGACCGGCTGCATCTGTCGCCGGAGGGGCACACCCGGGTCGCTCTGCGGGCCGGGCAGGTGCTGGGGGTCGACGTCCCGGCCGACCCCGACCAGCCGTGGCCGCCGCTGCCGCCGCGCGGGACGCTGGAGATGCGACGGGACAACATCCAGTGGGCCCGGGAGTTTCTGGTGCCGTGGATCGGCCGGCGGCTGCGGGGGGAGTCCTCCGGCGACCATGTGTCGGCGAAGGGGCAACTGTCGCCGAACGACATCAGGTTGCATATCGAGTCCGTGGCCTGAGGTTCGAGAAGGGGCGCCACCTCGCAGTGGGAACGCTGCTCCGTAGGCGGCGTTCCGTCCGTCGTGGTCGCCCGCGCAGTTCCCCGCGCCCCTTTCGGGGCGCGGGTCTCGTCTCGTTCAGCGGGGCGGCGCCGTCAACGAAGCCGGGTCCAGGCTCAGTTCATGGGCCAGGGCCCGGTCGGCCCACTCCTGCGCACGGATGCGGGAGACGGCTCCGTCGTAGGCCGTGAGCTGCACGGCCAGACCGTCCAGGAGGGCGGTGAGGCGCAGTGCCGTCGCCGTGGGGTCCGGGCAGCGGAACTCGTCGGCGGCCACGCCCGCTTCGATGACCTCGGTGAGGGCGGCCTTCCACTGGCGGTCCAGATCGCGGGTGACCTCGCGCAGGGCCGGGTCGCGCAGGGACGCGGCCCAGCCCTCGATCCACAGGCGCCAGCCCTTGGCCTGCCCGGTGGGGGCGTACCAGCGCACGGCCGCCCGGAGCCGGCGCAGGGCCGTGGTGTGGCGGCCCAGGAGCTTGCGCAGATGGGCCAGGTCGTCCTCGGCGGCATGGCGGAACGTCTCGGCCACCAGTCGCTCCTTGGTGGAGAAGTGGTAGAGCACCAGGGCGTTGCTCACCCCGAGGACGGCGGCCACGTCGGCGATCCGTACCGCCGCGACGCCCCGCTCCTCGATCTGCTCGATGGCGGCCCGCAGCAGCTCCGCACGCCGCTCGGCCACGCTCAACCGCACCCTGCCCACACGGCAACCCTACCCAGGCCCCCGCGCGCCGCCGCCCGCTTCGAGCCACCGCGGCGAGGGCCGGGCCGTCAGCGGTGCCAGCCGAAGCGGTCCGTGATCGCCGGGAGGCGGTCGGCGGCGATGGCGTGCGCGGCGGCGCGGGGCGTGCCGCCGTCGGCCCCGGCGCGGGTGAGCATCAGGTCGACGAGGGCGCGCATGGAGCGGCGCGTGTGGGTGAACGCCTCGTCGGCGGTGGGGCCGATGTCACCGAACAGGGTCCACCACCACCAGGCGTTCGTACCGGAGTTGACCACGACGTCCGGCAGGACGGTCACGCCCCGCGAGGCGAGCATCTCCTCGGCCTCCGGGAGGACCGGCATGTTGGCCGCCTCGACGATCAGCCGGGCGGTGACGAGGTGGTGGTTGGTGGTGTCGATCGCGTAGGAGACGGCCGCGGGGACCAGCACCTCGGCCTCGGTGGCCAGCCAGGCGTCGGCAGGACGCTCGTGGTCGGCGGGCCGCAGCGCGGAGCGGTCGATCGCGCCGTGCGCGTCGCGCGCGGCGAGCAGGGCCTCCACGTCCAGGCCCGCGGGGTTGGCGACGGTGCCCTTGATGTCGGCGACGGCGACGACCGTGAGGCCGGCGCGGGCGAGGAAGCGGGCGGTGGCACCGCCCATGGTGCCCAGGCCCTGCACGGCGACCCGGGTCCCGGCATACGGCGTACCCGTCCGGTCCAGGGCGGTGAGCACGGACTCGGCGACACCGCAGCCGCCGACCAGTTCGTCGAGACCGATGCCGTCCACCTGGACGGCGAAGGCGTCCGCGAGGCGTCGGCGGGCCGCGGCCTCGTCGTCCAGGAGGGGGTAGACCGCCTGGATCGTCGACACCAGGCCCGCCTCGGCGGCCGCGCGGTCCACCAGGTCCTGGGCGAGCCCGAGGTCCTCGCCGGTGGTCCAGAAGCTCTCGATGTACGGGCGCATCGCGCGCAGGTAGCGCACCAGGACGCCGTAGGCCTCCGGGTCCCGGGGGTCGCAGTCGATGCCGCCCTTGGCGCCGCCGAGCGGGACGTACCGGCCGTCGGGGTCGTAGTGCAGCGCCTCCTTCATGGTCATGCCGCGCGCGAGTCCGGCGACCTCGTCCGGGGTGCAGCCGGGACGCATCCGCAGGCCGCCGCTGCAGACCCCGCGCACCAGCCGGTCCACGACGAGAAAGCCCCGGCGGCCCGTGACGTGGTCGGTCCAGGTGAGCGACATGAAAGGGGTGAAGGACATGGGGCTCCCCGGGAACAAAAGGATCTACTGAATAGTTGGTCAGTATTGCATCGTGCGGGGACAGTCGGACCCGGCGCTGTCGGAGGGGCGGACCATAATGGGATGCCTGAGCGAATCCACCTGGAGGTGCCGTGTCCGGTTCCGGATCCCGTTCTCTGAGCTCGGCGCTGCGCGCAGCGCGGCCCGCCGCCTTCGGCGCGGATCCGAGCGGTGCCCGATTGGAGCGGATCCGCAGATCCCCGCATTTCGCGAACGGCGTCTTCGTGAACCCCGAGAGCGCGCAGGTCCGCCCCTCCGGGGGCGCCGCCGTGGAGATGGCGAAGAGCTACTTCCGCAAGGACGAGCGGGTCCGGCGGGCCCCGGCGGGGCTGATCCCCGTGCACTCCACGACCCTCGCCGACCTGGCCCGGCCCCCGGCGAGCGGGCTGCGCACCACCTGGATGGGACATTCCAGTGTGCTCGCCGAGATCGACGGCCACCGGGTGCTCTTCGACCCGGTCTGGGGTGAGCGCTGCTCCCCGTTCGCCTTCGCCGGGCCGAAGCGGCTGCACCCCGTGCCGGTGCCCCTCGCCGCGCTCGGCCCGGTCGACGTCGTCGTCATCTCCCACGACCACTACGACCACCTCGACATGCCCTCGATCAAGGAGCTGGCGGGCACGGACACGCTCTTCGCCGTGCCCCTCGGCGTGGGTGCCCATCTGGAGCACTGGGGTGTCTCCGCGGACCGGATCCGCGAGCTGGACTGGCACGAGGCCACGAAGGTCGGTGGCCTCACCCTGACCGCGACCCCCGCCCGGCACTTCTGCGGCCGGGGCCTGCGCAACACCCAGCACACGCTCTGGGCCTCCTGGGTCGTCGCCGGTGACGAGCACCGGATCTACCACAGCGGCGACACCGGGTACTTCGAGGGCTTCAAGGACATCGGCGCGGCGCACGGCCCGTTCGAGCTCACCATGATCCAGGTGGGTGCCTATTCGGAGTACTGGCCCGACATCCACATGACGCCCGACGAGGGGCTGCGGACCCACCTCGATCTGCAGGGCGGCGAGCCCGGTGGGGTGATGATGCCGATCCACTGGGCGACGTTCAACCTGGCGATGCACGCCTGGGCGGAGCCGGGCGAGCGCATGATGTGGGCCACCCACGGCGCGGGGGTCACGATGGCCGCGCCGCTGCCGGGAGAGCCGTTCGAGCCGGAGAACACCCCGCCGGTGCGTCCGTGGTGGCGCGCGGTCTCCCAGCAGCCGGTCGGTGGCTGGGCCGCCTGGCCCCCGGTGGGGGAGCGGCTGGACCTGGTGGCGGAGAGCTGAGAAACAGGTCGGGAATTCTCCCGACAGGGTGATTTTTCGATGGACGGCGAGGGCCGGGGAGTCACGTGCTCCCCGGCCCTCGCCGTCTATTGATGGCCTTTTCTGAACAACTCTGATCGAAATTCGGGCGCAAAGAGAATACGGCAGGAACAAGCGTCCGAAGAATTATCGGACTGTCGCACGAAGCCTCATACCAGAGCGGGACGCATTACGGCGGTCTTTGTCAACTGCGCATCGCACATGACGCATTGGCGACTACTGTGAGTTGCCGTCGGACGACGCTGTGCCGAATTCTTCGACTCGCGCGACCGACACGCGAGGGCGTATGCCCAAGTCGCCCGGACGCGGCACCCCCCCACCCCAGACGGACCAGTACGAGGACGCTGATGTCTCACCTTCGCGCACCGGCCGCCCGCGCAGACCGCCGTGAGGGCGGGCGGCACGGGCGATCGGCCGCCCGCGCCGCCGTCCCCTCGCTGCCCGAGATCCACATACGGCCACAGCTGGTGCGCCTCGCGGTCCTGCCCCCCACCGCGGTCGCCCTCAGCGCCTGCGCCGCCGTCCTGTTCACCTTCCGCGCCGGCGGTGCCCGACCCAGCCTCACCCTGTGGGCGGTCCTCGCCGGAGCCGCCGCCGTGGCCCTCGCCGGCATCGCGATCGGCGTCGTGGCCGCCGGGCGCACCGCCAGGTCCGTCCGCGAACGCCTGAGCACCCTGCGCCAGGCCAGCAGCAGAAGCGAGGACGACCTGCGCTCCCTGGTCGACGCGCTGCGCCGCGGCGACCAGCCGCCCGCGCGCGGACCCCGCGTCAGGACCACCGCCGGCGCCGACGACTTCGAGCCGCTCGCCGCCGACCTCGCCCGCGCCCACGACAGCGCCGTCACCGCCGTCGTCCAGGCCTCCCAGCTCTCCAGCCAGGCCGGCAGCGAACAGAAGCTCGAAGTCTTCGTGAACCTGGCCCGCCGACTCCAGTCCCTCGTCCAGCGCGAGATCTCCATCCTGGACGACCTGGAGAACGAGATCGAGGACCCGGACCTGCTCAAGGGCCTCTTCCACGTCGACCACCTCGCCACCCGCATCCGCCGCCACGCCGAGAACCTCGCCGTCCTCGGCGGCGCCGTCTCCCGCCGCCAGTGGAGCAACCCCGTCTCCATGACCGAGGTGCTGCGCTCCGCGATCGCCGAGGTCGAGCAGTACTCCCGGGTCAAGCTGGTGCCCCCCGTCGACGGCACCCTGCGCGGACACGCCGTCGCCGACGTCATCCACCTCCTCGCCGAACTCGTCGAGAACGCCACGGTGTTCTCCGCCCCGCACACCCAGGTCCTGCTCCGCGCCAACCTCGTCACCTCCGGGCTCGCCGTCGAGGTCGAGGACCGCGGCCTCGGCATGCCCGTCACCGAGCAGAACAAGATGAACGCCCTGCTCGCCGACCCCGACCAGGTCAACGTCGCCAGCCTCCTCCAGGACGGCCGCATCGGCCTCTTCGTCGTCTCCCAGCTCGCCCGCCGCCACGGCATCCAGGTCCGCCTCCAGAGCAACATCTACGGCGGGGTCCAGGCCGCGTTCGTCGTCCCCCAGGGCCTCCTCGGTGGCGAGCCCGGCGACCTGCCGCAGACCCTGCCGCAGATGCACGCCGTCCCCGAGCAGAACAGCGGCGCACGCCGACCCGCCGGGCCACACCAGGCGCCGCCCGTCACGCCCCGGCGCACGCCCGCACCCGGCGCCGCCGACCAGCCGACGCCCGCCGGACCCGCCCGCCCCGCGAACGACCGGTCCGGCCGTCCGGCCCCCGGGCAGCCCACGCGCCCCGAGCCCGGTCCCCGCGGCGTCCCGAGCCCCGCGCGCCCCACCGTCCCCCGGCAGCAGGGCCCCGGCCGGGGCAGCGGCCAGCAGAGCCCCGGCAGGGGCGGCACCGGTCCGACGCCGCTTCCGGTGCGCGGCGCCCGGGACGAGCGGCCCAACCCGGCCGAGGCCGTGCCCGGTGTCCGCCCTGACGACCGGCGGACCGTCGCGGAGAACGCCGGGACACCCCCGACCCCCCGGGTCGGCGGCACCGTCCGCGGCACCATGGGCAAGCCCCAGCTGCCCCGCCGCCGCGCCCAGCAGCACATCGTGCCCCAGCTCCGCGGCGGGCCCGCGCCCACGGCCCGCCAGGACCCCGACCACTACATCGGCCACGACCCCGGACTCATGGCCGCCTTCCAGCGCGGGATCGGACTCGCCGAGGCACGCCAGATGGAGAGCTCCGACTGGGACACCTCCGCCCTGGACACCGTCTCGGCCGACTTCGCGCCCCGGGACGACTACGCGCCCCCCGCCCCCGACGCCGCCTCCCGCATCGACACGGGACGACCGAGCACCGGCCCGACCACGGGCCGGCCGACCCCGGCACCCCACGGCGGCGCGGGCGGCACCGACGCACTCCGCATGGAGCTGGCCCACATGGACGCACCCCACAAGGACGCCGCGCAGCCCCTGGGCGGACACCCCAGGGGCGGCACCCCCATAGCCGCACCCCCGTCGGCCCTCGACGCGGCCCACGACCTCACGCCCCGGCAGGACGGGAGCACACCGGCCGGATGACCACCCCCTTCACCACCCCCACCACGGTCCCCACCCCCTGCGCTCCCGCAGACCAACGCACCCCAAGGAGTCGATCCACCATGGCGAGCGAAGCGCCGACCGGCCATGTATCCGACCTCGACTGGCTGATGAGCGGCCTCGTCCAGCGCGTACCGCACACCACCAGCGCGGTGCTGCTCTCCTGCGACGGGTTGGTGAAGTCGGTCCACGGCCTCGACCCGGACAGTGCCGACCACATGGCGGCCCTGGCATCCGGCCTGTACTCCCTCGGACGCAGCGCGGGCGTCCGCTTCGGCGACGGCGGCGAGGTCCGCCAGGTCGTCGTCGAACTCGACTCGACCCTGCTGTTCGTCTCCACCGCAGGCTCCGGCACCTGCCTCGCCGTGCTCGCCGGACGGGAGGCCGACGCCGCCGTACTCGGCTACGAGATGGCGATGCTGGTCAAGAGCGTCCGCCCGTACCTGGTCACCCAGCCCCGCCAAGCCGTCGAACCCTCCGCGATGAGGCCTTGACCGTGCCCGCGGCCGGCGACGGACCCCTCTACGACGACGCCGCCGGGCGTCTGGTGCGCCCCTACACCGTCATCAACGGCCGGACCCGGCCGACCACCGCGCTCGATCTCCTCTCACAGGTGATGGCCACCGGGGCGACCCCCCTCGGCTATCTGGGCCCCGAGCACGCGACCGCACTCGACCTGTGCCGGGCACCCGTCTCGGTCGCCGAGATCGCCGCACACCTCACGTTGCCGGCGACGGTGACCAAGGTGCTGCTGTCCGACCTCGTCGACTGCGGGGCCCTCACCACCAAGCCCCCGGTTTTCCACCACAACCCGACAGACCGGTCTCTTCTGGAGGCAGTGCTCGATGGACTACGACGACAGCTCTGACCCCTTCCCCACCGCACTCAAGATCCTGGTGGCGGGAGGGTTCGGGGTCGGCAAGACGACCTTCGTCGGCGCGGTGAGCGAGATCGCGCCGCTGAGCACGGAGGAACTGCTCACCACCGTGAGCGCCGCCACCGACAATCTCGACGGCATCGAGAACAAGGTCGAGACGACCGTCGCGATGGACTTCGGCCGCATCACCCTGGACCCGCGCCATGTGCTCTATCTGTTCGGCACCCCCGGACAACAGCGGTTCTGGTTCATGTGGGACGAACTCTCCGAGGGCGCCCTCGGCGCGGTCATCCTCGCCGACACACGCCGCCTGGAGGACTGCTTCGCCGCCGTCGACTTCTTCGAGCAGCGCGGCCTCGGCTTCATCGTCGCCATCAACGAGTTCGACGGCTCCTACCGCTACGACGCCGACGAGGTGCGCGCGGCCCTCGACCTCGACCCGGAGATCCCCGTCGTCTGCTGCGACGCCCGTATCTCCAGCTCGGGCGTCCAGACCCTGCTCACCCTCGTCCGGCACCTCCTCGCCCACACCCCGGCGCAGCTGCCGAGCCACGGAGCCCACACGTGACGTACGACCCGCCGCGTCCGGTCGGCCGTCTGCTGCTCACCCCCGAGGACCCGGACGCGCCCGAGCGCGTGGCGCGGCTGCGGCTGCTCGGGCTCGGCGTGTACGCCGAACCGGCCTTCGACGCCTTCGCGGACCGCCTCGCGCAGGTCGCCTCCGTGCCGTACGCGACGGTCAACTTCATCGACGAGCAACGGCAGTTCTTCGCCGGCCTGCATGTGTCGGCCCAGCCGACGGCCGACACCACGCTGCTCGGGGTCGATCGCCGCCTCGCCCGTGACCACGGGTTCTGCCCCTACGTGGTGGTCCGCCGCAAAGGGCTCGTCCTCGAAGACGTGCGCGAATACCCGAAGTTCGCCGGCAATCCCGTCGTCGACGACCACGGCATCCGCTCCTACCTCGGCGCGCCCCTCCTCGACCGTACGGGCATCGCCCTCGGCACGGTGTGCGTCATGGACGTCCAGCCGCGGCCCTGGGGTCGGGCGGGCCTGGAGACCATCAAGTCGATGGCCGCGGAACTCGCCGCCCGGATCGAGGGACGTGAGGCGTTCCCCTGACCCGGGAAACGGGCGGCACTTCATGGCGGATCGCCGAGGAGACTATTCGTCGGCGATCCAGGTCCTGGGCGCTCCTGACTCGTAGTGCCTCCCCGAGTGGCCGAGTGGCAGGCTGCAGAAACTGCCACCCTGCAGCAGAAGGGTCCAGCTGTCCGGTCCGGGTTCGCCGCAGCGAGGCCCGGTGTCCGGGTCCTGCCCCATGTCGAGATGTGGCTCATTGGTCATGAGCACATCCTTTCACTCGCGGTAGCGGCGCGGCGGGGGTGTGAAGGAAAGCTGCGGCGGAGGTTAAGAAAACCTCGATGGACCCGGGCCGTCGGTGTGCGGCAGATTGATCGGCGATCCCACCCCTCTCCCCGGTCACGGGCCTGTCCGTCATGGACCGCGCCGGGGCGCACCCACAGGAGCCGTAGCGTTGAAGGCGCTGGTCAAGGAGAAGGCGGAGCCCGGACTGTGGCTCGTCGACGTCCCGGAGCCCGAGATCGGCCCCGGTGACGTACTGATCAAGGTCCTGCGGACCGGGATCTGCGGAACCGACCTGCACATCCGGGCCTGGGACGGCTGGGCCCGGCAGGCCATCCGCACCCCGCTCGTGGCCGGCCACGAGTTCGTCGGCGAGGTCGTGGAGACCGGCCGTGCGGTCACCGACATCCGCGTCGGGGACCGGGTCAGCGGCGAGGGCCACCTCGTGTGCGGCAAGTGCCGCAACTGCCTCGCCGGCCGCCGCCACCTGTGCCGGGCCACCGTCGGCCTGGGCGTCGGCCGCGACGGCGCCTTCGCCGAGTACGTGGCCCTGCCGGCGACCAACGTGTGGGTGCACCGCGTCCCCGTCGACCTCGACGTGGCCGCGATCTTCGACCCGTTCGGCAACGCCGTGCACACCGCGCTCTCCTTTCCCCTGGTCGGCGAGGACGTCCTGATCACCGGGGCGGGCCCCATCGGCCTGATGGCCGCCGCCGTCGCCCGGCACGCCGGCGCCCGGCACGTCGTGGTCACCGACGTCAGCGAGGACCGGCTGGAACTCGCCCGCAAGATCGGCGTCAGCCTCGCGCTCGACGTGCGCGAGTCGACCATCGCCGACGGGCAGCGGACCCTCGGGCTGCGGGAGGGCTTCGACATAGGCCTGGAGATGTCCGGCAACCCCGCCGCGATGCGCGACATGATCTCCAACATGACCCACGGCGGCCGGATCGCCATGCTCGGACTGCCGTCCGAGGAGTTCGCCGTCGACTGGGCCCGCGTCGTCACGTCCATGATCACCATCAAGGGGATCTACGGCCGCGAGATGTTCGAGACCTGGTACGCGATGACGGTGCTCCTGGAGGGCGGCCTCGACCTCGCCCCCGTCATCACCGGCCGCTACGGCTACCGCGACCACGAGGCGGCGTTCGCGGACGCGGCAGCCGGCAACGGCGGCAAGGTCATCCTCGACTGGGCCGCGTAACCCACCCGCACCCTCTAGGAGTTCTCGATGTTCGACTCCGTGCGCGACGACCTGCGCACCACCCTCGACGAGATCCGCGCCGCAGGGCTGCACAAGCCCGAGCGGGTCATCGGCAGCCCGCAGTCGGCGACCGTCGCGGTCACCGCCGGCGGCCGTCCCGGCGAGGTCCTCAACTTCTGCGCCAACAACTACCTCGGCCTCGCCGACCACCCCGAGGTGATCGCCGCCGCGCACCAGGCCCTCGACCGCTGGGGCTACGGCATGGCCTCCGTCCGCTTCATCTGCGGCACCCAGGAGGTCCACAAGGAACTGGAGGCACGGCTCTCGGCGTTCCTCGGCCAGGAGGACACGATCCTCTACTCCTCCTGCTTCGACGCCAACGGCGGCGTCTTCGAGACCCTGCTCGGCCCCGAGGACGCGGTGATCTCCGACGCCCTCAACCACGCCTCGATCATCGACGGCATCCGGCTCTCCAAAGCCCGCCGCTACCGCTACGCCAACCGTGATCTCGCCGACCTGGAACGGCAGTTGAAGGAGGCGGCCGAAGGCGGCGCCCGCCGGAAGCTGATCGTCACCGACGGCGTCTTCTCCATGGACGGCTATGTGGCCCCCCTCCGCGAGATCTGCGACCTCGCCGACCGCCACGACGCCATGGTCATGGTCGACGACTCCCACGCCGTCGGCTTCACCGGCCCCGGCGGCCGCGGCACCCCCGAGCTGCACGGCGTCATGGACCGGGTCGACATCATCACCGGCACCCTCGGCAAGGCCCTCGGCGGTGCCTCCGGCGGCTACGTCGCCGCCCGCGCCGAGATCGTCGCCCTGCTGCGCCAGCGCTCCCGGCCCTACCTCTTCTCCAACACCCTCGCGCCGGTGATCGCGGCGGCCTCCCTGAAGGTGCTCGACCTCCTGGAGTCGGCCGACGACCTGCGGGTCCGCCTCGCCGAGAACACGGCGCTGTTCCGGGGCCGCATGACCGAGGAGGGCTTCGACATCCTCCCCGGCGACCACCCCATCGCCCCCGTCATGATCGGCGACGCGGCGAAGGCGGGCCGCCTGGCCGAGCTGCTCCTGGATCGCGGCGTCTATGTGATCGGGTTCTCCTACCCGGTCGTCCCGCAGGGCCAGGCCCGCATCCGCGTCCAGCTCTCCGCCGCGCACTCCACGGCGGACGTGCACCGCGTGGTGGACGCCTTCGTGGCGGCGCGGGCCGAGCTGGAGGGCTGAGTCGGAGCCCGGGGCGGTGGTCCGGGCGGACCGGTTCAGGGGGAAAGCGCACATTTGAGAGAATCGGTCTCATGATCGAAGCGCGGCGGCTCCACATCCTTCGTGCGGTGGCCGACCACCGCACGGTGACGGCGGCTGCCGCCGCGCTGTACCTCACCCCGTCCGCCGTCTCCCAGCAGCTCACCGCCCTGGAACAGGAGACGGGACACCGCCTGGTCGAGCGGGGCGCGAAGGGCGTACGGCTGACCCCGGCCGGCGAGATCCTGCTCGGCCACACCAACGCGGTCCTCGCCCAGCTGGAACAGGCGGCGGCGGAACTGGCCGCGTACAGCTCGGGCGAGGCCGGCACCGTCACCGTCGCCTCCTTCGCCACCGGTATCGCCCAGGTCGTGGCACCCGCGCTGGCCCGCCTCGCCCGCTCCGCGCCCGGCATCCGTCTCCGCGTCCAGGACGCCGAGGGCGACGCGAGCCTGCCGATGGTCCTGGACCGGCAGGTCGACATCGCCGTGGCCGTCGAATACCGGGGCGCGCCGGCCGCCGACGACCCCCGGCTGACCCATGTCGCGCTGTACGCCGAGCCGTTCGACGCGGTCGTGCCCGTCAGCCACCGGCTCGCCGACGCGGCCGAGGTGCCGCTCGCCGAACTGGCCAAGGACGCCTGGATCGGCCCCTATCCCGGCAACCCCTGCCATGACGTCGTCGTCCTGGCCTGCGAGAACGCCGGCTTCCAGCCCCGCCTCGAACACTCCTCCGACGACTTCCGCGCCGTGGTCGCCCTCGCCTCCGCCGACGCGGGCGTGGCCCTCGTCCCCCGCTCGGCGCTGCGCGGCACGGACCTCACGGGCGTGGTCGTACGCCCCGTGGACGGAGTGGCCCCCACGCGCCGCGTCTTCGCCGCCGTACGCCGCGGCGCGGAGGGGCACCCGCTGATCCGGCCGGTGCTGGAGGCGCTGGGGGAGGCGGCGGAGTGAGGAGGCCGGCCGCCGGGGAGGCCGAGCGAGGTGGCTGACTGAAGTGACCGGCTGAAGTGACCCGCTGAGGGCGGGGCATGCTCCGCCGTCGTTTCGCCGGTACCGGCGTCATCTCGCGGCGGTGATTGTCAGTGGTCACCGCTACCGTGCGTTCCATGCCCGATGCAGAAGACGTACGACGTGTCGCCCTCTCCCTGCCCGACAGTACGGAGAAGGTCGCCTGGAGCATGCCCACCTTCCGGGTGGCGGGGAAGATGTTCGCGACGCTGCCGGAGGACGAGACGTCCATGGCCGTGCGGTGCCCCAAGGTGGAGCGGGACGAGCTGGTCCTCGCCGAACCCGGCAAGTTCTGGATCGCCGAGCACGAGGCGGGGTTCGCCTGGGTGCGGGTGCGCCTCTCCGCCCTGGAGGACGAGGCAGAGCTGCGCGACGTCCTCGCCGACTCATGGCGCCAGGCCGCACCGACCAAACTCCTCGACGCCCACCCGGAGTTGGGACTCCCCGCCGTCGACTGAGCCGCCCCCGTCCGTGCGTGCCGCTACCGCAGGAACCCCGTGATCCGCTCTCGCAACGTGGCCGCGTCCAACCCGTGCGCGGCCACGTGCTCCTCCAGCTGCCCGTAGCGCCGCAGCTCCCGCCGCCCCACGCCCAGCCCGAGCACCCGGTGCGGCACATCGGCGAGCGCGTCGTTGGCGGCGGCCGTCGACGTGCCCGCCAGGTAGGGCTCGACGAGGACGACGTCCGTGCCGGCCGAGTCGGTGGCCCGGCGCAACGCGGCCGAGTCGAACGGGCGCACGGTCGAGGCGTACAGCACGGTCACATCGAGCCCCTCCGTGGCCGCGAGGACGCCGTCGAGCAGGGGCCCGACGGCGACGACGACCCCGCGGCGCCCCTCCCGCACGGTGAGGAACCGCTGCCCGTCCACCGCGAGCGCCTGCTCGTTGGACTGCGCGGACAGCCGTACGTACACCTTGTCGTCCTTGCCCTCGCCCGCGCCGACCGCGTGCCGGAGCAGCGTCTCGGCCTCGTCGGGATGCCCGGGCACATGCACGGTCCACCCGTCGAGCGTGTCCAGGACGGCGACGTCGCCGGGTGACATGTGGGTGAAGCCGCCGGCCGGCCAGTCGTAGGACGCGGCGGCGCTGACCAGCACCGCGCCGACACCCTGGTGCCCCAGATCCAGCTTCACCTGCTCGAAGGGCCGTTCCACGAGGAAGCTCGCGAAGGTGTGCATCACGGGCCGCATCCCGGCCAGCGCCAGGCCCGCGCCCGCGCCGATCAGCAGTTGCTCCCGGATCCCGACGTTGATCACCCGCTCCGGATGGCGGCGCGTCGCCTCCGCGAAGCCGTCCCGGCCGATCTCGGCGAGGACCACCGCGACCCGGGGATCCTCGTCGAGCATGCCGGAGACGACGGGAGCGAAGCGGTCACGCATGGTGTCCATGAGGTCTTTCGTCCTTTCGGGGTGGTTACGGAGATCTCGGGGTTCAGGCGTTCTTCGGCTCGACGTGGGCCACGACGACCCGTGGCCGGCCCGGGTGCGGCGCGGTGAAGGCCGCGTGCAGGGCGTCGTGGTCGCGTCCGTCCACGGTCTCGGCGGACCAGCCCGCCACCTCGAACCGCGCGGCGATCCCGCCCGGCCGCGCATGACTGGCGGAGGAGTTGTCGATCACGACGGTGTGCAGCCGGTCGAGCCCGGCGGGGCCGGCGTAGGCGATCGCCTCGTGGTTGCTGCCCTCGTCCAGCTCCGCGTCGCCGACCAGCACCCACACCGCCGGGTCGATCCGCCCCTGGGCCCGCAGCCCGAGCGCCGTCCCGACCGCGATCGGCAGGCCGTGCCCGAGCGAGCCGCTGCCGATCTCCGCGCCCGGCACCAGCACCCGGTCCGGGTGGTGGCCGAGCGGCGAGTCGTACGAGCCGAAGCCGGGCAGCCACTCGGCCGGCAGGAAGCCCTTCGCCGCGAGGACCGCGTAGTACGCCATCGGCCCGTGGCCCTTCGACAGCAGGAACCGGTCCCGCTCCGGGTCCTCCAGCCGATCCGGGCCCACCCGCAGCACCCGGTCGTAGAGCACCCACAGCACGTCCAGCGTGGAGGTGGCCGCCGGGCCGTGCTTCTCCGCGCCCGTCATCAGCCCCATCAGCTCGGGCAGCTCCGTGAATCCGTACGGTGTCGTCGTCATGCGGAAGAGCCTGCAACCTCAACCAAACTTAAGGTCAAGCGGTGACGGCGGAGGGTCTCCCGCCCCCTCGCGCCGATAAACGCGTGCGCGACCACCGGCCCGAGTGCGGTATTGTTTCCGTGCGCGTTCAGCCAGGGGAAACCCCAGGTCAGACGGGCATCGGGACGTGGCGCAGCTTGGTAGCGCACTTGACTGGGGGTCAAGGGGTCGCAGGTTCAAATCCTGTCGTCCCGACTCGAAAGAGTCGCAGATCAAGGGCCGGTTTCGGAGAAATCCGAAACCGGCCCTTGATCGTTTTTGGGTCTGGTCAGGGCTTGATCGAGGCCGAGCGTCACTGGGTGGGCCATTGGGCGATTTGGTGAGTTGTCCGCCGACCCTGGACTTATGTTCTTGGACATCCCTTATGTGGACTTTAGTGTTCGCCGGGAGCAAGAGCTGCGGGATCCGAGTCCTGCCACCGTCCGGAGACGAGGTGTGGAGCGTGTGCACGCGAGGTGCGGCTGCCGGCCGGTTTCAGGTCAGATGGGACGTCGCGGAGGAATGAGATGGCTGCGGGCGTTCGCCGTGATGCCGTTGCTGGCGTCGGTCCTCGCCGCTTGCGGCAGTGACGAGGGCTCCGGCAGGCCCACCCTCAACTGGTACAACTTCCCGGACGACTCCGGGGCTCTGCAGAAGGCGGCCGACCGGTGCAGCCAGGCGTCGGGCGGTCGCTACTCGATCAGCTACAACAAGCTCCCGCGCGCCGCGGACGGACAACGCCAGCAACTCGTCCGAAGGCTCGCCGCCGAGGACGACTCGCTCGACATCCTGGGCCTGGACGTCACCTGGGCCGCGGAGTTCGCCGAGGCGCGCTGGATCCGGGAATGGACGGGGACGGCGAAGCGGCAGGCCGTCGAGGGCACCCTGCGCGTACCGCTGCGGACCTCCACCTGGAAGGGCAAGCTGTACGCCGTCCCGTACAACACCAACACCCAGCTCCTGTGGTACCGCAAGGACCTGGTGCCCACCCCGCCCAGGACCTGGGCCGAGATGCTGGACATGGCCGGCGTCCTCGCCCGGCAGGGCAAGCCGCACTTCGTGGAGATCCAGGGCGCCCAGTACGAGGGCCTGACCGTCTGGTTCAACACGCTGATCAACAGTGCCGGCGGTTCCATCCTCAACGCGAACGCGACCGAGCCCTCTCTCGGTCGGCCCGCGGTGCGGGCCGCCGGCATCATGCGTGATCTGGCCAGGTCCCCGGCCGCCGACCCCTCCCTGCCCAATCAGATGGAGGACCAGAACCGGCTCGCCATGGAGTCGGGGACGGCGGCGTTCGAGCTCAACTACCCGTTCGTCTATCCGTCGATGAAGGCGAACAACCCCGAGCTGTTCAAGAACTTCCGCTGGGCGCCGTACCCCCGGGTCGACCCGAACCGCCCGGCGCGGCCCACCATCGGCGGTATCGATCTGGCGGTGAGCGCCTACTCGCGCCACCCCGACCTGGCCTTCGAGGCGGCACTGTGCCTGCGCAACCGGGAGAACCAGCTCAGCGCCGCGCTGGAGGGCGGTCTGCCGCCCACCCTGCGCGCCCTCTACGACGAGCCCGCGTTCATGAAGGAGTACCCGTTCTCCAAGGACGTCCTGGCCGCTCTGGAGTCGGCGAGCGTGCGCCCGATCACTCCGGTCTATCAGAACGTGTCGATCGCGGTCTCCCACACGCTGTCCCCGCCGTCCGGGATCGAACCGGAAAGCTCCGTCGACACCATCGGCGAGCAGATCGACGATGCCCTGCGATCCGAGGGTGTGATCCCGTGAAGCACGACCTCTCCCGCCACTCCGTCGCCCCGCGCCGCGGCGCGCGGGCCTCGTCCCCGGGCGGCCCGCGATGAGCACGCGGGCGCGACCCGCCGGTACCCCACCGCCCCCCGAGGCGCGGACGGAGCAGGCGGGGCCGGACCGGACGGAACTCTCGGCGGGCGCCCGGCAGGAGCGGCGGCTCGGCTGGCTGCTCTGCGCACCCGCCGTCGTCGTCATGATCGCCGTGACCGCCTACCCCATCGGATACGCCGTCTATCTCTCCCTCCAGCGGTACGACCTGCGCTTTCCCGGACGGGCCGAGTTCGTGGGCCTGAGCAACTACGGTGCGGTGCTGTCCTCCCCGTTCTGGTGGGACGCCTTCTGGGTCACGCTGTTCATCACCGCGGTGTCCGTGGCGATCGAACTGGTCCTCGGAATGGGGCTCGCCCTGGTGATGCACCGCACGATCTTCTGGCGCGGCGTCGTCCGCACGTCGGTCCTCGTTCCGTACGGGATCGTCACCGTGGTCGCCGCCTTCTCCTGGCAGTACGCGTGGACCCCGGATCTCGGGTACCTCGCCGAGTTGCTGCCCGAGGGCGACGCCCCCCTGACCGAGCAGTGGCCGGCCCTCTGGCTGATCATCCTCGCCGAGGTGTGGAAGACGACGCCGTTCATGGCCCTGCTGCTGCTCGCGGGCCTCGCGCTGGTCCCCGAGGAGACCCTGAAGGCGGCCATGGTGGACGGTGCCACCGCCTGGCAGCGCTTCACCAAGATCATGGTGCCGCTGATGAAACCGGCCATCCTGGTGGCCCTGCTCTTCCGCACCCTGGACGCGTTCCGGATCTTCGACAACATCTACATCCTGACCGCGGGCGCCCAGGGAACCGGCTCCGTGTCGATCCTCGGGTACGACAACCTGTTCACCGCGCTGAACCTGGGCATCGGGTCGGCGATCTCGGTCCTGATCTTCATCTGCGTCGGGATCATCGCCTTCACCTTCGTCAAACTGTTCGGCACCGCAGCACCCGGCGCGGAGGTGAAGCGCTGATGGCCGCGGTGGGAAAGGCGCACGCCACCCGATGGGGCGTCCTGAACGTGGTGGTCGTGCTGTACGCCCTGTTCCCGGTGTGGTGGATCGCCGCGCTGTCGTTCAAGGACCCCAGCACCCTGACGGACGGCAACTACATCCCCACGGACTGGACCTGGGAGAACTACCAGGGCATCTTCGAGACCACCGAGTTCACCCGTGCGCTGATCAACTCGATCGGAATCGCCCTGATCGCCACGGTGATCGCGGTGGCGCTGGGCACCATGGCCGCCTACGCGGTGGCCCGGCTGCGGTTCCCCGGCAAGCGGGTCCTCATCGGCATGTCACTGCTGATCGCCATGTTCCCGCCGATCTCCCTGGTGTCACCGCTGTTCAACATCGAGCGGATCATCGGGATCTTCGACACCTGGATCGGGCTGATCATCCCGTACATGACCTTCTCCCTGCCGCTCGCGATCTACACCCTGTCGGCGTTCTTCCGGGAGATTCCCTGGGACCTGGAGAAGGCCGCCAAGGTCGACGGGGCGACGCCCGCGCAGGCCTTCCGGCTGGTCATCGTGCCGCTGGCCGCACCGGGCGTGTTCACCACGGCCATTCTCGTGTTCATCTTCTGCTGGAACGACTTCCTGTTCGCGATCTCGCTGACGTCCACAGAGTCCGCGCGCACCGTGCCCGCAGCGATCGCGTTCTTCACCGGCAGCTCCCAGTTCCAGCAGCCCACAGGGTCGATCGCCGCCGCCGCCGTGGTGATCACCATCCCGATCATCGTTTTCGTCCTGCTCTTCCAGCGGCGGATCGTCGCCGGACTGACCTCCGGGGCAGTCAAGGGCTGAACGGGGAAGGCAAGGAGGCACCATCCATGGCCGAGATCATCCTTGAGGGAGTCACCAAGCGCTTTCCCGACGGGGCGCTCGCCGTGAAGGACGTGGACCTCGCCATCGCCGACGGCGAGTTCGTGATCCTGGTCGGCCCGTCGGGATGCGGCAAGTCCACCACGCTGAACATGATCGCCGGACTTGAGGACATCACCGAGGGCACCCTGCGCATCGGTGGCCGAGTCGTCAACGACCTGGCTCCCAAGGAGCGCGACGTCGCCATGGTCTTCCAGAGCTACGCCCTGTACCCGCACATGAACGTCCGGGAGAACATGGGCTTCCCGCTGCGCCTGGCCAAGGTGGACAAGGCCACCATCGACGCCAAGGTGACGGACGCCGCCCGGATCCTCGACCTCACCGAGCACCTGGACCGCAAGCCCGCCAACCTCTCGGGCGGTCAGCGCCAGCGGGTGGCCATGGGGCGGGCGATCGTCCGTGATCCGAAGGCGTTCCTGATGGACGAGCCGCTGTCCAACCTGGACGCCAAACTCCGGGTACAGATGCGCACGCAGATCTCCCGCCTGCAGCGGCGCCTCGGCACGACCACCGTGTACGTCACCCACGACCAGACCGAGGCGATGACGCTGGGCGACCGCGTCGTGGTCATGAGACAGGGCCTGGTCCAGCAGATCGGCACCCCGGCCGAGCTGTACGACCTGCCGCGCAACCTCTTCGTGGCGGGCTTCATCGGCTCCCCGGCGATGAACTTCCTGAACGCCACCCTGGAGGCCGGCGCCCTGCGCTCGTCCCTCGGCGACCTGACCCTCGACGACCGAACGAGGCAGGCGCTGGAACGCCAGAACGCGCCCCGCGAGGTCATCGTCGGGCTGCGACCGGAGGCGTTCGAGGACGCGGCCCTGTCACATGAGGGGGCCCGGACGGGCCCGCTCCTCACCGTCACCGTTGAGGTACTGGAGTCGCTGGGCTCCGATGCGTACGTCTACTTCGCCGCGGAGGGAGGGCCCGCGACGACCACCGAACTGGAGGAGCTCGCCAAGGACTCGGGCCTGCGCGACACCGGCACCGACACCCAGCACATCGTGGCCCGCCTGGACGCCGCCACACGGGCCCGCGAGGGCGAACCGGTGGAACTGCGGGTCGACATGGCCAAGGCCCACGTGTTCGACCCGGGGACCGGAGCGAACCTCACGCATCCGGTGAGAGCGGACTGACGACGCACCGCACAGGGCGCGATCCGCGATCCCCGTGCCGGAGATGCGCTAAGCCCCTTCGCAGTGGCGAGTTCCGCAAGCAGCTGGACGAGCGCGCCGCGCGCGGCGGACGTGGGAGCGCTGGAGGTGAACGTCCCCAGCAGCGCGATCCCGACGTTCCCGGTGTTGTACGTGGCGATGTGAGCGGCGGTGACCAGGCGCCCCGCCGCGTCGTGCGCGGGGTCCCCGTCGGTGCCGGACCAGCGGCCCTCGTAGACCAGTCCGGCCGCGTCGATCAGACAGTGGTAGCCGATGTCGCCCCAGCCCTGACCGACCGTCCGGTCGCGGTAGATCGTGCGGACCCGGGCCGCGGGGTCGGCCTCGCCGTTCGCGCCGGCGGTGTGGTGCACGGACAGGGTCTGCACCGCGTGGTGGTCGGGGGGCCGGGTCTCGGTGCCGTCCGGGCCGAAGCGCAGGCTCTCGTCCGCGCCCCAGGCCTGCCGGGACAGCGGGACGTAGGCGGCGGACGCGGAGGCGGACCGGGAACCGGCCGTCGGGGAGCCCGCGGCCGCGGCCGGGCGGGAGACGGCACCGGTCACGGCGACGGCGCCGAGGGCACCCAGCAACGCGCGCCTCGGTAACGCGCCGAAGGAGTCGGGGGCGTGGGCCGGATTCGTGGCTCTCGCGTGCATGGCTGTCCTTCCGGAGCGGCGGCGGCCGGGAGACGGATCAGAGCCGGTTCGATGACGCCGGTGGGGGGACGGTTTTCACGCATGCTCGATCCTGCGTCCCAAGGGAGTGGTCCCTGCTCCGGTGCCGGTGCCGGTGTCGGTATGCGTCGCATAGCCCGCCGCGGCGATCCGGACGAAGGAGCGGACCAGGGGGTCGGTGCCGGCGTTGTTCCAGGCGACCACCAGGCGGCTGGGCGGCATGCCGCGCAGGGGGACGCAGGTGAGGCCCTCCGGGAGGGTTTCGGCCAACGGGGCCACACCGACGGTGCCGTTCCACAGGACGGCCTGGACGCATTCGTGGACGGTGCGTACGACCGGGCCGTCGCGCAGGGCGGCGGCGGGCGCGGGCGCCGTCCAGAAGGCCTGCCACGCGGGGTCGGTGCCGTCGGGCAGACGGAACCAGCGCCGGTCGGCGAGGTCACGGGGGTGCAGGGACGTACGGCCGGCGAGGGGGTCGTCGGCGCGCAGCACCACACCGACCGGATCGGAGCGCAGGACGTGGCTGGCGATCCCGGTGTCGTCGAAGGGCGCCCGGGTCAGCGCCACGTCGACCAGGCCCGCGCGCAGGCCGGTGGTGGGATCGGTCAGGTCGGCCTCCCGCACACGGACGTGGACATCGGGATGGCGCTCGCGGAAGGCGGCGACCAGTCGTGTACCGGTCTGTTCGGCGAGGGTGCCGAGGGTGAGCGTCGCCGTGCGGGCGGCCGCGGCGACCCGCGCGCGGGCCTGCTCGGCCTGCCCCAGCAGCGCGCGGGCTTCGTCGTACAGCGCCCGGCCCGCCGAGGTGAGCGTGACGCCGGTGGAGGAGCGGTGCAGCAGCAGGGCGCCGAGATCGTTCTCCAGCTGTTTGACGGCCCGGCTCAACGGCGGCTGGGTCATGTGCAGTCGGGCGGCGGCACGGCCGAAGTGCCGTTCCTCCGCGACGGCGACGAAGTAGCGCAGCGATCGTAAGTCCATGACCGGCGACGATACCCGCGCGGTATCGGGCGTACGGAACGGGTGTTGGACGGCGCGCGGGTGCCCGCACTGGACTGGAGCGCGAGCGGGCCGTGGCCTCCGTCACGGACCGTGCCCGACCGACGATCCCCGCGCGGATCCACTCCGCGCCCCGTTGTCCGCCACAGCACCTGATCGATGCCTGACCCCCTTGCCACACCCACGAGTTCGAGGAGCCACCGGTATGACCGAGAGCACGCTGTCCGATATGACCGAGAGCACGCTGTCCGACCCCGTCGTCCGGACCGACCAGGTGCGGGAGGTGGCCCGTGATGTGCTGGTGATCCCCGACGGCGGGGTGCGACTGGTGCCCAACATAGGGGTCGTCGGCGGCACCCACTCCGTTCTCGTGGTCGAGACGGGGCTGGGCCCCGACAACGCCGAGGCCGTACTCGCGTTCGCGGCCGAGCACGCCAGGGGGCGCAGGCTCTTCCTGACCACCACGCACTTCCATCCCGAACACGCCTTCGGCGCCCAGGTCTTCGCAGGCGAGGCGACCTACCTCCTCAACCGGGCCCAGGCCGAGGACCTGGCCGGCAAGGGCCCTGGCTACCTCTCGATGTTCCGGGGGCTGGGCGAACCGATCGCCCGGCGGCTGGCGGGGGTGGAGCCGGTCGTGCCGGACACGGTCTACGACGACGCCTTCGATCTGGACCTGGGCGGCCGGGTGGTGCGTCTGCGCGCCACCGGCCGGGCGCACAGCCGGGGCGACCAGGTGGTGAGCGTGCCCGACGCCGGGGTGATGTTCACCGGCGACCTCGTCGAGGCGGGGCAGTTCGCCATCTTTCCGTGGTTCCCGCCGTACGACACCGATGTGTCCGGCATCCGCTGGATCGAGGTGCTGAAACGGCTGTCGGCGCAGCATCCGCGCGTGGTCGTGCCCGGCCACGGCGGGATCGGGGGTACGGGGCTGCTGGCCGACGTCCGCACGTATCTGGAACTGCTGCGCGACGAGACATGGCGTCGCCGGGACTCCGCGACGAGCGAGGCGACGATCGCCGAGGAGGTGAGGCACCTGATGATCGAGCGCCATCCGGAGTGGGTGGGCGAGGAGTGGATCGAGCGGGGTGTGGGGTGCTTGTGCGCCGAACACGAGGCGCGCGGGTAGCGCGCGTCGTGCGCCGAGCGCCGTGCCCCATGCGCCCTGGGCGTCCCGCGCGCCGGCGCGCTCTGCGGGGGAGGGGGCGGTGGGCGGCACGTGACCGATCTCGTCGCGGCACGTGACTGATCTCGTCGCGGCGCGAGGCCGGTCTCGTCGCGGCGCGCGGTGGTGATCCGGGGCGTGTCGGTGGTGAGGCGGGGCGTGTCGGGGGTGCTCGGTGGACTTGGTGGTGGGGCGGTCGGTTGGATGGAGGATCGGGCTCGTCCGCGGTGTCACGGTCGACGACCGCGGGCCGCCCGCCGACACTCGACACGCGCCGGAGATGAGCTGCGATGGTGACCGACCGGTACGGCAACCGTCTGTACGAGTGCACCGCCGAGGGAGCGGCGCACCTGGACCGGGCCGTGGAGGGGCTGTTGTTCTTCCGGCCCGAGTTCCCGACCGCCGTCGCGGACGCCGTGGCCGCCTGTCCGGAGTCGCCGATGGCCCAGGTGTTCGCGGCGTATCTGGGGGTGCTGGGGACCGAGTCGCGTGACGCCGAGGAGGCGGGACGTGGGTTCATGACCTTCAGCGCGGGGCTGGACCGTACGGCGCTGCCCCGGCGGGAGCGCATGCACATGGCCGCGGCGGAGGCCTGGCTCGGCGGTGATCTCGGGCGGGCCGGTCGGATCCTGGAGGACCTGGTCGTGGAGTGTCCCCGCGATCCGCTCGCCCTGGCGGTGGGACATCAGCTCGACTTCTTCACCGGGGACGCCACACGGCTGCGGGACCGGATCGGCGGGGCCCTCCCGGCATGGGACCCGGACGACCCCCACCGCGGACCGCTGCTGGGCATGTACGCGTTCGGCCTGGAGGAGTCGGGCCACTACGACCGGGCCCAGGAGGTGGCCCGCGCCGCCGTCGAGCGCAACCCCCGTGACATCTGGGCCATCCACGCCGTCGTCCATGTGCACGAGATGCAGGGCCGGTTCGCCGAGGGGCTCGGCTTCCTCGACGCGCGCCTCGACGACTGGGCGAGCGGCAGCCTGCTGACGGTGCACAGCTGGTGGCACTACGCCCTGTACGCCCTGGAGGCCGGCGACACCGCCACGGCCCTGCGGATCCACGACGCCGTACTGCACCACGAGGAGTCGTCCGGGTTCGTCATGGAACTCCTCGACGCCGCCTCGCTGTTGTGGCGGTTCCTCCTGGACGGCTCGGAGCAGGACGCACGGTGGCGGGCCCTGGCCGACGCGTGGGCGGCGCGCGAGGACCCGCCGTTCTACGCCTTCAACGACGCGCACGCCGTCATGGCCTTCGCGGGAGCGGGGCGGCTGGACACGGCGGACGAGTTCGTCGCCGACCGGCGGCGCTGGCTGCGGGCGGCCCGGGAGGACGAGCGACCGCAGACCAACCGCGTGATGACCGCCGAGATCGGGCTGCCCGTCTGCGAGGCGCTGGTGGCGTTCGTCCGCGAGGACTACGCGACGGTGGTGGACCTGCTGTGGCCGATCCGCCGCCGGCTGCACACCTTCGGCGGCAGCCACGCCCAGCGGGACGCGGTCCAGCGGACCCTGCTGGAGGCGGCTCTCCGCGCACGCCGGGACGAGCAGGCCCGGCTCCTGCTGGGGGAACGCGCCGGCCTGAGCCCCCACAGTCCCTACAACTGGCTCGGCCGGGCCCGCCTCGCCGACGCCCTCGGGGAAGCGGGCCGCGCCGCCGTCGCCCGCGCCACGGCGACCGAACTGGCGGCTCCCGCCGCGGCGAGGCTCAGCGGGAACGCGCACGACACGTACCTCGGCCGAAAAGCCTGACCCCGGCCGCTCCGCCCGGTCCCGGCCGGCCCGCGGCTACGTCCCGGCCGGCCCGCGGCTCCGGCCCGGCCGACCCGCGGCTACGTCACTGCCCGCCCGGCTAGGACAGGCAGCCCACATGCGCCAGAGCCTGCTTCAGCAGGACTCCCTGGCCGCCCGGCATCTCGTTCTGGACGGAGGCCGACGCCGCCTCCTGGGGGCTGAACCACACCAGGTCCAGCGCGTCCTGCCGGGGCCGGCAGTCGCCGGCCACCGGGACGATGTAGGCGAGCGAGACCGCGTGCTGGCGCGGGTCGTGGAACGGGGTGATGCCCTGCGTCGGGAAGTACTCGGCGACGGTGAAGGGCTGGAGTGCGGACGGGACACGGGGCAGCGCCACCGGCCCGAGGTCCTTCTCCAGATGGCGCAGCAGCGCGTCACGCACCCGCTCGTGGTGCATCACGCGGCCGGAGACCAGATTGCGGCTGACCGTCCCGTCCGGGCCGATGCGCAGCAGCAGGCCGACGCTGGTCACTTCGCCGCTGTCGTCGACGCGCACGGGCACGGCCTCGACGTACAGGATCGGCATCCGGGCGCGCGCCGACTCGAGCTCGTCGGACGGCAGCCAGCCGGGAGTGGTTTCGGTCATGTCAGACATTGGCCGATCATACTTTCAACGTCAGTCGGAACGCGCGTCGCTCCGATCACACCTGTCAGAGATGCCCCCGCCGCTCCGCCCGCATGCGCGGTGAAGAGGATCAGTCGTGCGCGGCCCACATTCCGCGCACATGACCGAGGTGGCGGGTCATCACCGCGCGTACGGCCTCCTCGTCGCGGGCGAGCAGCGCGTCCAGGAGTTCCAGGTGCTCCTGCGCCGACGACAGCAGCCGCCCCGACTCGGCGAGCGCGGTCAGACCGTAGAGTCGGGCGCGTTTGCGCAGGTCACCGACCACCTCGACGAGGTGCGCGTTGCCCGCGAGGGCGAGCAGACCGAGGTGGAAACGGGTGTCGGCCTCGACGTACGCGATGAGGTCACCGGCAGCCGCGGCGGCGACGATCTCCCGGGCGGCGGGCCGCAGCGCCTCCAGGGAGACCGGGTCGGCGGTCCGGGCCAGCCCGGCCGTGGTCGGGATCTCGATGAGCGCACGGACCTGGGTGTACTCGTCGAGCTGCCGCTCGGTGACGGCGGTGACCCGGAACCCCTTGTTGGGCACGGTGTCGACGAGCCCCTCCTTGGCCAGATCCAGCATGGCCTCGCGCACCGGCGTCGCCGAGACACCGAAGCGGCCGGCGAGCGCGGGCGCGGAGTACACCTCGCCCGGCCGCAGCTCCCCGGCGATCAGCGCGGCCCGCAACGCGTCGGCGACCCGCTCGCGGTAGCTGCTCTTCTTGCCGCCGAGCACCGGCAGGGCGGGGGCCGGGGGAGCGGCGGCGGCAGCGGTGGAGACGGACGGTACGCCGCCGCGCCGCGACTCCGTGGGGGGCATGCGGTCTCTCCTGTACTCATGAAGCGCTGGATCCCGGGATCCGGGATCCGGGATCCGGAATCCGGGACCTGGGCTTCGGGCTTCGGGCTCCGGGATGCGGGCTCCGAAGTCCGGAGCTCCGGAATCCTAGAGGACGAAGCCGGACGGGAACGGGTCGGACGGGTCGAGCAGATACTGGGCGGTGCCGGTGACCCAGGCGCGGCCGGTGAAACTCGGCAGCACCGCCGGCAGCCCGGCGACCTCGGTCTCGCCGAGCAGCCTGCCGGTGAAGTGGGTGCCGATGAAGGACTCGTTCACGAACTCGGTGTGCAGGGGGAGTTCACCGCGCGCGTGGAGCTGGGCCATGCGCGCGCTGGTGCCCGTGCCGCAGGGGGAGCGGTCGAACCAGCCGGGATGGATGGCCATCGCGTGCCGCGAGTGCCGGGCGGTGGCGCCGGGGGCGTAGAGGTGGACGTGGTGGACGCCGTGGATCGACGGGTCCTCCGGATGCACGGGCTCCCCCTCGGCGTTGATCGCCTCCATCAGGTCGAGGCCCGCCCGCAGGATCTCGTCCTTGCGGTCGCGGTCGAAGGGCAGGCCGAACTGCTCCAGCGGCAGAATGGCGTAGAAGTTGCCGCCGTACGCGAGGTCGTAGGTCGCCGTGCGGCCGTCGGCGAGCGTGGCCTTGCGGTCGAGGCCGACGGAGAACGACGGCACGTTGCGCAGGGTGACGGCCTTCGCCGCGCCGTCCTCCACCGCCACCTCGGCCACGACCAGGCCCGCCGGGGTGTCGAGACGGATGGTGGTGACCGGTTCGACCACCTCGACCATGCCGGTCTCCACCAGCACGGTCGCCACACCGATCGTGCCGTGGCCGCACATGGGCAGATAGCCGGACACCTCGATGTAGACCACGCCGTAGTCGCAGTCGGGGCGGGTCGGCGGCTGGAGGATCGCGCCGCTCATCGCAGCGTGCCCGCGCGGCTCGTTCATCAGCAACTGCTTGATGTCGTCGCGGTGTTCACGGAACCACAGCCGGCGTTCGTTCATGGTCGCGCCGGGGATCGTGCCGATCCCGCCGGTGATCACCCGGGTGGGCATGCCCTCGGTGTGTGAGTCGACGGCGTGCAGGACGAGTTTGCTGCGCATGGCCGGCCCTACCTTTCTGCTGTGGGTTACGCGAGCCCCGCCGCGACGGCCTTCTCGGTGGCCGCCCGGATCACGGCCTCCTGCTCCGGCAGCAGTTCCACGCGCGGCGGCCGGCAGCGTCCCCCGGGCCGGCCCACGATGTCCATCGACAACTTGATGGCCTGCACGAACTCGACCTTGGAGTCCCAGCGCAGCAGCGGGTGCAGCTGCTCGTAGAGCCTCTTCGCCGTGGCGAGGTCGCCGTCCACCGCCGCGTGGTACAGCTCCACCGTCGCGGCGGGCAGCGCGTTCGGGTAGCCCGCCACCCAGCCCTTGGCACCGGCCAGCGCCAGCTCCAGCAGTACGTCGTCCGCGCCGATCAACAGGTCAAGTTCCGGGGCGAGTTCGGCGAGCTGGTAGGCCCGGCGGACATCGCCGGAGAACTCCTTCACGGCCCGGATGTACCCCTCGCCGTGCAGCTTGGCGAGCAGGTCGGGGACGAGGTCGACCTTGGTGTCGATCGGGTTGTTGTACGCCACGACCGGGACGCCCGCCTTCGCGACCTCGGCGTAGTGCGCGAGCACGGACCGCTCGTCGGCGCCGTACGCGTTCGGCGGCAGCAGCATCACCGCCGCACAGCCCGCGTCCCGCGCCTGCTCGGCCCAGCGCCGGGACTCGGCGGACCCGTACGCGGCGACCCCCGGCATCACCCGGGCGCCACCGATCGCGGCGACGGCCGTCTCCACGACCGCGGCGCGCTCCTCGGGCGTCAGCACCTGGTACTCGCCGAGCGAGCCGTTCGGTACGACGCCGTCGCAGCCGTTCTCGACGAGCCAGACGCAGTGCTCGGCGTACGCGTCGTGGTCGACGGAGAGGTCGTCGCGCAGGGGGAGCGCGGTGGCGACGAGGACGCCGCGCCAGGGACGGTTCTCGGTGGTGGCCATGTGTGGGACGCCCTCCATGAGGTGTGACATATCACTGTGGGTGTGGGTGTGGGTGCGGGTGCGGGGCTCAGGGCGGGGCGTCGGCATCGACACCGGATGCGGAGCCGGAGCCGGATGCGGAGCCGGAGCCGGCGTCCTCTCCGGTCTCGCCCGCCCGTGCCAGCACGCCGAGGGGGACCGGCCGGGCGAACGGTCGCCGAGCCACTCCCTGCTCGCACCCGGCGACACCCGCGACCGCCGGCCCGCACATCCGGCCCTGGCACCAGCCCATCCCGGCGCGGGTGAGGAGCTTCACGGTCCGGACGTCCCCGGCGCCCAGTTCCCCGACGGCCTCACGGACGGCTCCGGCGGTGACCTCCTCGCACCGGCAGACCACCGTCTCGTCGGTGACCTGCTCGGTCCAGTGGGCCGGCGGGACGTACACGGCGTCGAGGACTTCGAAGAACTCCCGTAGTGCGCGACGGGACTTGGCCGCCCGCGCCCATTCGTCCGGGTCCGGCACCCCGCCCCGCAGGCGGGCGGCGGCCGACCGGCCGGCGATATGGCCCTCGGCGAGGGACAGGGCCGCCCCGCCGATCCCGGTGGTCTCGCCCGCGGCCCAGACGCCCGGCACATCGGTGCGCTGCTCCTCGTCGACCCACACGCGCGGTCCGGCGGACTCCACACGGCAGCCGAGCGCCTCGGCGAGATCGGTGTGCGGCAGCAGGCCGTGCCCGACGGCGAGCGTGTCACAGGAGACGCGTCGCCCGGTCCCGTGCCGGACCCGGCCCTCGTCGTCGAGCGCGGCGACGGTCACGGCCTCCAACCGGTCGTCGCCGTGGGCCTCGACGACGGTGTGCCGAACGAGGGTCCGTACCCGGCGGCGCAGCAACTCCGCCGCGTACCAGGCCCCTTCGGCGAGCTTGTCCGCGCGGCGCGCCAACGCCCCGGTCCGCCGCACCAGGGCGCCGGGGCCGGCGGACTCGACCAGCGCGGCGACCGTGACGCCCGCCGCCGCGAGCCCGGTCGCCACCGGCAGCAGCAGCGGGCCGGTCCCCGCGACGACCGCCGTACGGCCCGACACCGCGAGCGCCCCCTTCAGCATGGCCTGCGCGCCCCCGGCGGAGACGACGCCCGGCAGGGTCCAGCCGGGGAAGGGCAGCACCTTCTCGTAGCCACCGGTCGCGAGCAGGACGGCGTCCGTGCGCACCTCGACGGGCCGCTCCTGCTCGGGCCCGAGCAGCGCGTGCACGGTGAAACGCGCGGGGCCGCCCCCATGCCGCTCCACGCACCAGACATGGTGGTCCGGGAGATGTACGACGCGCCCGGCGGCGACCTCGCGTGCGAGGCCGTCGCGCAGCCGCTGCCAGGTGCGCCACTGGTGGTGCAGGGCCTGCGGGCGCCGGGCGCCGAGTTCGGCCGGGGGCTGCCGGTAGAACTGGCCCCCGACGGCCCGGGCGGCGTCGACCAGAGTGACCCGTACGCCGCGTCCGGCCGCCGCCAGGGCCGCCGCGAGCCCCGCCGGGCCGGCGCCGACGATCGTCAGACGGGGCGCCCCGGGTTCACTGCTCATGGCCCGTGCCCTCCTGGGTGCGGATCGCGTCGCCCGGTCGGACCGGCACCAGACAAGCCCGTTGACCAGGGCGTTCGTTGACGGTGACCAGGCAGTCGAAGCAGACCCCGATGCCGCAGAAGATCCCTCGCGGCCGGCCCGCGCCCCGGGTGCTGCGCCAGGACGTCACCCCGGCCGCCCAGAGCGCGGCCGCGACCGTCTGGCCCGGCAGCGCCTGCAGTTCACGTCCGTCGAGGGTGACGGTGAAGGCGGGCCCGGGCTCGGCCCGCGCCGGCTCCAGCGGGTTCATGCCGCGTCCCCCTCGTCCTCCGCGAACCGGTCCGGACGGAACGGCGTGAGATCCAGATCGGGTGTCCCGCCCCCGAGTGCCTGGGCGATCAGATGTCCGGTGCCGGTGGCGAGCCCGATCCCGGCGCCCTCGTGCCCGCAGGCATGGAACAGCCCCGGCACCCTCGGGTCGGGCCCGATCGCGGGCAGATGGTCCGGCATGTACGGCCGGAAGCCGACGTACGTCCGCATCGCGCGCACCTCCTCCAGGAACGGGAACAGCCGGGTCGCGCCCGCCGCCAGCGCCCGTACGACGGGCAGGGAGAACGACCGGTCGAAGCCGACCCGTTCGCGGCTCGCGCCGATCAGCACGGGTCCGGCGGCCGTGCCCTCGACCACCGGGGAGGTCTGGAGCGCCGCCGAGTCGCTGGCCACGTCGGCCACGTAGTCGGCGGCGTACACCTTGTGCCGCACCATCGGCGGCAGCGGTTCGGTGACGAGCACGAAGCCGCGCCGGGGGAGGACCGGCAGGCCTGCACCGGCGAGCGCGGCCAGTTCACCGCCCCAGGTCCCGGCGGCGTTCACCACCGCCGGAGCGTGGATGTCGCCCCGGTCGGTCCGTACGCCGCGCACCGCACCGGCCCGTGTGCGCAGCACCTCGGTCACGGTCCGGCCGGTGAACAGCCGGGCCCCGGAGGCCCGTACGAGGTGCGCGGCGGCGAGGGTGGGCATGACCTGGGCGTCCTGGGGGTAGTGGATGCCGCCCGCGAGGCCGGGCGCCAAGTGCGGTTCCAGTTCCGGGAGTTGCCGCGCGGTGACGCTGAACGCCGCTACACCGGCGGCGCGTTGTCCGGCGGCGAAGCGCTCCAGCGCGGCGAGACCTTCCGGCGCCGACGCCACGACGACCCCGCCCTTGGGCTCGTACTCGAACGCCGTTCCCAGGCCCGGCTCGGCGGCCAGCTCGGCCCACAGGCGCTGGGACAGCAGGGCGAGTGCCAGTTCGGGACCGGGCTCCTTGTCGGAGACCAGGACATTGCCCTCGCCGGCGCCGGTCGTGCCGCCGGCCACCGGGCCGCGGTCCACCACGACGACGCCCAGACCCGCCCTGGTCGCGTACAGGGCGCAGGCCGCGCCCACCATTCCCGCTCCGACAACCACGACGTCGCAGGTCAGTCGCTCGGTCACGCCAGTACTATGTCACATGGCGCTGCCGCGCGGGAAGAGCCCGACAGCGAGCCGGACTTGTTGTTCGGGGGCGGGTGCTCCGCAGTCTCGTGGTGGGGAGCGTGAGAGCCGCGGGGGCGATCAGAGCCCGAGACCCTGCACCATCTCGTCGACGACCACCTGGCAGCGGGGCAACGGCCGCCGCCCCGTGCCCCGCACCGGTGCCGTGTCCTCCCCGTCGGCCCAGCCGTCTCGGTCCGGTGCGCCGGTCCGGTCCGCCGCGTCCCGCGGCGCGGCCACCGGGATCTCCCGCAGCCATTCGTGGACGACCCGCACCGGAACGTCGTGGCGGCGCGCGCCCTCCGTCGCCGTGATCCTTCCGGAGAGGATGTCCGCGAGGGTGCGGATCCGCTCGGTCGGGGGGATCTCCGAGGCGTTCGTGGAGGCGTTCAAGAGCCGGTCCTTTCCGTGGACGTTCACCCATGTCGTGGTCGAGCCGTCGGAACTCGGTACGTGGTGCGCGGGACTCGGTACGTGGTGCGCGGTACTCGGAACAGGTCGTCAGCGGCTTCGGACCGTGCGAGGGAGCGGCCCTCGCCGGTACGTGGCCCACGACCGTCCGGAGGGTGAAGAACCCCGGTCGCGCCCCAGCCGTCCGCCCCCGGGCCCCGCACCCTCCCGGCCGAGTACCGGGGTGGCCCCCGGTCAGTCCTCCCGCGCACGGGCCCGCCCCGGCGGGAACTCGAACGCGCCACCCCGCATGCCCCGCACCTCCGGTCCCCCGAAACTGACCGCATGCCAGGACAGCCCAGCCGCATCGAGGACTACGCCCTCATCGGCGACCTCCTCACCGCCGCCCTCGTGGGCCGGGACGGCAGCATCGACTGGCTCTGCCTCCCCCGCTTCGACTCGCCCGCCTGCTTCGCCGCCCTGCTCGGCGACGAGGACAACGGCCGCTGGCGCATCGCCCCCGCCGACGAGAACGGCCCGTACGCCCGCCGCCGCTACCGGGACGACACGGCGATCCTGGAGACGGAGTGGGAGACGACCACGGGCCAGGTCCTGGTCACCGACTTCATGCCGTGCCGCAAGACAGGCGCCCCCAGCGTGGTCCGTATCGTCGAAGGCCTCTCCGGCACCGTCGACATGCGGATGGACCTGCGGCTCCGCTTCGACTACGGCCGTGTCCTGCCCTGGATGCGGCGGCGCGGCGGCGCGCTGACGGGTACCGCCGGGCCGGAGTCGGTGTGGCTGCGCACCCCCGTGCGGCCGGTCGCCCACGGTACGGCCCACACCGCCGTGTTCCCGGTCCGGGCGGGCGAACAGATCCCCTTCGTGCTGACCTGGCACCCCTCCCACCTCGCCGCACCGCGCCGGGTGGACGCCTTCGAGGCGCTGCGCAGCACCGAGTCGTACTGGCGCCGCTGGCTGCGCCGACTCACCTACGACGGGCCCTACCGCGACGCCGTCGCCCGCTCCCTGATCACGCTCAAGGCCCTGACGTACCAGCCGACCGGCGGCATCGTCGCCGCCCCGACCACCTCCTTGCCGGAGGAGATCGGCGGCGTCCGGAACTGGGACTACCGGTTCTGCTGGCTGCGGGACGCCGGCATGACGCTGGAGGCCCTGCTGCGCAGCGGGTTCAAGGCCGAGGCGGACGCCTGGCGGGGCTGGCTGGAGCGGGCGGTGGCGGGGCGGCCCGAGGACGTGCAGATCATGTACGGCATCGCGGGGGAGCGGCGGCTCACCGAGTGGGAGGCCGACTGGCTGCCGGGCTACGAGGGGTCGCGTCCGGTGCGGATCGGGAACGCGGCCGCCTCGCAGCGGCAGCTCGACGTGCCCGGCGAGGTGATGGACACCATCCATCTGGCGATCGGTTGCGGACTGCGCCCCCGCAAGCATCTGGTCTCCCTTCAGGCGGTGTTCCTGGACCACCTGGAGCGGGCCTGGTCCGAGCCCGACCAGGGGCTCTGGGAGATGCGCGGCGCCCCCCGCCACTACACGCACTCCAAGGTGATGTGCTGGGTCGCCTTCGACCGGGCGGTGCGGCTGGCGGAGGCGCACTCCCGTCCCGGCCCGGTTCAGCGCTGGCGCGAGATCCGTGACCGTATCCACCGCGAGGTCTGCGAGCGGGCCTACGACCCGGAACGCAACACCTTCACCCAGTCGTACGGCTCCCGGGAGCTGGACGCCGCGCTGCTGCAGATCCCGCAGACCGGTTTCCTGCCACCGGACGACCCACGGGTGATCGGCACCGTCGAGGCCATTCAGCGCGAACTCCTCTCCGACGGACTGGTGGCCCGCTACTCGGCGGGCGCCGCCGACTCTCCGGACGGCCTCACCGGCGGCGAGGGGGCCTTCCTCGCCTGCTCCTTCTGGCTCGCGGACGCCCTGCTGGTGATCGGCCGCGAGGAGGAGGCCCGCGCGCTGTACGAACGGCTGCTGGAACTGCGCAACGACGTCGGCCTCCTCGCCGAGGAGTACGACCCCCGCGCCCGTCGTCAACTGGGCAACTTCCCACAGGCGTTCACCCATGTGCCGCTGATCCGGGTCGCCTACGAACTCGACCTGCACGCCCCGCACGCCCGCCGTGAGGACCCGAGGAAACCCCCGGACGTCCACGCCTCGGACGACGTGTCCGATTCCTGGACGACCTCTTGACGCGGGGCGTGGGTGGCTCGACACTCCAGGTGGGGTATTTCCTAGTGAACGGGTAGGGAATGATGGGGCGTACGGAGCCGGTGGTCACTCGTGTGCCGCGCACGCGCCGGCAGTCCCTTCTGTTGACGTCCCGCCGTCACATCGATCTGCTGCGCGTCTGCAGCGCGGGAAGCCCCGTCGGCTGACCGGCCTCGAGCCGAGCCGGGGCCCGAGTCGAGCCGACCCGAGTCGACCCCGGCCGGGCCGGGCCGTCGGGGTGGCGCGCCGCAGCGCCCGCGCGTCCGTGTACTCGCGTCACCACCGTTCCCGCGCACCGTCGCATCTCGCGCCACCACGCCACCACGCCACCGCGCGTCAGAACCCCGGGGAGACACATGTCCGCCATGCCCGTCCACGCCCTGAACGCCGTTCCGTCGCCACGGCCGCTGCCCTCCTTCCGTGGCCGGATCGGCTGCGACGCGCGCAGCGGCCACTACGCCGTGCCCCGCCGCTACCGGCTCCATCTGTCGCTCTCCTGTCCGGGCGCCCTGCGCATCGCCGTCGTCCACAGCCTCCTGGGGCTGACGGACGTCTGCCCTGTGACGCTCCTGCCCGCCGTGCCCGACGGCCCGAACGGCGAACACTCCGCGCTGCGCCCGCTGTACGAGGCGAGCGCCCACCGCTACCCCGGGGCGGCCGTGGCGCCCGTGCTCAGCGACGACTGGTCCGGCCGCATCGTCAGCACCCACGCCCCCGACATCATGCGCGACCTCGCCCGCCGCTTCGGCGCCGACCGGCACACGCTGTACCCGGAGGGCGCGGAGGCCGAGATCGAGGGGGTCGCGCGCCTCTGCGAACAGGGCATGGACGGCGCGGCCCAGCGCGCCGGACGGGCCGACGCCGACGACCTCGAACGCCGCGAAGCTCTCGGCTCCCTGCTGCGCACCCTGCGCTCCCTGGACGCCCGGCTCGCCGGACAGGAGTACGTCCTCGGCGATCGACTCACCGTCGCGGACGTCGAGTTGTGGGTCTCCCTGGTGCGGCTCGACACCGTGCACCGCTGGCACCTGGACGCCTCCGCCGTGCACCGTGTCGCCGACCACCCGCACCTGTGGGCGTACGCCCGCCGGCTGACCGCCCATCCCGCCTTCGGCCCCCACCTCGACCTCGACGGCATCGCCCGCCGTCACCACGCGCACTGCCGGGGCCTGGAGGCCGCCGGCGCGGCCGTGCAGATCCTGGACTGGGCCTCCCACGTCCCGGACCAGGGCGTATCGACTGACGGACAGGTGTCCCATGTGCTGGACTGACGTTGACAGGGGCCTGCCGGGCCTGAGTTACTTACGCCGACCCGATGAGCACGAGGCCCGCAGGGCCGGAAGACGATGGTGACGGACATGGACGCGACCCCGAGGCCCGCCGCATGGCGCCGCCACGGCCGCGTGCCGCTCTGCGCCGACCGCGCCGTCGATCTGCTCCGGGTCAACAGCGCACTGTGTAGCGCACGTTAGCGCGCGGCCGGGCCCTCGCCCGGTGCCGCGCTCCCGTCGAGGCTGACGGTTCTCCGAACCCCTGAGGCACCGCACCAGCGGTCCGCCTCCTCCCGCCAGCCCCGGTGCCGTGCGCATCCGTGTGCCTTCGGCGCCCGCGGACGACGAAGGTCGCCCGCCGGCCCCCGTCCGACGAGTGCCGCCCGCCGTGCTCCCCGCGGCGCGCGTCGCCCCGCTCGCCGTACGGCCGAAGTCGCCTGCGTCGCCTGGGGTTTCGACACTCCTCCGGAGCCCTTGATGAGTGAACCCCCAGGCGCCGCCGTGTCCCTGACCGAGGCACCGCCGCCCGCCGACGACACCCCGTCGCAGCGGCTCACCGCCCAGCGGGTGCTGCCGCTGCGCCGCCCCGGCCGCTGGATCGCCACCGCGATCGTGCTGGTCCTCGCGGCCCAGTTCGTCCACGGACTGATCTCCAACCCCTTCTACCAGTGGGACCGTTTCGCCTACTGGTTCCTGCGGCCGGCCATCCTCGACGGACTGCTCATCACCCTCGAAGTCGCCGCCTACAGCGCGGTGTTGGGCCTTCTCGGCGGCATCCTCCTCGCCCTGGCCCGGCTCTCCGACAGCCCGGTCCTGCGCTCGGTGAGCTGGGTGTACATCTGGGCCCTGCGCTCGATCCCGCTGATCGTGGTCCTGCTGTTCCTCTACAACTTCAGCGCCCTCTACCAGACGCTCAGCCTGGGCGTCCCCTTCGGCCCGGCGTTCTTCACCTTCGACGAGTCGCGCCTCGCCACCGACATGGCCGTCGCCGTGATCGGCCTCAGCCTCAACGAGGCCGCCTACGCCGCCGAGGTCGTCCGCGGCGGCATCCTCTCCGTCGACCAGGGCCAGCACGAGGCGGCGTCCGCGCTCGGGCTGCCCAAGCGCTACCAGTTCCGCAGGATCGTCTTCCCACAGGCGCTGCGCTCGATCACCCCGAACTACGTCAACCAGCTGATCGGCCTGATCAAGAGCACCTCGCTGGTCTTCTACGTCTCCCTGCTCGACCTCTTCGGCACCGCCCAGGCCATGGGCTCCACCTACCCCGGCGACATCGTGCCGCTGCTGCTGGTCTCCACCGTCTGGTACCTGATCCTCACCAGCGTCGTCTCCGTCGTCCAGTTCTACGTCGAGCGGTACTACGCCCGGGGCGCCACCCGCACCCTGCCGCCGACGCCGCTCCAGCGACTGCGGGCCGGCATCGCCGACCTGCGGACCCGCATCCGCAAGGAGGCCGCCGTATGACCACCGTGACGCCCACCCACGAGGCCGCCACCGTCGAGGTGCACGACGTGCACAAGTGGTACGGCACGCACCGCGTGCTGAACGGTGTCGACCTGACCGTACGGCCCGGCGAGGTCACCGTGATCCTCGGCCCGTCCGGCTCCGGCAAGTCCACGCTGCTCAGGGTCATCAACCACCTGGAGAAGCCCGAGATCGGCCATGTCAGCGTCAACGGCGAACTGATCGGCGTACGCAGGCACGGCGACCGGCTGAAGGAACTGAACGAGCGGGCGATCCTCACCCAGCGCTCCCGGATCGGCTTCGTCTTCCAGAACTTCAACCTCTTCCCGCACCTGACCGTGCTGGAGAACGTGGCGGCGGCGCCGGTGGCGACCGGGAAACTCACCAGGACCGGGGCCGACGCGCTCGCCCGTGAACTCCTGGACCGGGTCGGCCTGGCCGACAAGGCGGACGCCTATCCACGGCAGTTGTCGGGCGGACAGCAGCAGCGCGTGGCCATCGCCCGCGCCCTCGCCCTGCGCCCCGGCGTCATCCTCTTCGACGAGCCGACCTCCGCCCTCGACCCCGAACTCGTCGGCGAGGTCCTGGAAGTCATCAAGGACCTGGCGAGGGGCGGCACCACGCTGGTGATCGTCACCCACGAGATCGGCTTCGCCCGGGAGATCGCCGACCGGGTCGTCTTCATCGACGGCGGCCGGATCGTCGAACAGGGCCCGCCGGCCGAGGTCCTGGACAGGCCACGGCACGAGCGGACCAAGGACTTCCTCAGCAGGGTCCTCTGACGCGGGGTCCTCCGACCTCGCGCGACCCGCACCCCACCGTGCCTCCCCCCCACCGTGCCTCCCCCCCCACCGTGCCTCCCCCCTCCGCGCTTCCCCCCACACCGCCCGCACCATCCACTCGAAACGACAAGGACAGACAGCCATGCCCACGCACACCCGGTTCTCCCGGCGCAGCCTGCTGCGCGGCATCACCGCGGCGACCGCCGCCGTCACCCTCGCCACCGGGCTCGCCGCCTGCGGGGGCGACACCGAGGCCGCCACGAGGACCGACGCCGCCGGCACGGTCACCGTGGGACAACTGGCCAACGGCGCGGCCAAGGAGACCGAGATCAAGGTCTCCGAGGTGAAGTCCATCAGCACCAAGCTGCCCGCCGCGATCAAGAAGAGAGGCACGCTGGTGATCGGCTCGGGCACGCTGCCCTCGGGCAGTCCGCCGCTCGGCTTCATCGGCAGCGACCAGAAGACCGTGACCGGCTCCGAGCCCGACCTCGCCCGGCTGGTGGCCGCCGTGCTCGGTCTCGAACCCGAGATACGCCAGTCGACCTGGGAGAACCTCTTCATCGGGATCGACAGCGGCAAGGTCGACGTCGGCTTCTCCAACATCACCGACACCGAGGAGCGCAAGCAGAAGTACGAGTTCGCCTCCTACCGCAAGGACGACCTGGCCTTCGAGACAAAGAAGGACAGCGACTGGAACTTCGACGGCGACTACGAGAACCTCGCCGGCCGGACGGTCTCCGTCGGCAACGGCACCAACCAGGAGAAGATCCTCCTGGAGTGGAAGGCGAGGCTGGCGAAGGAGGGCAAGAAGCCCCTCACCGTCAAGTACTTCCAGGAGAGCAACAGCATCTACCTGGCGCTGAGCAGCGGCAAGATCGACGCCTACTTCGGCCCCAGCCCCAACCTCTCCTACCACGCGGCCAAGACCGCCGGCACTCCCCAGGAGACCCGCATCGCGGGCCAGTTCTCCGGCGCCGGCGAGACCCTCCAGGGCCTGATCGCCGCGACCGCGAAGAAGGACAGCGGCCTCGCCGAGCCGATCGCCGAGGCCATCAACCACCTGATCGCGGACGGCCAGTACGCCGACTGGCTGAAGGCCTGGAACCTCTCCAACGAAGCCGTGGAGAAGTCGGAGGTCAACCCGCCGGGCCTGCCCCTCACCAATTCCTGAGCACCCGTCACCCCGACTGCACGACATGCCCGTTGCCTGAGGAGAGGACTCCGCCCCCGTGGTCCATCAGACCGACCTCCGCGGGGGCGGAGCCCCGCTCGCACCGGACACCTCGGTCCTCGACAACGCCGTCTGGACCTCCCTCGACGGCCCGCACTCCTCCTTCGCCGAACGGGTCGGCGCCGCCGCCCGCTACCCGGCCGACGTCTACGCCTTCGCCGCCCTCGCCGATCCGGAGGACCCCGCGGCCTGGGCCGACCTGCACACACTCGTCGGCCCGGGGGCCGTCGTACGGGTCAAACCGGTCGGCGCGGTCCCGGACGGCTGGGAGGTGCTCGGCGGTGGACAGGGTGTCCAGCTGGTGGACACCGCCCTGCGGGCCGAACCCGCGCCCGAGGCCGTACGGCTCGGGCTCGACGACGTCCCCGAGATCCTGGACCTGGTCGCCCGCACCAGTCCCGGCCCCTTCCTGAAACGGACCGTCGACATGGGCACCTATCTCGGTCTCCGGGACGGGGGCCGGCTGATCGCCATGGCCGGTGAACGGCTCCACCCGCCCGGCTGGACCGAGATCAGCGCGGTCTGCACCGACCCGGAGTACCGCGGCCGGGGCCTCGCCACCCGGCTGGTCCGCGCCGTCGCCGCGGGCATCCGTGAACGCGGCGACACACCGTTCCTGCACGCCGCCGCGGACAACATCCCGGCCGTCCGGCTCTACGAGTCCATCGGGTTCACCCTGCGCCGCAGCTCCCCGATCCGCACGGTCCGAAGCCCGGGAACGCGTCCCGCGAACGCCGTACGAACCTCCTAGGAAGGCACCCACCCGTGTCCCCAGCAGCCTCTTCCCCCGCCCCCTCGTCCCCCTCCCCGGCCGCACCCTCCTCCGCCCTGCACCTCGCGGTCGCCCTCGACGGCACCGGATGGCACCCCGCCTCCTGGCGCGAGCCGACGGCCCGGCCCCGTGCGCTGTTCACCGCCGGGTACTGGGCCGACCTCGTCGCCGAGGCCGAGCGCGGACTGCTCGACTTCGTGACCCTGGAGGACGGGCTCGGCCCCCAGTCCTCGCACCTCCTCGACCCCGACGAGCGCACCGACCAGGTCCGCGGCCGCCTGGACGCCGTCCTGATCGCGGCCCGGATCGCCCCGCTCACCCGGCACATAGGCATCGTGCCGACCGTCGTGGCCACCCACACCGAGCCCTTCCACATCTCCAAGGCGATCGCCACCCTCGACCACGTCAGCTCCGGCCGCGCAGGTCTCCGGGTGCAGATCACCGCCCGGCCGAACGAGGCGGCCCACTTCGGCCGCCGGACCGTTCCGCGCATCGAGGCCTACGACAGCCCGGACGCCCGGGAGACGGTGAGCGAGCTGTTCGACGAGGCCGCCGACCACGTCGAGGTCGTGCGCCGCCTCTGGGACAGCTGGGAGGACGACGCCGAGATCCGGGACGTGGCCACCGGCCGGTTCATCGACAGCGACAAGCTGCACTACATCGACTTCGAGGGCCGCCACTTCAGCGTCAAGGGCCCCTCCATCACCCCCCGCCCGCCGCAGGGCCAGCCCGTCGTGACCGCGCTCGCCCACGACACCGTCCCCTACCGACTGGTGGGCCGCCAGGCCGACGTCGGCTACGTCACCGCGCACGACACCGGTCAGGCCCGCGCGATCGTCGCCGAGATCCGCGCGGAGCAGCGCTCCGCCGGGCGCGCCGAGGAGCCGCTGCACATCTTCGGCGACCTGGTGGTCTTCCTCGACGACGACCCGGCCGAGGCGGCGGCCCGCCGGGAGCGCCTCGACGCCCTCGCCGGCGAGCCGTACCGCAGCGACGCCCCGATCTTCACCGGCACGCCGGTCCAACTGGCCGACCGTCTACAGGAGTTGGCGAGCGCCGGGCTGTCCGGATTCCGGCTGCGCCCCGCCGTCCTCGGCCACGACCTCCCCGCGATCACCCGAGGTCTGGTTCCCGAACTCCAGCGTCGAGCCGCCTTCCGACGCGGCTACGAGGCCGACACCCTGCGGGGCCTGCTGGGCCTGGCCCGCCCCGCCAACCGCTACGCCGCCACGACGGCCTGAGCCGGACGGGAGACACCCACCCATGAGCAAGCCCCCGAAGTCCACGGACTCCACGAAGCCGTTGAAGCAGATCCACCTGGCCGCGCACTTCCCCGGCGTCAACAACACCACCGTGTGGAGCGACCCCGAGGCCGGCAGCCACATCGATTTCAGCTCCTTCGCACACTTCGCCCGCACCGCCGAACGCGCCAAGTTCGACTTCCTGTTCCTCGCGGAGGGCCTGCGGCTGCGCGAACAGGGCGGAAAGATCTACGACCTGGACGTCGTCGGCCGCCCCGACACCTTCACCGTCCTCGCCGCGCTCGCCGCCGTCACCGAACACCTCGGGCTGACCGGCACCATCAACTCCACCTTCAACGAGCCGTACGAGGTGGCCCGCCAGTTCGCGAGCCTCGACCACCTCTCCGACGGGCGCGCCGCATGGAACGTCGTCACCTCCTGGGACGCCTTCACCGGTGAGAACTTCCGCCGGGGCGGGTTCCTGCCGCAGGAGGAGCGGTACTCCCGGGCCAAGGAGTTCCTGGCCACGGCGACCGAACTCTTCGACTCCTGGGACGGGGACGGGATCGTCGCCGACCAGGAGTCGGGCGTCTTCCTGCGGGACGCGAAGGCCGGCGCGTTCGTCCACTCGGGCCGGCACTTCGACATCGAGGGCCGGTTCAACGTGCCGCGCTCACCGCAGGGCAGGCCCGTGATCTTCCAGGCGGGAGACTCCGAGGAGGGCCGCGAGTTCGCCGCGTCGAGCGCCGACGCCATCTTCAGCCGGTACGCGAGCCTGGACGCGGGGCGGGCCTTCTACACCGACGTCAAGAGCCGTCTCGCCCGCCACGGCCGCCGCCCCGACCAACTGCTGATCCTGCCCGCGGCCACCTTCGTGCTGGGCGACACCGACGCCGAGGCCGCCGAACTCGCCAAGGAGGTACGGCGTCTCCAGGTCAGCGGCGCCACCGCCATCAAGCACCTGGAGTTCGTCTGGAACCGGGACCTGTCCTCCTACGACCCCGACGGCCCCCTCCCCGACATCGATCCCGACACCGGCGACACGCACATCTCCAAGGGCCGCGCCCAAGTGCGCATGTACCGCGACCCGTTGGCGACCGCCCGGGAGTGGCGGGAGCTGGCCGCCGCCAACGGCTGGTCCATCCGTGACCTCGTCATCGAGACCGGCAACCGCCAGAGCTTCGTCGGCTCGCCGGAGACCGTCGCGCGGACCATCAACGACTACGTCCAGTCCGACGCCGCCGACGGCTTCATCCTCGTCCCCCACATCACCCCCACCGGCCTCGACCCCTTCGCCGACAAGGTCGTCCCCCTCCTCCAGGAGCAGGGCGTCTTCCGCACGGACTACGAGGGCACCACGCTCCGCGACCACCTGGGCCTGGACCGGCAGCCGCACCCACTGCCCTAGCCGAAAGGCGGCCGTACCGCTGCCCGGCGCCCACCCACCCCCGCCTCCCCTCTCTCTCGTCGACCGCCGGGGCAGTCGTACAGCGGGAGCGGCACGGGTGGGCGCGGGTGGGCGCGGGCGGCGCACCCTCACGCGGACGACGGCCGCGAGCCGGCCGTCGGTGTCCGGTTCGCGTCCGGGGACGCTTGACACCCGCCCCGCGCGGTCGTTCACTCCGCAGTGAGGGGAGTGATCGCCGTGGCGATCCGCACCTCTTCGCCCGACGCGAGGCCCAGGCGCACCTCGACACCCGTCCGGACGGGAGCACATGATGGCCGACGGTCTGGAGAACCTCGACGACCGGGATGATCCGGACGACGCGGAGGACCCCGACGATCCGGATGATCCCGACGACGCGAGGAGCGCGACGGGCACCCCGGCGGACCCCGACGGCGGCCCCGACGAGGTGGACGCCGGCCGACTCCTCGCGCCGTACGAGCGGATGGCCCTCATCCGTCGCACCGAGCGGGTCGCCCATGGTCTGTCCCTCGCCGCACAGGTCAAGGGCGCCACCCACCTCGCCGCCGGGCACGAGGCCGTGGCCGTCGGCGCGAGCCCGCCCTGCGCCCCGACGACTACGTCTTCGCCACCCACCGGGGCCACCACCACTCCCTCGCCCGGGGCGCGACCCCCGAGGCGTGCCCTCGCCGAACTCATGGGCGGGGCCACCGAGTTGTGCACCCCATGGCCGTCGGCGCCGCCTGGTCCGCCCCCGGCTGCGCGGCACCGACCGGATCGCGGCGCCCTTCTTCGGCAACGGCGCCACCGACGTCGACGTCAACGACATGGTGCTGGTACGGCGGCGGTGGCCAGGCTCGCGGGCCGGGCCCGGGCGGGGGAGGGGCCCGGACTGCTCGGGGAGTGCGTGCCGCTGCCGTGCGCCGACACCCTGGAACAGCGTCGTCCCCGCCGTCGGCCGGGTCATGGGGGCGGTCCGTGACCTCACCGCATACTGACACTCCGTCAGCTTTCATGCGGACCCACCTCTGGGAGGAACGGCGATGACCACACGGATGCTCCTGCGCTCGGGCCATCTCGTCACCATGGATCCGGCCATCGGTGACCTGCCCCGGGGCGACATCCTCATCGAGGACGGCACGATCACGGCGGTCGAGCCGGAGATCGACGCGGACGTCGACGCCGAGGTGCTCGACATGACCGGCCGTATCGTCATCCCCGGCTTCGTCGACACCCACCGCCACACCTGGGAGGCGCCGATCCGCGGCTGCGCCCCCGACGCCACCCTCGACGACTACTTCGTCGACGTCCTCGACACCTTCGCTCCCGTCTTCACCCCCGAGGACGTGTACGCGGGCAACCTGGCCGGCACTTTGGAGTGCCTCAACGCGGGCATCACCACCCTCGTCGACTGGTCCCACATCAACAACACGCCCGAGCACCCGGACGCCGCGCTCCAGGCGCTGCGGGAGACCGGCATCCGGGCCCAGTACGCCTACGGCAGCGCCAACACCTCCCTCGCCGACTACTGGTTCGACAGCAAGATCGCGGTGCCCGGCGACGACGTACGCCGGATCCGAGCCGAGCACTTCGCCTCCGACGGCGGCCTCCTCACCATGGCCCTGGCCACCCGGGGCCCCGGCTTCTGCACCGACGACGTGGTCAGGCAGGAGTGGGGACTCGCCCGCGAGCTGGACGTCCCGATCACCGTGCACGTCGCCATGGGCCGTCTGGCCGGACGCTTCGGCATGGTCAGGCGCCTGCACCAGATGGACCTGCTCGGCGCCGACACGACCTACGTCCACTGCTGCTACCTCGGCGAGGACGAGTGGCGGATGGTCGCCGACAGCGGCGGTACGGTCTCCATCGCCGCCCAGGTGGAGACCCAGATGGGCCACGGCTGGCCGCCGGTGATGCAGGCGATCGAACACGGACTGCGGCCGTCCCTGAGCATCGATGTCGTCACCACCGTCCCCGGCGACATGTTCACCCAGATCCGCGCCGCCTTCGGCGCCGAGCGCGCCCGGGTCAACGCCGACTGCTGGCAGGCCAACCTGCCGGTCCCCGCCACCATGTTGACGGCACGTCAGATGCTGGAGATCGCCACGCTCAACGGCGCCCACGTGGCCGGCCTGGAGGACCGCACCGGCTCCCTCACCCCCGGCAAGCGCGCCGATGTCGTCGCCCTCGACGCCACCGCCCTCAACATGGCGCCCGTGCACGACGCGACCGCCGCCGTGACGCTCGGCGCGGACGTCTCCAACGTGGACACGGTCATCGTCGACGGGGTGGTCCACAAGCGCGACGGCAAGCTCCTCGCCGACGTCGACCGGGCCCGCCGCCTGGTCGAGGAGTCCCGCGACCGGCTGCTCGCGGCCGTGGCGGCCGGGAAGCGCGACACCTGACCCACCACCGCACGACACGCCGGAGAGCCGGGCCCCCGACCGCCGTACACGGTCGGGGGCCCGGCTCTCCACGGTCATCGGACAGGCTGACGGGGGTGGCCGGCGCTGCCGTGTCCGCCGGCGTCGAGGGCCGTGCCGCCGTCAGTCCTCGCGCGGCCAGTTCTCGGCCTCGAACATCCAGCGCTGCTTCTCCAACTCGTAGGTCAGCGAGATCAGCAGGTCCTGGGTGACCTTGTCGGCCTCCTCGGTCGTCTCGATCCGCTCCCGCAGCCGCCCGATCGCGGCCTCCAGCGCCTCCACGAGCAGCCGCACCACCTCGGTGTCCCGCTGCCAGCCCTCCTTCGGCCCCTGGAGGTCGAACCGGGCCGCCACGGTCTCCGGCCGGCCGTCCGGGGGAACCCCGATCGCGGCCGCGCGCTCGGCGACCTGGTCGGCGTAGGACCGTGCCGTGGACACCACCTCGTCGAGCTGGAGGTGGATCGAACGGAACCTCGGTCCCACGATGTTCCAGTGGGCCTGCTTCCCGATCAGCGAGAGCCCCAGCAGATCCACCAGGCTCTCCTGCAGCGCGTCGCCCGCGATCCGGCGGGCGGGTTCGGGAAGCGTGCTCCTCACCATCGTCATCTACGCGTCACTCCTCATCGCTTCGTACCGGCGAGCGCCTCGTGCCGAGCGGCGTCGGCGCTGCCGGTTCTGCGGAGCAGGTCGGTGCGTTCATCCTCGCCCATGCCGCCCCACACGCCGGCCGTCTGCCCGTTGCCGAGCGCCCACATGAGGCACTCGCGGCGCACCGGGCAGCGGCCGCAGACACGTTTGGCGGCGGCGACGTCGTTCAGCGCCGGTCCTGTGGTGCCCACGGGGAAGAACAGTTCGGGGTCCTCTCCCACGCAGGCCGCTCTCCGCAACCACTCCATGCGGGGCCGGGTGCCCAGCGCGGACGACGGAAAACGCGGGCTCAGCGACCCAGTACGCCGTCCACGAACTCCTTGACGTCCGTGAGCACTTCGCTCCGGTTCGTCTCGTTGAACACCTCGTGCCGGGCGCCCGGGTAGACGCGCTCGGTCCACTCGGTGCCCCGGAGGTCCTCGATCCCCGTACGGCTGCCGGACAGCGGCACGATCCGGTCGTCGTCGCCGTGCAGCCACAGCAGCGGGAGCGGGCCGATGCACCCGCCCTTGGAGATCGCCTCCAGAGCCCGGTCGATGGCCTCCAGCGTCGGCCGCTTGAACGGGCCGTGCCACACCAGCGGATCGTTCGCGTACAGGGCGCCGACCGCCATGTCCCGCGAGAGCAGCTTCGGGTCGAGCGGCACCCCGGGCACCTCCGGCGGCGCGAGCAGCGCCCGCAGCGGGTCCCAGATCCCGATCAGCGGCGCCGAGAGCACGACCGCCGCGAGCCCGGCACCGTACCGCTGGGCGTACCGCGCGCCGATCAGACCGCCCAGGGAGTGACCGATCAGCACCACCGGCAGCCCCGGGTACGCGGCCCGCGCCAGCACCTCCACCGAGTGCACGTCGGTGACCACGTCCTCGAAGTCCTCGATCAGCACCCGCTCGCCCGCCGACCTGCCGTGCCCCATGTGATCGGGACCGAACACCGCCGCGCCGTGCCGCACCAGGGCGTCGGCCACATGCTCGTACCGGCCGATGTGCTCCCCGTAGCCGTGCACCAGGAGCACGACGTACCGCGCTCCCTCGCACGGCCATTCCCGCGCGGTGACACCGCCCCGCGTACCGGCGAAGCTGTGCTCGCGCGAGTCGGCCATGACTCCTCCAACTACGTCGGTGAAGGTACCCCGGGGATCTTGCCAGCCCGTCGGACGATGGTCCATGGGCCGTCCGGGGCCGAAGAACCGACCGCGCGGCGGCACGCCCGGCACGGAACGCCCGGGCACGGGGCGTGAGGCGGGCAGGATCAACTGGCGAGACGCTCCTGTCGTGGGCCGATAGGTGCGCATAGCATCGGACCCCGCATGAACACGATGACTCTCTGGCACCTGTCCACGGCCGAGTTCGCGGCCCTCGCCTTCGCGGCCCTGCTCGTCGGCTTCTCCAAGACCGCCGTGAGCGGTGCCAACACGGTCAGCCTCGCGATCTTCGCCGCCGTCCTGCCCGCCCGCGCCTCGACCGGCGTCCTCCTGCCGATCCTCATCGTCGGCGACGTCCTCGCGGTGCTCACCTACCGCAGGCACGCCCACTGGCCCACCCTGTGGAAGCTCTTCCCGGCGGTCGGCGCGGGAGTCGTCCTCGGCACGCTGTTCCTGGTCTGGGCCGACGACAGGATCGTCCGCACCTCCATCGGCGCGATCCTGCTGCTGATGACGGCCGTCACGATCTGGCGGCGCCGCACGGTCGACAAGGACGACGAACCCGACGCCATCACCACCCGCGCCGGCCGTGCGAAGGCCCGCTCGTACGGTGTCCTCGGCGGCTTCACCACCATGGTCGCCAACGCCGGCGGCCCCGTGATGTCCATGTATTTGCTCTCGGCGGGCTTCCGGAAGCTCGGCTTCCTCGGCACGTCGGCGTTCTTCTTCCTCATCGTCAACGTCTCCAAGGTCCCGTTCAGCGTGGGCCTCGGCCTCATCGACGCGCACTCGCTGCTGCTGGACGCGGCGCTGGCCCTGTTCGTCGTACCGGGCGCGTTCCTCGGCAAGTGGGCGGTGAACCGCATCAACCAGAAGCTGTTCGAGCGGCTGGTGATCGCGGCGACGATCGTGGGCGGTCTGCAGCTCCTGCTCCGCTGAGCCCCCGCCCGCAGGTCCTTCCAGGCCCGCGGGGCCTGATCCTTCAGGGGCGCGGGGAGTCGCCGCGCAACCGTGGCGCCCACGCCCCCGCGTCGACCGCCTGCCCTCCCTGCTCCACCACGTCGGCCAAGCGCCGGGCCCACGCTCCCACTCCGGTCAGATCGACGCCGTAGGGTCGCGGTCGGCCGCTTCCGCCGCCCCACTCCTCGACGGCCCCGGCGCCCCGGCGCAGCAACCGGGCCCCGCCCTTGACGTTGCCGCGCGCAGCGTGCGTGAGCCCCACCGCGAGCTGGGCGAGGCCGCGCCACAGCGCCCGCTCCTCGTCGGGCCCGGACTTCCAGGCGTCCTCGAAGACCTCGTGCGCATGGAACGGCTTCCCCGCGTCCAGCAGCGCCTGCGCCTCCACGACCGTCTCCTCGGGGTCGCGCACCACCCCCTCGGGCTGCCGCTCCACCCCCGGCGCCCCGTACGGCAACGGGCGCCCCAGCCCGTCCCGGGGCCGCGCGCTCCGCGCCCGTCCCTCCTCGTCCCGGTCCCGCTCCGCCGCCGTCCCGTCCTCCGCTGTCCCGCTCATGCCTCGATTGTCCCTCCCGCTCACCGGCGGCCGGGCAGCGGCCGACGTACGGTAAAGTTCTCAGTGCGCGATCACGCGGTTTCCCCGCGGACAGCGCACCGGGACGTGGCGCAGCTTGGTAGCGCACTTGACTGGGGGTCAAGGGGTCGCAGGTTCAAATCCTGTCGTCCCGACAGCTATAGGACTAGTTGTCGCAGGTCAGGGCCTTGGATCACATGACGTGAGACGAGGCCCTTGATCTTTTCCGGGCTCTCGTCTCGCAATTTCTCACCAATTGGGATGATCTTCCCTCACCGAGCAGCTCACCCAGCTTCTCTGAACCTGCCTTGAGACTCTGCGGGTCGGGGTGCGCGTAGACGCGCTTGGTGAATGACAGGTCGTGTGCCCGGCCAAGCTGACATCACTGTGTCAGGCACTCCGTTGTTGGCCATCCAAGAGAGACACGCGTGCCGCGCGTCGTAGGAGACGGACTCGGCGCACACCTGTTGGCTCCATCAGCTCTGCGCTTCGCGCCGTAGCTTGTCCGTCTTGAACGGACGGCCCAGCTCATCGACGACGACGTAGCCCGAGTCCTCGTAGGCCTCGCCCTCCTCCTCCTTCTCCTTGTCCTGGAGAGCAGGTAGCAAGACGAGTGCGCTTTGAACGGGCTTGCAACGACTAACACAATGAGGTGGATCGCTGCTGGTTGCCATGTCCAGGGCAGGAGTTGAGCGTTCGCTCCGCTCTGTCGTCCCGACTTCACGAAGTCGAAGGTCAGGGGCCGCTTCAGAGGAGATCTGAAGTGACCCTTCGATCATTCTCGGGGACCACCTGGGGACCAGGGCGCTTGACGGGGGCCGTGGCGCATCTTGACCCGGTCAAGGTGCGCCACGGGGTGGTCGCCAGCTGGCCCTGACAAAGCCTCTGTATGTGCCGGTGTGTGGTCAGGCAGCCGGCAAGTCCGACGAAGGCCTCGTGGAAGTCGTCGCGTCGTTGCCGGCGGATGCGTAGGCGGCGGAAGCCGTGGAGCCGTTCGAAGGCCGGAGCGCGCCGGCTGGCGGCGGGACGCGTCCTCGGCCGGGTGGCCGCATGACGTCCCCCGCGAGATGCGGGTGTCATGAACGCGGCCGCGCGCTGCACTCCGCGTACGGACCCGGCTGGGCCGGCCGGGTGAATGACGGTGCGGCACCCACCCGATACGGAATCAGTCACCACGTGAATGTTGGAAGGAGACCCTCGGGCCGGCTGACGCGGCAGGGGTACAGCAGGGCCCGGCCGTGGCGGGTCCGCAAGAGCGGGTGGTACTACCTCTCGCTCGTGGCGACGCTGCTGGGCGCGCTGCTCCTGCTGTTCCTGGCCGTGACGGCACTGGTCACGCTGGCGAACGACCGGACGTTCTGGACGCCGGTCCGGTGGCTCGACCAGCACTGCAAGAAGAGCAGCAATGCCTGCACCGTCCTCCAGTCGCTGATCATGCCGTTCCTCACCCTCTCCCTGGCCACGGTCGCGTACCTCTCCTTCCGCTTCACCAGGGTGCGCAGGGCGTACCTGAGGAAGGCCCGGACGACACCGCACGAGTTGGTGGAGACGGCGGGGGGCATCCTCGGCAAGGTGGTGGGCCGCGACCAGTTGTGCGAGGTCCTCATGGAGGACCAGCGGGACGCCCGGTTCCGCCGTACGCATGTCGTGGTCGGCGGTGTCGGCACGGGCAAGACGGCGCTGATCGTGCTGCTGACGGAGCAGTTCGCCCGGCGCAAGGCCCTTCCCGTGCCGCTGCGGCTGCGGAACGCCGACACGGATCTGGACTTCCGCGAGATGGCGTTCAGACGGTTCTGCCGGGAGGTGCAGGGCTACATCCGTTCCGACGCGGAGGCGGAGAAGGTGTGGCGCAGGCTGTGCCAGCAGGGGCGGATCGTCGTCCTCGCGGACGGTCTCGAAGAGGCGCTGACCGGTGACACCTTGGCGGAGGAACGCGACACCGTCATCCGGCTGGCGATCCGGCGGGCCACCGACGAGCGGCTGCCGCTCATCATCACCTCCCGCCCGCACGACTCCCTGCGCGGCATGGAGGCCTCCCTGACGGACCTGGAACCGCTGAGTGAGGAGGCCGCGCTCGCGTACATCTCCTCGGGCAGTGCCTGGGAGGACCGGCAGCGGCTGGACTGGATCGTGGAGAAGGCCGGCATCGCGGAGGCGCCCACCTACTTGCAGATCGCCAGTGAACTCCACGAGGAGGGCCTGCTGGAGCGCGCCCTGAACGCCAGCGCCGAGGAAGAGGCGGTGGAGACGCGCGGCGGGGACCGGGCGGGCCTGCGCCACCACCTGGTCGAAACCTGGATCGCCGCCCTGATCAGCGGACGGTTCCGGCCGGAACTGCCGCTGGGACAGGACGAGCGACGGGCAGCCGTGCACTACCTCTCCGCGCTCGCTTGCGCGGGGCTGGCGTCGGACTCCTGCGAGGTGCACTTCACCGACGTGGTGGACGAGCAGAACCCCTCTCGGCCCCGCTACCCCGAGATCCTGGCGGAACTGGTGCGCAGGGTGGAGGACAGCAAGCTGGACATTCGCCTCGCCGCCCACTGGGGCGCGCGCATGGGGCTGGTGGAGGTCGGCGGCGACAGGGTCCGCTTCCAGCACAGCGTGATCCAGGCCCACCTCGGAGCGCGGTTCATGAATGCCGTGATCCATCCGGGCGTGCCCGCCGAGCCCACGGAGGGATACCTGTTCCCGGCGGCGCTGGAGAAGCCGGGCCGGGAACTGCTGATCGCCATGGTGCTCCACTCCCGCACGCCCGAGGGTTCGTGCCGCCACGGGGAAGAGGCGCACGGCGGCGGCCAGCCGTGGTGTCCGGTGTCGGCCGCGCGGGACCTGCTGGTACGGGCGGCCTGCAAGGCGCAGATGGACAGCAGGGAAGAGGCTTGTCGGCCCGGCTCCCCGCCTGCCCGGCCGGCCGGGGCACGCGGTCGGGCAGCACCCGAAAGCACCCGGGAGACACCGGGGTGGCCCACAGGAGCGGAGGAGCGCGCCCGGGCATCCCAGGAGCGTCCGGCGGAGGCACAGGAACCGGCCCAGCAGCTCTCGGGGCGGCACACCCCGGACGGGCAGCGGCTGTGCGGTCGCACGCTGCACGCCAAGGCCCTCGAGCTGTACGCCGCCGCGCTGGAGATCGACAGCGTGGACGCCGAGCCGCAGCAGCACCTCATCGCCATGCGGCTGGCCACGTCATGGCCCGATCTGCGCGCCCGTGATCCGCACACGCTGCGCGTCGCGAAGGCTCTGCTCGTCTCCCGCTTCGGCGACGCCATGCGCGGCGTCGCCCGGAGCCGCACGGTGGTCCCCGCGTACCTGGAGCTCTTCGAGATCGCCCGCCTGGAGCCCTCGTACCCCATCCGCGTCGCCATCGCGCAGGAGATCGGCGCGGGTGGTGACAGCGCCTTCGCGGTGCTGCAGGCCCGGCTGCGCGGCCCGGAGACCGACCGGGACGAGACGCTGGAGCGAGCCCGGGACTGGATGGTCGATCTGTGGGGGGCGCAGGAGACGGACGTGCAGGCGGAGCGCTGGGGGAACCGTCCGGCGGAGCGCGACGGGTCGCGCAGCCCCTGGGAGGCACGCGAACGGGAGCGGCGGCGCGAGGAACGCAGGCGGGAGGAGTCCGAGCGCGAGGAGGAGGAACAGCGGTGGCGGGACAACACCATGTGCGCCTGGCTGATTCCCCTGTTGGTCGGCTCGGTCACGACACAGCGTCACCAGAACACGCCCTACGAGTATCTGGAGAGCTGGGTACGCCGGGTCGGCGCGCCCGACGGGTCCGGCGCGCCCGCGCTCGACCTGACCGTGGAGATCGCCCTCGCCCAGGGGTTCAAGTACGCGGCGAACCGCCGCCACCGCCATCCGCATGCCCGCGCCGAGGCACGCGAGTACCTGAGCGGGCAGGCCTGGGACATGCTCAAGCGCACCCGGTTCTGGTTCACCCGCCTCACCCTGCTGCACGCGCTGACCCTGTGGGACCTGCCCGACGGGGTCACGGTGACGCGCCCCGCGCACGGCCGGGGATCCCACCCCGCGGAACAGGTCCGTCAGTGGCTGGCCCTGCCGGACGGCAAGGAGCAGCACCCGTTCGTCGAGGAAGCCGCCCGGCTCTGCGTCTGGGCTCTGGAGACCCGGCAGCCGGAGCGGTTCCTGTGGATCGACGAGTCGGGTGTCGCCGCCCACGTCGGCTCGCAGACGGCACCGTGGGGCGAGGCGCGCAAGCACCAGCTGTGGATCCCGCCCTCGACCGGCTGGAGCACCCTCCACCCGCAGGCCCAGCAGCTCCTCGCGGACGTGCTGCTGCTCCTCAACCTCGCCGAGCGGGGCGACTGGCCCAAGGACCGCCTCCGGCGCCTGCGGCACACGGCGCGGCCGGACCTGCCGCCGTGCCTGAGCCGGGACCGCGGCCCGCTCGACCCGGGGCGCACGGATGTCCGGACGACTTCCTCCCAGGCGGGCTCCAACTGCCGTGACGACTGCTCCTTCGAGCTGTGCCCGTACCCGCCCAAGGGTCTCGACAGCCACCGGGTCGAGCTGAGCGAGGCCTTCTGCCGGGCGCAGTCCAGTGTGCTGTCACGGTCGTTCCTCCACCCCCAGGCCCCCTGGCAGCAACGCACGGACGTGGCCGAACTGCGCCGGTTCTGGGAGCGGATGGGCCAGCGGGCACAGGACGACCCGCGGCCCCGCTGACGCCGCCCCGGACGGGGACTGTGAGTTCGATTCCTGTCGTCCCGACCCGGAAGAGTCGCGGTGGAGGGCCCTGGCCGGCTCACGATTCGGTCAGCAGGCGCTCGGGTCGGTGGGGCGAGAGGTCCAGCTTCGCCAGCACCCCGGGGACGGTGATGCCGGGCAGGACGAGGGCGAAGAGTTCCGTGACCTCGCTCACCAGGTCCTTCTTCTCCGGCAGGGAACTGCTCACCAGCTGGACACCGGTCCAGGCCCCGACGAACAGCCGGGCGATCGTGGCGGGGTCGGCGTGCTGCTGGAGTTCGCCCTGGTCCCTCGCGGCGACGAGCAGGTCCATGCTCAGCTGGATCCAGTCGGGCCAGCGGGTGCCGAACAGCGACCTGGCCTTGGGGTCCACGGAGAGCCGGATCGACGCGCTCAGCAGGGGCTCGCGGGGGAGGCGGTGGGCGAGGAGCAGTGCGACGTCGATCCACTCCTGCAACTTGTAGGTCTGGGGGGCGAAACCCTGCGTGGTCACCGCCTCGTCGAGCACCCCCTGCGCGAGGGCTTCCTTCGAGGTGAAGTGGAAGTACAGCGCGCCCCTGGTCAGTTGCGCGCGTTCCAGGATCACGGAGATGGACGCGGCGTCGTATCCGTACTCGTTGAAGACCTCGGCCGCAGCCTCCAGGAAGATCCGGCGGGTGCGGACGGCCCGGTCCTGCTTTGCCACGTCGCTCCTTGTGTACCCAGGTCTCCTTCGAGGTGAAAGGACCAACGGATCGGTATGTTAAGCGGTTTCAGCCTAGTTCCGCGCAACGGCCGGTGCGAATCCGGCCGCTGTCCCGTTCGCGGCGCATCCGCTCGTCCCAGCGGGCCACGACCTCGGAGCCCGACGCCTCGATGCCGGCCCGCGTCCGCTCCGAGGCGAGGCTGGGCAGCACCATCTTCCAGAATCGTGTCACCACGCGCCGGGAGCACAGGGCGGTGTCCTTGCGGCCGAGGGACTCGATGCCCATGACGATCGCCATGATGGTGGAACAGGCGTCGTCCGGCAGCACCCCGTCGGCCAGGCTCCCCTCGTACTCGGCGATGGTCAGCATCCCCCGCACCCAGCCGCGCCACTTGAGCCAGAGCTCGGCACCACCGTCCCAGGCGGCGTCGTTGTCGAGGCCGAGCCCGGCGCGCAGCACCACGTTCTCCTCGAACTGCGTGGCCAGGACATGGGTGGCGTCGATCAGGGTCTGCAGGGGCGAGGGCCGCGCCTCGGTGCAGGCGGTCGTGATGTACCGCAGGCTCTCCGCGGCGGCGGCCTGCACGGTCTCGCCCAGTTCCTTCTTGCTGCTGAAGTGGAAGTTGAGCGCGCCTGTACTCACGCCGGCCCCGGTGCTGATGTCCGCGAGTGACGCGGACATGAATCCTCGGCGGTCGAAGACCTCGGCCGCCGAACAGATCAGCTGCTGCCGCGTGCGTACCGCACGGTCCTGCTTGGTCATCCTTGCAGCTCCGGGGGTGATGATGGTGAGCCCAGTGCACACGTCCGCGCACACAGGGTCACGCTAACAAACCGAACGTCAGGTTTCTTCTCTCGGGGCCGACTCCGCAACTACCTTGGGACCGGGCGGACTTGGCGGCCTGCCGGGCTGTGGATCTCAAAGGGCCGGGAGAATACCATGCCATATGCTCGCTATCCAGTTCGATTGTTTTGGTGGTCCCGAGGTCCTCACCCCCGTCGAGCTCCCTCCTCCGGTCCCTGGACCGGAGGACGTTCTTGTCCTGGTGGAGGCGGCCGGCGTCAACTTCGCCGACACGCACCAGACCGACGGTACGTATCCGATCGCCGACAGCCTTCCGTTCGTCCCGGGCAGTGAGGTCGTCGGGCGAACCCCCGACGGACGACGGGTGTTGGCCCGGGTGACCGGAGGTTACGCCCAACACGTGGTCGCCAGACAGTCCGCGGTCGTGGAAATCGACGAAGAGATGCCGGCGGCCGAGGCGTTGGCGCTGCTGACGCAGGGGCTCACCGCCTGGCATCTGCTGCGGACCGCGGCCCGGATGCGGGAGGGCGAGACCGTCGTCGTGCACGCCGCGGCGGGCGGAGTCGGCAGCCTCGCCGTCCAGTTGGCCAGGGAGTTCCGCGCGGGCCGGGTGCTCGCCCGGGTCTCGTCCCCGGCCAAGGCGGAGCTGGCTCTGCGGCTCGGGGCGGACGAGGTGGTCGAGTACCCGCTGGAGCGGAAGGCCGATGTGGTCCTCGACGCGGGCGGCGGGCCTCTCCTCGGTGCGGCGCTGCACTCGCTCGCCCCCTTCGGCCGGCTGGTCACCTATGGCGACGCCTCCCGTGCGGGCCTCCCGCCGGTCGATCCCGCACTGCTCCACCAACTCGGCGCGTCGGTCGTCGGTTTCCGGCTGCGGCACGCGCTGGCGGCGCCCGGCGCGATGAGCGGGACGTTGAAGGAGCTGTTCCGCCTGGTCGCCGAAGGGCGCCTGAAGCCCGTCACGGGTGCCGCGTATCCGCTGGCCGAGGCGCGGCGCGCGCACGAGGACATGCTGGCGCGGCGCACGACGGGCAAGGTGGTGCTCGTCCCCTGAGCGGCGGCTGCTTCCCGATCCGCCTTCGGCCCGGTGCCGCCGCCGGGTGCGCCGATCCGAAGGCGGTTACCCCGCGATGGGCTGCCGAAGAACGGTGGTGCCTAGGGTCAGTTCCATGACCACCCCCATGGCAGCACCGCACGACACCGGGAGACCGGTCGAGCCCGGCACTCCTCGGAGTGCCGGGCTCGACCGCGGGTGGCTCAAGGAAGGGATCGGCGGATACGTCTCAGGCCGACGGACCAAGGCTGCGGGGCAGGGTGATCAGAGGACGGTGCCGGTGAGTTCGCCGCGGAAGGCGGTGTGGCCGGCCTGCGTTCCGGTGACCCGGACGGTCAGCGTGTCCGCGGCCGACGGCAGGGGCTCGGCCTCCACCAGGCAGGCGACGTCGAACTCGACATAGCGCTCGAACTCGATGTCGACCGCCGTGGTGTGGAAGACGCCGTCGGGGACAGCGGCCTGGGCGGCCTGGACGGCCGCTTCGATCAGACCGAGGCCGGGCACGTGGTCCACGGGGTGGTCCAGGAGATGGGTGTTGGCGGTGTCGCTGCGCAGGAGCCAGCGCAGGGGTTCACCGGTCGGGCAGAGGGCGACGTCCGAGGCCGCGGCACGGCCGACGGACGCCGGGTCGAGCGGTGCGGGCAGGGGCCAGTTCCCCCAGTCGACGATGGCGCGCTCGCCACGCAGCCGGCGGTAGGCCGCCGGGGATATCCAGCCGAAGTCCGTCCGGGCGCAGGCCACCGGGACTCCGTCGCGGCAGACCCGCATGTCCATCGGTAACGAGCGGGCCGCCCGACCGGTCCGCTCGCGCCTCGGTATCGCGACCTCCACCTCGAAGAGGGGGGCCTCGCCCGGCTCCAGCCGGAAGTCCGGGTCCACGGTGTAGTGGAACTCGCTGAGGGTCGTCTGGTGCGTGAGCGGTACCTGGTACTCGGCGTGGCCGACGGTCAGCCCGCTCTGCCGGACGATCTGGGTGAGGAGACGAGGGTCGTAGGGCCAGGAGCCGGTGTGGGCGGGCCACTGGGCGCGTAACAGGAACGTGTCGGGGCCGGTCTCCCTCCAGTCGGTGATCAGTACGCGCTGCGGATCGCTCAGGTGGACGAGTTCCTTGGGAACCCGGTCGTGGCTGTCGGTGCCGAGTGGCGCGTCGGCGAGGTGATGCCCCGTTCTGCGCGGGCGGGTGGTGGTGTCGGACATGGAAACCCCCAGGTGATGACTCAGTGGTCGGCTTAGCCATCGTCGAACTCGCGCTCGACCCGCATGAACATACCGATCCATCGGTTCTTTTTACAAGGAATGTCGAGGACCGCATCAAAGACTGCTCAAGCGAACGGCCCGGAGCGGGCTGTGGTCCGAAAAAGCCCTGGTGAAGCGGCTGTTGTGGCACCGAGGACGACCCCCCGGCGGGGCGAGCAAAGAAGGCGAAGAAGACCCCCGGCGTGTCGCCGGGCCCCGTACGGCCGGAAGCGCGCCGGCATGGCACTGGGCCCCGTACCGGCCTGCTGCACGTCGGTACGGGGCCCAGTGGCGGTCCGCTTCCGGACCGGCGGGCGTCGCCGGGGACTAGAGGTAGGGCGTCCCGGGGTCGAGGCCCACCAGGACCCTGCCGTGCACCTCCAGGCTCATGTTCGGGTTCATCAGACCGTGCAGGGTGAGTGCCTCGATGTCACGGCGGAACCGCCGGAAGTGTCCCTTGCGGACCAGCGAGGACGCGGAGCTGACCGAGTTGAGCGCCTCGACGGCCTCGTTCACCAGCTGGATCGCGTGTCCGGCCCGGCCGCGCACCGTCGCCTTCTCCGCGTCGGTCAGCGGCTCACCGACGTCGGCGCGCTCCTGGAGCAGCGTCAGCTGCTTCTCGAACAGCGCCTCGGCGGCGGCGATCCGGTTCTCGGCGACGGCCACCTGGTGCTGCGTGAGCGGGTGCTCGCGCTGGTCCGTCCAGCTGGTGTAGGCGATGGGCCGGCCGAGGCCCCCGACGAACGTCTCGTAGGCCCCCTTCGCGGCGCCGAGGTAGATCGCCACCGACTCGGAGATGACCATGCTCAGCAGGCCGTAGTCGCGGCCGGTGGCACCGGAGTTGGAGCGGCCCGCGGCGGTTCCGGTGAGCGCCTCGCCCACGGTGACCAGCCGGTGCGCGGGCACGAACACGTCACGCGCGGTCGTCGTCGAGCTTCCGGTGCCGATCGTGGCGGACACGTGCCAGTCGTCCGCGATCGACAGCTCCGACATCGGCACGAGGGCGTAGGCCTCGTCGAAGGTGCCGTCGGACAGCTCCACCGTGGCGGCGACCAGGTCCCACTCCGCGCCGCGGCACCCGGTGTTGAACCGCCAGGTGCCGTTGAGGAGATAGCCGCCCTCGGTGGCGACCAGCGTGCTGTCGCCCGCGGTGAAGGCGCCGGAGATCCGGACCTGACCCGTGGCGAAGATCTCCTCCTGCGTCACGTCCGGGTACAGCGTGGCCAGCCAGGCGGTGGACACCCAGGCCACCGCCACCCAGCCGGTCGAGGCGCAGCCGCGCGCTATCTCGGAGAGCACCGCGTACTGCTGCGGCAGCGACAGGTCGAGTCCGCCGAACCGGCGCGGCACGGCGATCCGGAAGACGCCCGCCTTCTCCAGCAGTTCGATGTTCTCGTCCGGGATCCAGCGCCGGTCCTCGGCCTCCAGCCCGTTCTCCCGGAGTGTGGGCACGATCGCTCGCACCGCCTCCAGTACGGAGTCGAAATCGGATTCATGCGGGGACATGGCGCCTCCTGGCATCGCTCGTGTGCCTGCTCTTCACCGTCGGGACGGTGCGCGGCCGAACGTAATGGCCGGGCGGGTGCGGGCGGGTAACACGCTGTCACTGAGCGGTAATCGCATGATCTCGGCCCGGGCGGGGGCACTCCTGAGGGGGCGGGGCGGTGACGGGGGTTTGGGCGAGCTTTGACCGCCCCGTCCCATCATGGCGACGTCTTCGCCCCGAAGGGGTTCACGGGAACCGCCGGGGCGCCGAGTGGAGGAGCGACATGAGTGGTGAGTGGTTCCGCAGGTTCGTCCCCGACGCCCCGGGGGCTTCTGTGGGCGAGGGTGCGCTGAGACTGGTCTGCTTCCCGCACGCGGGCGGCGGCGCGAGCGCGTTCCTCCGCCTGTCGCGCGAGGTCACGCCCGGGGTCGAGGTCGTGGCGGTGCAGTACCCCGGCCGTCAGGACCGTCGTCATGAGGAGCCCTATGCCGGTATCGGGCCCCTCGCCGACGTTCTCGCGGACGAGATACGGCGCGAAGTGGCGGGCCCCTACGCCTTCTTCGGGCACAGCATGGGGGCGATCGTCGCGCATGAGGTCGCCCTGCGCCTGGCCGAGCGGGGAGAGCCGGGGCCGCGGCGGCTCTTCCTGTCCGGTCGCGGGGCTCCCTCGACGACGCCGTACGCGAGCGACCGGCTGCGCACCGACGCCGACGTGCTGGCCATGGTCCGCGAACTGGGCGGTACGGCCGGCGCCGTCTTCGACGACCCGGACGTGCTGGCCATGGTGATGCCGACCCTCCGGGCCGACTACCGGGCGCTCGGCTCCTACGTCTGGACACCGCGCCCCGCCCTGGACATCCCCTTCACGGTGCTGACCGGCGACACGGACCCGGTGGTGCCGGTCACCGCGGCGGCGGGATGGAAGGAGTTCACGACGGCCGGCACCGACCTGGAGGTGTTCGAGGGCGGTCACTTCTACCTCGACGTCAGGACGAAGGAGGTGGCCCGGGTGGTCACCTCCGCCCTGGGCCGGGACGGCGAACGGCGACCGGCGGCCGCGGTCTGATCCGGACCGTGCCGGGACGCGCGAGGCGTCCGCCCCCTCCGCACGTCCCGCATGTCGGCGCGCCGGCCGATCCTCGGTCGGCGCGCCGACGCGTGTATTCCCCGGGGACACGTGATCGAGGCGCTCGTGGTCGCTTTTAAAAAATCGAACGGTTGGTATGGTTGCCGAGGGTGGCAAGGTCTGAACCAGACGGCTGGGGGCCTGAGTTGACGGTTTGCCTCCCATCGGGAAGGTATCCACGCATGTCGGGGGGCGGGCGCTGGGGAGGCGCCGACACGTAGGACGCTTAAAAAAACCGAACGACTGGTTTATTTTTGGTGACGGGCAGAGGTGACGTCGCCGGGGGGATGTCGATGGAAGCAGGATTAGGACAGCGTCAGTTGTCGTCGGAGCTTTTCGCCTCGCTGCGCCGCAGTGGCCAGCGGCAGAAGGCCGAGCATTACGTGGAGGGACTGCTCAGTACGCCCGGCCGCAAGACGCTGGGGCAGATCGCGGCGCACCTCGGTGGCCCCGCGGCACAGCAGAGAATGCACCACTTCATCAGCGAGTCCCTGTGGGAGTGGGCACCGGTCCGGCACGCGCTGGCCAGGCAGGCGCGGTTGGCGCTCGGACACGAGGCCTGGGTCGTCCGGCCCACCGTGATCCCCAAGGCCGGGGCCCACTCGATCGGCGTCGACCTCCAGTACGTTCCGCACCTCGGACGCGCCGTCAACGGCCAGCAGGCGGTCGGGGTGTGGCTGGCCTCCGAGCGGGCCGCCGTACCGGTCGAGTGGCAACTCGTACTGCCGCGGCGGTGGCGGGAGGAACCCCTGCGTCGCAGGGCTCGCATTCCCGCCGGCGTACGGGCGGACTCCCTGGAGGAGTGCGTCCGCGAGGCAATGGCCCAGGCGGGGCAGGCCGCCGGAGTGCCGAGCCGGCCGGTGGTGGCCGACGCGGAAGGGGCGGACGCCGTGGCGATCGCCCGCCGACTGGAGGCCGGGGGGCACCAGTTCGTCGTCCGCACCGATCCGGCGACCCGGCTGGGCGTCGACAGGTCGGTCCTGCCCGCCTACGGTGCGCGCGAGCGCGGCGCCGGGGAACTGGTCGCCCACCTCGGCCGGATGCGCGCCCCGGTCGGCCCGGAGCCGGACCGGCCCGTCGCCTCGGTGATCCCGGTGCAGGCTCCCCCCTCCCCGCACGGCGGCGCGGTGCGAGGCCTGCGCCTCGTCGGGGAGTGGTCCGCGCCGGACCGGGGCGCCGACCGACTGTGGCTGACCAACATCACGGGCGTCTCCGTGTCCGCGCTGCTGCGGCTGACCCGGCTGAGCGACCTCGTCGCGCGCGACGCCGCGGGCATCGGCGACCGCGTCGGGCTCAGGGACTTCGTCGGCCGCTCCTTCTCCGGCTGGCACCGCCACGTCACGCTCGCCTCGATCGCCCACTTCGCCACCGTGCTCGCCGCCGAGCCGCCCTCCCGCGCCGCGGCTGCCCGCAGTGCCGCGTGACAGGGTGCCCGGCACCCCACCACCCGGTCCGTCCATGAACGCCGCCCCACCACGCCATGAGCACGGTGGGCGACGCACCAACGCGAACGCGAACGCCCGGAAGAGGAGTACGCACAGTGCGGTTGAACCTGATCGGCCCGCTCCAGGTCGTCACCGACGACGGCAGGGAACACACCCCCAACGCGCCGAAGATCGGTCGGATGCTGGCGGTCCTCGCGCTCCAGCCGCGCGAGGCCGTGCCCACCGCCGTACTGATCCAGGAACTGTGGGGGCAGAACCCCCCACGCAGCGCGGCCAAGACGTTGCAGACCCACGTCTACCACGCGCGCCGTCTGTTCCAGGAGGAGAGAGTCGCCGCCGACGGCCGGAGCCTGCTCGTGGCCAGAACGCCCGGCTACGAGTTACGGGTCGACGACGACGAGGTGGACGTCAGCAGCTTCGAGCGGTACCTGAGACAGGCCCGACACGAGTCCCGGAGCGGGCAGTTGGAGAGGGCCGTCCACCAGGTGAACGCCGCGCTCGCCCTGTGGCGCGGCCCGGTGCTGAGCGGCGTACCGGTCGGCACCGTGCTCGCCGGCCGGATCGCCCGCGTCGAGGAACTGCGGATCAACGCCCTGGAACTGCGCATCGAGATCGCGGACAGGCTGGGCCGACGGCGTGATCTGCTGCCCGATCTGCGGGCTCTGGTCGAGGAGTTCCCGCTCCACGAGTGGTTCCACGGGCAGCTCATCTCGACACTGCACCAGGCGGGACGCCGGAGTGAGGCGCTGCGGGCCTACCACGCGCTCTACGGCATCCTCCAGACGGAACTCGGACTGGAGCCCTCGGCGGAACTGCGTCGGCTCCAGGCCGAGATCCTCGGCTCCTCGGGGCGCGAGGAGCCGTCCGGAGCGTTCCACCCCGAGGCCCCGGAGGGGTCGCGGCGGCACCTGTCGTCCGTGCCGGGGCTCCGTCCCACCGCCGTCGCCTGTTTCGGCTGACCGCCCCGGGCGCCACGGATGCCCCGACGGCCGGTCCGGGACAGCGGCACGTCGACGGTGGCGACGGGGGTTCCCGCCGACCACGCAGAAGGTGAACGCCGGTACCGCCAGGCGTTTCGTCACCGGCACAGCAACAGGCGGTGACCTTCGTGAACCCCTACGGGGCTCCCGCCCACAACGACGTGGCACGGGACAGTGGCATGTGCCCGAGATTTGAGTGATCTTGGACCACGGCCCTGCACGATGGTGACGGATCTTGACGGATTCGGGCGGTTGCCGTGGATCGACCACTCCGCGTCCCGCCCGCGTATCCCGCCTTTACGGGGATGGAGTTGGGCGAGTCATGCAGTTCCGAATGCTGGGTCCGATAGAAGTTGTCGACCAGGGCGAGCAGGTGCCCCTCGGCGGCACCAAGCAGCGCGCCACCCTCGGTTTCCTCCTGCTCCAGACGAACAAGGTGGTCGCCACGAGCCACCTCATGAACGCGCTGTGGGGCTACGACGACGTCCCCGCCACGGCACGCAAGATCCTGCAGAACGCGGTCTACGGCCTGCGCAACATCCTTTCCTCCGGGAAGGCCGAAGGGGGGCCGGGTGCCGCGGCCCTGCTGACCCAGCCGCCCGGCTACATGATGCGGGTGGACCCCGAACGGGTGGACCTCCAGCTGTTCCACACCCGGGTCGCGCAGGGCAGGGAGCAACTGGCGCGCGGTGCCGCGGAGCCCGCCGCCGCGCTCCTGCGCGACGCCCTCGCGCTGTGGCGCGGGCCCGCCCTCGCGGACCTGGTGGAGAGCGGCATCCAGTGGCCCGAACTGGCCACGATCGAGAACACCAGGCTCGACGTCATGGAGGACTACTTCGACGCCCAGCTCGCCTGCGGCCACCACCACTCCGTCCTCGCCGAACTGGAGCGGATGGTGCAGGCCGAGCCGCTGCGCGAACGGTCGTGCGGTCAGCTCATGCTGGCCCTGTACCGCTGCGGTCGGCAGGCGGACGCCCTCAACGTCTACAGCCGGGTCCGCGCCGTGCTCGTCGAAAGTCTCGGTCTGGAGCCCGGCCGGGGACTGCAGCAGCTCCAGCAGGCCATCCTCGTGCAGGACCCGACCCTCTCCCTCGCCCGTCCCGGCCCGCCCGACCCCTTCGCCGGCCGGGCCGAGATCCGCGTCGGCCCCACCGAACCGCCCGCCGCCGCCCCCGTTCCCGCGGACTCCCCGGAACCCCGGGAGAGCCGGCCTCCGAAGACCCGGGCCACCCCGGCGGAGGGCATCACCGTGCCGCAGCAGCGTGTGCCCGACCCGGCCGCGCCGGAACGGCACGCCCACTCCACGCGCCGCACGGTCTCCGCGATGTCCGTACGCGCCCGGCTCGCCCCGACCCGCGCCGACGTGGCCCCCAAGGACGTCGACGCCCTGCTGGAGAGAGCCTGCCACCTGGTCACGGAGCAGGTCGAACGGTTCGGCGGCACGGTGACCGCGTCGATCGGCTCGATGTCGCTCGCCGTCTTCGGACTCGACGGGCCCAGCGACGACGACGCCCGGCAGGCCGTCCTCGCGGCGCTCGCCATCCGCGACCTCCTCGACGTACCCGCCGACGGCGACCCCGAGGCGCCGCGGCTGGCCGTGCAGTGCGCCGTCACCAGTGGAGAGGTACTGCTGCGCCACCGCAGCCACGAGGACACCCCCACCGTCATCGGCAGCGTCCTGGACGAATCACAGGCCCAGCTCTCCGAAGTGCCGGCCGGGCAGGTACGGGTCACCGACTCCGTCCGGCGCACGAGCGAGCACGCCGTGCGCTACGGGCCGCCGGACCCGGCCTCCGGCAGCTGGGAGGCGCTGTGCGTCCGTGACGACGGGCCCGCCGAGGAGAACGGCGCCGAGATGTACGAACAGGACATCCTGCGCGGGCTGGTACGGCGCACCCGGCACCGCGGCGTGCCCCACCTGGTGACGGTGCTCGGGGAGCGCGGCACCGGCAAGACCCGGCTGCTGCGCGACTTCGAACGCTGGGTCAGGGCGCAGAACGACGCGCCACGCGTCCTGACCGGGCGGATCCCGGCGGCCGGCGAGGACGGCCACCGGCTCCGGCTGGCGGCCCAGATCCTGGCCGCCTACTGCGGCGCGGCTCCCGGGGAGGACGCGACGGCCGCGCTGACCCGTACGGTCCGCCGGCTCTTCCCCAGCGACCGGGCCTGCGCCCTGCTGGTCTCCCGGCTCCGCCCGCTCGTGGCCACCGCCGGCATCGGTGTGGACGACCGCTTCGGCGGGCCGCCCGTCGCCGAGACCATGAGCGCCTGGGCCCAGCTGTTCCAGCAGGCGGCGTGCCGGGAGCCGCTCGTGCTGTGCATCGACGACCTCCACCGCGCCCCCGACGCGGTACTCGACGCCGTGGAGGAACTGGCGAAGACGGCCGGGTCGGGTCCCCTGTGCGTGGTCGTCGGAGCCGGTCCCGAACTGCTGCTGCGCAGGCCGGGCTGGGCCGGGGGCAAGAGCCACGCCACGACGGTCACCCTGGACCGTCCCGAGCGGGTCACCAACGAGCAACTCGTACGACTGCTGCTGTCGGCCAGCGGGAACGAGGACGCCCGGAGCCTCACGTGAGAAATGCCCGCTCCACGTCCGGATTCACCAGCGGGTAACCGGGCGCCCATCATTTCCGGAATTCAGCAGATGGTCGCCGCGTGACCACCCGCTGGAACACTCGGAAGAGGATATCGGCACGGTCTGCCGGTGAACGCGCATTCCGCGCTGAAAAGGAGCTGGACATGAATCCCGAATTGGCCGTCCCCGAGCTCGCGGAGCCGTATCTGCGCGGCCTGCTGACCTCGGCCGGCCTCGATGTCGAGTACGTGCGGGGCGAAGGCAACACGCTCTACCGCCTCGACGCGAAGGGGCAGGAGACCCCCGTCCTCGACTACGCCGGCGGCTACGGCTCGCTGATCTTCGGACACAACAACCCCGAGATCGTGGCCCGGGCCCGGGAGCTGCTGGACGGGAACGTGCCGGTGCACGCGCAGTTCTCCTTCCACCCCTACGCCAACCGCCTCGCGGCCGAGCTGAACCGGATCGTCCACCGGGAACTGGGCACCGACGAGCCGTACTACGCCACCTTCGCCAACAGCGGGGCGGAGGCGGTCGAGGCGGCGGTCAAGCACGCCGAGCTCGACCGCGTGCTGCGGGTGGGCGAGATCCTGGAGGAGCTCGCGGCCGGGGTGGAGCGGGCCCGCGCCGCCGTGGACGACGGCTCGGCCACCGTCCCCGACGCCGTGTACGCGCGGCTGTCGACCGAGCGCACGGCCGGCGACCCGCTGGCACCGGTGATCGCCGAGATCACCCGCAGGAACACCGAACGCGCGGCGAAGGACCCGGTGTTCCTCGCGCTCGAGGGCGGCTTCCACGGAAAGCTGATGGGCAGCGTCCAGCTCACCCACAACGAGGCCTACCGCACCCCGTTCGCGGCGCTGGGCGTCCGCGCCAGGTTCGTGCCGCGAGGCAGCCGCGAGGCGCTCGACCAGGTGCTCGCCGAGGAGCGCGGCGTGCTGCTGGGCCTCACCGCCGAGGACGGGGAGGTCCGTGTCGTGGAGCGCGAACACCCCGCCCTGTGCGCCTTCCTGCTGGAGCCGATCCAGGGCGAGGGCGGCATCCGGCCGCTGTCCGACGACGACGCCCGGATCATCCAGGAGTTCGCCGACGCCACCGGCTGTCCGCTCGTCCTCGACGAGATCCAGAGCGGTCTCGGCCGCACCGGCAGCCTCCTCGCCAGCTCGCGGATGGGCCTGCGCGGCGACTACTACACGCTCGCCAAATCCCTGGGCGGCGGCCTGGCCAAGGCGTCCGTGATGCTCGTGCGGCAGACGCGCTACCGCGCGCAGTTCGAGCTGGTGCACAGCTCGACGTTCGCCAAGGACGCCTTCTCCTGCCACCTCGCGCTCACGGTCCTCGACATGCTGGAGCGGGACGGCGGCCGGGCCTACCGGCAGGCCGACGAGCGCGGCGCCGCGCTGCGGGCGGCCCTGGAGAAGGTCCGCACAGCCTTCCCCGACGTGGTCAAGGAGGTCCGGGGCCGGGGCCTGATGCTCGGGTTCGCGTTCCACGACCAGTCCGCGGCCGAGCACCCGGCGATCCGCGAGGCGGCCGCCGGCGGACTCTTCGGCTACGTCATCGCCGGGCACCTGCTGAACCGGCACTCCATCCGCACGTTCCCCACCGCCAGCGCCGTCGACACACTGCGGTTCGAGCCGTCGGTGCTGCTCACCGACGAGGAGATCGGACGGCTGGAGGAGGCCCTCACCGACGTGTGCGTCATCCTCCGGGAACAGGCCGGGGAACGACTGGTGCTGTCGTCCTCCTGAGCCCGCCCGCCTCGCTCCTCCTCCGATCCGGCGGCGGCACCCCCACCGCCCCGGACACGCTGCCCGGCCCGTGCGCGTCCACGGGCCGGGCAGCTTCCGTGTGACGTCGGTTGCCGGCAATTACCGGGCCGTGGCCCGACATTGGCGATGGAATTCCGTCGGGTACGTAGGGTCGGATTATCGGGATCGCGTCACATTCCCTCCGCGAGATGCGTGGACAGTCGGGCCCGAAGAAATGCGTGACTTGCGCCACGAGGCGCGGTACGGGTCTGCGCCAAGGGAATTCGGTTTATGGAAGGGCAGCGGAAGTTCATGATGAATGAGCATGCTCCGGCGATCGACACTCACCCCGGGGAGAACGAGCCGATCGCTGTCGTCGGACTCGCCTGCCGGCTGCCGGGAGCGGACGGCCCCGCCGCCTTCTGGGAGCTGCTCGGCGGCACCAGCGCGATCACGGACGTGCCGGAGGACCGGTGGGGGACGGGGGAGCCGTCCGCCCTCCGGCGCGGCGGATTCCTCGACGGCGTGGCCGACTTCGACGCCTCGTTCTTCGCCATCTCCCCGCGTGAGGCCGCCGCGATGGACCCCCAGCAGCGACTCGTCCTCGAACTGGTCTGGGAGGCGTTCGAGGACGCGGGCATCCGGCCCGCCTCCCTGCGCTCGACACCCACCTCGGTGTTCGTCGGCACGCTCCGCGACGACTACACCAACCTGCTCTACCAGCGCGGCACTGACGCCATCGGCCAGCACACCATGACCGGCGTCAACCGCGGCGTCATCGCCAACCGCGTCTCGTACCACCTCGGACTGCACGGCCCCAGCCTGACCGTGGACTCCGCCCAGTCGTCCTCCCTGGTCGCCGTGCACCTGGCCTGCGAGAGTCTGCGCAGCGGCGAGTCCACCACCGCGATCGCCGCCGGCGTCAACCTCAACCTCCTCGCCGAGAACACCGTCACCGAGCAGCGGTTCGGTGCCCTGTCGCCCGACGGCGTCACCTACACCTTCGACGCCCGCGCAGGCGGCTTCGTGCCCGGCGAGGGAGGCGGTGTCGTCCTTCTCAAGCCGCTGCGGCAGGCGGTCGCCGACGGCGACCGTGTCTACGGCGTCATCCGCGGCAGCGCGGTCAACAACGACGGAGCCACAGACGGACTCACCGTGCCGAGCCGGGCCGCCCAGGAGCAGGTCTTGCGCACCGCCTACCGGCGGGCGGAGATCGCCGCCGGTGCCGTGCAGTACGTGGAACTGCACGGCACCGGCACCCCCGTCGGCGACCCAGTGGAGGCCGCCGCGCTCGGCGCCGTGCTCGGCGCCGGGCGCCCCGAGCACGACCCGCTGCGGGTCGGGTCGGTGAAGACCAACATCGGTCACCTGGAAGGCGCGGCGGGCATCGCCGGGCTGATCAAGACCCTGCTGGCCCTGCACCACCGCCGGCTTCCCCCCAGCCTCAACTTCGAGACACCGAACCCCGCGATCCCGCTGACGGACCTCCGGCTCGCCGTCCAGCGAGAACCGGCCCCGTGGCCGCACCCGGACCGCCCGCTGGTGGCCGGCGTCAGCTCCTTCGGCATGGGCGGCACCAACTGTCACGTCGTGCTCGCCGAAGCACCGGCCACCACGGACGCCGACGCCCCCGACGGCGAGCGGCCCGCCGCCACGCCCGCCGTGCTGCCCTGGGTCGTCTCCGCCGCCGGTGACACCGCGCTGCGCGCCCAGGCCGGGCGCCTGCACGCCCACGTGACCGCGACCGGGCCGTCCCCCCGGGACGTCGGCTGGTCCCTGGCCACGTCCCGCACCGTCTTCCGCCACCGGGCCGTGGTCCTCGCCCCCGACCTGGCGGGCCTGCTCGACGGCACCGCCGCCCTCGCCGAGGGCCGCCCGGCGGCCGACGTGGTCACCGGGGCCGCCGCGGACGGCCGCACGGCCGTCCTGTTCACCGGCCAGGGCGCCCAGCGCATCGGCATGGGGCAGGAGCTCCACGCCGCGTTCCCCGCCTACGCGGCCGCCTTCGACGAGGTCGCCGCGGCCCTCGATCCGCACCTGCCACGACCCCTCGCGCAGATCCTCACCACCGGCGAGGGACTGGACGAGACGGCCTGGGCCCAGCCCGCGCTGTTCGCCGTCGAGGTCGCCCTGTACCGGCTGCTCGAATCCCTCGGGGTGCGGCCCGACTACGTCGCCGGACACTCCGTCGGCGAACTCGCCGCAGCCCACGTCGCCGGTGTCCTCGACCTCGCGGACGCGGCCCGGCTGGTCGCGGCCCGTGGCCGGCTCATGCAGAAGGCCCGCGGCGACGGCGCGATGATCTCCGTACAGGCCGGCGAGGAGGAGGTCGCGGCCGAACTCGCCGGACTGGAGGGCCGGGTCGCCGTCGCGGCCGTCAACTCACCCACCTCGACCGTGATTTCGGGCGACGCCGACATCGTGGAGGACGTCGCGCGACGACTGCGCGAGCGCGGCCGCCGGACCAGAGCGCTCACCGTCAGCCACGCCTTCCACTCGCCGCACATGGACGGCGTCCTCGACGAGTTCCGCCGGGTCGCGGAGAGCCTCACCTACCGCCCGGCACGCATCCCCGTCGTCTCCAACGTCACCGGCGACCTCGCCGGCGACGAGGAACTCTCCTCGCCCGACCACTGGGTCCGCCAGATCCGCAGGGCCGTCCGCTTCGCCGACTCCGTGCGCCGCCTGGAGGCCGAGGGCGTCACCACGCTGATCGAGGCCGGCCCCGACAGCGTCCTGTCCGCCCTCGCCGAGGACACCGTCGAGGACCCCGGCGCCGTCGTGGCCGTGGGGACGCTGCGCCGCGGGCGGCCGGAGACGCAGACACTGCTCACGGCACTCGCCACCGCCTTCACCCGGGGCGCCGACATCGACTGGTCCGCGCTGACCGGCGGACCGGGGGTCCGGCGCGTCGACCTCCCCACCTACGCCTTCCAGCGCAGGCGCCACTGGTTCGACGGACCGGCCCGCACGGGCACCGCACCCGCCGACGGCCCGGACCCCGCCACCGCGCACGAGGACGACACACCGCAGGAGGCGGCCCCCGCGCAGCCACGCGGCGCGCTGGGCGCACGCCTGGCCGAACTGTCCGGCACCGCCCGCGGGCAGGCCGTCACCGCACTCGTCGACGAGCACATCGCCGCCGTCCTCGGCCACACGGACGGCGAGGCCGTCGACGCGCTGACCCCCTTCCAGGAGCTGGGCTTCAGCTCCCTCATGACCACCGAACTCCGCTCGGCGCTGGCCCGGGCGACCGGGCTGCGCCTGCCCACGAGCCTCCTGTTCGACCACCCCACGCCCCGCAGGCTGGCCCGCTTCATCGAGGCCGAACTGCTCGGTGACGACGGCGAGAGCGCCGCCCCGGGCACCGTGGCCGAGGACAGCGAGCCGATCGCCATCATCGGCATGGCCTGCCGCTACCCCGGCGGCGTCTCCTCACCGGAGAGCCTGTGGCGACTGGTCGCCGAGGGCACCGACGCCGTCTCCGCCTTCCCCGACGGCCGAGGCTGGTCCGGCGACCTGTACGACCCCGACCCGGACCGGCCGGGCACCAGCTCCGTCCGGCACGGCGGATTCCTGCACGACGCGGGCGAGTTCGACGCCGCCTTCTTCGGCATCTCACCGCGCGAGGCCCTCGCCATGGACCCCCAGCAGCGGCTGCTGCTGGAGACGTCCTGGGAGGCCGTCGAACGCGCTGGGGTCCTGCCCGCCTCGCTGCACGGCACCCGGACCGGCGTCTTCGTGGGCGCCACGTCGCTGGAGTACGGACCGCGCATGCAGGACGCGCCCCGCAACGTACAGGGCAACGTGCTGACCGGCTCCACCGCCAGCGTGATGTCGGGCCGCATCGCCTACCAGCTCGGCCTCGTCGGCCCCGCCGTCACCGTGGACACCGCCTGCTCCTCCTCCCTCACCGCCCTGCACCTCGCCGTCCGCTCCCTGCGGTCCGGCGAGACCAACCTCGCCCTGGCCGGCGGCGCCGCGGTGATGTCGTCGCCCGGCATGTTCGTGGAGTTCTCCCGGCAGCGGGGCCTGGCCCCCGACGGCCGCTGCAAGTCGTTCGCCGACGGCGCCGACGGCACGGGCTGGGGCGAGGGCGTCGGCATGCTCCTCGTGGAGCGGCTCTCCGACGCCCGCCGCAACGGTCACCCGGTCCTCGCCGTCGTCCGCGGCTCCGCGATCAACCAGGACGGCGCCAGCAACGGCCTCACCGCTCCCAGCGGCCTCGCCCAGCGGCGCGTCATCCGCGAGGCCCTGGCCGACGCGCGACTGACCGCCGCCGAGGTCGACGCCGTCGAGGCGCACGGCACCGGCACCAGGCTCGGCGACCCCATCGAGGCCGAGGCGATCCTCGCCACGTACGGCAGCGACCGCGACGGCGCCGAGCCCGTGTACCTGGGCTCGCTGAAGTCCAACATCGGCCACGCGCAGGCCGCGGCCGGGGTCGGCGGCGTGATCAAGATGGTCCAGGCGATGCGGCACGCCGAGCTGCCCCGGACCCTGCACGTCGACCGGCCCTCGCCGCACGTCGACTGGTCCACGGGAGCCGTGGAGCTCCTCGTCGAGCCCCGCGACTGGCCCACCGGCACCCGCCCGAGGCGCGCCGCCGTGTCCTCCTTCGGCATCAGCGGCACCAACGCTCACGTGATCCTCGAACACGACCCCACCGAGGCCACTCCGACGCCACCCGCCGGGCCCGACGGCACGCGCGCCGACACCGGCAGTGCGGGCCTGCCCGCGCCCTGGCTGCTGTCCGGCCGCGACGAGAACGCGCTGCGCGCCCAGGCCGCCCGGCTGCGTGACAGCGTCACCGGGGCCGGCGTGTCCGACGCCGACGGCACCGCCGCGGTGGGCCACGCCCTCGCCACCCGCCGCACCTCCTTCGAGGAACGGGCCGCCGTCTTCGGCGCCACCGTGGCCGACCGGCTCGCCGCACTGGAGGCACTGGCCGCCGGCACCCCCTTCGCGGACGTCCCGGACGCCGTGACCGGCAGCGCCGCCGACGCCGGCCGCACCGCCCTTCTCTTCACCGGGCAGGGCGCCCAGCGGCTCGGCATGGGACGGGAACTGTACGCGGCCTCACCGGTCTACGCCGCCGCCTTCGACGCCGTGTGCGCGGCGTTCGACGGAAAGCTGGAGCGTCCGCTGCGCGAGGTCGTCCTCGCCGACCCGGACGGCCCGGACGCCGAGCTGATCCACCGGACGAGTTTCACCCAGCCCGCGCTGTTCGCCACCGAGATCGCGCTGTTCCGGCTGCTGACCCACCACGGGACCACTCCCGACCTGGTCGCCGGCCACTCCATCGGCGAACTCGCCGCCGCCCACGCCGCGGGCGTGCTCACGCTCGACGACGCCGCGACCCTCGTCGCCGCCCGTGCCCGGCTGATGCAGTCCGCCCGGCCCGGCGGCGCCATGATCGCCGTACAGGCCGCGGAGGACGAGACCCTGCGGGCCCTCCGGGGCCACGAGCACGCCGTGAGCATCGCCGCCGTCAACGGCCCCCGCTCGGTGGTGATCTCCGGTGACACGGACGCCGCCGAAGCGGTCGCCGACGGCCTGCGGGCCGAGGGCCGCAAGACCAGCCGACTGAAGGTGAGCCACGCCTTCCACTCGCCGCACATGGACGACGTCCTCGACGAGTTCCGCGCGATCGCGGCGGGCCTGAGCCTGCGGGCCCCCGACATCCCCCTGGTGTCCACGGTGACCGGTGTGCTCGCCACCGCCGACGAACTCGCCTCGCCCGACTACTGGTCCGGACAGATCCGGGCCACCGTCCGCTTCCACGACGCCGTACGGGAACTGGACCGCCAGGGCGCCACCGTCCTGGTGGAGGTCGGCCCCGACGCCGTCCTCACCGCCCTGGCCCAGGAGTCCCTCGCCGGGACCGCCACCACCTGCGTCGCACTGCTGCGGCCGGGCCGCCCCGAGACCGACACGTTCGCCCGCGGCCTCGCCCGCGCCCACACGGCCGGCGCCCCCCTGGACGGCTGGTCCCTCCACCCGGCCGGCACCGCCCCGTTCGAACCGCCGACGTACGCCTTCCAGCGCGAGCACTACTGGCTCACCCCCGAGGCCCCCGTCGACGCGCGAGGGCTCGGCCTGGACACCGCCGACCACCCACTCCTCGCCACCGTGGTCGCAGTCGCCGAGAACGACGGCACCCTCCTCACCAGCCGGCTGTCACTGCGCGACCACCCCTGGCTCGCCGACCACGCCATCACCGGGACCGTCCTGTTGCCCGCCACGGCCTTCCTCGAACTGGCCGTCGCCGCGGGCGGCCACGTCGGCGCCCCCCGGATCGACGACCTCACCCTCGAAGCACCCCTCGTCGTACCGGAGAGCGGGTCGGTCCGCGTCCAGGTGGCCGTCGGCGCGCCCGACCCCACCGGGGCCCGGCCGTTCACCGTCCACGCGGGCCCCGACACCGCCGCGGACGACACACGACGGTGGACCCGGCACGCCTCCGGCACCCTCACCCCGCCGGCCCCCGCGACGACCGGCGAGGACCTGACCAGCTGGCCGCCCGACGGCGCCCGGCCCGAACCGCTCGCCGCCGCCTACGACCGCCTCACCGCCCTCGGCTACGACTACGGCCCCGCCTTCCAGGGCCTCACCGCGGCCTGGCGCGACGGGGACGACCTCTACGCGGAGATACACCTGCCCGAAGGCCCCGCCGAAGCGGCCGAACACTACGGCCTGCACCCCGCGCTCCTCGACGCCGCCCTGCACCCCCTGGTCCTCGCGGCGGCCGACGGCACCGACCACGACAGCATCCGGCTGCCCTTCGCCTGGTCCGGCGTCACCCTGCACGCCGTCGGCGCCGCCGACCTGCGCGTCCGGATCAGCCCGCACGGCACCGACACCTACCGGATGATGCTGGCCTCCGGCACCGGAGCCCCCGTGGCCGAGATCGAGTCCCTCACCCTGCGCCCCGTCGACCGGCAGAAGCTCGCCGCGACGGGCCGCACCACGGCGGCCGACACGCTCTACACCCTCACCTGGCCGGCCCTCGCCGCGCCCCGGCACGACACCCCCGCGACGGAACCCGCCTTCGCGGAGGCACGGGACGGTCTCGCCGACGTGACGGCGGCCGACGTCGTCGTCGTACGGCAGTACGGGGCGCACGGCACCACCGCCGCGGACGACCGGCACACGCCGACCCTGCGGGTGCTGCGTCTGGTCCAGGAGTTCCTGGCCGACGAACGGTTCACCACGGCCCGCCTCGCCGTCCTGACGTCGGGCGCGGTCGGCGCCCTCCCCGGCGAGGACGTCACCGACCTCGACGCGGCCCCCGTCTGGGGCCTGCTCCGCTCGGTCCAGACCGAACACCCGGACCGGGTGGTCCTGGTCGACCTCGACGTCGCCGTCGCGGACACCGAGACCGGTACCGCCGGGCTCCTCACCGCCGCCCTCGCCACCGGGGAGCCGCAACTCGCGCTGCGCGGCGGGACGTTCCACGCACCCCGACTGGCCCCCGCGGACACCGTCCGCGCCGACGGCGCCGAGTCCGGGTTCGCGCCCGACGGCACCGTCCTCGTCACCGGCGGCACCGGAGGACTCGGCGCCCTCTTCGCCCGCCATCTCGTGACCGAACACGGTGCCCGGCACCTGCTGCTGGTCAGCCGCCGCGGCCCCGACGCGCCCGGTGCGGACGCACTCGTCGCCGACCTCACCGCACAGGGCGCCACCGTCCGCGTCGAGGCCGCCGACATCGCCGACCGCGAGGCCGTCGCCGCCCTCCTCGACTCGGTGCCCGGCGACCACCCGCTCACCGCGGTGGTGCACACCGCCGGCGTCCTCGACGACACGACCGCCCTGGCGCTGAGCCCGGAACGCCTGCACACCGTGCTCGGCCCCAAGGCGGACGCCGCCCGGCACCTGCACGAACTGACCGGCGGGCTCGACCTGCGCGCGTTCGTCCTGTTCTCCTCGGTGTCCGGCCTCGTCGGCACCGCCGGCCAGAGCAACTACGCGGCCGCCAACACCTACCTCGACGCACTGGCACAGCACCGCCGCGCCCAGGGCCTGCCCGCCACATCCCTCGCCTGGGGCCTGTGGGACGCCACCCACGGCATGGGGGCCACGCTGACGCCCGCCGAGATCGCCCGCTGGGAGCGGGCCGGGATGCCGCCCCTCACCGTCGAACAGGGGCTCGCCCTCTTCGACCTGGCCCGGACCTCGGACGCCCCGCTGCTGGCCCCCGTACCGCTGCGGCTGTCCGGGGCCGGTGCCGCCGAGCCGCATCCGCTCCTCCGGGGCCTCGTCCCCGCCCGCCTCCGCCGCGTCGCCCGGGCCTCCGGTCCGGACGCCGCCGGAGAGTCCTCCTGGGTCCGGCAGATCGCCGCGCTCCCCGAGGACAAGCGCAAGGAGACCGTGCTCGACCTGGTGCGCACCAAGGTCGCCGCGGTGCTCGGCCACTCCGGAGCAGGCGCCGTCGCCCCCGACCGTGCCTTCAACGACATGGGCTTCGACTCCATGAGCGGCGTGGAACTGCGCAACGAACTGGCCCGGGCCACCGGTCTGCGGCTGCCCACCACCCTGGTCTTCGACCACCCGGCCCCGGCCCCGCTCGCCGCCTATCTGCTCGGCCGCGCGGTCGAGACGGAGGCACCGGCCGCGGCCACCCGGCGCACGACCAGGGCCGACGAACCCATCGCGATCGTGGGGATGGCGTGTCGTTTTCCGGGTGGGGTGGGGTCGCCTGAGGATCTGTGGCGGTTGGTGGCCGGTGGTGTGGATGCGGTGAGTGGTTTCCCGGTGAATCGGGGGTGGGATCTGGAGGGGTTGTTCGATCCGGATCCGGGGCGTGCGGGGACGAGTTATGCGCGTCATGGTGGGTTCTTGCATGAGGCGGATCTGTTCGATCCGGAGTTTTTCGGGATGTCGCCGAGGGAGGCGACGGCGGCGGATCCGCAGCAGCGGTTGCTGTTGGAGACGGCGTGGGAGACCTTCGAGGACGCCGGCATCGACCCCACCTCGCTCCGCGGCACCGCGACCGGCGTCTTCACCGGCGCCATGTACGACGACTACGCGGCCCGCGTGGTCGCCCGGCCCGGCGAGTACGAGGGCTTCCTCCTCGCGGGCAACCTCTCCAGCGTCATCTCCGGCCGGATCGCCTACACGTACGGCCTGGAAGGTCCCGCCGTCACGGTCGACACCGCCTGCTCCTCGTCCCTGGTGGCGTTGCATCTGGCTGCGGGTGCGTTGCGCAACGGTGAGTGTGATCTGGCGTTGGCCGGTGGGGTGACGGTGATGTCGCAGCCGACGACGTTCGTGGAGTTCTCGCGGCAGCGTGGGTTGTCTGCGGATGGTCGGTGCAAGGCGTTCGCTGCGGGTGCGGATGGTACGGGGTGGTCGGAGGGTGTGGGGTTGCTGTTGGTGGAGCGGTTGTCGGATGCGCGGCGGCTGGGTCATCGGGTGTTGGCGGTGGTGCGGGGTTCGGCGGTGAATCAGGACGGTGCGTCG